>CAZSYX010000001.1:0-114182 GCA_964610575.1 uncultured Burkholderiaceae bacterium
TGCGGTCGGCGAGCGGCGCCAGCAGCGAGATCATCAGCAGCAGCACCCACATCGAACAGGGATTGAAGCCGTCGAGCAGACCCATGGCCAGCGTGAAGGCGGGCAGGCCGACGTCGTCGAGCGTCACCGTGCGGCCGAACAGCGTGACCGAGAAGTCCTCCGCCGGCGGCGCGGCGGCGGCCGCCCCTGGACCGCACGACAGGCTGTCCTCCGCCTCGCAGGAAGTGGAGTCGCCGGGTGCGCTGCTCGCGACCCGGCCGCCGGCCAGCGCGCTGCGGATCAGCTTGTCGGTGCTCGCCTCGGTCGAGTAGCCGAGGATCAGCTGGCCGTTGACGTACGCCGCCGGCACCCGCGCTGCGCCGGCCCCCTGCGCCTGCACCAGTTCCTGCAGCCGGGCCAGCGCGGCCGGCTCTTTCGTGACGTCGCGCACGACGATCGTGAGTTCCGGGCGGTCGCGGCCGAGCTGCTTCATGAACTCCTCGGCCTGCCCGCAGTGCGGGCAGCCTTCGCGGACGAACAGTTCGATGCGGCTGGGATCGGCAGCGCGAGCCAGCGTGCCCACGGCCAGCAGGCCGAGCAGCGCCGCGAGCAGCAGCCAGAGCGGGACGAGCAGGCGCGGGCGGCTCGCGCCGAAAGCGGTATCGAGATACAAGATTGCCCTGCCGGTTGTTGATCCGCCGCGAGTCTATGAACGCGGCGGCGCGAGGCCTTGCGTTAGCGCAGGAGTTGCGCCGCGGGAATTCCCCATGGCAACAGGTCGAATTTGACCTGCCTCAACGTGCATCTACCCCATGAAGGTGCGCGCGCGCCGAGCGAGCCGGGAGCAGGTCAGCATGTGCTTCGCAGCGCGGCTTGCAACAGCGGCAGCACTAGTGTCCGCGCATCGACGCGCGCCTTGATGTGCGCCAAGGTCAGGAACGAGCCGACCAATTTGCGGTGCAGGAACAACGTTTCCGGCGGCGGGGTGCGCAGCAGCCCCTGGCGGATGCCGAGGTCGATGCCAAGTGCCCGCGCGCGCGACGGCAGGTCGGAGGAGGCGAAGTCGTAGCGGCCGACGTGCTGCAGGGGTTCGCACACCAGCATGACCACGTCGGTGGTCGCCTTGATCAGCGCGGCCGAGTCGCCCTCGGCCGCGTAGCCGATGGCGACGGCAAGGCGCGCCACCTCCTCGCGTTTGCCCTCGATCACCGCCCGCGTGATGCGCGCATAGTTGGCGACGAAACCGGGCTCGAGGTGCATGGTCGCGCCGAAGTCGAGCAGCACCAGCTTGCCGGTCGCCGGCTGCCACAGATAATTGGCGAAGTTCGGATCGGTCTGCATCACGCCGAATTCGAACAGCTCGCGGAACATCAGCCGTTCGAGCAGCGTGCCGATCGCATCGCGCGTCGCCTGCGGCACGCCGTCGGCGGCCAGGGTCTCCAGCGGCTCGCCCTCCATGTGGTCCATCGCCAGGATGCGCGCGGTGCTCAGATCCCGATGCACGCGCGGCACGACGAGTTGCGGTTCGTCGGCCACCAGATTCGCGAAGCGCTCGAGGAACTCGGCCTCGGCCAGGTAGTCGGCCTCCTGGCCGAGCTGGCGCGCGGCCTCCGCCGCGATCGCCGGAATGTCGACCTCGTGGGGCAGCAGTTTGAGCAGTTGCAGCATCGCGGCGAGGTTCTCGACGTCGCTGCGGATCGACTTCGCCACGCCGGGGTACTGGATCTTCAGCGCCAGGTCGCGGCCGTCGGCCGCGCGCGCGCGGTGCACCTGGCCGATCGATGCCGCGGCGATCGGCTCGTCGTCGAACTGCGCGAAGCGTTGCTCCCAGCCCCGGCCGTATTCGCGGCCGAGCACGCGGCGCAGTTGCGCCCGCGGCATCGGCGCCGCCTGCGCGCGCAGCAGCGCCAGCGCCTGCGCGAATTCCGGCGGCAGCAGGTCGGCGCCCTGCAACGACATCATCTGGCCGAGCTTCATCGCTCCGCCGCGCAGTCGCGCCAGCCGTGCCGCGAGACGGCGCGCGTTGCCGGCCGACAGAAAGGCGCTGACGGCCTCGCCGCCGGCGCTCTTGCCGGCCACCAGCCGGCGAACACCCTCCGCGGCGCCGCCGAGCGCAAACTCGCCCGCCGCCCGCGCCACGCTGGCCAGGCGGCCGAGGCGGGTTTGCGGAACGCGGGCGGGCGCGATCGTCGGAGGCGGCGCGCGCTTGCGGCTGGAACTGCGGCTCGTCTTGATCAAGGCGCGCGGAAGGCGCTGTTTGGTGGGCCGTGCCTCGGATTATCGGCGCAAGCTCGCGAAGGGCCCCGTCGCTGCGCGATGCGGGTGGTCTGCCGCGTTCCGGTCAAAGTCGGACGCGCCCGCTGCTGATCGGCAGTTGAACCGCCTCGGGCGCCACGTGGACACTCTCCGGTGCGGTGTCGCGGACGATGGTCGCGCCGACCCCGACGATGCTGCCGTCGCCGAGGCTGATCCGGTCGCGGATCACCGCGCCGGCGCCGACCAGCGAATAGGCGCCGATCCGCACCGATCCGAGCACCGTGCAGTTGACGCCGACGAAACAGTGGTCGCCTAGTTCGGAGTGGTGGCCGATGACGGCGCCGGTGCCGATCCACACGTCGTCGCCGAAGCGCACATAAGGGTCGACGACGACGTTGTCGCCGATCGAGCAGTTCTCGCCGATCCGCACCGCGGGGTCGATGACGGCGCGTGGGCTGACGTAGCTGGCGAAGCGGTAGCCCATCGACTTGGCGCGCAGGTAGCGGTCGGCGCGGATGTGGTTGTTCCGCACCGGACCGACGGCGACGAACATCCGCACTGCCGATGGCGGAAAGCGCCGCTCGACTTCCTCGAACGGAATCACCGGCAGCCCGCACAGCTCGCCCTCGCCCAGCAGCGACCGGTCGACAGCGAAGCCGACCACCGAATGGCGCGGGTCGCGCCGGAAGCGCGCCCAAGCGAGTTCGGCCATCTGACCGTTGCCGTAGATCAACAGTTGTTCCGCCATCCGCGGCCCGCCCCAATGAAATGGGCTGTAATCGAATCGGAGTCGGGGCAGCCACCCCCGTTTCAAACGCCGCGCATGCTGCCATGGAGCAACAGCCGCCAGCAACACGAGCCGAACCGCAGCGCCCGCGGCACCCGCCGCACACGGTCCGGCAACTGCTCTTCGAGTCGATCGACCGGCATGCTGGGCGCGAGGCGATCCTGTCGCCGGACCGCCGGGCGCTGACCTACAAGGGTCTCGGTGAGCAGATCGGTGCGGTTGCGCAGGCGCTGGCCGCCGCCGGTCTTGGGCGCGGTCGGCATCGCGTCGCCGTGGCGCTGCCGCACGGCCCGGAGTTCGCGGTCGCGGTGCTGGCGGCCTGCTGCGCGGTGACTTGCGCGCCGCTGAACGAACAGCTGACGGAGGAGGCGCTCGCCAGGCTGCTTGTCGCGATGCGCATCGACGCTCTGATCGCGATGGCGGGCGTCGAGACGAACGCGACGCAGGCGGCGCATCGGCTGTCGATTCCGCGGATCGACTTGCTCGTTGCGGCGGGCGCTCCGGCCGGCGCCTTCGAACTGGTTGCCCGGGAACGAGCGGCCGCGGTCGCCGCCGAGCCGCCCGGACTGGACGACATCGCGTTGCTCACGCACACCTCCGGCACCACCGGCCTGCCCAAGGTGATGCCGTTCGAGCATTGGCGGATGGCCGAGTCGGCCCGCAACCGGGTCGAGCTCACCGCGATCCTGTCGACCGACCGCTGCCTGGCGGTGGTGCCGTTTCACTCGACCGTGGCGATCCGCCGCGGGCTGCTGCCGGCCATGCTCGCTGGCAGTGCGGTGATCTGTCCGCAGGCGCTCGACGCGGCCACGCTGGTCGGGCTGCTTGACACGATGCGACCGACCCAGCTGCTTGCGCCGCCGGTCGTGCAGATCGCCATGGCGGAGGAGTTCGAGAGCCGCAGCGCGCGTCCCGTGCACTGCCTGCGGTTCATCACTTCGGCGTTCACGGCGCTAGCGTCCGAGGTGCGACAGCGGATCGAGCGGACTTTCGGCGTGCCGGTCACCGAGTCCTACGGCATGTCCGAATGCGGCAGCATCGCCGACACACCACTGCCGCCGGAGGTCACGCCGGCCGGCTCGGTTGGCCGGGCGCACACGCTCGAAGTGGCGATCGTCGACGATGCCGGCCGCTTCCTCGACCGAGGCCAGCCGGGCGAGATCGTCGTGCGGGGGCCGGAGGTCATCGCCGGCTATGAGAACGACCCCGAGGCCAACCGCGTCGCCTTCCGCGATGGCTGGTTCCGCACCGGCGACGCAGGCCGTCTCGACCGCGAGGGATTCATCTACCTCGTCGGCCGCATGAAGGAGATGATCAATCGCGGCGGCAACAAGGTCAGTCCCGCCGAAGTGGAGGACGCGCTGAGGCGGCACGCCTCGGTGGCCGAGGCGGCTGCCTTTGCCGTGCCCCACCCGACGCTCGGCGAAGACGTCTTCGCCGCGGTGCAGCCGCGCGATGCCCGTCTGACGGAAGGCGAGCTGCGCCGCTTCGTGCGCAGCCGCCTCGCTCCCGTCAAGCGGCCGACGCGCATCCTGCTGATGGAGCAACTGCCGCGCGGGGAACTCGGCAAGGTGAACCGCCTCGATCTGGCGCAGCTCGCGCAGCGCCTGGCTGCTGCCGACCTCGAGCCGCCGCGGCCGGGCACCGAGGCCGCGCTCGCCCGCATCTTCGCTGAGGTGCTCGAGGTGCCCAACGTCGGCCGCCGTGGTAACTTTTTCCATCTCGGCGGTGACTCGATGCGTGCCGTGCGGGTGCTGGCCGACATCGAGGCCACCCTCGGCACGCGTATCGACATGGAACTGCTGTTCGACCATCCCACGGTGGCGGAGCTCGCCGAGCGGGTCGCCGCCCTGACTTCGATATCGAGGAGCCCATGACCCGACGACGCGACATGCTGCTCGCGCTGCTTGCCGGCGTGCTGCTTCCCGCGCTCTCGCCCGCGGCCGACAGACCATTTCCCGAGCGGCCGGTGCGAATCGTCGTTGCCTATCCGCCGGGCGGGCAGGCCGACTCGGTCGGCCGCTTGCTGGCGCAGAAGCTCGCCGAGGTCCTTGGCGGCCCGGTCGTTGTCGACAACCGCCCGGGCGGCAATGCGACGATCGGCGCCGACTTCGTCGCCCAGGCGGCCGCCGATGGCCATACGCTGTTGCTCGGCGGCGCTGCCAACCTGACCATCGCGCCGGCGCTCGACAGCCAGCTGCGCTACGACACCCTGCGCGATTTCGTCGCCGTGGCGCGCGTGGCCCGTGTGCCGCAGCTGCTGGCCGTGCGCTCCGGCCTGCCGGTCAGCACCGTGGCGCAGCTGGTTGCCTACGCCAGGCAGAACCCCGGCAAGCTGACCTTCGCCTCGACCGCGCCGGCCAACGAGCTGGCGATCGAGTCGCTGAAGGCGGCCGAGAAGATCGACATCCTGTCCGTGCCTTACAAGGGAACATCGCAGGCGATGCTGGACCTGATCGCCGGCCGGCTCGACCTCACGTTTGCCGACGTGGCCAGCCTGGCGCCGCACGTGCGCTCGGGAACGCTGCGTGTCATCGCCAATGCCGGCGTGGTGCGGGCGCGCGAGTATGCCGACGTCCCGACGATGGTCGAGCAGGGCGTGCCCAGTTTCGTCTGGGAATCGTGGCAGGGCCTGGTTGCGCCGAAGGCGACCCCGGCCGAAGTCGTCGCCAGGCTGCAGCAGGCACTCGAACGGGTGGTGAAGTCGGCCGACTATCGCGATGGCCTGGAGCGGCTCGGCTTCGTGCCGATCGACGAACCGCCGGAGCGCTTCCCCGCCGTCCTGCAGGAGGAGCTGGCGCGGCACAAGGCGCTTGCCCGGCAACTCGGCAGGCAGGCGAAATGAGCGGCACCGCGCCCTAGGCCGAAGCCGCCAGGACCAGCTTGCCGAAGTGCACGCGATTGCGGCCGGCGGCCTTTGCCTCGTAGAGGGCTTCGTCGGCACGCCGCAGCGCGTCGGCCACGCCGCCCGGCCCGGGGTGCGCAATCGCCACGCCGGCGCTGACCGATAGCGGTCGACCGCTGAACCAGCGCGAGGTGTCGATCTGCGCCACCGCCGAGCGCACCTGCTCGCCCACCCGGACCGCCTCGTCGAGGTCCATGTCAGGCAACAGCAGCAGAAACTCCTCGCCGCCCAGGCGCCCGCCGACCATCGGTGCGCGCATCACGCCGGCGACGCCGCCGGCCACCGCGCGCAGCACCTCGTCGCCGACGAGGTGGCCATGCTGGTCGTTGATCCCCTTGAAGTGGTCGATGTCGAGGATCAGCACGGCGCAATCGTTGCCGGTGGCGAGCAGCTGGCCGAGCTGCGCCAGCACCGCACGCCGGTTGGGCAGGCCAGTCAGCTCGTCGGTCATCGCCAGCGCGTGCATCGTCCGGCTGGTGCGGCGGTGCCGCCAGGCCAGCAGGCCGAGCATGACCGCCAGCAGCGCCGCCAGCGTGACGGCGACGATCTGCAACTGGCCGGCGCGCTTCTGCTGTTCGAGCGCATCGACCGTGGCCGCCTTCTCGCGCAGCAGCAGCGCGTTTTCCGTCTCGCGCGCCGCGGTGTCGAACTCGACCTTCAGCGTCATGAAACGCTGGTCGAGCTGGCGCGCGTGCAGGCGATCGGTGACTTCCTTGAGCAGGCGCTGGTTCTCGTAGGCGGCGCGCCAGTCGGTGAGGTCGGCCTGCGCGGCGGCGAGCGCCGCGTGGGTGGCCGCCAGCTCGGCCAGTGCCTCCGCCTTGCCAAAGGTCGCCAGCGCCTGGTTCAGTGCGGCAATGCTCTCGGCGGGCTGCTTCATGCCGCGCAGCGCGATGCCGCGCACCAGCGCGAGTTGCGCCTGCAGGCGCGCGTCGGGCATGCGGGCGGCCAGCTTCTCTGCCTCCGCCAGGTGCTCGACCGCCTGCGACCATTCGCCGCGCGCGTTGTGCACGCTGGCCAGGCCGCGCTGCACATAGGCCTCACCGCGTGCGTAGCCGATGCCGCGCGCGAGCTCCATCGCCTGCAGGTAGGCGGCCTGCGCGCTGTCCCACTGGCCGAGGTGCTCGCGGCTGCGGCCGAGGTTGTACAGGGTGACCATCGCCTCGCGCTGCATGCCGGCGGCCAGTTGCGCCTTCGCGGCCTGCTCGAAGTACCGCTGCGCCTGGGCGTAGTCACCCATCCGGTTGTAGATGGTCGCGATGCCGTTGACGGCGGTGCGCGAGTGCTCGGGAAAGTCGCTCTTCTCGTACAGCGTCACCGAGCGGCGCAGGTCGAGCAGGCCGAGCGCGTAGTCGCCCTGCACGCCGCGCAGCCAGCCGCGCAGGTACAGCGCGTTGGCGAGCATCTCCTCGTCGCCGGTGGCCTCCGCGGCCGACACGGCGAGCTCGAAGGCGGACATCGCCTTGCTGTTCTCGCCGGCGGCCTCGTGGATCTCGCCCTCGCAGTTGTGCACGCCGGCGCGCAGCCCGCCGCGGCTGGCCAGCGGCAGCTGCGCGGTGGCGCGCGCCAGCATGTCGCGCGCCTTGTCGAGGTCGCGCTCCGAGTAGTAGTCGCACAGTGCCAGGCGGGCGCGGATCTCCAGGTCGGCGTCCGGCTGCGCTGCCAGCCGGGCCAGCGCCTGGTCGGCCAGGCGGAGGGCATCGTCCGGGTTGCTGCGGCCCGCGCGTATCGCGTCCTGCACGAGCGCAGCAGCGGGATGCGCGGCGGCACCGCTTTCGAGTGCCGCGGCAGCGGTTGCCGCGAGCAGCGGCAACAGCCCGAGCAGCCCCGCAATGACGTGCGTGCGTTTCATGGCGCGCATCATGGCAAGCGACGGGGTTTTCGTCATCGGCCGGGTGGCCGAGGCGGAGCGCATTGGTCCGCGACGGCCCGGGCGGCGTGCCCACTGCGATTGCCTCTCACGAGCCGGCCACCGACGCCACCGGCTCTAGACAAGGGCCCCCGCACGGGCTGTCCGGGCGCCATAGGAGCGCAGGGAGACTCACATGCTCCGCCGGTACTGCCCGCCCACCTCGAACAGCGCGTTGGTGATCTGGCCCAGCGAGGCGACGCGCACCGCGTCCATCAGCACCGCGAACACGTTCTCGTTGTGGATCACCGCCTGCTTCAGCCGCGCCAGTGCCGCCGGCGCTTCCTTGGCGTGACGCTTGTGGAAGTCGTGCAGGCGCTTCAGCTGGCTCTGCTTTTCTTCCTCGGTCGAACGGGCGAGCTCGATCTGCTGCGGCACCGTGTCGCCGTGCGGGGCGCGGAAGGTGTTGACGCCGATGATCGGGTACTCGCCGGTGTGCTTCAGGTGCTCGTAGTGCAGTGACTCTTCCTGGATCTTGCCGCGCTGGTAGCCGAGCTCCATCGCGCCCAGGACGCCACCGCGCTCGCTGATCGCCTCGAACTCCTTCAGCACCGCTTCCTCGACCAGTTCAGTCAGCTCGTCGATGATGAAGCTGCCCTGACTGGGGTTCTCGTTCTTGGCCAGGCCCCACTCGCGGTTGATGATGAGCTGGATCGCCATCGCGCGGCGCACGCTCTCCTCGGTCGGCGTGGTGATCGCCTCGTCGTAGGCGTTGGTGTGCAGGCTGTTGGCGTTGTCGTAGGTGGCGATCAGCGCCTGCAGCGTGGTGCGGATGTCGTTGAACTGGATCTCCTGCGCGTGCAGCGAGCGGCCGCTGGTCTGGCAGTGGTACTTGAGCTTCTGGCTGCGTTCGTTGGCGCCGTACTTGTCGCGCATCGCCACCGCCCAGATGCGCCGTGCCACGCGGCCCATCACGGTGTACTCGGGGTCCATGCCGTTGCTGAAGAAGAAGCTGAGGTTCGGCGCAAAGTCGTCGATGTGCATGCCGCGCGCCAGATACGCCTCGACGAAGGTGAAGCCGTTGGAAAGCGTGAAGGCGAGCTGGCTGATCGGGTTGGCGCCGGCCTCGGCGATGTGATAGCCGCTGATCGACACCGAGTAAAAATTGCGCACGTTGTGGCGGCAGAAGTACTCCTGGATGTCGCCCATCACCTTGAGCGAGAACTCGGTCGAGAAGATGCAGGTGTTCTGCCCCTGGTCTTCCTTCAGGATGTCGGCCTGCACCGTGCCGCGCACGTTCTCCAGTACCCAGGCGCGGATCTTGGCGGCCTCGTCGTCGGTGGCGTCGCGGCCGTTCTCGGCGCGGAACTTGTCGAGGTTCTGGTCGATGGCGGTGTTCATGAACATCGCCAGGATCGACGGCGCCGGGCCGTTGATGGTCATGCTCACCGACGTGTTCGGCGCCGTCAGGTCGAAACCCGAATAAAGCACCTTCAGGTCGTCCAGGGTGGCGATCGACACACCGCTGTTGCCGATCTTGCCGTAGATGTCCGGCCGTAGGTCCGGCTCGTTGCCGTACAGCGTCACGCTGTCGAAGGCGGTGGAAAGCCGCTTGGCCGGCATGCCTTCGGACAGCAGCTTGAAGCGCTTGTTGGTGCGGAACGGGTCGCCTTCGCCGGCGAACATCCGCGTCGGATCCTCGTTCTCGCGCTTGAAGGCGAACACGCCGCCGGTGTACGGGAAGGAGCCGGGCACGTTCTCCAGCAGCAGCCACTTGAGCAGCTCGCCGTGGTCTTCGTAGCGCGGCAACGCCACCTTGCGGATCTTGCTGCCCGACAAGGACGTGTAGGTGAGCCGGGTGCGGATTTCCTTGTCGCGGATCTTCACCACGTACTCGTCGCCGGCATAGGCCTGCTGCATCTGCGGCCACATGGCGAGCAGTTTCTGGCTCCGGGCATCGAGCCTGGTGTCGCGGTCGGCGGCCAACGCGTGGAGGTTCGTGCTCTCTTCGTTGCACTCCGCCGCCAGCAGAGCCTGCGCGGCGAGCAGCTGCTGCCGCTCGCGCGCGATGCGCGCCTGCTCCGCCGCCTTCTTCTTGTAGCCGCGCACCGTCTCGGCGATCTCGGCCAGATAGCGCGTGCGCTTGCCCGGCACGATCGGCACCTGGTGCGTGGAGTGCCTTGTGTGCACCTTGGGCAGCTTCGACTCGCCGGCCTTCAGGCCCAGTTCCTTCAGCCGCGGCAACAGCGCCTGGTAAAGCGCGGTGACGCCGTCGTCGTTGAAGCGCGCGGCCATGGTGCCGAACACCGGCATCTCTTCGGGCTTCTTGGAGAAGTCGCCTCGGTTGCGCTGCACCTGCTTGGCGACGTCGCGCAGCGCATCGGCGGCACCCTTGCGGTCGAATTTGTTGATGGCGACGAAGCTGGCGAAATCCAGCATGTCGATCTTCTCGAGCTGGCTCGCAGCGCCGTACTCGGGCGTCATCACGTACAGGCTGGCGTCGACGTGCGGCACGATCGCCGCGTCGCCCTGGCCGATGCCGGAGGTCTCGACCAGGATGAGGTCGAAGCCGGCCGCTTTGCACGCCGCCAGCGCTTCCGGCAGCGCCTGGCTGATCTCGCTGCCGGCCTCGCGGGTGGCCAGCGAGCGCATGTAGACACGTGGGACTCCCACGCTTGCCCCTTCCGGGGCTGCGCTGCCCCCCGAGGGGGCTGATTGCCCTTGGGGCGGCCCGGCGGGCAATCGCGGCCCCCTGCTCCACGGGCCGATCGCGTTCATGCGGATACGGTCGCCGAGCAACGCGCCACCACTCTTGCGCCGCGACGGGTCGATCGAGACCACCGCGATCGAAAGAGCGTCGTCCTGGTCCAGCCGCAGGCGGCGAATCAGCTCGTCGGTGAGCGAACTCTTGCCGGCGCCGCCTGTGCCGGTGATGCCGAGCACCGGCACCTTGGCGGTGTCCGCGGCTTTGCGCAGCGCCTCGCGCAGCTTCGGCTCGCACCGGCCGAGTTCGAGTGCGGTGATGGCCTGCGCCAGCGCGCGCCAGCGCTTCACGACGTCCTTGTCCTTCAGGGCGTCGATCGACGTCGGCGCCAGCGGCGACAGGTCCAGGTCGCAGCCGGCGACCATCGAGCCGATCATTCCCGCGAGGCCCATCTTCTGCCCGTCCTCGGGCGAGAAGATGCGCGTCACGCCGTAGTCGTGCAACTCCTTGATCTCGGCCGGCACGATCACGCCGCCGCCGCCGCCGTAGACCTTGATGTTGCTGCCGCCGCGGCTGCGCAGCAGGTCGATCATGTACTTGAAGAACTCGACGTGCCCGCCCTGGTAGCTGGACACGGCGATGCCCTGCACGTCCTCCTGCAGCGCGGCGGTGACGATCTCCTCGACCGAGCGGTTGTGGCCGAGATGGATCACCTCGGCGCCCATGCTCTGCAGGATGCGCCGCATGATGTTGATGCTGGCGTCATGGCCGTCGAACAGCGAGGCCGCCGTGACGAAACGCACCTTGTGCGTCGGGCGGTAGGAGGCCAGCTTCTTGATCTCGGACAGGTCGGTCATGGCGCAGGCTCCCCGGGACGCGACCGCGCAGGTCGCAGACTGCGAGCTTAGCCGCGGCCCCTGCCCGACGTAACCCCGGCGAAGCCAGCGCCGGCGCTGACCGAGCCTAGCCAGTCAGTGCTGTTGCGCGCTTGTCGGGGACCTCTTCCGGCAACTGCCAGACCTCGCGCAGCAGCGCGAACAGGGCCTTGAGCAGCGGGTCTTCCTCGCGACCCGCAGCGCAGACGAACCACAGCGTGGTGCGCAACCTCGCCTTGTCCCAGATGCAGATCTCGCCGGCAGCGGCCCGCGTCTGCGCCAGTTCCTCGCGCATCAGCGACACGCCGACGCCCGAAACGACCAGCGTCTCGATCACCGACTCCTGGTCGGCCTCGACGTGGCGCTGCGGCGGCTCGATGCCCTGCTCCTCGAACAGGCGGGTCACCAGCCGGTTGTGCGTGCTGATTGCCGGCGTCAGGATCCAGGGCAGGGCGGCGATGTCGGCCCAGTCGGCCGTCTCGATCCGGTCGGACCAGGCACCGGGGCCGGTCACGCAGTAGACCTGCTCGCGCAGGCGCAGAGCGGTGATGTCGCGCCCCGGCGCATCGCCGAAATAGAAGCTGGCGTCCAGCCGCCCCTCGCGGACGGCCTCGAGCGCGGCGCCGGAAACCTCGTGTTGCAGTTCCAGCTGTAGCCGCGGGTGGCGCTCGATCGCCGCCGCAAGGAGCTCGCCCAGCCGGAGCGATGCCGGGTTGCTCACCGTGCCGATGCGCAGCACGCCGGCAATCTCGCCGGTCAGGCGCTTGGCAGCCTGCTTCATATCTTCCGCGGCAGTGAGCACTCGCTGTGCATTGGCAAGCAGTTCCCGACCGGCAACGGTCAGCACCATGCCGCTGGCCGACCGCTCGAACAGACGCACGTCCAGTTCCTGCTCGAGCGCCTTGATCTGGCCGCTGACCGCTGGCTGGCTGACATGCAGCCGCTCGGCCGCCCGCGTCAGGTGACCCTCTTCGGCCACAGCGGCGAAGGTGCGTAGCTGGTAAAGCTCCATAAGTACCTGCGCGGAAAGGACTTGTCTCGCCGCATGTTGCGATGCGGAAATCTAACCGGGATCCCGATCGGATAAACGAATCCTAAGCATCTGAAATGACGATTTTATTTGTTCCTCTAATGGCCATAGATTGGCTGAGTGCGGCGCATCAAACGAAGCAAGCCGCTGATCGGTAAAGGAAGTCCACATGAAATTTCGTCCCGCCACCCCCGAGATCGGGGGCCTTTACACCTTCTGTCTGTTGCAGGACGGCTACAGCCTCCCGCCGCCGGCCTCGCGGCTCGGCACCGTGACCCTGGGCGACCTCGCCTACGCCAGCGCCGACCAAGCCGGTCGCTTGTGGGATGCCGTCATCGCGGCTGCCCATCGTGGCGGAGCGCGCCTGGTCAAACGGCGCAAGCAGGAGGCCAAGCGTCACATCCGGCGCGTCCTGGTGCAGTGCGGCTATGCCCGCGACCCGTCGCAGGTCTGATTGACCGGCAGCGCCGCCGGCGAATCCCACGCCGGCCTGCCTGATCGTTAACTGGAATTCGCCATGAGTGCCTGGACACTGAAATTCGACAGCGGAAGCCTTTTCGACTTCCTCCACTTGCGCCGCCCCGGTGCTCCCCGGGCGCCCGCGGCCGGCGTGCGGCCGGCAGTGCCGCGCGAGGTCAGCGAGCGTCGCGCGGAGGCCATGCGCGGTTTCTTCCCGAAACTTGCTTCCTGGTACCAACAGCGCATGTACCTGGCCGAGATGCGCGAAGCAGACCGCTATCTGTCGCAGTCGACCGACCTGATCGACCTGGAGCAGCGCATCCGCGAGATCGAGCGCCGCGACGGACGCTGGTACTAGCGACCCGTAACTCGTTGTCCTGTCGAGGAACGCTTCAACGGCGCGCCTCGATCGCCCGATCCGGATGGCTGATTCATCGCATTCGGACGGCCGATTCTCCGATCGCACCGGGCGCGCCAAGATCTGGACTCGATGCGGTGCGCAAGCGCCGTGCCTGCAACGGCAGACAGGAGTTCAAATTGAGTGCCGACGGTTCCACCCCCGACAGCGGCCGCCCGACTGCACCCGCCTTGCCCGCGGACTGCGGCGTCCCTGGCCAGCACGCTACCGAGGCAGTCGACTGGTTCGGCCTGACCGAATCCAACCGGCCGTCGCCGCCGGACAGTTCGCCGGACCCGGCGGCGCCGGTGCTGCAAGATCCGGGCTTTGCCTCGGTGGGCGGCTTGCGGCCCTAGCGCCGGCCCTTCAGCACCGCTGCAGCTGAAGCGCCTCCGGATCGAACGGCGCCAGCAACGGCTGGCCGTCGGCGGCGGCGTCCAGCCAGCGCGCGTAGTCGGCCTCGCGCAGAATGACCGGCATCCGGTCGTGCAGCGGCGCGATCGCGGCGTTGGCCGCGCAGGTGACGATGGTGTAGCTGGCGACACCCTCCGCGCTTTCCCGGTCCTGCCACCACTCCCACAGGCCGGCGAGCGCAAACAGCGCCTCGTCGCGCAGCCCGATTCGCCACTTGATGCGGTGGCCTTTCTCGCCGCTCCACTCGAAGAACGCGTTTACCGGCACGAGGCAGCGCCGTCTGCGGAATGCGCCGCGGAAGGCCGGTAGTTTTGCCACCGTCTCGGCGCGCGCGTTGATGCAGCGGGTGCCGAACTTGAGATCCGGCGCCCACCCTGGCACCAGCCCCCACCGCGCCAGCACGCACTCCCGCCCGCCGTCGGTGGCCAGGCGCACGATCGGCGCGCTGTTGGTCGGCCGCCAGTCAACGTTGGGTGCGAACTCCGGCACGGCCGGCACGCTGAACTTTGCCCGGATCGCCGCCGGGTTGTCCGAGAGGTCGTAGCGGCCGCACATGCCGGCTTGCGCGCGGTTGCTCAGCGACCGTAGCGCGACCGGATGATGGCGAGCGAACTCGCGCGCGCGGTGGCCAGGTCGGTGTGGCCGTCGACGTTGAAGCCGAGATCGATCAGCAGGCCGTCGCGCAGCGAGTAGATCCAGCCGCTGACGGTGAGGTCGGCGTGCTGCCGCCAGGCCTCGCGCACGATCGTCGACTCGCAGACGTTGCTGGCCTGCTCCAGCACGTTCAGTTCGGCGAGCAGGTTGACCTTGTCCTCGGTACCGGTCACCGCGTCGATCAACGCCGCGTGCTTGGCCTGCACGTCCTGCAGGTGGCGCAGCCAGTGCTCGGCCAGTCCGCCGGCCGAGCGCCGCAGCGCCATGCGCACGCCGCTGCAGCCGTGATGGCCGACGACGATCACGTGCTTCACGTGCAGCAGGTCGACCGCGAAGTCGATCACCGCCAGGCAGTTCAGGTCCGTGTGCACGACCAGGTTGCCGACGTTGCGGTGGACGAACACCTCGCCCGGCGCCAGCCCGGTGATCTGGTTGGCCGGCACGCGGCTGTCCGAGCAGCCGATCCACAGGTACTCGGGCGCCTGCTGCTCGAGCAGCTTGGAGAAATAGGCGGGATCGCGCTCGGCCTCGTGCTGCGCCCAGACGCGGTTGTTGTCGAGGAGGCGTTGCAGGCGCTGGGTCATTGCGGTGCGGCGTCGGCTTGAACCGGTGCAGGATAAGTCCTGCGGCGGCGACCCGTCGACTGTGCGGCTGCGGCAGAATCGAGGCGCGGCGTGCGGCATGCGCCAGCGAAGCCCGCCGGCTTTGACGGCGGCACGAAGAATCCGGGTGGCGATCACGCGCCCGCGGCAACCTGCGGGGAGACCATGCTGCAGCTGGGAAGACTTTTCGTCGCTATCGGTGCGCTGCTACTCGCCGCCACCGTTCAGGCGCAGAAGATCGAAGGGCCGATCAAGTTCATCGTCGGCTACCCGCCCGGTGGCGCGTCGGACAAGGCGGCACGGCTGGTCGCCGACGCGATGCGGGAGAAATTCGGTACCGCCGTCGTGGTCGAGAACAAGACCGGGGCGGGCGGCCGCGTGGCGGCGCAGGGCTTCCGCGGCACGCCGGCGAACGAAACGGTGCTGATGATCGGCAACCCGGCGGTCAACGTCGTCGCGCCGCTGGTGTTCAAGAACGTCGGCTACGACCCGACAACCGATTTCGTGCCGGTGGCGCAGGTTTCGCGCTACGAGTTCGGCATTGCGGTCGGTGCCGCGGTGCCGGTCAAGGAATTCAGCCATCTGCTGGCGTGGCTGCGCGCCAATCCCGAGAAGGCAAACTTCGGCGTGCCGGCCACGGGCAGCCTGCCGCATTTCTTCGCGCTGATGGTGGCCGATGCGGCGAAGGTCAAGCCGGAGGTCGTCGGCTACCGCGGTTCGGCGCCGCTGCTGACCGATCTTCTCGGCGGCCAGATCCCCGTGGCGATCGACACCCTCGACACCCTGCTCGCGCAGCACGAAGGCGGCAAGCTGCGCATCCTGGCCATCGGCGGCGAGAAGCGCGCGCCGGAACTGCCGAAGGTGCCGACGCTGAAGGAGTCGGGGCTGAATGTGGTCGCCGACGGCTGGAACGTGTTCTTCGCGCCGGCATCGATGCCGGCGGCGCGCGTGCGTGAACTGGGCAGCGCGATCGAGGCGATCATGAAGACGCCCGAGATGCAGAAGAAGTTCCGCGACGCAGCCATGGACCCGGTCGCTGCCGGCCCGGAGGCGACGGCGAAGATGATCGCCGCCTTCCGCGCCAAGTGGGAACCGGTGGTCAAGGCGGCGGGCATCCAGCAGTGAAGGCCGCAGCCGCAGCGGGCGCAGCATGAGCCACGATCGCCGCAACATCCTGTTCGTGATGTGCGACCAGCTGCGCTGGGACTACCTGGCGTGCACGGGGCACCCGCGGATGCGCACGCCGAACATCGCGCGGCTGGCCGCCCGCGGGGTGCTGTTCTCACGCGCCTATTGCCAGAGCCCGATCTGCGGCTCCTCGAGGATGAGCTTCTACACCGGCCGCTACGTCGATTCGCACGGCGCCGCCTGGAACAACTTCCCGCTCAAGGTGGGCGAGCTCACGCTCGGCGACTACCTGCGCCCGCTCGGAGTGCGCACCGCGCTGGTCGGCAAGACGCACATGGCGGCCGACGTCGAAGGCATGGCGCGGCTGGGCATCGACCCGCGCTCGGAGATCGGCGTGCGCGTCGCCGAGTGCGGCTTCGATCCGTTCGAGCGTGACGACGGACTGCACGGTGTCGGCCCGGCGGGCAAGTACGACCCGCGCGAGCCGCGCTACAACGCCTGGCTGCGCGCGCAGGGCTACGACGGCGACAACCCGTGGGACGACTGGGCCAACGCCGCGCTGGATGAGGACGGCAACCTGCTGTCCGGCTGGCTGCTGCGCAACAGCACGCGCCCGGCGCGGGTGAAGGCCGAGCATTCCGAGACGCCGTACATGACGCAGCGCGCACTCGACTTCATCGACGAAGCGGGCAGCGAACCGTGGTGCCTGCACCTTTCCTACATCAAGCCGCACTGGCCGTGCATCGCGCCGGCGCCGTACCACGCGATGTACTCGGCGGCCGACGTGCTGCCGGCAGTGCGCAGCGACGCCGAGCGTCGCGATCCGCATCCGTTGTACGGCGAGTTCATGAATCTGCGCGTGTCGCGCGCGTTTTGTCGTGACGAGGTGCGGGCGGCGGTGATCCCGGCCTACATGGGGCTGGTCGCGCAGATCGACGATGCGATCGGCGCGCTTATGAAGGGCGTCGCCGCGCGCGGCCTGCTCGACTCGACGCTGATCGTCTTCACCTCCGATCACGGCGACTATCTCGGCGATCACTGGCTCGGCGAGAAGGACCTGTTCCACGACCCGTCGGTGAAGATCCCGCTGATCGTCGTCGATCCTTCGGCCGCAGCCGACGGCACGCGCGGTACCGTCTGCGATGCGCTGGTCGAAAGCATCGACCTGGCGCCGACCTTCGTCGAATTCGCCGGCGGCGCGGTGCCGGCGCACCGCCTCGAGGGCCGGGCGCTGCAGCCCTGGCTGCGCGGGCAGCCGCCGGTGCGCTGGCGCGAAGCGGCGATCAGCGAGTACGACTACTCGATGACCCCGGCGGCCGCCGCACTCGGCGTGGCGCCGATGGACGCGCGCGCCTTCATGGTCCGCGACGATCGCTACAAGTACGTTCATGCCGAAGGCATGCGGCCGATGCTGTTCGACCTGGCCAACGATCCGAACGAACTCGTCGATCTTGGCGCTGACCCCGCGCATGCATCGCAGCGCGAGCAGCTGTTCGCGCTGCTGAACCGCTGGGCGCGCCGGCAGTCGCAGCGCACGACGATCTCCGACGCGCAGATCGGGCTGCGGCGCGGCGGCTCTGAGCGCAAGGGCGTCCTGATCGGCTACTGGGACGCAGCCGAACTGCCCGCCGACGTGCTGCACGACAAGTGGCGCGGCGTGCTGGCGCGCCATGAAGGGGCGAACTGAAAACCTGCTGCACGAGATGACCACGATGAACCACGATGCCTTCGCCCGACGCCTGCGGCGCAACCGCCTCACCCGCCGCGACGTGTTGTGGCTGTTCGGCGCCGGCGTGGCGGCGGGCAGCCTCGCGGGTTGTGCCACCTCGCCGGTCACCGGCGAACGCATCCTGGTCGGCATGAGCGAGGAGGAGGAACGCCAGGTCGACCGGGAAGTCGCGCCGCACCAGTTCTCGCAGGACATGGGCGCGATCCAGGACGATGGCGTCAACCGCTACGTCGCCGGCCTCGGCAATCGCATGGACGACCTGACGCAGCGGCCGAGCATGCCCTACTCGTACCGCGTGCTGAATGCCAACTACATCAATGCCTACACCTTCCCCGGCGGGTCGATGGGCGTCACCCGCGGCATCGTGACCGAACTCGACAGCGAGGCTGAACTGGCGGCGCTGCTCGGCCACGAGATGGGCCACGTCAACGCCCGCCACGCCGCGCAGCGGCAGGGGCAGGCGATGCTGTCGCAGGCGGCGGTGGTCGGCCTTGCCGTTGCCGCCTCGGTGGTCGATTCATCGTGGGGCGGGCTGGCGGCAATCGGTGGGCAGGTCGGCGCCAGTGCGCTGCTCGCCTCGTACTCGCGCGACAACGAGCGCGAGGCCGATGCGCTGGGACAGGACTACATGGTCAGGGCAGGTTATCCCGCCGGCGGCATGACGCAGCTGCACGGCCTGCTGGTGCGCGAGGCCAAGGAGACGCCGTCGCTGCTCGAGACGATGTTTTCGACGCACCCGATGAGCAGCGAGCGGCTGGCCAACGCGCAGCGGCTCGCCGAGACGAAGCACGCCGCCAGCCTGAAGGCAAACCCGCAGCGCGAGCGCTTCATGGACAGCACGGCGAGCCTGCGCAAGCTGAAGCCGGCCATCGACGCCTGCAAGAGCGGCGAGGTGGCGATGGCGCGCAAGCAGCTGCCGCAGGCGCAGGGCGAGTTCGCCAAGGCACTGGCCGTCGCGCCGCGCGACTACCCGTCCAACCTGCTGATGGCCCGCTGCCTGGCCGCGCAGGGTCGGCAGAAGGATGCGCTGCGCTACGCCGACACGGCGCGCACGATCTATCCGCAGGAAGCGCAGGCGCACAAGCTTTCCGGCGTGCTTCAGCTGGCGGAGAAGAACCCGGGCGCCGCGGCGCAGAGCTTCGAGCAGTTCGACCGCCTGCTGCCGGGCGATCCCGGCATTGCTTTCCTCAAGGGCGTCAGCTACGAAGGCGCCGGCAACCAGCGCGCCGCCGCCGACAACTACGCGCGTTACCTCCGCGGCGGCGGGCAGGGCAAGCCGGCCGAGTACTCGATGAGCCGCCTGAAGGCCTGGGGTTACGCCCGCTGACTCCGACGTCCGCTCCGTCGACACGGCCCGCGCCGGCGGGCGAGAGCCTCCGCTCGCTCGTGCGGCCCGACGGCGTGCGCATCGCCTACCGGCGCACCGCCGCGCGACGGCCGGCCGGCAAGGCGCCCGTACTGCTGCTGCACGGGCTGGCCAGCAACATGACGCGGTGGTCGGAGTTCGTCGAGCGCACGACCCTTGCCGATGAACGCGACCTGATCCGCGTCGACCTGTGCGGCCACGGCGATTCGCCGACGCGCGGCCGCATCTCGCTCGAACTGTGGTGCGACGACCTGCTGGCGCTGCTCGATGCTGAGGGCGCACCGCGCGCGCTGCTGGTCGGCCACAGCCTGGGCGCGCAGGTGGCGCTCGCGTGCGCAGCGCGCGCGCCGCAGCGCGTCGCGGCGCTGGTGCTGATCGACCCGGTGTTCCGGCCGGCGCTGCACGGCCGCTGGAAGTGGATCGCACGCGCGGCGCCGCTGTTCGTCGCCGCGGTGGCGATCGTTCGCGGGCTGAATGCGCTCGGCCTGCGCCGGCGAGACATCCCGCCGCTGGACCTGCGCGCGCTCGACGAACTGGCGCGCGCCTCGCTCGGCTCGCCGGAAGCCGAGGCGGAGTTCATCCGCCGCTACAGCTCGACCCGTGCCGACCTGCGCACGTTCCGCACCGCGCACTACCTGCAGGAACTGGTCGAGATGTTCCGGCCGGTCGCGGCGCCGGAGTCCATTGCGATGCCGACGCTGGTGCTGCTGTCCACCGGCGCCACCTTCGCCGCGCTGCCCGAGATGAGGGCGATCGCCGCCCGTTTCCCGCGCGGCGAGGTGAAGACCGTCGACTGCCACCACTGGCCGCTGACCGAGCGGCCGGACGAGGTCAGGACAGCGATCGAACACTGGTGCGAGACGCAGCCGTGAAGGCGGCGATTACTTCTGTGGCTCGTGTTGTCTGCCGAGCAGCGGCGCCAGCGCGCGCAGGCCGAGCGCCGGGCCGATCGCCAGCCAAGGCAGCAGCATCGCCAGCGGCCAGCGCTGCAGGGCGTGGGTGAACAGCCCGATGCTGACGATCGTGATCGCGAAGCCGATGCAGTTGACGAAGGTGAGCACGCTGCCGACCGCGTCGCGCGGTGCATTGAGCGCGGTGAGCGTGGAGAACTGCGGCGAGTCGCCGACCACCGTGACGCCCCAGACGAGCAGCCACGCGGCAAACAGCCACAGCGGCGCGTCGAGCAGCAGCGGCGCCAGCACGCAACACAGGCCGCTCGTCGCCAGTTGAGCCGCGGCGACCCTGGCGCTGCCGAAGCGGCGCACCAATAGCCCGCCGACGGCGCAGCCGAGGAATCCCGAGCCGATCACCGCGAACGAGGCGGCGGCAACCTGCGTCGCCGGCAGTCGCGTGGCCACGATCAGCGGCACCAGCACCCAGAACGCGTACAGCTCCCACATGTGGCCGAAGTAGCCGAACGCCGACGCGCGCACGTCGCGGTCGGTCCAGATGACGGCCAGCGCCTGTGGGCGAATGCGCGCGGCGCGCGGCATCGACGGGCTTTCGGGCACCAGTGCGTACATCAGCACTCCGCCGGCGGCGGCGATCGCCGAAACCGTCCACATCACCGTCTGCCAGGGCCAGTGCGCGCCGAGCGCACGCAACCCGTGCGGCGCGGCGGTGCCGAGCACCAGCGCGCCGACCAGCAGCCCGAGGGCGGCGCCCAGCCCGCGCGTGTACCAGCCGGCGGCGATCTTCATGCCGACCGGGTAGATGCCGGCGAGGAAGAAGCCGGTGGCGAAGCGCAGTGCGAGCAGGGTGTCGTACTGGCGGTCGAGCAGCGCGCCTGCCGCGTTGCAGGCGGCGCCGGCCAGTGCGCACAGCAGGAAGACCTGGCGCGGCGAGAAGCGGTCGGCGATCGTCAGCAGCGCGAACACCAGCGTGCCGCCGATGAAGCCTGCCTGCACCGCCGAGGTCAGGGAGCCCACCGCCGCCGCCGGCAGCTGCCAGTCGCGCTGCAGGTCCGGCATCACCGCGTTGATGGCGAACCACAGCGACGTGCCGGCGAACTGCGACAGCACGATCGCCGGCAGGATGCGTTTCGGGACGGAAGACTCGACGTTCATCAGTACGTCGCGCGACTGTACCGGGCGGTGCGCCAGCTGCCGATGGCGGGGATTCGCCCGACGCCGGGGAACGCTCTGCGGCGGCCCCGTATCCTTGCCGGGTCATGCACCAGGTCCAGCAGGCGAGCGTCATCGTGATCGGCGCCGGCATTGCCGGCGCCTCGGTCGCCTACGAACTGGCGGCGACCCGCAGCGTGCTGCTGCTCGAGCGCGAGAGCCAGCCCGGTTATCACACCACCGGCCGCTCGGCGGCGCTGTTCACCGAGACCTACGGCAACACGGTGATGCGCGCGCTGACGCGCGCCAGCAAGCGTTTTCTCGCCCAGCCGCCGGCAGGGTTCGCATCGACGCCGCTGCTTTCGCCGCGCGGCACGTTGCTGGTCGCTCGCGTCGAGCAGTTGCCGGGGCTGCAGCGCGCGCGTGAAGAGTGCTCGGCGCTGGTCGACAACCTCGCCTGGTGGTCGGGTGAAGAAGTGTGTGCGCGGCTGCCGTGCTTCGCGCCCGATCAGGTCGCCGGTGGCCTGCTCGAGCCCGACGCGATGGACATCGACGTGCATGCCCTGCATCAGGGATTCCTGCGCGGGTTGCGCGCGCGCGACGGCATGCTGGTCTGCAACGCCGAGGTGCGTGCGCTGGGCCGCTATCGGGAACATTGGCGCGTGCAGACCGCGGCTGGTGAGTTTGCGGCACCGTTGCTCGTCAACGCCGCCGGCGCTTGGGCCGACGAGATCGGCCGGCTGGCCGGCGCGCAGCCGATCGGCTTGGTGCCGAAGCGGCGCACCGCGATCACCTTCGACCCGCCGACAGGTGCGTCGATCGACCACTGGCCGGCAGTGATCGACATCGATGAGGACTGGTACTTCAAGCCGGACGCCGGCCGCATCCTGGCCTCACCGGCCGACGAGACGCCATCGCCGCCGTGCGATGCGCAGCCCGACGAATACGACGTCGCCGTGCTGGTCGACCGGCTGACCCGTGTGACCACATTGCAGGTGCCACGCATCCACGCGCGCTGGGCCGGCCTGCGTTCGTTCGTCGCCGACAAGACGATCGTCGCCGGGTTCGATGCGCAGGCTGCGGGCTTCTTCTGGCTCGCCGGACAGGGCGGCTACGGCATCCAGACCGCGCCGGCGGTGGCGCGCGCGGCGGCGGCGCTGATCGGCGGCGAGGCCATTGCCGCCGACATTGCCGACCTCGGTGTCGATGCCGCGGCGCTGTCGCCGCAGCGACCGTCGTTGCGCAAGGCCATGCCACCGTCGTCCGAGGGATGATGCCAGGCCGCCCGCCGGCAGCGCCGGCCGGGGTCCGGATTCCCCCGGCAATCTGGGCGCTCGGCTTCGTCAGCCTGCTGATGGATGTCTCCTCCGAACTGATCCACAGCCTGCTGCCGGTCTTCCTGGTCACTGCGCTCGGGGCAAGCGCGCTGGCCGTCGGGCTCATCGAAGGCATGGCAGAGGCCACGGCGCTGATCGTCAAGGTTTTCTCCGGGGCGCTGAGCGACTACTGGGGCCGGCGCAAGCCGCTGGCGGTGCTTGGCTATGGACTCGGCGCGCTGTCGAAGCCGCTGTTCGCGCTGGCCACCAGCAGCGGCCTGGTGCTCGCGGCCCGGCTGATCGATCGAGTCGGCAAGGGCATCCGCGGCGCGCCGCGCGATGCACTGGTCGCCGACATTGCGCCGCCCGACGTTCGCGGCGCGGCGTTCGGGTTGCGCCAGTCGCTGGACACGGTTGGCGCCTTCGTCGGTCCGCTGCTGGCGATGGGGCTGATGCTCGCCTGGGCGAACGACTTCCGCGCCGTGTTCTGGGTGGCGGCGATTCCTGGTGTACTCGCCGTGCTGCTTCTCGTCGTCGGCGTGCGCGAGCCGGAGCGCGATGGCAACCGGGCGCCAGTCAACCCGATCCGGCGCGAGCAGATGCGGCGGCTTTCCGGCACCTACTGGTGGGTGGTCGGCGTCGGCGCGGTGTTCACGCTGGCGCGCTTTTCGGAGGCCTTCCTGATCCTGCGCGCCGAGCAGGGTGGCCTGCCGATTGCGCTCACCCCGCTGGTGCTGGTGGCCATGAACGTGGTCTACGCGCTGACCGCCTATCCGTTCGGCTGGCTGTCCGACCGCATCAGCCACCGCAGCCTGCTCTCGCTCGGCCTGGCGGTGCTGATCGCCGCCGACCTGGTGCTGGCATCGAGCAACCATTGGACCTGGGTGTGGGCGGGCGTGGCGCTATGGGGACTGCACCTGGGCATCACGCAGGGCCTGCTGGCAACGATGGTGGCCGATACCGCGCCGGATGACCTGCGCGGCACGGCTTTCGGGTTCTTCAACCTGGTCGCGGGCATCGCCATGCTCCTGGCCAGCGTCCTGGCGGGGCTGCTGTGGGACGCCTTCGGTGCGGCGTTCACCTTCTTTGCAGGGGCAGGCTTCTGCGTGCTGGCGCTGGTGGCGATCGTCCTGGCGCCAGGTGCGCTGGCGCCGGGCCCACGGCGGACAGACTGATCATGGGCGTCGCTCAGCGCGGCGCGGCGCCGCGCTCCTCCTGTGCCAGCGCGCGCAGGTAGTCGGCGAACTGCGGGTCCTCGCCGTGCAGCAACTCGGGCAGCCGGTAATAGAAGTCGTCGCGGCGGACCCACTCGCGCATGAAGTCTTCCCATGAATTCCAACGCCGCGCCTGCGCCGGCGTCATGTCCGGCGACCACGCGGTGAGATAGGCGCGCTCGAGCAGGGAGATCAGCATGTCGAAAATGGCGAGCATCCGCTCACGCTGCTCCGGCGTGAGATCCGGCGTGGGTGCGTTCGAGCGCAGGTGCAGGTCGGCGTTGTCGATCACCACCTTGAGGAACTCGTTGTAGGCGTTCGACAGCAGCTGGTAGACCTCGTCCTCCTCGTTGGCGCGCTCCTTGCGCTGCTCGTAGAGGAACAGGCCGATCGCCAGCGGCAGGCCGATCACGGTCACCACGTAGCTGGCCAGTTCCCAGGTTTCGAGGTCGAACATCGCGGCTGCCCTATCGCCTGCCCGAGGCGCCGTCAGGTCATCGCCAGCCGCCGTTTGCGCGCCGGCGGCGGGAAGGCCGCGTCGATCTGCGTCAGTTCGGTGGCCGAAAGTTCGATCGACGCGGCGGCGAGGTTCTCGCGCAGGTGGGCGGCCCGCACCGCCTTCGGGATCGCGATCACGTCGGGTTGCCGCATCACCCAGGCGAGCGCCACTTGCGCCGCCGTGACCCCCCGTGCCCGCGCGACGACCTGCAGCCGGGTGCTGCGTGCCAGCGCGCCTTGGTCGATCGGGCAATACGCCATCACGGGCAGCCGATGCTGGCGCTGCCACGGCAGCAGGTCGAACTCGATGCCGCGCTGGCCGGCCGAGTAGTACACCTGGTTCGCGGCGCAGCGCTTGCCGTCGTCGACGTCCCACAACTCGCCCAGGTCATCGACGTCGAAGTTGCTCACGCCCCAGTGCCGGATCTTGCCTCCCTCGCGCAGATGCTCGAACGCAGCGACGGTCTCCTCCAGCGCCACCTCCCCGCGCCAGTGCAGCAGGTACAGGTCGATGCGGTCGGTGCGCAGGCGCTTGAGGCTGCGCTCACAGGCGGCGATCGTTCCCTTGCGGCTGGCGTTGTGCGGGTAGACCTTGCTGACGAGCAAGACCTCGTCGCGCCGCACGGGCCCGCGGGCGAGCGCCTCGCCGACCACCTCTTCCGCGCCACCTTCGCCGTACATCTCGGCCGTGTCGATCAGCCGGTAGCCGATCTCGAGGGCAAAGTGCACCGCCTCGACCTCGGCCCGCCGGGCGCGCGCCGACTCGCCCATGCGCCAGGTGCCGAGGCCCAGTGCCGGGATCGGTTCGCCGGCGGGCAGTTCGACCGTCTTCATGCCGGGGCGAGCCTCCCGCTCACGACCCGTAACGGCGCAGGCCGTCGAGATCGTTGATGACGATCGCGCCGTACTCGACCTTGAGCAAACCGGCCGCTTCCAGCGCGTGCAGCGCCTGGTTCACCCGCTGGCGCGAGATGCCGGCGAGGTAGCCGATCTCCTCCTGCGAGACTTCGAGCTTCTTGTCGATGCCGGGGTAAAGGATGGTGTTGAACAGGCCGGCGACGCAGCGGGCGGCGCGAGCGTCGGGGTCGTGCAGGCGCTGCGCCTCCAGCATGCCGATGAACTGGCCGAGCCGCTCGTTCAGCTGCACCAGCAGGAAGCGGTTGAACGGGATGCTGGTGTTCAGCAGCCACTCGAAGGTGCGGCGCGGCACGCGCGCGATGCGCGACTCGCGCAGTGCAATGACGTCGTAGCGGCGCGGCTCGGTCTTCAGCAGGCTGCCCTCGCCGAACCAGCCGCCGGCCGGGATGCTGGTGAAGGTCGAGGCGCGGCCAGAAGGCGTCGAGATCATCATCTTGACCATGCCGTCGAGGACGCCGAGCCAGGCATCGACCGGCTCGCCGCTGCGGCAGACGTAGCCGCTCGCGGGCACGAGGACCTCGTTCGATTCGGCGGCCACCCGCGCCAGCTGCTCGGCGGCGAGCGACGCCCCCCAGCGCGTTGCGCGCAGCGACTCTTCCAGGGTCTCGGCAGGCATGGGCGCGATTGTCGCCCAGATGACAGCGCGGGGAGACGCCGACCGGTTACCTTGACTCCGCGCAGACCCCGGGTCATCCGGTGGTTGCCGGAAAACGGCGATTGTGTAGAGTCTGCGCCCAGCGGTAAGAACGAGGAGCGGCCGGCTTGTTTGTTGCGCCGCACCCACCATTCAGACAAGGAGACATCGCGATGGCACAGGCCCCGGCCGAGTTGCCGGACACCTTTCCGCGGCTGCTGCTGTACCACGCGCACTGGCGCGACAAGCATCCAGCGCTGCGCGAAAAGGATCTCGGCATCTGGCAGACGTGGACCTGGGCGCAGGTGGCGGACGAGGTAAAGAAGCTCGCTGCCGGCCTGCACGTGCAGGGCTTCCGCCGTGGCGACCACCTGGCGATCATCGGCGAGAACCGGCCGCGCATGTACTTCGCGATGATGGCGGCGCAGTCGCTCGGCGGCATCCCGGTGCCGATGTACCAGGACGCGGTCGCCGCCGAGATGGTCTACGTGTTCCACAACGCCGAGATCGCCTACGCGATCGTCGAGGACCAGGAGCAGGTCGACAAGATGCTCGAGGTCCGCGAGCAGCACGCGACGCTCAGGCACATCTACTACGACGACCCGCGCGGCCTGCGTCATTACACGCAGGAGGGCCTGCTGCCGTACGAGCAACTCGCCAAGCTGGGCGAGGGGCTGCTGGCGGTGCAGCCCAAGTTCGTCGACGAGGAGATCGAGAAGGGCTCGGCCGACGACACGGCGGCGCTTTTCTATACCTCGGGCACGACCGGCAAGCCGAAGGGCGTGGTGCAGACGCACCACTCGCTGATCGACCGCGCCCGCGTGTGCACGCAGATGGAGGGGCTGACGGTCTACGAGGACGTGCTCGCCTATCTGCCGCTGGCCTGGATCGGGCAGAACATCTTCTCTTACGCGCAGGCGCTGGCCACCGGCTACACCGTTAACTGTCCGGAGTCGCCGTCGACGGTAACCAACGACCTGCGCGAGATTGGACCGACCTACTACTTCGCGCCGCCACGGGTATTCGAAGGCCTGCTGACGCAGGTGATGATCCGCATGGAAGACGCCGGCGCCATCAAGCGGAAGTTGTTCCATTACTTCATGGACGTCGCCAAGAAAGTCGGCTCCAGCATCCTCGACGGCAAGCCGGTCGGCTTCGGGGATCGCCTGCTGTACAAGGTCGGCGACCTATGTGTCTACGGGCCGCTGCGCAACGTGCTCGGCATGAGCCGTGTCAAGGTCGCCTACACCGCCGGCGAGGCGATCGGGCCGGACCTGTTCAGCTTCTACCGCTCGATCGGCATCAACCTGAAGCAGCTTTACGGCTCCACCGAAACTGCGGTGTTCGTCTGCATTCAGCAGAATGGACGGGTCAAGCCGGACACGGTCGGCCCGCCGATCGCCGGCGTCGAGGTCAAGATCAAGGACACCGGCGAGATCCTGCTCAAGAGCCCCGGCCTGCTGAAGGAGTACTACAAGAACCCCGAGGCGACTGCCGAGGTGATGGACGCCGAGGGCTGGTACCACACCGGCGATGCAGGCTATCTCGACACCGACGGCGACCTGAAGATCATCGACCGCGCCAACGACGTCGGCAAGCTATCCGACGGCACGCTGTTCGCGCCCAAGTACATCGAGAACAAGCTCAAGTTCTTCCAGTTCATCAAGGAGGCGGTCGCCTTCGGCCACGAGCGCGCGCAGGCCACGGCCTTCATCAACATCGATTTCGAGGCGGTCGGCAACTGGGCCGAGCGGCGTGGCATGCCGTACGCCGGCTACATCGATCTTGCCGGCAGGCCCGAAGTGCTGGACCTCGTGACCGAGTGCGTCGAGAAGGTCAACGCCGACCTGGCCGCCGACCCCAAGCTTGCCAACTCGCAGATTCACCGTTTCCTGATCCTGCACAAGGAACTGGATCCGGACGACGACGAGCTGACCCGCACGCGCAAGGTGCGCCGCCGCTTCATCCAGGACAAGTACGGGGTGCTGGTCGAGGCGCTGTACTCGGACCGCAAGGAGCAGTTCATCGAGACACAGGTGAAGTTCGAGGACGGCCGCACCGGCAAGATCAGCGCCACCCTGAAGATCCGCGACGCCAAGGTGTTCGCACCAGTGCGGAAGGCGGCCTGACAGGCCGATAGCAGATGACCGGCAAGAACTGGCTCGCCCTGCTGTGCCTGCTGACCGGCGTGCCGCTGGCCGCCTGGGGGTTCGCCAACGGCGTTCTGCTGCTCGGCCTGGCCGGCATTGCCTTGGTGCTGGTGTTCTGGGTCCTGGTGTGGCAGTGGATCGCCGGGACGGGCAAGCCGATGGGAGCGGAAGGCGAGATCAAGCCGGCGGCCAACGCCGCCTGGGCGATGAAGGATCAGCCGGTGAATCAGCAGAAGCACAACTCATGACGAATCGCGAACGCCACATCGGCGATGTGATCCTGCGGGTCGACAACATTTCGCTCGCCTTCGGCGGCGTCAAGGCGCTGACCGACGTCGCCTTCGACGTGCGCGAGCACGAGGTGCGCGCCATCATCGGCCCGAACGGCGCCGGCAAGAGCTCGATGCTGAACGTGATCAACGGCGTCTACACGCCGCAGATCGGCCGTATCACGTTCCGCGGTGCCGACGGCAAGCAGGCGAGCTTCGACCACATGAACCCGCGCCGTGCCGCCGAGATGGGCATCGCGCGCACGTTCCAGTCGCTGGCCCTGTTCAAGGGCATGAGCGTGCTCGACAACATCATGACCGGGCGCAATCTGAAGATGCGCAGCAATATCCTGCTGCAGGCGGTGCGCCTGGGGCCGGCGCTGAACGAGGAACTGCAGCACCGCGCTTTCGTCGAGCAGATCATCGACTTTCTCGAGATCCAGGCCTATCGCAAGACACCGGTGGGCCGGCTGCCCTACGGACTGCAGAAGCGGGTCGACCTGGGGCGTGCGCTGGCTATGGAGCCGACGCTGCTACTGCTCGACGAGCCAATGGCCGGCATGAACGTCGAGGAAAAGGAGGACATGTGCCGTTTCATCCTCGACGTGAACGACGAGTTCGGCACGACCATCGTGCTGATCGAGCACGACATGGGGGTGGTGATGGACATTTCCGACCGCGTGGTGGTGCTCGATTACGGCAAGAAGATCGGCGACGGCACGCCCGACGAGGTCCGCAGCAGCCAGGCCGTGATCGACGCCTACCTCGGCGTGGCGCATTGAGCGGGGCGACGACGATGGGCAACCTGAAGAAGAACTGGCCGATCATCACGCTGATCGCGGGCATCCTGATCGGCATGGCCGCACCGCTGTTGCTGGGCATGAGCGCGCCGGGCTTCTACGTAGAGGTGCTTCTCGGCGGCCTGATGTCGGGCGTGCTGTATTCGCTGGTGGCGCTCGGCTTCGTGCTGATCTTCAAGGCCTCCGGCGTGTTCAACTTCGCGCAGGGGGCAATGGTGCTGTTCGCCGCGCTGGCGATGGCCCGGCTGGCGGAGTGGATCCCGCAACTGACCGGAATCGAGAGCCGACTCGTCGGCAACATGCTCGCGTTCCTGATCGCGATGGCGCTGATGGTCGGCTTCGCCTGGCTGGTCGAGCGTCTGGTGCTGCGCCATCTGGTCAACCAAGAGGGCGTGGTGCTGCTGATGGCCACCCTCGGCATCACCTACTTCATCGACGGTGTCGGCCAGACGGTATGGGGCAGTGACATCTACGAGATCAACCTCGGCATGCCGAAGACGCCGACGATGATCCTCGACGGCCTGTTCCAGGGCGGCATCCTGATCAACCAGGAGGACCTGGTGGCGGCGCTGGTCGCCGGTCTGCTGGTGCTGGCCCTGGCGGTTTTCTTCCAGAAGACCGCCACCGGCCGCGCGCTGCGTGCGGTGGCGGACGACCACCAGGCGGCGCAGTCGATCGGCATCCCGCTGAACACGATCTGGGTGATCGTCTGGGCGGTGGCGGGCATCGTCGCGCTGGTGGCCGGGATGATCTGGGGCTCCAAGCTCGGCGTGCAGTTCTCGCTGTCACTGATTGCGCTGAAGGCGCTGCCGGTGGTCATTCTGGGCGGCCTGACGTCGGTACCCGGAGCAATCATCGGCGGGCTGATCATCGGCGTCGGCGAGAAGTTCGCCGAGGTGTTCCTCGGCCCGATCATGGTGAAGGCGTTCGATCTCGCCGGCGGCGGCATCGAGAACTGGTTCGCCTACGCGCTCGCGCTGGCCTTCCTGCTGGTAAGGCCGGAGGGGTTGTTCGGGGAGAAGCACATTGACCGCGTCTGATTACGGTTGGGGACCGAGCTCTCGGGCGCGCTGCGCGCGCGTCTCGGGCTCTGTCCCCAAGAGGTGAAGCATGCTCTACCGCGAAAACGGCCAGTTCAAGACCACCTACGGGTCGGACCAGCAGCTGCTGCCGATCACGCAGGACCGCTTCTTCGTCTGGGGCGTGGTGGCGCTCGCCTTCCTGCTGGTGCCGCTGGTCGCCAGCGACTACGCGTTCCGCGCGCTGATCATCCCGTTCCTGATTCTGGCCATCGCCGCCATCGGCCTGAACATCCTGGTTGGCTACTGTGGCCAGATCTCGCTCGGCCACGCCGCCTTCATGGCGGTCGGCGCCTACGCGGCCTACAACCTGGTGATCCGCGTGCCGGGGCTCAATTTCCTGGTCGTGCTGGCGCTGGCCGGCCTGGTTGCCGCGCTGGTCGGCATCGTGTTCGGCGTGCCCAGCCTGCGCATCAAGGGCCTTTACCTTGCTGTGGCCACGCTGGCGGCGCAGTTCTTCGTCGACTGGATGTTCGCCCGCGTGAAGTGGTTCACCAACTACTCGTCGTCGGGCTCGGTGTCGCCGGCCAACGTCGAGCTGTTTGGCTGGGTGATCGACCAGCCGGTGGAGAAATACTGGTTCGTGCTGGGCGTGCTGGTGGTGATGACGCTGCTGGCAAAGAACCTCGTGCGCTCGCACATCGGCCGCTCGTGGATGGCGATCCGCGACATGGACGTGGCGGCCAGCGTGATCGGCATCCAGCCGCTGCACGCCAAGCTGTCGGCGTTTGCGGTCAGTTCGTTCTTCGCCGGAGTGGCCGGCGCGCTTTGGGGCTTCGTGCACCTGGGCGCGTGGGAGCCGCTGGCCTTCAACATCACGCTGAGCTTCAACCTGCTGTTCATGATCATCATCGGCGGCATGGGCTCGATTCTCGGCAGCTACTTTGGCGCGGCCTTCATCGTCGTCCTGCCGCTGGTGCTCAACCAGCTGCCCAACATGCTCGGCATCCCGATGTCGACGGCGATGATCTCGCACCTCGAATTCATCGTGTTCGGCGCCCTGATCGTGTTCTTCCTGATTGCCGAGCCGCACGGTTTGGCGCGTCTGTGGGCGATCGGCAAGGAGAAGCTGCGGCTGTGGCCGTTCCCGCACTGATTTTTCAAGCGCTCGGGCAAATCACCCAAGCAACGACCATCGAAAGGAGACAGGCAACATGAAACTCGCGACATTCAAGGCCCTCGCGGCCGCGGTGAGCGTCGTTGCTGCACTGGGCAGCGGCGCCGCCTTCGCACAGGACAAGGGCAAGGCGCCCGCCAAGGCGGCGGCCGGGCCGATGGAGCAGTTCTTTCCGGCGCTGGTCTACCGCACCGGCGCCTACGCGCCGAACGGCGTGCCGTTCGCCAACGGTTATGGCGACTACCTGAAGCTCGTCAACGCGCGCGATGGCGGCATCAACGGGGTCAAGGTCACTTACGAGGAATGCGAGACCGGCTACGCCACCGACCGCGGCGTCGAGTGCTACGAGCGCCTGAAGACCAAGGGGCCGACCGGAGCCACGGTGTTCCAGCCGCTTTCGACCGGTATCACCTACGCGCTGACCGACAAGACGGTGACCGACAAGATCCCGCTGATCACCGCCGGCTACGGCCGTGCCGACTCGGTCGACGGCGAGGCCTTCCCGTACAACTTCCCGCTGATGGGCACCTACTGGGATGCGTCCGACATCCTGGTGCAGCACGTCGGCAAGCTCAATGGCGGCGTCAGCAACCTCAAGGGCAAGAAGATCGCCCTCGTCTATCACGACTCGCCCTATGGCAAGGAGCCGATCGCGCTGCTGCAGGAGCGCGCCAAGATGCACGGCTTCGAGCTGCTGCTGCTGCCGGTCACGCACCCGGGCGTGGAGCAGAAGGCGACCTGGCTGCAGATCCGCCAGCAGCGCCCCGACTACGTATTCCTGTGGGGCTGGGGCGTGATGAACTCGACGGCGCTCAAGGAGGCGGTAGCGACCGGATATCCGCGCGACAAGATGTACGGCGTGTGGTGGGCTTCGGCCGAGCCCGACGTTCTCCCGGTGGGCGCCGACGCCAAGGGCTACTCGGGCGTGACGCTGCAGCATGGCGCCGGCCGCGCCAAGGTGCACGAGGACATCATAAAGCTCCTGCACGACAAGAACCAGGGAACGGGGCCCAAGGACGAGGTGGGCACCGTGCTTTACACGCGCGGCATGATCAGCGCGATGCTCGGCGTGGAAGGGGTCAAGCGGGCGCAGGAACGCTTCGGCAAGCGTCCGATGACCCACGAGGAAGTCCGCTGGGGTCTCGAGAACCTGGCGCTCGACCAGAAGAAGCTCGACGCGCTGGGCTTCGCCGGCGTGATGCGGCCGATCTCGACCAGTTGCAGGGACCACGGCGGTGCGCATTCCGGCCGGATCCATACCTGGGACGGCACCAAGTGGAACTTCACCTCGGACTGGTACGAGGCCGATCAGCAGATCATCCAGCCGATGATCAAGAAGTCGGCCAACGCCTACCTGGCCGAGAAGAAGCTGCCGCGCCGCGACTGCGCCAAGGAACTGACCGGCGGCTGAGCATCGCTGCCTAGAAGCCGCCCGCGCGGCATCTTGCGCGGGCGGCTTCGGTGAGTCGGCCGGCGGCCGCCTCACCGAAGCCGCAAGTACCTGAACCGAGGACTACCGTGTCATCCCTGCTGACCGTCAACGGCATCGAGGTCATCTACAACCACGTGATCCTGGTGCTCAAGGGCGTGTCGCTGACCGTCCCCGAGGGCGGCATCGTCGCGCTGCTCGGCGCCAACGGTGCCGGCAAGACCACCACGCTGCGCGCGGTGTCGAACCTGCTGCATGGCGAGCGCGGCGAGGTCACCAAGGGCTACATCGAATACAGGGGCGACCGCATCGAACGGCTCACCGCCTACGAGCTGGTCAAGCGTGGCGTGGTGCAGGTGATGGAGGGGCGGCGCTGCTTCGCCCACCTGACAGTCGAGGAGAACCTGCTCACCGGCGCCTATTCGCGCGGCGCCTCGCGCGGCGACGTCGATGCCGCGCTGGAGAAGGTCTACGCCTACTTCCCGCGCCTGAAGCAGCGGCGCGCATCGCAGTCCGGTTACACCTCCGGCGGCGAGCAGCAGATGACAGCGATCGGCCGTGCGCTCATGGCGCACCCGAACATGATCCTGCTCGACGAGCCGTCGATGGGCCTGGCGCCGCAGGTGGTCGACGAGATCTTCAGCATCGTCAAGGACCTCAACGAGAAGGAGAAGGTCTCTTTCCTGCTGGCCGAGCAGAACACCAACATTGCGCTGAAGTACGCCCACTACGGCTACATCCTCGAAAGCGGCCGCGTGGTGATGGACGGCGCGGCGCGCGACCTGGCCGAGAACGAGGACGTCAAGGAGTTCTATCTCGGCATCTCGCGCGAGGGGCGCAAGAGCTTCCGTGACGCGAAGTTCTATCGCCGCCGCAAGCGTTGGCTCGCTTAGGCCGGCTTGCGAGGACGCCGCCCAGCGTTGTTGCGCTCGCTTGCCGTACTTGTTTGTACTGTCTTCGCTCGCGCGCCTAGCTGGACAGCGTTCTCGCAAGCCGGGTTGTGATGCCGAGCCGATCGGGCCGAACAAGATGCGTTGGACACCGAACTTGCCTGTTGGTCTGAGCGGGGCGTTGCTTGCCCTGCTCATCCTGCTCGCCGCCTGCAGCCCGCAGCGTGACGCGACGCCGCTGCCGACCAGGCAGACGACGATCGATCCGGTGATGAAGAAGCTCGACGCCGCCGGCGAGCAGGAGCAGAAGCGGCGCGAGGAGATGGAGGCGGCGGCGAAGCAGTAGGCCGCGCCGTGGAGACACCGAGATGAGCGAACACTTCGACGCGCGCGAGACGCGCAGCCAGGCCGAGCGCGAGCGCGACCTGTTCGAGCGGCTGCCGGCGCTGATCGCCACCGCGGTGCGGGCACCCGGCTGGCGTGCCCACCTCGGCAACATCGACCCGGCCGAGATCAACAGCCACGCGGCGCTGGCCAGGCTGCCGGTGCTGCGCAAGGGCGGACTGCCGGCGCTGCAGAAGGAGGCACCGCCCTTCGGCGGGCTGCTGCCCGATGCGGCGTATTCGTTCGGCCGGCTGTTCACCTCGCCCGGGCCGGTCTATGAGCCCGAGGGGCGTCAAGACGATGCCTGGCGCGCGGCGCGCGGTCTGTTCGCCGCCGGCTTCCGGCTCGGCGACGTGGTGCTGAACACCTTTTCTTACCATCTGACGCCCGGCGGCTTCATTCTCGACACGGGCGCGCGCGCCATCGGCTGCACGGTGATCCCGGCCGGCCCGGGCAACACCGAGCAGCAGCTCGAACTGATCGAGCACCTGCGACCCGTCGCCTACACCGGCACGCCCGATTTCCTGAAGATCCTGCTCGATGCCGGCGACAAGGCCGGCCGCCCGGCCGACTCGATTCGTCGCGCCGTTGTGTCGGGCGCCGCATTCCCGCCGTCGCTGCAGGCCGAGATCCGCGATCGCGGCATCGATGCCTACCAGATCTATGCCACGGCCGACCTCGGCTGCATCGCCTACGAGACTCCGGCACGCTCGGGCATGGTGGTCAACGAGGACGTCCTGCTGGAGATCGTGCGGCCGGGCACGGGCGAACCGGTTGCGCCCGGCGAGGTCGGCGAGATCGTCGTCACCTCCTTCGATCACCATCACCCCTGGATCAGGCTGGCGCTCGGCGACCTGTCGGCCGTCATGCCGGGCGCATCGCCCTGCGGCCGCACCAACACGCGCATCCGCGGCTGGATGGGCCGGGCCGACCAGACCACCAAGGTCAAGGGGATGTTCGTGCGCCCGGAGCAGGTTGCCGAGGTCGGCCGCCGGCACGGAGAGCTCGGCCGGCTGCGTCTGGTGGTCACCCGCAGCGGCGAAACTGACGTGATGACGCTGAAGGCGGAATCTCGCTCGCACGACCCGGCGCTGGCGCAGGCAATCGGCGAAACGCTGCGCGCCGTGGCGAAACTGGGAGGATCAGTCGAACTGGTCGCACCCGGCAGCCTGCCGAACGACGGCAAGGTGATCGACGACGCGCGCAGCTACAGCTGAGCGCCGCGCCCTCAGCGTTTCCGGGCAGTTTTCGCCGGCGCCTTCTTGACCGCTTTCTTGGCCGGCGCCGTCTTCTTCGCCGGCGCCTTGGCCGCTACCTTCTTGGCCGGCGCTACCGTGGCCGGGCGCACCCTGGCAGGGGAAGCCTTGACCGGGGCCCTGACAGGCAGCCTGGTCGCGACCCTTTTCGCCGCCGCCGCGGCCTCTGCCGCCGCCTTGGCCGCAGCCTCGGCTTCTCCCTCGGCGCCCGGGGGCGGCTTGGTGGAGATCACCTGGTAGCCGGGCGGTGGTGCCGCCTTCTCTTCGTTGATCGCCCATAGCTTCAGGGCGTCGGCCTGCGTCGGCACGGTGCCCGCAGACACCCGCGAGCGGCGCGCGGCCACCGAGTCACGGACGATCTTCTCGACCACGTCGAGCGGCAGCCGGGTCAGGTCGGAGAACTTGATGAAGCTGCGCTGCGGGTTGATCCCCGGCAGCGCATCCTTGTGCTTGACGATGACCTCCTGCTCGGCCACGTACAGCGACATGTGCCGCCGCCCGGACTCGAGGGCGAAAAGCGGCCCATCCAGCTCGTAAAAAGCCAGCCCATAGCGCATGCTCTCGCGCACGCCGCGTGCGGAACGGCGGATCATGCTGCATACGCGCGCCATCGCGACCCTGCGGTCTGGCGGCAGATCCCTGAGGTAGGCGCCGACCGTCGTGGGGGTCATGTCCATTCTGACTTCCTCCGGCTTCTGCGTCCGAACAACACGCGATTTTAACCGACTACCCCCAAAGGTTCAGGTTTGGCGCGGTTCGGCGTCCCGCAGGCCGGTTGCCGAGGAGGGATGGGTAGGCGTGCGGGCCGGGCAGCGGCCGCGGGGCAGCAGCGGCCGTCTAGCTGCGCGGCCGGTAGAAGACGAAGTCGGCGGTGAAGTCCACGCGCAGCAGGCGGTTGGCCTGGCCGGCGCTGCAGGAGGCCGGGGGCATGCCGCCGCGGGTGTTGATCCGCTGGACGTAGCTGACACCGCCAAACGCACCCTTGCCGAAGCTCTTCGCCGAAAGCAGCAGCCAGGGCAGCGTGTCGGCGGATGCCGCCTTCTCGTGCGCGACCACGGTGCCGAGCAGGCGACTGCCGTCGCGGTGCTCGAACGAGAAGTTCGCCCCATGGAGGCCCACTGACTGGCCCTGTGCGTCGAAAAGCTCGGCCTCGGGCTGGCGGAAACGCCACTCGAACGCATCGCCGACGCGCTCGCAGCGGAAGATCTGCACGCCGCGCGCGGCAAGCTGCAGTGCCGGGTCGTGGCCGTCCGGCACCTTGATTCGGCTGAACAACCCGAGCGATGGCGGCTCGAGCGTACGTTCACCGGGCCTTTCGGTCGTCGTCGGCGGGGTCGCGCACGCGGTCAGCAGCAAGGCCGCTGCGCAGCAGGCAAGGACAGGGTTCTTCATCAATCGCGGTTGCGAAGCAGGCCGCCGGCGAACTCCGCCGCCCCGGCGCGCACGAGTTCGGCCACGTGGGTGTCGATCATCTGCGCGAAGTCCTGGCGCGGGAAGTAACGCTGGTGGATGAGGCGCAGGTAGTCCGTGCGAGCGAAGTGCCGGTGCAACTGTTCCAGCGTCGTGCTGCGCGCGTCGAGCAGCCAGAACTTGATCAGTACCTTCGAGGCATGGCGCGCGTTGCGCTCCGGATCGCTGCGCAGGTATGCGAGGCGCCGGTACGCGATCTCCAGCGCCGCACCGGCTTCGCCGAATGTCGAGCCGTGTCCAGGAATCACGATGCGCGGCGACAAGACGCTGATCCGGTCGAGCACCGCCTGCTGCTCCGCGAAGCCCGAGTCACCTTCGAGTTCCGGGAAGATCACGCCGAAGCCGTTCTCCCACAGCGCATCGGCGGAAACCAGGATGCGCTCGTCGTGGTTGTAGAGCAGCACCATTTCCGGGTCGTGGCCGCCGCCGGCGATGACCTCCCACTCCAAGCCGCCGAGGCGCAGCGGTTTGTCGATGTCGATCAGGCTGTCGTAGTCGAAGCGCGCGCAGCGCTGGCCGGTGGCGGCGTAATTGAGCCGCTGTTCGTCCCATTGCCGCACCGCCATCGCCAGGCCGGGCGGGATGGTGATCGTCGGCCGGTAGCGGCCGTGCAGCGTCGCGTTGCCGCCGACATGATCGGAGTGCAGGTGCGTGTTGACGACGCGCGTCAGCGGCCGGCCACGCCGCGCCTGCTCGATCAATTGCACCAGCAGCGGCGCATGCGACACGTAGCCGGTGTCGACGACGCTGATGGCGTCGCCTTCGTCGAAGACGATGCTGTTCGAGCTCAGCCAGCCGCGTTCGAGCACCTGCATGGTGCTCGGCAGCCGGACCGGCCTTCGATCAACGCTCATGACTGACAGGCCAAGCCATCAATTGGCGCGGTCCGTCACCAGCAGCGTCGCCGTGGCGGCCAGCGCAACCTCGCCGTTCTGGTTGCGCGCCTCGCCCTCGAGCCAGACCAGATCGCCGCCGAGCGAGGACTTCCATTGAACCCGGGAGACAGTCCACGCCAGTTGCAGCGTGTCGCCGGCGCACACCGCCTTGTGGAAGTGCAGCTTGAACTCCAGGCCGAGCGGCTGCGCGTGGCGCGAGAAGTGCGACGCAGTCAGCGCCATCAGCAGCGAGGCACTGTGCGTGCCGCTGGCGATGATCCGCCCGAAGCGCGAGCGCGCCGCGAGTGCCTCGTCGTGATGCAGCGGGTTGCTGTCGCCGACCGAGTAGGCAAAGGCGCTGATCGACTCGGCCGTCAGGTGCACCGTCTCGGTGAAGCGCTCGCCGACGTCGGCCCGACTCATCTGGAGACACTCCGCCGCTGTTCGCCCATCGGCAGGTCGGCCGCGCGCCGCATCTCCTCGCTGGCAAAGACCGGCGCGTCGCGCAGCCAGTCGACCAGCATCGGCAGTGCTTCGAAGCCCCAGATCGCACGCACGCCGCGGGCGGTGCGCGCCACGGCAGTCGGCACGCCGAAGACACCGGCGGCGATCGCCGCCTCGCCATTGGCGCGCAGCGAGGCCTTCACCTCAGGCGCGTCCAGCGCCGCCGGCGCGATGCCGAGATCGGCAAGCAGACGAGTGAAGGCAGGCTCGTCGGGCAGTGCGCCGTCGCGCCAGACAAAGCGGAACAGCCGCCCGATCACGTCGCGCGTGCTGCCGGCGGCGATTGCGGCGCGCAGCAACGGCAACGGGTTGAACGGATGCTGGCGCGGTGCGCGCATTGCGATGCCGTGCCTGTCTGCCTGCCAGGCGCAGTGCTCGTAGGTGAAACGGCGCTTCGGCGGCACCTCGGCCGGGCCCATGTGACCCCAGTGGTTCAGCAGCCCGGCAAAGAGCACGGGCCGATAGCGGAGCACGGGCGCCGGTGCGATGCCCGACAGCGTCGCCGGCAGCGATTCGAAGGCGAGGTAGGAGTAGGGCGAGATGAAATCGAAGTACCAGTCGATCTCGGCGGCGTTCATCGGCGCGTTCCTTTGCGACGGGCCAGCTCCGCCCACACCGCGAGTCTTTCGCCTTCGTCGAGCAGGCCCCACTGCGCGATCTCGTCGATCGTCCGCCAGCAGCCTTCGCACCACCCGGTGGCCGGGTCGATGCGGCACACCGAGACGCAAGGCGAGGGCGCCGCGCCGCTTCGGGCTGCGGCCAGGGAAGTGGCGGGAGTGGACATCTGTGCCGTTCAGTCGGTGAGTGAAAGGAGGCGGATTTTCGCACCGTTGCGGCCTTACGAATTTCTTAGCAAGCCGTCAGCCAACATTTACGCGCGCAGCTTGTCGCCGATTCCTGCGATGCCTTCCATCGGGGCCGCCATCGTCGGCGAATTGCAGCTTCCGAAGACCACACACCATTCGAGGAAGGACAGATGACACAAGCACGTATGGACCTGTACGCATCGATTCACAAGGCACTGCGCAGCCTCATCGCCGACACGCTCGGAGCCGTCGGCCTTCATCCTGCGATCCGCTCGCCGGCGCGCGGCCCGGGCGTCTGCGCGAACACCGCGGTCGGCGCGAAACGCACCGCTAGTGTCCCGAGTCAGAAGTTCGCCGAGCGAAAACGGCGAGGGCCGCGCCATGCTTTGTCGCCGTGCTCGCCTGGTTCCCAACCAGGCTCCGCGCGGCTTCGCGCCTGGCACGCCCCTCGCCGTTTTCGCGCTGCCAGCGCTTTGGTTGATCAACCACCATTCGACGAACCTCTGACTCGGGACACTAGGAGGGTCTCCGGATCGTGGCTGAAGAACACGCGCCGTGCCGCCTCGGCGTAGCCCAGCGGAGCCAGGTGCTCGATGATCGCCTCCACATGCATGCGCGCGCGCACCCGCTGCGTGGGCGTGGCCGGCGTCGTCGCCGCCCTTGTGCCCTTGATCTGCACCGTTCGGTGCGTGGCGGGCAGCGAGAACACGACGGCGACCGGGCTGCCGGCGGCGAGGTCGGCGGCAATCCGCGCCGACTGTTCGCCGTCGATCATCACTGTCAGCCAGTGCCGGTCGGCGCTCACCGTGCAGCCGCGCGCCTTGCCGACGGCAGGCAGCAGCCGCGCATCGCGCGTGGCGATCGACATCGACGTGACGCCGGTGATGAACTCGGCAGTCGCGGCATCGAGTCGGACGCCGGTCGGCATGCCGGCGGTTGTCATCGCGTTAGCCTCCGCGCGGGACAGGCGGGCGATTCTACGAGCACGGTTTGCCGTCGCCAGGGGATTGCTGCCGCGAGGCCGACGAGCAGCTGCGATTCAACGCGCGTGCGAGCCGATCGACGACACCGTTAAGCTGCCGCCAGCCATGACCTCGACCCGCCTGCCGCTCGACGCGCGTGCCTACGCCACGCTGCTCGTCTGCACGATGCTCTGGGGCCTGCAGCAGGTGGCGATCAAGCTCGCGCTGCCCTCGGTCTCGCCGCTGATGCAGGCCAGCATCCGCTCGATGCTGGCGACGGTGCTGCTGCTCGGCTGGGCGCAATGGCGCGGCATCCTCCTCTTCCGCCGTGACGGCACGCTGGCGGCCGGTATCGCCGCCGGCGCGCTCTTCGCCGGCGAGTTCTGCTTCATCTACAGCGGGCTGGCGCACACCTCGGCATCGCGGATGGTGGTGTTCGTCTACCTCGCGCCGGTGCTCACCGCGCTCGGCCTGGCGCTGTTCGTGCCGGGCGAACGGCTGGCGCCGCTGCAGTGGGCCGGCGTGCTGCTGGCCTTCGCCGGCCTCGTTGCCGCCTTCGCGGACGGCTTCGGTGCGCCGGGCCAAAGCACCTCGCTCGGCGATGCGTTCGGCGTCATCGCTGCTGCCTTGTGGGCGGCGACCACGGTGCTGGTGCGCGGCTCCTCGCTGGCTCGCGTGTCGGCGGAGAAGACGCTGCTTTACCAGCTGGCCATCTCGGCGCTGCTGCTGCCGCTGGCCGGGCGGGCGATCGGCGAGCCCGGCGTCATGCGCATCGACGCGGCGGCGGTTGGCAGCCTGCTGTTCCAGGGCGTGGTCGTTGCCTTCGCCAGCTACCTGGCCTGGTTCTGGCTGCTCACCCGCTACTACGCGGGGCGGCTGGCCGTGTTCTCCTTCCTCGCGCCGCTGTTCGGCGTCGCCTTCGGCGTGTGGCTCCTCGGCGAGCGGCTGAGCCCGACCTTCGCCGTCGCCGCGCTGATGGTCGGCGCCGGCATCGGGCTGGTCAACTTCCGACGCTGAACGCGTTGAACTGAACGCCAGCTGGCGCGGTCAGTGCAATCGATGGAGCGACGCACCCTGTTGAAGAGCCTGCCGGCGCTCGCCGGCGCATCGTTGCTGCCGGCCGCGGCGCAGCCGGCGCTGTTGCGCCGACCGATCCCGAAGACCGGCGAGAGGATCAGTGCGGTTGGGCTCGGCACCTGGCTCACTTTCGACGTTGGCGACGAAGTGGTCGAACGCACGCGCCGGCTGCAGGTGCTGCAGGCGTTCTTTGACGCTGGCGGCGGCATGATCGATTCGTCGCCGATGTACGGCCGCGCCGAGAGACTGCTTGGCGAACTGCTGCCGCAGGTCGAGCACGGCGGCAGGCTCTTCGCGGCGACCAAGGTGTGGACGGCGTTCGGCCGCGTCGGGCCGACGCAGATGGCCGAGTCGCTGAAGCTGTGGGGGCAGGGCGCCGACGGCCGCGTGCCCGGCCGCGAGCCGCGACGCTTCGACTTGATGCAGGTGCACAACCTGCTCAACTGGAGCGAGCACATCAAGACGCTTCGCGCCTGGCGCGAGCAGGGCCGCTTCCGCTACATCGGCGTGACCACCTCGCACGGCAACAAGCACGACGAGATGGAGCGGGTGCTGAGGAGCGAGCCGATCGATTTCATGCAGATCACGCTCAATCTCGCCGACCGCTCGGCACTGCCGCTGATCGAACTGGCCGCCGCGCGCGGCGTGGCGGTGATCGTCAACCGGCCGTTCGACGGCGGGCTGCTGTTCAACCGGGTCGGCGGGCGGCCGCTGCCCGAGGCGGCGCGCGAAGTGGGCTGTGCGAACTGGGCCCAGGTCTTCCTCAAGTGGATCCTCGCCTATCCGGCGGCGACCTGTGCCATCCCGGCGACCACCGACCCGGCGCACGCAGTCGAGAACATGGGAGCGTTGCGTGGACCCGTGCCTGACGCCGCGCAGCAGCGGCGGATCGCAGCGGCGTTCGACGCCCTCTGAGCCCGGCTTCGCGGGCGAGATGGATCAAGGCGGGCTGCAGCCCATCCGGTAGGCTTCATGTCAGGTGCACGCGAGTCGAGAGGCCGATGAGACACCTGCCGAACGCGATCACGGTGCTGCGCGCGGCGCTGATCCCGCTGCAGGCGTGGCTACTGATGAAGGGCGACTACGCGCTCGCCTTCGGGTTGTTCGTCGCCTCCGGCGTGAGCGATCTCGCCGACGGCTGGATCGCCCGTCGCTTCGACCTGCGGACGCGCTTCGGCGCCATCGCCGATCCGCTCGCCGACAAGCTGACCATGCTCACCGTGGCCGTGCTGCTGGCGATGCAAGGCTGGCTGCCGTGGTGGTTCACGCTGCTCGTCGTCGGCCGCGACCTGGTGATCGTCGCCGGGGCGACCGCCTATCACTTCACGGTCGGCGAAGTCGAGATGGCGCCGAGCTGGATCTCCAAGCTCAACACGGCGCTGGAGTTCGTCTTCCTCGCCGGTGTCCTGGCGCTCGCCGCGGGGCACCTCGACCAAGGGCCGTGGTACCCCGTGCTCCTTTACGCGACTGCGGCGACCGTCATTGCCTCCGGCGCTTCCTACGTGATCGTCTGGAGCCGCAAGGCGACGCGGGCGCGCCGAGGTGCTACGCGATCGTGACTTCCTTCGACAGATAGACGTCCTGGATCGCGTTCAGCAGCGCTATGCCTTCGGCCATCGGCTTCTGGAACGCCTTGCGGCCGGAAATGAGCCCCATGCCGCCGGCGCGCTTGTTGATCACCGCCGTGCGCACCGCCGCCGCCAGGTCGCCGGCGCCCTTCGATTCGCCGCCGGAGTTGATCAGCCCCGCCCGGCCCATGTAGCAGCCAGCCACCTGGTAGCGGCACAGGTCGATCGGGTGGTCCGAGGTCAGCTCGCTGTAGACCTTCGAACTGGTCTTGGAGAACTTCACCGCGTTGAAGCCGCCGTTCGTCTCGGCCATCTTCTGCTTGATGATGTCCGCCTCGATCGTCACGCCGAGATGGTTGGCCTGGCTCGTCATGTCGGCCGACAGGTGGTAATCGACATCGCCCTGCTTGAAGGCGTTGTTGCGCAGGTAGCACCAGAGGATCGTCACCATGCCGAGTTCGTGCGCGCGGCGGAATGCCTGCGATACCTCCCAGATCTGCCGGCGCGACTCGGCCGAGCCGAAGTAGACGGTCGCCCCGACCGCGATCGCGCCCATCTCGAAGGCCTGCTCGACGGCGGCGAACATCGACTGGTCGTAGGTGTTCGGGTAGCTCAGGAACTCGTTGTGGTTGAACTTCAGGATGAACGGGATCCTGTGCGCATACTTGCGCGAGACGCTGCCCAGCACGCCGAGCGTGGAGGCCACGGCGTTGCAGCCGCCCTCGATGGCCAGCCTGACGATGTTCTCGGGGTCGAAGAACAGCGGGTTGGGCGCGAACGAGGCGCCCGCCGAGTGCTCGATGCCCTGGTCGACCGGCAGGATCGATACGTAGCCGCTGCCGGCCAGGCGGCCATGGTTGAAGATCGCCTGCAGGTTGCGCAGCACCATCGGCTTGCGGTCGGTGGCCGCCATGACCCGGTCGACGAAGTCGGGGCCGGGCAGGTGCAGGCTGGTCCTGGCGATCTTCGGCGTGGAGAAACCGAGGAGCTTGTCGGCGTCGGCGCCGAGCAGTTGAGTGATGTTTGTCATGGTGCAATCCTCCAGCGGGAACTGTCGGACACGCGCTCGAGCCGGGGGTCCCGGGACGAGTTTCGGATGTCCTGACGTTGAACAGACATTAACCGGGACGCCGGCCGGATGTTTGCAGTCGGTCAACCGCGCCGCGGATGCAGGGATATCCCCGATCAATGGTCAGGTACGGTGCCAGACGCCGGCGTTGAGCAGCGTCGATTCCTGTTCCCTGGGGATGACGTGGGTGACCACCTGCTTGACGGCGCGGGCGTCGAACAGCGGTGCGATCGGCGCCGGCAGGTCGAACGCGGCGATGAAGCGTTGAAAGACAATCGCCGTAACCGGGATGCCCAGCCTGTGCAAGGCACTGGTGCCGCCCATGAAGCGGCCGGCGAGCTCGATCGGCACGTATCGGCCCTCGGCGTTGCGGCGGGCCTGGATGTTGACGAGTCCCCTCCAGCCATCGCGCCAGGCGGCCTGCGCGTAGTCCATCGCCAGCTGTTCGAGCGCCGGCTCCTGCAGCAGCACGGTGTCGAGCGCCGCGCCGCGCACGTGCCGTGACCACCAGGCGGCGAGGAAGCGGCAGCCGTCGTCGTCGAGCAGGGCGAGCGCCAGCGGGCTGCCCGGCTGCACCGGCGCGAACCACAGCGGCATGCCGCCCTTCAGGGACTCGGCGGTCAGCGTCGGCGAGGGGTCGATCGCCTCCTGCACGATCATGTCGCCTGCCGCGAGCGCGACGCCGATGTGCTCGTCGGAAAGCAGCATCCGCACGCCGTTCGAGCCGAAACCCTCGCGCGGCTTTGCGACGAGCGGCAAGCCGACCTCGTCGCGCAGCCGCGCGACTCCGGCGCCGTCGATGGCGCTGCGCGCGAAGGGCAGGCCGTTGTCCATCGCCCACCTGTAGCTCAGCCACTTGTCGCGGATCACTTCGGCCATGCGTACGCTGCCCACCAGCGCGCGGGTGCCGGCCCGGTCGCGTGCCCATTGCGCCAGCACGACGACATCGTCGTCGCGCGTCGGCACGATGAGGTCCGGCGCGTGCCTGCGGACCAGGTCGTCGAGCAGGGCGAGCAGCGCCTGCCGCTGCCGCGCCGGCGGCGACAGGTAGCAGACATCCATGCGGAAGTTGTTGACTGCTCCATCCTCCGAGTTCATGCCGATCAATTCAAAGCGGTCCCGCCCGAGCGCATCGACGCTTTCGAGCAGGCCGGTGCCGACCAGGCTGCCGACGCTCATCAGCAGCAGGCGGAAGCGGCGAGGTCTGGCCGTCATGTCGACCGTCTGGTCAATCGAGGTTCAACCCGGCGCGCCGGGCGACCGCGGTCCAGCGGGCGATCTCCGACTCGATATGCGCGCGGAACTGCGCTGGGGTGCTGGCCACCGGTTCCGCCGCCACCGCGGCGAAGCGCTCGCGGACTTCCGGCAAGGCGAGGACGCGGGCGATCTCCCGCTGCAGTTTCGACACGATTGCGGGCGGCGTGCCAGCCGGCGCCAGCAGGCCTTGCCAGGAACTCACCTCGAAGGCAGTAAAGCCAGCCTCGGCCATCGTCGGCACGTCGGGCAACTGCGCCAGCCGCCTCTGGGAGGTCACCGCCAGCGCGCGCAGCTTGCCGGACTGCATCAGCGGCATCGCCGAAAGCGCCGACATGAAGCCGAGGTCGACCTGCCCGCCGGCAATGGCCGTCTGCGCCGGTGCGGCGCCGTTGTACGGCACGTGGGTCAACCGGATGCCGCCGCGCTGTTCGAACAGCGTGCCGGCGAAGTGCGCCGAGGACGCTACGCCGAAGGTGGCGTAGGTCAGTTCGCCGGGCCGCGCCTTGGCCAGCGCGACGAGGTCGGCGACCGAACCGGCCTTCAGCGAGGGTGACACCGTCAGCGCCAGCACCGCCGAAGTCAGTTGCGTCACCGGGGCGAAGTCGCGCAGCGTGTCGTAGCTGAGGTTGCGGTAGACGGCCATGTTGGTCGCCGTCTGCACGGCGCCGAGCAGGAGCGTGTAGCCGTCGGGCTCGGCGCGTGCGACGTGTTCGAAGGCGATGCGCGAACTGGCGCCGGGCTTGTTCTCGACGATGACGGGCTGGCCCCAGGCCTGTTGCAGCCGATGGCCGATCTCCCGGGCGACCTGGTCGGTCGGGCCGCCGGGAGCAAAGCCAACCACGATGCGGATCGGCCGCGAGGGGTAGTCAGCGGCTGGGTCTTGCGCGATGGCCGCGCCGATCGGAACGGCAGCGAGCATCGCGATCAGCGACGCTCCGACCCATCGCGAAACGGCGCGTCTCCCGGCTGTCATGCAGTCGGCGCGGGTGCCGCTAAGCGGCCATCTTCGCCGCGATCGCATTGCCGGCGCGGGCGAAAGCCTTGCGGCCGAGGATGCTGCTGATCCATTGCCCCGTCGCCACCACCTTGGCCAGATCGATGCCGGTGTCGATGCCGAGGCCGGCGAGCAGGTACAGCACGTCCTCGGTGGCGACGTTGCCGGTGGCGCCCTTGGCGTACGGGCAGCCGCCGAGCCCGGCGACGCTGGTGTCGACGGTCGAGATGCCCATCTCCAGGCAGGCGTAGATGTTGCCGATCGCCTGGCCGTAGGTGTCGTGGAAATGGCCGGAGACGTCGGCGATGTCGTAGTGCTCAAGGGCCGCCGCCATCGCCGCCTGGGTGGCGCGCGGCGTAGCGACGCCGATCGTATCGGCCACGCCGCAGTGCTGCACGCCGATGTCCTTCATCAGTTTTGCCACATAGCCGACCGCCTCCGGCTTCACCTCGCCCTGGTACGGGCAGCCGAGGGCGCAGGAGATCGCGCCGCGGACGCGGATGCCGTGCGCGCGGGCGGCCTCGGCCACGGGGCGGAAGCGCTCGATCGACTCGGCGATCGAGCAGTTGATGTTCTTCTGCGAGAACGCCTCGCTCGCCGCACCGAAGACGACGATCTCGTCGGCCTTCGCGGCCAGCGCGCCTTCGAAGCCCTTCATGTTCGGCACCAGCACCGAGTAGACCACGCCGGGCTTGCGGCGGATGCGCGCCATCACCTCCGCGCCGTCGGCCATCTGCGGCACCCACTTCGGCGACACGAAGCTGGTCACCTCGATGTTCGTGAAACCGGCGTCGGTCAGCCGGTCGACCAGCTCGACCTTGACCTCCGCGGGAATCATCTGCTTCTCGTTCTGCAGCCCGTCGCGTGGGCCGACGTCGACGATCGTGACGTGTGAGGGCAGAGCGGGCATGGCAAACCTCGGTTATCCGAACAACGAGCGACCGATGTTACTGCGCGAACCGGGCAGACATGCCCCGTCAGTGCGCCGATCCCAAGAGCGACGGGATCCGCACTTGTAGTCGGCGCTCGCTCACCGCATGCCTGGCGATACGGCGGCAGACGGCGCACATCAACGGCTTAGTCGATCGGCGGTACCTGCCTGCTTGTTGCTCTCAAGCCGGCGTTGCATAGTCGGCGCGGCGCCGCGGCATGACCTCGTCGGTGAGGCACCACGTCGGCGGCGCGTATCGCGAAGGGAGAAGGGAAGGATGCAAAGACTGTTGCACTTCATCGCCGCTGTTGCGCTCGGTGGCCTGCTGGCGGCCTGCGGCGGAGGCGCCGAGGCGCCGGGCGCCGGGCCGCAGCCGCAGGGCGGTGGCACGGTGGTCAGCGGCACGATCACCGGTTTCGGCAGCGTGATCATCGACGGCGTGCGCTATCCGGAGGGCGACGTCACCACCGTCGCGCAGGATGTCGACGGTCGCAGCGAGGCTGCGACGACGATGGCATCAGTCAAGGTCGGCCAGCAGGTCGAAGCCGCCCTCGATGGCGAGGGGCGGGTGACCAAGCTGCTGGTGCGCGCGGCGGCGCGCGGCACGGTCGAGTTGGTCGACAAGACAGGGTCGACGTTCAAGGTGGCCGGGCAGACGATCAAGGTGGTGACGAGCGGCGACGGGGCGACGATCTTCGAAGGTGCCAGCGGCCTCGACGACCTCACGGAGGGCACCTGGGTCGAGGTGCACGGCACGCTCGATGCCGATGGCAACATCGTCGCCACCCGCGTCGAAGTCGCGCCGGCGGGGGGTGTGATCAGGGTTCGCGCGGCCGGCCTGGTCAAGGAACTGAACAGCACCACCTTCAAGCTGGGCGACCTGACGGTAAACTTCGCCGGCGCTGCCATCAAGCCCGACGGCAGCACGATCGCCAACGACGTGCTGGTGTTCGTCTACAGTGATCAACTGCCGGACGCCGACGGCGCCCTGACTGCCAAGGTGGTGCGGGTCGCTCGCAAGCCGTCGCTTGAAGGGCGTACGTTGCACGTCGGCGGGCTGGTGGCCGACGCCGAAATCGGGACCGACAAGAAATCGTTCACGGTCAACGGCATCCGCGTCGATGCGACAACCGCCGAGCTGAAGGGCGGGCAAAACCCCGTTTGGACCGACGTGCAGAACATGAAGCTGGTGCGCGTCGAGGGCACGCTCGGCACCGATAGCAGCGGACCACTGCTGAAGGCGACACGCGTATGGCTGATTCCCGCCTCGGAGCAGCGGCGGGTCCATCTGATCGGCCAAGTGACGGATCCGGTCACAGCGCCCGGCGGATCCCTCACCTTCAAGGTGCGCGGCACGCCGGTCGATGCCACGGATGCGGTGGTGAAGAACGGGACGAAGGAGGATATCGAGAACGGCGCCTTCGTGCAGGTGACCGGGCGCATCGTCGGCGACGTGGTGAAGGCCGACGAGGTCAGGATCGGTGCGCCGCCGAAGGACATCCCCTTCCGGCTGTTCGGCACGGTCGTCGACTACGACGGCACCAAGACGTACAAGCTGCTGGGCATCCTGATGCAACTCGCCGACGATGCCCGCTTCAGCGGCGGCACGCGGGCCGACTTCGGCAACGGCGACGTGGTCAGCGTCAAGGGCCGCTTCGACGGCGTCCGCTTCATCGTCTCCGAGGTGGAGTTCAAGCCGTCGGCCACGATCCCGATCGTCCATCTCGAGGGCGTGGCCTCGGCCGTCTCGGCATCGTCGCTGGTCGTCAACGGTGCGACGGTCAAGATCGCCGCGACGACGAAAGTCGAGGGCGGCCCGCCCGCCAACGGCCAGCGGGTCGAGGTCGACGCGCAGTGGATCGCCGGCGAACTGGTGGCGGTCAAGATCGAGATCGAGATGCCCGGCGCCATGGCGATGCTGCGCGGCCCGATCAGCGACTTCGTCTCGCGCAGCAACTTCAAGGTCAATGGCCAGAAGGTCGACGCCAGCGCCGCGGTGCTCAAGGGCGGCACGGAGGCTCAGCTTGCCAACGGCGTGGAGGTCCGCGTAAAGGGCGCGCTCGCCGCCGGCATCGTGAAGGCGACCGACGTCGAGTTCCTGCGCTGAGTCTCACCTGCAACGGAAGAACCAGGCCCGCGCTGCGGGCCCCTCTTTCGTCCGCGAAGCGCAGCCGTTCAGTACCCGCGCGCGCGGTCGACGTAACCGGGCAGCGACATCGGCGGCACGCCACGTTCCAGCTGCGCTATCGCCTCGGCGATCTGGCGCGCCGCCGGCTTACGCGGCGTCGGGCCCGACAGGTGCGGCGTGACGGTCACCGAGCGGTGATGCCAGAACGGGTGCTCGATGGGCAGTGGCTCGACGCGGAAGACGTCGAGCACGGCGCTGGCTAGCTGCCCGGCGTCGAGCAGCGCCAGCAGGTCCTCGTCGACGATGGTGGCGCCGCGGCCGACGTTGATCAGGTGCGCGCCGCGCGGCAGCTGCGACAGGCGCTCGCGGTCGAGCAGGTTGCGCGTTTCGTCGGTCAACGGCAGCGCATCGACCAGGATCTGCGTGCCGGCAAGGAAATCGGCGAGCTTGGCGCTGCCGGCGAAGGTTTCGACGCCGTCAATCTGCTTGGCCGTGCGCGACCAGCCGCGCACCGGGTAGCCGAACAACTGCACCGCCTGCGCAATGTGCGCGCCGATCGCGCCCAGCCCCAGCACACCGACGGTCGGCGGCCGGCCGCGCGGCCGGTCGGCGTTCCAGTCGCGCAGCGCATTTGGGCCGCCGAAGCGGTCGAGCCCGCGCGTGATGCGCGCGATGTAGAAGCACACGTACTCGGCCATCTTCGGTGCCATGCCGGCGTCGACCAGGCGCAGGATCGGCAGCGCCGTCGGCAGCCCGGGCATCGCCAGCAGCCGCTCGACACCCGCACCGGCGTTGAACACCGCGCGCAGTCCCGTTTCGACGGTGAACAGCTCCGGCGGCGGCAGCCACACGACGGCATAGCGCGCATCGATCCGCCGTCCGTCCCATGCCTCGAACTGCGCCGCCACGCCTTCCTGCGCGCACGCCTCGCGCAGCGGGTCGATCCACTCCTCGGATTTCATGCTCGAAAGCGCGACGGCAATGCGGGCGGGCGAGGTCATGGCTACGATCGGGGAAAGTTCGATGGCGTGTCGCGCAGCGGGTCTGCTGCGCGCCGCCCGACGATACCCTCTTGCAGCCGCACCGCGTGAAATCCGCCGACTCCTCGATGCGTGAGTATTACGCCGCCCGCGCGCCGATCTACGACGAGGTCTACCTGCGGCCGGAGCGGCAGCCCGACCTCGACGAACTGCGGCGCCGGATCCCGGACTGGTTCGCGAACAGGAGCGTGCTCGAGGTCGCCTGCGGCACGGGCTACTGGACGCAGTTCATCGCCCCGGTGGCGGTGCGGATGACGGCGACCGACGCGGTCGCCGAGCCGCTGGCGTTCGCGCGATTGCGGCCCGGCGTCGAGCACGTTTCATTCGTGCAGGCCGATGCCTTTGCGCTACCGACCACGCTGGGCTCGTTCGACGCCGCCTTCGCCGGGCTGTGGCTGTCGCACGTTCCGCGCGAGCGCGTGCGCGAGTTCCTCGCCGGGCTGCACGCACGGCTCGTGCCCGGCGCGCGAGTGGTCCTGATCGACAACACCGAGGCGCAATGCGAACGCCTGCCGATCGTCGAGCGCGATGCCGCCGGCAACACCTACCAGCTGCGCATGCTGCCCAACGGAACGACGCATCGCGTGCTGAAGAACTTTCCGTCGGAGGCGGAGCTGCGGTCGATGATCGACGGCATAGGCACAGGCGCGCAGTACTGGCGCGGCGCGCATTTCTGGGCTTTCTGCTACGCAGTGACGCGCGCGTAGGTTCTCGCAACTCCGGCAAACTGCCGGCGTTGCTGGCGAGCGGACGACCAAAGCGTCGATCCTGGGCGGCCGCAGGAGACTGGCAGCCCTTTGACTGCCGAGTGTGGGCGATCTTCAAGAGGCCGCGGCGGTGTTGCGCGGTGCCGGTTGCTCGCCAATGGTTGGCTGTGGTCAAGCCGGTCACGTGCCAATGACATAGGATGCTTGGGAAGGGGCGCGAAAGCGTAGATGAGCCGCCGGCAGTGTTGCCGGCGATTGGATTCTGCAATGTCCCCCGATTCCAGCGCGCAGTTGATCGTTCTGACCCCCTCGCCCGGCGCGGTGGCGAGCGAACTGCGTTGCTGCGGCATCTGGTCGGTTCGCACGATTGCGGATCTGGAACAGCGGCTGGCCGAAGTCCACTGGCCGGAGGGCGGCGAGATCGTTGTCGACGGGTCCGGCATCACCGTGCTCGATACGTCCGGCGCGTGGCTCTTGCACCGAACGGTCCGCCAGCGTGCAAAGTACGGCTGCGTCGTGCGCGTACAGGGACTGCGAACGGAGTTCGCCACCGTGCTGCAGTTGCTCGCAGCTCGCGAGATCCCGCTCGAAACGCCGATCGTCCAACCGCCGCCCTGGCTCGCTCGCGTGGGACGACGCGCGTGGTCGGTCGTCGCCGGCACCCACGGTTACCTGGCGTTCGTCGGCGAGAGCGCGCTCGCACTGCTGGGCGCGCTGCGACATCCGCGCCGCCTGCGGTGGCGACCCATCCTGCACAACGTGCAGACCGCGGGCGTCGAAGCGCTGCCGATCACCGGATTGCTGTCGTTCCTGATGGGCATCGTCATCGCCTACCAGGGTGCCGATCAGCTGCAGCGCCTCGGCGCCAACATCTTCGTCGTGGACCTGGTCGCGCTGGCGATGCTGCGCGAGCTGTCGCCGCTGCTGACGGCGATCATCATCGCGGGGCGCTCCGGATCCGCGTACACGGCGCAGATCGGCACGATGAAGGTCACCGAGGAGATCGACGCGCTGCGCACGATCGGCGTCGGCGCCCAGGATTTGCTCGTGCTGCCGAAGGTCGTCGCGCTGGTCATCGTCATGCCGCTGCTGACCGTCTACACCGACGTCACGGGTGTACTGGGTGGCATGGTGATGGCGAGCATGCAGCTCGACGTCGGCTTCGACCTGTTCGTCGACCGCCTCGAAGAGGCCATCCAGCCGTCTTCCTACTGGACGGGACTGGCCAAGGCGCCGGTGTTCGCGATGATCATCGCGCTGGTCGGCTGTTTTCGCGGGTTCCAGGTCAGCGGCAGTGCGGAGAGTGTCGGCGCGCAGACGACGCTGAGCGTCGTGCAGTCGATCTTTCTCGTGATCATCACCGACGCGCTGTTCTCCATCGTTTTCCTCTGGCTCGACCTGTGATGCAGACCGCAGCGAACTCCCCGCGTGCGGACGTCGTCATCGACGTTCGCGGCATCTGCACGCGCTTCGGCGAGGCGGTCGTGCACGAGAACGTCGCTCTCAGCGTGAACGGCGGAGAGATCTTCGCGCTCGTTGGCGGCAGCGGGTCCGGCAAGTCCACGCTGCTGCGCGAGATCATCCTGCTGCAGCAGCCGGTGTCCGGGTCCATCCGAGTGTTCGGCAACGAGGTCGTCGGCATGTCAGACGAGAAAGCGCTGCCGTTGCGCCGCCGCTGGGGCGTGATGTTCGAGCGCGGCGCGCTGTTCTCTGCGCTGACGGTCGCCGAGAACGTCGGCATGGTGCTCGCCGAGCACACGGACCTGCCGCCGCACCTGATCCGCGAGGTGGCCGCCGTCAAGATCGCGCTGACCGGGCTGCCCGCCGACGCCGGCCCCAAGTACCCGAGCGAGCTCTCCGGGGGGATGCGCAAGCGCGCATCGCTCGCCCGCGCACTGGCACTCGACCCCGAGCTGCTGTTTCTCGACGAGCCGACCGCGGGCCTCGACCCGCTTTCGGCCAGCGGCATCGACGAGCTCGTGCGCGGCCTGCGCGAAGGCCTGGGCCTCACGATCATGATGGTGACGCACGACCTCGATCTCATGTGGCGCGTGGCGGACCGCGTCGCGGTGCTGGGCGACGGCAAGATCGTGGGCGTCGGCACGATGACCGAGCTGTCGCGTTCGGACGATCCGCTCGTCCGGCAGTACTTTCACGGGCCGCGCGGTCGCGCCGCGCTGGAGCAGGCATGGAATCGAAAGTGAAGTTCGCCGCCGTCGGCGCCTTCGTGATCGTGCTGACCATCGCGATGATCGGAGGAGCGCTCTGGCTGTCCAGCGGCAAGTACTACCGAAAGGCCTACGACACCTACGAGACGTACATGACCGAGTCGGTGGCCGGCCTCAGTCTGAACGCTCCGGTCCGCTATCGCGGCGTCGACGTCGGCCGCGTGCGCACGATCATGCTTGCGCCGGGCAACGTCGAGCAGGTCCGGCTGACGCTCGATATCGAGCGGGGCACGCCGGTCAAGGAGGACACGCTGGCCACGCTGCGCACGCAGGGCCTGACCGGCATCGCGTTCGTCGAGCTGTCCGCCGGGCACCGGGACTCGCCGGCGCTGCGCGCGCGCCCGGGCGAGCCCTACCCGGTGATCGCGTCGGTGCCGTCGCTGATCGAGCACCTCGAGAGCGCGACGCCCTTGCTGCTGGCCAATCTCAAGCGCATGACCGACAACCTGAACGCGCTGCTCGACGACCCCAATCGCCGGGCGGTGGGCGAGACGCTGGCCAACCTGGCCGTCCTGACGCGGACGCTTGCCGAGCGCTCGTCGGCCATCGACGCGACGCTCGGCAACGCGGCGCGTACGTTGGACAATGCGGCGCGCGTCACTGCCGAGCTGCCGCTGCTTGTCCAGCGATTCGAGCGCACGGCGGACGCGCTCGAGCGCATGGCGGGCGAGGTCGCCGGTGCCGGCGCCAGCGCGCGCGGCGTGCTCGACGGTGCCCGCAGCACGCTCGACGGCTCGCGCTCAGACCTAACGCAGTTCACCGGCATGACGCTGCCCGAAGTTCGCGAACTGGTCGCCGAGCTGCGCGGACTGACGGCGACGATGCGCCGCGTCGTCGAGGAAGTCGAGCGCAATCCTGGCATGCTGCTGCAGGGACCGCGGCCGGTGAAGCACGGCCCCGGAGAGTGACCGACGATGCGTGACATCCGCTCCACCCCCTCCACTGACCCGCGACCCGTGGCGCAGCTGCGCGGCAAGCGCGTGGCCCCGGCGCGCCGCGCGCTTTGCGCATCCTTCGCGGCGACGTTGGCGCTGCTCGCCACGGCCTGCAGCCTTTGGCAGCCGGCGCCGGTCGACGAGACGGTCCGGCACGTGCTCGACGCCAGGCCCGCAGTCGCGATGCTGGCAAAGCGCGACCTCGTGCTATCGGTGAGCCCGCCTCGCGCGGCCCCGGGCTACGACTCGACGGCGATGGCGTACGTGCAGAAGCCCCATGCGCTCGACCACTACGCCACGCACCGGTGGGCCGACACGCCCGCGCGCATGCTCGGCCCGCTGCTCACGCGCACGCTCGAGGACACAGGCAGCTTCCGCGCCGTCGTGCAAGGGCCCGCTGGCCTGCCGGCCGACCTTCAGCTCGAGACGGAGATCGTGCATCTGCGGCAGAGCTTTCTGGCGAAGCCGAGTCGCGTCGAGTTCACGCTGCGCATGCAACTCTTCGACGTCTCCGACCGTCGCGTGCTGGCGACGCGGTATATCGAGGTCGTCGAGGAGGCGTCTTCGGACGACGCCGCGGGAGGCGTCGTCGCGGCGAACGCCGCCATCGCGCGCGCACTCGCGCAGGTGGCAGCAGTCTGCGTGGACGCATCCGCCGGCCTGCGGCCGCGGACGCCGCTCGCGCGGTGACGACTGCCACGCATCCGTCTTCGCGCAACCGGTCGTGCAGGCCGACGCCCTTCAGCCGCTCATGGCCAGCGGCGTGAAGCCGCGGGTCGCATTCGAAAGGCTCTTTCGCTGCGAAGCGGTCGCTACGAGGTGACGCGACCATGGACCGCCTGTGGCCGATTGGATCGATCCGAGCCGTCGGCCGTCAGCTCACGTTCGGCAACTGCTTGCTGACGCGCGCTATGCCTCGCTTGCGCCGGCAAGCATGTTGGCGAGGATCAGCTTGGTCACGAACAGCTCGCTGGTCCAGTAACCGCTGATCTTGGGCAGCCCGTCGACCGCATCCCTCACGCGGCGGTGATAGAAGATGTGAGCGCTCGGCCTCGGCAGCCCGGTTCGGCGCGGGAAGTTCATGCCCGGAACGAACGCCAACCGCACGAAAGGCGCAAGGCGGAGGAAACCGACGACAGGCAGGCCGCAGGAGGGGCAGGTGCCGCGGCTGATCGCCGGTGGCAGTCGATAGCGCTTGAACTGGATGCGCTGATCTTCCGGCAGCTCAACGCTCTGCCTTCAGCAGATGGTGACGTCGGCGCGCGGCTGCCGATAAAGGGCCTGGCAGATCTTGCAGTGGCAGTACAGCTGTGCAAGCGGCCTGCCGCTGACGGTGAACTTCGACCGGCCGCACTGGCAGGCACATTGGCAGCTCAGAGACCGGGCCATCGCCGCACTCCTCGGCAGACCGCAACCAGACGAGTAAGGACTCGCCCCATCGTGCTTTGCGATTACCTTTCGCATCAAGCGCGAAGGCAGGATGCCCGCGGAGTAGTCGTTCCGAGCCTCCGCATTTGATCCGGGCGGCGGTCGAAAGACTGCTCTGCGGTGCGATGCCCAACTGACCGGATGCGGCCGATCGCAGCCGGAACCCGGTTGCCCTACTCCGGCTCGGTAAAGATGCGGCCGGCGGTGTTGTCCACCATCACCGGCGAGTGGAGGTAGACGATCTCCGGCGGCACGCCGTACTGGGCAGTGAAGAACTGCTTCCACTCTGCCGTGTAGAACGCCTCGGCGCGCGCCCTGGACTCCCACACGTAGATGCCGCCTGCCCGCATGCCGTCCTCGCTCAGCCAGTAATTCTTTCTGAGCAACCCCGGCAGGTTGAGGTACCTCTGCGCGCCCTTGGCCGCCGCCCGCCTCACCTCCCCGAGTGTCACGGGTCCGGGGAAGTTGTACGTCACGACGACCACGACCATCTTCGCGCCCCGATCGGAATCGTCGGCCGCGAGCAGCGGCATCGATAGGACAAGGAGGCACGGCGCGACGATCGCCATGGCCACCAGCAGCGATCTGGATAGCCTTGCGAGTCTCATCTGTCGCTCCCTGGTTCCCTGTCCCGGGTACCCCTTCGCGCCAACTGTGCTGCCAGCAGCGGTCAGGTGTCCGCGCGCGCAAAGGTGACCAGCGGCGCACCCTCGGCGACCTGTTCGCCGGCGCCGTAGAGCACCGCGTCGACCGTGCCGTCGTCCGGGGCGACGATGGTGTGCTCCATCTTCATCGCCTCCATCACCAGCAGCGGTGCGCCCTTGGTCACCCGGCTGCCCGCGGCGACATGGACAGCGATCACCTTGCCCGGCATCGGCGCCACCAGCCCCGCATCGTTGCCATCGCGCTCGCCGGCATGGGCGATCACGTCGACCAGCGTCAGCGTCCGGTATCGGCCGCCGCTGAAGACGTGCAGGTCGTCGCGGTCGCGCACGACGTCGGCCGAAAGCAGGCGGTGGCCGAAGCGCAGCCGCAGGCGCGACCCGTCGTGCGCGGCGATCGCGAGCGCCGCATCGTTCCCGCCGTGCCGGTAGCGGTAGCCGTTACGCCCGTAGTCGAGCAGCACGTCGTGCACACCGTGCGCCGAAGCCAGCGTCAGGGTCCGCGTGTAGGTGTAGTTCAGCCGCCAGCCGTTTCGCATGTCGAACGGATCGCGGTGCGAGCCGCTGGCGGTGGCTTCGTCGGCCAGCACGCGCGCGCAGGCGGCGGCGAGCATGTCCTCCGGCACCCGTGCCTCGGTGGCGAACAGCCGCTCGCGCTCGCGCTCGATCAGCCCGGTGTCGAGATCGGCGGCGATGAAGGCAGGGTTGTCCATCAGCCGGGCGAGGAAGTCGACGTTGTTGGCCAGGCCGACGATGTGGAAGTCGGCCAGCGCCGCGCGCATGCGGGCGATCGCCTGCGCACGGTCCTCGCCCCAGACGATCAGCTTGGCGATCATCGGGTCGTAGTGCGGGCTGATCGCGTCGCCGGCGCGAACGCCGCTGTCGATGCGCACGGCAGCCGGATCGTGCAAGCCGCTGTCGTCGACGTTACGCTTGAACTCGACTGCCGCCGGCATCGACATGTGCGTCAGGCGGCCTATCGCTGGCAGGAAGCCCTTGTCGGGGTTCTCCGCGTAGACGCGCGCCTCGATCGCATGGCCGCGAATCGCCAGCTGCTCCTGGGTGACCGGCAGCTTCTCGCCGGCGGCCACGCGCAACTGCCACTCGACCAGGTCGTGGCCGGTGATCATCTCGGTCACCGGATGCTCGACCTGCAGCCGGGTGTTCATCTCCATGAAGAAGAACGTGCCGTCGGAATCGACGATGAATTCCACCGTGCCGGCGCCGACATAGCCGACGGCGCGCGCCGCCGCCACGGCCGCCTCGCCCATCGCGCGGCGGCGGTCGGGCGTCATGCCCGGCGCCGGCGCCTCCTCGATCACCTTCTGGTGCCGGCGCTGCACCGAGCAGTCGCGCTCGAAGAGGCTCAGGCAGTTGCCGTGCGTGTCGGCAAACACCTGCACCTCGACGTGCCGCGGCTGCTGCAGGTATTTCTCGACCAGCACGCGGTCGTCACCGAAACTGGCCGCCGCCTCGCGCTTGCAGGAAGCGAGCAGGTCGGCGAACTCCGCGGCCGCCGTGACGATGCGCATCCCCTTGCCGCCGCCGCCCATCGCCGCCTTGATCAGCACCGGATAGCCGATGCGAGCGGCCTCGCGTGCCAGCAGCGCCGGGTCCTGGTTGGCGCCGTGGTAACCGGGCACCAGCGGCACCGCGGCGGCTTCCATCAGCGCCTTGGCTTCGCTCTTGCTGCCCATGGCGGCGAGTGCGCGCGGCGGCGGGCCGATGAACACCAGGCCGGCGTCGGCGACGGTGCGCGCGAAGGCCTCGTTCTCCGACAGGAAGCCGTAGCCGGGATGGATCGCCTGCGCGCCGCTCGACCGTGCCGCCTCGATGATCACCGCGCCCTGCAGGTAGCTCTCGCGCGCCGGCGCGGGGCCGATGCGCACCGCCTCGTCGGCGAAGGTCACGTGCCGGCTGCCGGCGTCGGCGTCCGAGTACACCGCGACCGTGCGCACGCCGAGGCGGCGCGCAGTGGCGGCGACCCGGCAAGCGATCTCGCCACGGTTGGCGATCAGGATCTTGTCGAACATCGTTTGCCGTGGGCGGATGTGCTTCGTGTCTAGAGCTTGAGGACCTGCTTGAGGAAGGCGTCGACCGCCTTGGCCGCCGCCTCGCGAGACTTGCTGTCGCCCTCGACCGTCGCGCCGGTGGTCAAGCAGTGAGTCTTGCTGAACGCCCCGACGTCGGCCGCGGCAATGGCGGCGCCGTTTCGCCGGTCGCGGAAGGTCAGCACGTCGATGTCGAACTCGAGCGGGCACCCCTGCCTGACCTTCTGCACAAACGGGAGCTGGTGCCGCCGGCTGTCGTCGAGGTCGAACTTGTGTCGCGCGCCGGGCAGCAGGACGAATTCCGTCGGCGTGCCGGTGGCGCGGATACGCTGCGCGAAGTCCTGGCAGTCGCTGGCATAGGTGTAATCGTCCTCGTCGCCATGGATCCACAGCATCGGCGCCGGGCCGAACACGCCCGGCTTGACCGTCACCGACGTGATGCCGGTGCAGCCGCCCGAGTACACGGGAACGTGCGCGGCGAAGCGCAGGCCGTCGCTGCTTAGCCCGGCGGCGATCTTGTTCACCGCCGCGCGCCAGGCCGCGATGCCGCCGCGCGAGAAGCCCATGATGACGATGCGCTCGCGGTCGATCTTCGGGTGGCTGGCCAAGAGCTGCAGCGCGGCGAAGGAGTCGGCCAGGTCGGCCGAGAAGGGCACCAGCGACTGGTCGTCGGCGGTCGACTGCACGCCGCGCGCGCCGAAGATATCGATGATGAAGACAGCGATGCCCTGGTCGTTGAATCGCTTGCCCCAGAAGTCGGCCAGCGCCGGGTAGACGCCGCCCGAGCCGTGCACGAGCAGCACCGCCGGCACCTTCCCGGCGCCGCCGGCCGGCATCATCAGCCGGCCGACTGCCGTAGCCGGCGGGCGAGGCCGATTGCGGTCGAGCACATCGGCGAGGGTGCGCGGCGTGCTGGAGGCGAAGCCGTAGTTGCCGTTGCCCGGAGCCGCGGAGAAGTCGCTGACCGTGGTGGCGCCGCCGGCCTGGGCCAGCGCTGCTGTCGCGGCGAGCAATAGCGCAACGCCGAAAAGCCCGACACGGACCGATGCCGTCGGCCCGCGCTTGGTGTTCAATCTCATCTTTAGTCTCCTCCCGTTCTTGGTTCGTCAGCGGCGCAGGTCGAGCGTTCCTTCGCCTAGTGTGAACCAGCCCTCGCGATTGTCCACCAGCAGGTCGATCCGCACCGGCAGCGCCGCGATCCGTTCCGCCGGCACGAGCGCCGGCTGGGCCGACACCGTCACCTCCAGCCCCTCCGGGCCAGGCAGCCGCGAGGCGAGCATCTGCCTGACCGTGACCAGCGTCGTCATTGCCTCGGCGGACAGCGCCAGGACCCGCCAGGCCAGTCCGTCCGGCGCGGGCGGCAGCCGCCGGTCGACCGCGGCCGGCTGCTGCAACCGCATCACGAATCGCTCGTCCAGCGCCGGCGAGCGCACGTCGATGACGACCGCCTGGATCGTGACCCGCGCATCGGTCAGCACCGCGGCACGCAGCACTGCGGGGTCGACGGCAAAGATGTCCGGCCCCGTGAGCCGGCGCTTCCTTTCCTCCGGCGCAGTCGCGCACGCCGCCAGCCAGCCCGCGGTGGCAAGGAGGAACAGCCGTCGCCTCACCGCACTTCTTCCGTCGCGGGCTCGCCGCCGGTGAGCCGCCGCAGCAGCCGAACGATGAAGCGGAAGAGCTTCGGCAGCAGCCATATGGCCACCAGGACCAGCAGCAGCACGACTCCCGCCGCCACCCACGGGTGGGCGAGCAGGAGCAGCAGCAACCCGCCGACGAGCACGTCCTCGGCGCCCGAGGCGACGACGTTGCTGAACGGCTCCGGCGAGGTGTTGATCAGCGCCCGGCTGCCGGCCTTGGTGAAGTGGCTGGTCGCAGCGAGTGAACCGCCGAGCAGCGCGGCGACCGTGGCCCAGGTTGCCGAGTCGCCGCCGAAGATCGCCGCAGCCAGCGCTGCGCCGGCCGGGATGCGGATCAGCGTATGCGCGGTGTCCCAAAGCGAATCGAGCGCGGGAATCTTGTCGGCGAAGAACTCGATCGCCATCATCAGGCCCGAGGCGCCCAGCACCCACGGCTGCGCGAGCAGCTGCAGCCCGGCCGGCAGCGGCACCCACTGCAGGTAGCCGGCCAGTCCGACCGCGAACAGCACCAGGTACAGCCGGATGCCGCTGGCAAAGCCCAGCACTGAGGCGATGGCGATCAGCTGGGCGGTGTCGAGGGAGTCAGTCATGGGTGCACGCGGGTTTCAAGGATAGGTTGGCTGCCTGCTTCGGGCCGACGAGCTGGCTGGCGCAGCGCCTCACATCTCCTCGTCGTCACCCTCGGCCGCCGCGACTTCGGCTTCGTACTCGGTGACCCAGCGCGGCTTGCGCTTGTCGAGGAAGGCGCGCACGCCTTCGCGGCCGTCGTCGGAGGCACGGATGGCGGCGATCCGCTCGGCGGTGTCGGCGAGCAGTGCATCGTCGAGCGGCCGGCCGGCGACCTCGCGCACCAGGCGCTTGGCCTCGCCCACCGCGTCGGCGGAGGTGAGCATCAGCGCGCCGAGCGTTTCGTTGACCTTGCCGTCGAGCGCGTCCGGTGGCGTGATGTCGTGCACCAGCCCGATCCGGTAGGCCTCGGCCGAGTCGAACTTCTCCGCCGTCAGCATGTAGCGCCGCGCGGCGGCGACGCCGATCGCGCTGATCACATACGGGCTGATCGTCGCCGGGATGAGGCCGAGCCTGGTCTCGCTCAGGCAGAAGCCGGCGCCGGTGGCCGCGAAGGCCATGTCGCAGGCCGCCACCAGGCCCATGCCGCCGGCGTAGGCGTCACCGTGCACGCGCGCAATCGTCGGCTTCGGGCATTCATGGATCGTGCGCAGCATGTCGGCGAGCTGTCGCGCGTCGCGCCGGTTCTCCTCGGCAGAGTAGGCGGACATGCGCCGCATCCAGTCGAGATCGGCGCCGGCGCAGAACGCCGGACCGCGCGCGGCCAGCACGATCGCGCGCACGCCTGGATCGGCACCGAGCCGCTCGAAGGTGCCGCGCAGCTCGGCGATCATCGTTTCGTTGAAGGCGTTGCGCACCTTTTCGCGCGCCATCCAGACGACGGCGACGCGGTGCGCGATATGGATCTCGAGGGTGTGGGTGTCCATGTCGGCGGATTGCGTGTCAGTTGGAGATGCGTTTCGGGAAAAGGTCGAGTCCGCGGGCCGCCTGCCGGTGAGCGGGCGAGCCGGACGGTGGGCGCGAGGTCATGGCTGCAGCCCGCGCTCGAAGCGCTTGGCCACCTCTTCCAGCATCACCTCGGTGGTACCGCCGCCGATGGAAAGAATTCTTGCGTCGCGCACCAGCCGCTCGATCGGCGACTCGCGCATGTAGCCCATGCCGCCGTGGAACTGCTGGCAGTCGTACATCACTTCGTTGGCGAGTTCGCCGGTCAGCGCCTTGAGCATCGACACCTCGCGCACGTTCTCCTGGCCCAGGTCGACCTGCCACGCGCAGTGATAGAGAAGCTGTCGCGCCGCCTCGACCTTGGCCGCCAGCATCGACAGCCGTTGGCGGATCGCCTGCTTGTCCCACAGCGGGGCACCGAAGGCCTGCCGCTGGGTGACATAGCGGAACGTCAGTTCGAGCGCGGTCTGGCAGTGGCCGATCGCCATCGCTCCAAGCGCGATGCGCTCGGTCTGGAAGTTGCGCATGATGGCGTAGAAGCCGGCGTTCTCCTCGCCGACCAGGTTCGCCGCCGGCACGCGGCAGTTCTCGAACGCCAGTTCGGCGGTGTCGGAGGCGAGCCAGCCCTGCTTGGCGAGCGCGCGGCTCACCCGCAGCCCGGGCGTAGCCTTCTCGACGGCGAAGATCGAAATGCCGCGCGCGCCGCGTGCATGCGCATCGGTGCGCGCGGCGACGAAATAAAGGTCGGCGTGCACGCCGTTGGTGATGAACATCTTGGTGCCGTCGAGCACGTAGGCGCCGCCGTCGCGCACCGCGCGCGTGCGCAGCGAGGCGACGTCGGAGCCGGCGTCGGGCTCGGTCACGGCCACCGCTGTAATGCACTCGCCGCGGCAGATCGAGGGCAGCCAGCGCGCCTTCTGTTCTGCGTTGCCGGCGTTGGCCAGGTGTGGGCTCGCCATGTCGGTGTGCACCAGCACCGTGATGACGAAGCCGCCGGAAGTCGAGCGACTGAGCGCCTCCTGGAACACCACGCTGGTGACCGTGTCGCTTCCCGCGCCACCGAACTCGGGCGCGTAGCGCAGGCCGAGCCAGCCGAGCGTGCCCATCTTGCGCAGCACCTCGCGCGGCACGCGGCCGGCCTCGTCCCAGGCGAGCGCGTTGGGCTCCACCTGCTGCTGCACGAAGCGCGCGACCTGCCGGCGCAGGTCGGCATGCTCGGCGCGGACGCAGGGCGAGTCGGTCACCGCGTCACTCGATCAGGCGAAACAGCAGCCACACCAGCAGCACCGCCTGCGCCGCCAGCATGGCGAAGGCGCCGTATTCGCCGCGGCGGGTCCCTTCGAAGACGGAGCGCAGCGTCAGCGCCGCGATGATCCCCATCGACAGCCAGGCGAGCGCAGCAAGCGCGCTGCCGCCGCCGCCGGGGCCTTCGTCGCGCCCGTCTCGCAGTGCGATAGCGCCGTAAGCCAGCGCGCCGGCAAGGGCGGTCATGCAGAGCGACTCCAGCAGGGAGCGGTTGACGGCCACGGGCACCGCTACATCCGGAACACGCCGAACCGCGTCTCCGGGATCGGCGCGTTCAGCGCCGCGGAAAGCCCCAGCGCCAGCGTCATCCGCGTGTCGAGCGGATCGATCACGCCGTCGTCCCACATCCGTGCGCTGGCGTAATAGGGGTGGCCTTGCCGCTCGTACTGCTCGAGGATCGGCCTGCGGAAGGCGGCCTCCTCCTCGGCGCTCCAGCTGCCGCCGCGTTCCTCGATGCCGTCGCGCCGCACGGTCGCCAGCACGCTGGCGGCCTGCTCGCCGCCCATGACGCTGATGCGCGCGTTCGGCCACATCCACAGGAAGCGGGGCGAATAGGCGCGGCCGCACATGCCGTAGTTGCCGGCACCGAACGAGCCGCCGATGATCAGCGTGAACTTCGGCACCTGCGCGCAGGACACCGCGGTGACCATCTTGGCGCCGTGCCGCGCGATGCCCTCGTTCTCGTACTTCTTGCCGACCATGAAGCCGGTGATGTTCTGCAGGAAGACGAGCGGCACCTTGCGCTGGCAGCACAGCTCGATGAAGTGGGCCCCCTTCTGTGCGCTCTCGGAGAACAGGATGCCGTTGTTGGCGACGATGCCCACCGGCATGCCCTCGATCCAGGCGAAGCCGGTGACCAGCGTGGTGCCATAGCGCGCCTTCCACTCGTCGAACTCGCTGGCGTCGACGATGCGGGCGATCACCTCGCGCACGTCGTACGGCTTGCGCGTGTCGGTGGGGATCACGCCGTACAGTTCCTCCGCGTTGCAGGCCGGCGGGCGCGGCTCGCGCAGCAGCTGGTGCTGCGGCTTGACGTAGTTGGTGGTGGCCATGATGCGGCGGGCCAGCGCCAGCGCGTGCGCGTCGTTCACCGCGAGATGGTCGGCCACACCGCTCATCCGCGTGTGCACGTCGCCGCCGCCGAGTTCCTCGGCGCTGACCACCTCGCCGATGGCCGCCTTCACCAGCGGCGGGCCGCCGAGGAAGATCGTGCCCTGCTCGCGCACGATGATCGACTCGTCCGACATTGCCGGCACGTAGGCGCCGCCGGCCGTGCACGAGCCCATCACCACCGCGATCTGCGGGATGCCCATCGCCGAGAGCGTGGCCTGGTTGTAGAAGATGCGGCCGAAGTGCTCGCGGTCGGGGAAGACGTCGTCCTGGTTCGGCAGGTTGGCGCCGCCGGAGTCGACCAGGTAGATGCAGGGCAGTCTGTTCTCGCGCGCGATCTCCTGCGCGCGCAGGTGCTTCTTGACCGTCATCGGGAAGTAGGTGCCGCCCTTGACGGTGGCGTCGTTGCAGACGATCACGCACTCGCGCCCGGCCACGCGGCCGACGCCGGTGATGATGCCGGCGCACGGCGCCTCGTCCTTGTACATGCCGTGCGCGGCCAGTTGCGACAGCTCGAGGAAAGGCGTGCCGGGGTCGAGCAGCAACTGCACGCGGTCGCGCGGCGGCAGCTTGCCGCGAGCGGTGTGCTTGGCGCGCGCGGCCTCGCCGCCGCCGAGTCCGGCGCGCGCGACCTGCGCCTTCAGGTCGGCCACGAGCAGCCGCATGTTCTCGGCCGCAGCGCGGAACTCGTCGGCGCGAGGGTTCAGTCGGGTCTGCAGGATCATTGCTCTGGACGTGTCGGCACGGACAAACAGGGCAGAAACATTGCCAGCCGCATGGTAGTGCGATTACGCGCGCGGCGCGTGTCCAACGGATGCGGCCCTCGCTCGGCGGTGGCCGCTTGTGTCGCTTGCCGGCCGTGCCCGGTCGGTCAGCGCGCCGGTGCCTGTCGGCGATGGCGCGAGAAGTGCAGCGCCGCGAGCGCCAGCGCGGCGAAGGCGAGCAGGGCGGACAGGAAGAACGGCGCGCCCATCCTCCAGTCGTCGGCCGGCAGATGGCTCACTGCAGCCAGCAGCGGCGCGCCGGCCAGCGGAGCGATGATTGCCACCAGGCTGGCCAGCGACGACAGCGCGCCCATCGCCAGTCCCTGCTCGCTGGGCGAAGCGGCCTTCGACACGATCGCGTGCAGCGCCGGCCCGACGGTGAAACCGAGCAGGTTGGCGGCGATGATCGCGTACATCATCCAGCCCGCGGTCGCCAGGCCGTAGGCGGCGTAGGCCACGGCGGCCGAGGCGAGTCCCGCCAGCACCAGCTTCCGCTCGCCGACATGCTTCAGCAGCATGCCGAGCAGCCCGCCCTGCACCAAGGCCACCGCAAGGCCGACGACGAACAGCGACAGCCCCGCCTCGCGTGGTCCCCAGCCAAAGCGGAAACCGGTGTAAAGCACCCAGACGCTGTGCAGGATGAATTGCGCCAGGTTGAGCAGTGCAAACACCGCCACCAGCAGGCCGACGCCGGCGAGTCTGGTCAGCCCGTTCAGCGCCGCCAGCGGATTGGCCCGCGACAGGTCGATTCGCTTGCGCCGCTGCGCCGGCAGCGACTCGGGCAGGACAAGAAGGCCGTAAGCGAAGTTGACGAACGACAGGCCGGCGGCGACGAAGAAGGGCAGGCGGATATCGATGTGGCCGAGCAGTCCGCCGAGCATCGGCCCGAGCACGAAGCCGATGCCGAAGGCGGCACCGATCATGCCGAAGCCGCGCGCGCGCCTCTCCGGCGAACTGATGTCGGCGACGTAGGCGTTGGCCACCGAGAAGTTGGCGGCCAGCGCGCCGCCGAAGACGCGCGTGGCCACCAGCGCGGCGAGCGAACCCACCAACGGCGTGGCGGCAAACATGATGCCCATGCCGGTGATGGACACCAGCAGCACCGGCCGGCGTCCAAAGTGGTCGCTGAGCGCGCCGAGCAGCGGCGCGCAGAGGAATTGCATGCCGCCGAAGGCGAGCAGCATCGCGCCATACCAGTACGACTGTGCTTCACGGCTTTCGGCGAACTGGCCGACGATCGCCGGCAGCACGGGCAGCAGCAGGCCGATGCCCATCACGTCCAGCAGGACGGTGACCAGGATGAACGGCAGCGCGGCCGAGCGGCGTCTCATCGCCATGGTGGAGCCGCGTGTTGCGGCGCAACCCGCTTGCTGATCGGGCGACTCACCGGCAGGCCGAGCTCATGGCGACGGCATGGCGCTGATGCCGTGCTGCTGCAGGCAGCGTTGCAGCCAGGCGCGCACGGCTGGGTAACCGGCCAGGTCGAAGCCGCCTTCGTCGGCGCGGTGCGTGTAGGCGAACAGCCCGATGTCGGCGATCGAGAACCTGCCGGCAGCGAAGAACCGCTGCCGTGAGAGGTGCTGCTCCATCACCGCCAGTGCCGCGTGGCCGCGGCGCGTCAGTTCGGGCAGCCGGGGATCGTCGTCGCGCTTCAGGAACTTTCGGATGAAGCGCGCCACGGCGATGCACGGCTCGTGCGAGTACTGCTCGAAGAACATCCAGGCGAGCGCCTGCGCGCGCGCCAGGCGGTCTCCCGGCCATAGCTGGCTGCCGTCGGCGAGGTAGCAGAGGATGGCGTTCGACTCGGGCAGGAAGGTGTGGTCGTCGATCTGCAGCACCGGCACCTCGCCGTTCGGGTTCATCGCCAGGAACTCGGGCGTGCGCGTCTCGCCCTTGAGGACGTCGATCTCGTGCCAGCGGTACGGCAGGTCGAGCGCGTCGAGCGCCAGCCGCACCTTGTGGCAGTTGCCGCTGGTGCTGGTGCCGAAGACGCGGTGCGGCAGCAAAGGCGAAATGGGATGCGGCATCTCAGTGGACCCGTGCGTCGGAGAACAGGTGGATGACGACCACGCCGGCAAGGATCAGCGCGATGCCGGCGAGTTCGCCGGCCTCCAGTGACTGGTCGAACAGTCGCCAGCCGATCAGCGTCACCAGCGCAATGCCGATCCCGGACCAGATCGCATAGACGAGACTGATCGGGATGGCGCGCAGCGCGCGTGTCATCGCCAGGAAGCAGACGAGGTAGGCCAGCCCGACGACGATCGACGGGCCGAGCCGGCTGAGACCGGCGCTGACCGACAAGGCGGAGGTGCCGGTGACGCCGGCAACGATTGCGATGGCGAGGAACAGATAGGCAACCCAGCGCCGCGGCCCGGGCGCTGGCACGTGCATCGACTCCCCGATGCGAGCGCCGGCGGCCGCGGCCAGGTCGGCCAGCGGCTCGTGCGCGCCCGGTTCGACGCCGAACAGTTCCCGTCCGGGATCTTCGTGCGGACCGGGCGGCGGTCCGGGATTCGCCGGCCCGTTCACCGTGGTGCTGCGCCGGAAAAGAACTGGATCACGACCACGCCGGCGACGATCAGCGCCAGGCCGAGGAGCGCCGGGGCGTCGAGCCGCTGCTTGAACAGGACCCAGCCGATCAGCGTGATCAGCGCCACGCCGGCGCCGGACCAGATCGCATAGGCGATGCCGACCGGGATGACCTTCAGCGCCAGCGACAGGAAATAGAACGCCGCGCCGTAGCCGACGATCACCACCAGCGACGGCAGCGGCCGCGTGAATCCCTCGGCCGCCTTCAGCGCCGAGGTGCCGATCACCTCGGCAGCGATCGCAATGGCGAGATAGAAATAGGACATCTCTTGTGCCGTCGAAGTAAGCGAGGAATCCGCCGGGACCGGCGGCGCTGCGCGTTGGCGGGCTCAGAACGGTCCGGTCGCCAGCCAGCGCTCCACCTGCGGCAGCCGGTCATGGCCCCAGAACATCTCGCCGTCGACGAAGATCGTCGGCGCGCCGAATACCCCGCGGGCGATCGATTCGTCGACCAGCGCCTTGAGCCGGCCCTTGATCGCCGGCTCCTGCGCGCCGCGGGCGAGCTGCACCGGGTCGGCGCCGACCTCGGTGGCCAGCGCGCCGAGCACCTCCGGCTCGGCCAGGTTGCGGTCCTGCGAGAAATAGGCGCGCAACGCCGCGTGCAGGAAGCGCACCGCCATCCGTTCATCCTGTGCCTGCAGCCAGAGAAAGGCGCGTGCCGCGCCGACGGTGGCGATCGGGAACACGCTCGGGTGCCGGTACGGCACGCCGGCAAAGCGCGCGCTGCGCTCGAAATCGTGCGCGAAATAGGTGGCCTTCGGCGGCACCAGTTCGGTGAGCGGCACGCCGCCGGTGGTCCTGAAGATCACGCCGAGCAGGGTCGGCTTGAAGGCCACCTGACGGCCATGGCGGGCCGCGAGTTCCTCGATCTTCTCGCTGGCGAGATACGAGTAGGGAGAGGAGAAATCGAACCAGAACTCGATCGGGGCGGCCATCGGCATCCTTGGCAGGTCAGGTGAGCGGCGCGCAGTGCACGCGCAGCCGGTAGCGAAGCGCGATCATGCCATCGCTGCTGCTGGCGTCGAACAGCAGCCGCAGCGCCGCCATCAACGGCTCATGCTGCGGCGTGCCGGGCGCCGGCAGGTACGAGGCCGAGGAAGCGAGCGCGGCCATCGTCGCGAAGTCGAGCCGGCGCACGTGCGCGAACTCGGCCATCTCGGGCACGCGGCCGAAGAACTCGGCAAGCGCCTCCGGGTCGACGTGGCGGGTGCGGATCCTGTCGTAGTCGCGGCCGAAGCGATGGCAGAGCCGCTCGTAGCCTTCGGCGAATGGGTCGCCGGTGATCTCGCGGTCATTCCACATCAGCGCCGCCCAGCCGCCCGGCACGAGGAGGCGCAGCGCCTCGGTGCGGGCACGCGGCGGGTCGAACCAGTGGAAGGCCTGGCCGGCGATGGCCAGTTGCGCGCAACGGTCCGGCAGGCCGGTGGCCTCTGCCGTGCCCTTGACGCTGCGGTAACGCGGATAGGTGGCAAGGAAACGGTCGCCGCTTTCGCGCATCGCATCGTTGGGCTCGACGCCGATCACCGCATAGCCGGCGCGCAGGAAGGGCTCGGCCGACAGGCCGGTGCCGACACCCAGATCGACCACCGGCGAGCCTTTCGCCAGTGCACCGGCACGCTCCAGATGAGCGACAACCGCATCGGGGTAGTTCGGCCGCGCACGCACGTAGGCGTCGGCGCGGTCCGAGAAGCGCTCGGTGGAGTTGAGTCCGCTCATTGCATCACGGTGTCGAGCCCGCGTTTCACGCCGGTGAGCGTGTGCACGCGGCGGATCGCCAGCAGCGCGCCGCCGACATAGGGTTCGGCGCTCTCGCCGGAGTCGTGGCGGATCTGCAACCGCTCGCCGCGCCCGCCGAAGATGGCCTCGACGCTGATCATGTAGCCGGGGACGCGCACCGAGTGCACCTGCACGCCGTTCAGGCGAGCGCCGCGCGCCTCGCGCGGCCCGCGCACCTTCTCCAGCGGCACGTCCAGCTTCGCCTCCTTGATGTGGCCCAGCCGCACCGACAGCTCGCGCGCGGTGCCGCTCGGCGCGTCGATCTTCGTCTCGTGCGCGTAGTCGACGATCTCGAAGTGGTCGAGATACGCCGCCGCCATTTCGGCGAACTTCATCATCAGCACCGCAGTGATCGCGAAGTTGCCGCAGGCGAGCACCGCGCGCTGGTGCTGGCGCGCAGCACGACCGATCTCCTCGTAGTCGGTGTCGGAGAGCCCGGAGGTGCCGACCACGACGTGGCAGCCCGCCGCCAGCGCGGCGAGGATGTTGGCCTTGGCCGAGTCGGGCTTGGTGTATTCGACGAACACGTCGGCAGGCGTGGCGAGCGCCTCGGCCGCGGTGGTGTGCACCGGGCAGTCGAGCTTGGGCTCGCCGAGCGCTTCGCCGAGGCGCTGGCCGGCGTGCCGGCGGCCGACCGCGCCGACCAGCCGCAGGTCGGATGCAGCGGCGATGCCGCGGGCCAGCGCCGAGCCAGCCCAGCCGGTGGCGCCGGCGAGGATGACGCGCAGGGGTTCAGCCATGGGCAGCCTTCAGGTTGGCAATTTCGATCAGGTTCATGTCCGGGTCGCGCACGTAGATCGACAGCAGCGGCCCGACGGCGCCGGTGCGCGCCACGGGTCCTTCGATGACCGCGATGCCGAGCGTCGCGAGGTGCACGGCGTACTGCTCGACCGGCGTGTCGGTCAGGAAGCACAGGTCGCCGGAGCCGGGCGTCGGCCGCTCGGCCTTCGGCTCGAATTCGTGACCGGCCAGATGCAGGTTGATCTTCTGCGTGCCGAAGGCCAGCGCCTTGCGGCCGCCGCCGAAGGTGACCTCCTGCATGCCGAGGGCGCGGGTGTAGAAGTCGATCGCGGCCTGCAGGTCGCGCACCGTGAGCACCAGGTGATCGAGACTCTTGACGTTCATCCGTCCTCCGTCGTGTGATGGGGTGCGGATCGCTTTCCGGCGGGCGACGCCGCGGTGAACGGCCACCGGCCGGGGTGCGCTACGCCAGCGCGCGGCCGATCAGCAGGCGCTGGATGTCGCTGGTGCCTTCGTAGATCTGGCAGACACGCACGTCGCGGTAGATGCGCTCGACCGGAAAGTCGGTCACGTAGCCGTAGCCGCCGTGGATCTGGATCGCGTCCGAGCAGACGCGCTCGGCCATCTCGGAGGCGAACAGCTTGGCCATCGCCGCTTCCTTCAGGCAGGGCTGGCCGGCGTCGCGCAGCGCCGCGGCCTGCAGGACCAGGGCACGTGCGGCCTCGATCTGCGTGGCCATGTCGGCCAGCCGGAAGTTCACCGCCTGGTGGTTGAAGATCGGCGTGCCGAAGCTCTCGCGCTCCTGGGCGTACTTCAGCGCCGCCTCGAACGCGGCCCGTGCCATGCCGACCGACTGCGCGGCGATGCCGATGCGCCCGCCCTCGAGCGCGGATAGCGCGATCCGGTATCCCTCGCCCTCGTCGCCGATGCGGTTGGCCTCCGGCACCCGGCAGTTGTCGAACACGATCTGCGCCGTGTCCGAAGAGTGCTGGCCCATCTTCTCCTCGATGCGCGCAACCACGTAGCCGGGCGTGCCGGTCGGCACGACGAACATGCTCATGCCACGCTTGCCGGCTTGCCTGTCGGTGACCGCGATCACCATCGCGTAGTCGGCGTGCTTGCCGCTGGTGATGAACTGCTTCACCCCGTTCAGCACGTAGTGGTCGCCATCGCGCCTGGCCGTGGCGCGCAGCGCCGCGGCATTGCTGCCGACGTGCGGCTCGGTCAGGCAGAAGGCGCCCAGCCGCTCGCCCGAGGCGAGCGGCACCAGGAAGCGGTGCTTCTGCTCCTCGGAGGCGAACCCCATCAGGATCGCGCACACCGGGCAGTTGTTGACGCTGATCACCGTCGACACGCCGCCGTCGCCGGCGGCGATCTCCTCGAGTGCCACGGCCAGCGCGGTGTAGTCCATGCCGGCGCCGCCGTACTCCTCCGGCACGGCGATGCCGAAGGTGCCCAGCGCGGCCAGCTCGGCCAGCGCCTCCTTCGGGAACGTGTGCTCGCGGTCCCACTTCGCCGCGTTGGGCGCCAGGCGGGTCGAGGCGAACTCGCGCAGCGCCTCCCGCAGCAGCCGGTGCTCTTCTTTCAGCATCAGTCCATGGCCTTCCGCGTGCCCGCGAAGCGGGCGCGGATCGCGTAGCCGGTGATCGCCGCCGCGGCAAGCGTGGCCAGCAGCAGTTGCCCGCCGCCGAGCACGCCCGAGACCATCAACGCATCGCGGAAGCATTCGCCGTAGTTCGTCGGGATGCACCACGTCCAGGTGGCCAGTGCCGAGAAGCCCGTCCAGGTGAGGATCGCCACCAGCAGCCCGCGCGACAGCGACTGGCTGATGCTGCGCACGCGGTGCTCGGCGCGCCCGTAGACGAGCAGCGCGAACAGGGTGGCGAGCAGCGCCGGCACGGCGATGAAGACCCATTCGCTGACCCCCGCTTCCCGGGCGAAGCGGGTCATCAGCGGATAGGTCGACGCGGCGGCGAGCACGCCGAAGGCGCCGAACAGCAGCGCCGCCAGGACCGGAATCGACAGTTGTCGTCTCATGCGGCAGGTGGCTGGGTCAAGAACCTCGGTCAGGACTTACGCGCGGTGACTTCGATTTCGAGCTTCATCCGCGGGTCGACCAGGCCGCAGACGATCGCCGTGGCCGCCGGCCGAGCCCGCGCGAAGTACTGGCCGAACACCGGCGCCAGAGCCTCGAACAACTGCACGTCGGTCAGGTAGTAGCGCACGCGCACCACGTCGTCCAGCGAGCAGCCCGCCTCGGCCAGCGCCGCCGCAATGTTACGGAAACACTGGCGGCACTGGGCAACCGGGTCCTCCTCGATGCTCATCGTCGCATAGTCGAAGCCGGTGGTGCCGGCGACGTAAACCGTGTCGCCGTCGACCACCGCGCGGCTGTAGCCGCCGACTGCCTCGAAGCTCGAACCCGAACTGATCCGCTGCCGAGCCATCGCTGTCCCTTACCAGGCGAGTCCCTCGCCGTCGTAGTTGAAGAAGCCGCCGTTGCGCGACGCATCGGCGGCGGCGATCACGCGCCGCATGCCGGCCACGCTGTCGGCCACCTCGATGTCTGCCCCGGCGCCGCCCATGTCGGTGCGCACCCAACCGGGATGCAGCGCCACGCAGACGATACCCTGCGCGCCGAGTTCGATGCTGGCCGCCTTCAGCACGCTGTTCAGCGCCGCCTTGCTGGCGCGGTACAGCCAGCCGGACGATGACTGCATCAGCGATACCGAGCCCATGCGGCTCGACAGCACGGCAAGCCGGCCGCGTGCCGGCGCCAGCGCCGGCGCCAGCACCGGGATCAGCCGCATCGCCGCCAGCACGTTGGTGTGCATCACCGCGTCGAAGGCTTCCGCGTCCGGCGCGACCAGTTCCTGCGTGCGCGGGCCGTAGATGCCGGCGTTGATGACTGCCACGGCCAGCCGCTCGCCGGCCAGCTGCCGTCCCAGCGCGCCGATCGCGGCCGCGTCGAGCACGTCGAGGAGCAGCGGCTCGGCGCCGAGCGCCTGCAGGCGCTCCACATCCGCCGCCGTGCGGTGCGTGGCGAGCACGCGCGCGCCGTCGGCCCGGTATTGCCGCACGAACTCCAGTCCGATGCCGCGGCTGGCGCCGACGACCAGGACCGCCGGCTTCGTCACCGTCCGGCGGCCCTGCGGGTGCTGCGGCTCAACGGATCATTTCGACCGCCATCGCGGTCGCTTCACCGCCACCGATGCACAGGGCCGCCACGCCTCGCTTGCCGCCGGTCTTCTTCAGCGCGCCGAGCAGCGTCACCACGATGCGTGCGCCGGAGGCGCCGATCGGGTGACCCAGAGCGCAGGCGCCGCCGTGGATGTTGACCCTCTCGTGCGGCAGCTTGTACTCGGCCATTGCCGCCATCGTCACCGCGGCGAACGCCTCGTTGACTTCCCACAGGTCGACCTCGCCGGCATTCCAGCCGGCCTTGGCCAGCACCTTTTCGATCGCACCGACCGGGGCCGTGGTGAACCACTCGGGCGCATGCGCATGCACGCTGTGCGCGACGATTCGCGCGATCGGCTTGCAGCCCAGCTTCTTCGCGGTCGACTCGCGCATCAGCACCAGCGCCGCCGCGCCGTCGGAGATCGACGAGGCATTGGCGGCGGTGATCGTGCCGTCCTTCTTGAACGCAGGCTTGAGCCCCGGGATCTTGTCGAGCTTGGCCTTGAACGGCTGCTCGTCCTTGTCGATCTTCGTCTCGCCGCCCTTGCCGGCAATCATCACCGGCGCGATTTCCCACGCGAAGCTGCCGTCGGTGTTGGCCTTCAGGGCGCGCTCGGTCGAGGCGATCGCGAACTTGTCCTGCGCCTCGCGGGTGAAGCCGTACTTGGCCACGCACTGCTCGGCGAACACGCCCATCGCCTTGCCGCGTTCGTAGGCGTCTTCCAGCCCGTCGAGCGCCATGTGGTCGTACATCGTGGCTGCGCCGTAGCGGTAGCCTTTGCGCGCGTTCACCAGCAGGTGCGGCGCGTTGGTCATGCTCTCCATGCCGCCGGCCACCAGCACGTTGGCCGAGCCGGCCACCAGCATGTCGTGCGCGAACATCATCGTGCGCATGCCGGAGCCGCACATCTTGGACAGCGTGACCGCGCCGACAGACTGCGGCAGGCCGGCAAGCAGCGTCGCCTGGCGCGCCGGGGCCTGGCCCTGGCCGGCCATCAGGCAGCAGCCCATCAGCACTTCGTCGACCGCTTCACCTTTGACGCCGGCGCGCTCGACCGCCGCCTTGATGGCCACGGCGCCGAGCTGCCAGGCCTGCAGCGCAGAAAAGTCGCCGAGCAAGCCGCCGATCGGCGTGCGGGCTGCGGAGACAATGACGATGGGATCTGACATGGCGAATCCTCCACAAAGGAGCGTCGGTTAATGACTGGTTTATGCGCGCTGCTCGGCCGGGCAGCCCGGTCGGGCCGGGTGGCACGGCTGAGGGCTTGATCGGTGCAAAGCACCAATCGCCGCACCGGCTTTGCCTTGCGGCGACCGCGCGGAAATTATCCGCCGCCGCGCCTGCCAGTACCGCTGCCGGGTGCGTGAACCTTGACCAGGGTCAGCCCGGCGCGTCCGCGCCGTCGCTCGCTGGCCGTGCCGCCTCGATGCGGTCAGTTCGGTCCGGCGGGAAACCGGTACTCGAAGCGCTTCTCCGGCGGATACGGGAACACGTCCTCCAGCAGGCCGCGCTGGATCCGCTCCTTGCGCGCCTGCCAGAAGTCGGGGGTGAAGAGATCCGCGTGGTACTTCATCAGCGCGGCGCGGATGCGCGGATCGCCGAGCAGGAAAGGCCCCCAGTTCTCGGGGAAAACGTCGCCCTTCTCGACCCGGTACCACGGCTCGTCGGACATCTCCGCCTCCTCGTCCGGCGCTGGCGGGATGCGACGGAAGTTGCAGTCGGTCATGTACTCGATCTCGTCGTAGTCGTAGAAGACGATCCGTCCGAGCCTCGTCACCCCGAAGTTCTTGTACAGCATGTCGCCGGGGAAGATGTTGGCCGCGGCCAGGTCCTTGATCGCCTGGCCGTAGCCGCGGATCGCGGCGTCGAGCTCGGCGTCGGTGGCGTGCTGCAGGTAGATATTGAGCGGCGTCATCCGCCGCTCGATGTACACGTGCTTGAGCACCACCGTGTTCGCGTCCAGCTCGAGCTGGCTCGGGCACATCTGCATCAGTTCGCGGATCAGGTCGGGATGGAAGCGAGCGCGCGGCAGCGCCACCTGCGAATATTCCCAGGTGTCGGCCATGCGGCCGACGCGGTCGTGCAACTTCACCAACTGGTACTTGCCCTTGATCTGCTCGCGGTCGGTCTCCTTCGGGTACGGGATCACGTCCTTGATCATCTTGAACACGTACGGATAGGAGGGCAGCGTGAACACCGACATCACCAGCCCCTTGATGCCCGGCGCGATCACGAACTTGTCGGTCGAGTGCCGCAGGTGGTGCAGGAAGTCGCGATAGAAGAGCGTCTTGCCCTGCTTCTGCAGGCCGACCATCGTGTACAGCTCGGAGGCCGGCTTGTGCGGCAGCATCGTGTGCAGGAAGTCGACGTAGGCGCTCGGCGCCTCCATGTCGACCAGGAAGTAGGCGCGCGTGAACGAGAACAGCGTGGCCAGCAGGTCAGTGGAGAGCAGCACCGTGTCGACGTAGATGCGGCCGCGCTCGTCGCGCAGCAGCGGCACCGCGATCGGGGTGAGCCGCGTGCCGTTGATCAGCCGGCCGACGATGTAGGCGCCCTTGTTGCGGAAGAACAGGCTGGACAGCACCTGGATCTGGCAGTCGGGCTCGGCGTGCCAGGGCCTGGCAAACGCCTCGCGCTTGCGGTGCGCCTCGCACACGGCGCGGAGGACGCGGCGGATGTCGCGCTCGACGTCGACGAACGGGCAGGCCAGGCCGAGGTCGATGATGATCCGCCGCAGCGTGGCGCGCAGTCCGGTCTTGCCTTCGCCGCTGCCCGGGTAGTAGCTGCGGTAGCTGGGCGGGTCCGAGTCCATGTAGTCGGTGGCCACGCCGGGCCGCACGAACAGGAAGTCGTTGCGGAAATAGTCGCGCGCCAGCAGCTTGGTGCACACCGAGTTGAAAAAGGTCTCCGCGCACTCCGGCTGCCGGTGCTCGGCGAGCAGTCGAACGTAATGCCGTTTCACCGCCGCCCACAGCGCGTCGCGTTCGCTATCGGTCAGCGAGTCGAAATCGAAATCGGCGCGCACCCGCGCCACCGCCTCGTTGGCGCGCTGGTCGTAGAAGTCGATCCGGCTGCGGGCCGACTCCTGCATGCGGCGCCAGGCGCCGCTTTCGTAACGGCTCTTTGCCTGCTGCGCGACGTAGCGGAAGAGGCGATAGTGGCGGTCGAAACCCTCGAGGATGGCCTGGGCGATGGCCGCCGGCTGCGGCGCCGACCGGTCGGGGTCGCCGGCGGTGGCGAGGCTGGGTGTTCTGGGCTCGTTCATTGCCGTTCTTCAGTTGACGCTCGTGTGACGCGGTGTGGCGGCCAGCCACACGGCCAGCGCGCCGAAGGCCGTGCCGAGCAGCCAGCGCTGCATTTTCATCCACAGCGGGCGGGTGACGAACCAGGCCGCCAGAGCGCCCGCCACCGTGACCAGCAGCCCGTCGACCACCGTGGAGACCAGCAGGTGCACGACGCCGAGCAGCAGGCTCTGCGCGAACACCGGGCCGGCGGCCGGCTCGACGAACTGCGGAAACAGCGACAGGTAGAAGACCGCCACTTTCGGGTTGAGCAGCGCGGCGATCATCGCCTGGCGGAACAGCACGCGGTCGGGCACGGGTTCGAGCGGCTGCGGGCTGAACGAGATGCCGCCGCCGCGCAGCGTGTTGATGGCCAGCCACAGCAGGTACGCCGCGCCGGCGAGCTTGATCGCGTCGAAGGCGAACGGGACCGCCAGCAGCACCACCGTGATGCCGAGCGCCGCCAGCAGGACGTGCACGATCACCCCGGCGGCCACGCCGAGCAGCGAGAAGTAGCCGGCACGCCGGCCCTGGGTCAGCGTGCGCGACAGCAGGTAGACCCACACCGGCCCCGGCGTGAGCGCCAGCAGCATCACCGCGAAGGCGAACAGCCACAGCCGCTCGATGCTCAGTCCGAAAAGGTTCATGCTGCCCACTCGAAGCGCTGCTCACGCACGGTTGCGCCCCAGGTCTCGCCTTCGGCCTCGCGGACCAGCCGAAAGCTCTGCTGTTCATACAGCGCGCGTGCCGCGTCGAGCCCGGCGAAGGTCGTCAGGTACACGCTGCCGTGGCCCGCGCGGCGGCAGAAGGCCATCGCCACCTCGAGCATCCGTCCGCCCAGCCCGCGCCCGCGGACCTCGTCGGCGACGATGAACCAGCGCAGATGGGCGCCACCGGCACCTGCGCCGTCGATAGCGATCGAACCAAGGGTGCGGCCCGCATCGACGAGCAGCCACAGCCCGTCGCTTGCCGGGTCGAAGCGCGAGCAGAAATCGGCGCACTCGGCCGCGACCTTGGCCTCGAAGAAGACGCCGAAGCCGTGCTCGCGCTCGTAGAACGCGGCGTGCAGCGCGGCGATCGCGCCGATCGCGCCGGGCAGGTAGCCCGGCACGATGCGCGGACCGCAGTCGACCGGATTCAGTGCCGCCTCGAACGGATAGAGCAGTTCGAAGCGCTCCAGCTGCACCGGCACGTTGTCGGAGAAGGCGATGCCGAGTCGCCCGCATTCGCGGGTGAAGAAGCGGCGATGGCCGGCCATCCAGTCGGCGAGCGTGCGGTCGCCTTCGCCTTCGTCCCAGGCGAAGCCCGCATCGACGTCGCACAGCGCGCGCCGCTCGAGCCACGCGGTGCGGATCACGCAGCGCGGCGTGCCGTCGAACTCGGTGACGACACTGTAGCCGTCGGGCACCGGCGCGTCGGCCGGATGGCGCTCGTTGTAGGCGACCAGGCCGGCGGTGGCGCGCTTCGGCCCGTGCACCACCAGTTCCGCCAGTTCATGGGCAAGCTCGGCCGAGTCGCCGAAGGGCCACGCCTGGTACGGCGTCGCCGCCGGCAATCCGGCGCGGCGGCAGTACTCGCCCCAGAACGCGGCGATGCGCGCGTCGCGAGCGGTGTTGTCGAGCGCCGCCGGGTCGGTCATGGCTTGCCCGTCCTAGGCGGCCGCCTCGAGGAACAGGCGGGTGGTCGTGCCGTGCGAATACAACCGCCCCTCGGCATCGACCAGGCCGGACTCCCGCGTGCGCTCGCGCAGCCGCTGCATGTCGGCGAGCCAGGGGCGCTGCGCAGCCATCACATCGTTTCCGAGAACAGCTCGCGGCCGATCAGCATGCGGCGGATCTCGCTCGTGCCGGCGCCGATCTCGTACAGCTTGGCGTCGCGCCACAGGCGGCCGAGCGGGTACTCGTTGATGTAGCCGTTGCCGCCGAAGATCTGGATGCCTTCGCCGGCCATCCAGGTCGCCTTCTCGGAGCACCACAGGATCACGCTGGCGCAGTCCTTGCGCACCCGGCGCACGTGCTCGCGGCCGAGCGCGTCGAGGTTCTTGCCGATCGTGTAGCAGAAGCTGCGCGCCGCCTGCAGCACCGTGTACATGTCGGCGATCTTGCCCTGCATCAGCTGGAACTCGCCGATCGACTGGCCGAACTGCCTGCGGTCATGGATGTACGGCACCACGTTGTCCATCACCGCCTGCATGATGCCGATCGGCCCGGCGGCCAGGACCGCGCGCTCGTAGTCCAGCCCGCTCATCAGCACCTTGGCGCCGCCGTTCACCGCGCCCAGCACGTTCTCCGCCGGCACTTCGACGTTGTCGAAAACCAGCTCGCCGGTGTGCGAGCCGCGCATGCCGAGCTTGTCGAGCTTCTGCGCGATCGAGAAGCCCTTCATGCCCTTCTCGATCAGGAACGCAGTGACGCCGCGCGCGCCCATCTCCGGCTCGGTCTTGGCGTAGACGACCAGCGCGTCCGCATCCGGGCCGTTGGTGATCCACATCTTGGTGCCGTTCAGGACGTAGTGGCCGCCCTTGTCGTCCGCGCGCAGCTTCATCGAGATCACGTCCGAGCCGGCGCCCGACTCGCTCATCGCCAGCGCGCCGACGTGCTCGCCGGAGACCAGTTTCGGCAGGTACTTCTTCTTCTGTGCCTCGCTGCCGTTGCGGTGGATCTGGTTGACGCACAGGTTCGAGTGCGCGCCGTAGGACAGCCCGACCGAGGCCGAGGCGCGGCTGATCTCCTCCATCGCGATCATGTGCGCCAGGTAGCCCATGCTGGCGCCGCCGTATTCCTCGGCGACGGTGACGCCGAGCACGCCGAGCGAACCCATCTTGCGCCACAGGTCCATCGGGAACTGGTCGGATCGGTCGATCTCGGCCGCGCGCGGCGCGATCTCGGCTTTGGCGAAGTCGCGCACGGTGTCGCGCAGCGCCTCGATGTCGTCGCCGAGGCCGAAATCCAGTCCGGGGAGTTGCATGTCTGTCTCCTGAGAGCGGGCTTTGCCCTTCTGCCTTCTAGATGCGCTCGTCGCTCATGCCGTGCATCACCATCAGCGTCTGCTGGGTCGCCGCGACCAGCGTCTCGCGGCCGGCTTCGACCGCCCAGACGTCGGCGCGGACGATCGACAGCGTGCGGCCGGGCTTGAGGACCTCGCCGCGGGCGACCAGGCGCTCGCCCTTGGCCGGCGCCAGCATGTTGATCTTGTACTCGACGGTGAGCACCGACGCGTCGGCCGGCATCAGCGTGAAGGCGGCGTAGCCGCCGGCCGAGTCGGCGATCATGCCGACCACGCCGCCGTGCACGAACCTGTGCTGCTGGGTGAGTTCCTCGCGCACCGGCAGTTCGATCTCGCAGCAGCCGGGCGCCACGCGCGTCATCGTCGCGCCGATCAGCGTCATCGCGGCCTGGCGGGCGAACGAGTCGCGGACCCGCTGCTCGTAGTTCGGGTCGAGGATCTTGAATTGCATGGCGGCGTGCGGGCGGCGGGGCGGGAAGGCCCAATCGTAGCCGCGCGCCGGCCGGCGCACGGCTGGTCCACCGCCTGCCTCAGGGGGCCGGACTGCGGTCGGCCAGCCGGAAGGCGCCGCGGACGACCCGGTACAGGTTCCAGATCCACACGACGACGATGCCCAGCCCGCCGAGCATCGCTGCGCCGACGGTGGCGAAGATCGAATCCCAGGCGATGGCGAAGCTGAATTCCTGCGCCTGGCCGCCGCTGCGGACGGCTTCGCGAACGATGTCGCTGATGATTGGCCATGCGCCGGCAAGGATCACCGCCAGGCAGACGAGGTAGCCGAGCCCCGTCCACCAGAAGGTGCTGATCAGCCAGCGGTGGTGCGAGGCGATGAAGCCGGCCCCGGCAGCATCGCGGCGGACGTAGCTGATGACCAGCCCGATCAGCGGGCCCAGGACGAATCCGAAGACGCCGGTGGCCTGCAGCGCGTAGGCGACCCAGGCCGTGCTGTACTCGGTGCCGGACGGCTCGCCGTTGGGCGCATCGAACTCAGCGGTCATCTATCTGCCTCCTTGAACTGGCGCAGATCGTAGCTCGCGGCACTGCTGCGGAAGCGCAGTCCAGGATGCGAATTCCGCAGTCTGTCGCACTGCTAACCTCGCCGCCCATGAACCGGCGCAGTGCGCAGTCGATCCTGCGCGAAGTCTTCGGCTACGAGAGATTCCGCAGCTTCCAGCGGGAGGTCATCGACCACGTGACCGGCGGCGGCGACGCGCTGGTGCTGATGCCCACCGGCGGCGGCAAGTCGGTCTGCTACCAGATCCCGGCGCTCGCCCGCGACGGCGTCGGCGTCGTCGTCTCGCCGCTGATCGCGCTGATGGCCGACCAGGTCGCCGCGCTGCAGGAACTCGGCGTGCGCGCCGCTTTCCTCAACTCGACGCTGGCCCCGCGCGAGGCGGCGGCCGTCGAGGCGGCGATGCGGCGCGGCGAACTCGACCTCGTCTACGTCGCGCCGGAGCGGCTGCTGACCGAACGCTGCCAGCGGCTGCTCGACGAATGCCGGATCGCGCTGTTTGCCATCGACGAGGCGCACTGCGTCTCGCAGTGGGGACACGACTTCCGCCCCGAGTACGGCCAGCTGTCGCTGCTGCGCGAGCGCTGGCCGCAGGTGCCGCGCATCGCGCTGACCGCCACCGCCGACGTGCCGACGCGGCAGGAGATCGTCGAGCGGCTGCTGGTCCAGGCGCGCGTGTTCGTCGCCAGCTTCGACCGGCCGAACATCCGCTACCGCATCGTCGAGAAGTACCAGCCGCGCGAGCAGCTGCTGCGCTTCATCACCGAGGAGCACCCGGGCGAGGCCGGCATCGTCTACTGCCTGGCGCGCAATACGGTCGAGGAGGTAGCGGCCTTCCTTGTCGGTCATGGCGTCGCCGCGGCGCCGTATCACGCCGGCATGGACGCCGCCTCGCGCGCCGGGAACCAGCGTCGCTTCAAGGCCGAGGACGGGCAGGTGATCGTCGCCACGATCGCCTTCGGCATGGGCATCGACAAGCCCGACGTGCGCTTCGTCGCGCACCTGGACATGCCGAAGAGCATCGAAGGCTATTTCCAGGAGACCGGTCGCGCCGGCCGCGACGGGCTGCCTGCCGATGCCTGGATGACTTACGGCCTGGCCGACGTGGTGCAGCAGCGGCGGCTGATCGAGATGTCGGAGGCCGACGACACCTACAAGCGGCTGTCGACCGCCAAGCTCGACGCCATGCTGGGACTTGCCGAGGCCGCGGACTGCAGGCGCGTGCGGCTGCTGGCCTATTTCGGCGAGGACAGTTCGCCCTGCGGCAACTGCGACAACTGCCTGTCGCCGCCGCAGGTGCGCGATGCCAGCGACGACGCGCGGAAGCTGCTGTCGTGCATCTACCGCTGCCAGCAGGCGAGCGGCTTTGGCTTCGCCGCTACGCACATCATCGACGTGCTGCGCGGCAAGCTCACCGACAAGGCGCAGAAGTTCGGCCACGAGAAACTCAGCACCTTCGGCATCGGCGCCGACGTCGCCGAAGCCGAGTGGCGGCTGCTGCTCCGGCAGCTGGTGGCGCAGCACCTGGTCGAGGTCGATTACGAGCGCTTCAACGTGCTGCGCCTGACCGAGGCCAGCCGCGCTGTGCTGCGCGGCGAGCGGAAGATCGAACTGCGCCGTCAGGTGGCGGTGGCGCGCGGCAAGGCGAAGAAGGCGAGGCTCACCGGCGGCGGAATGATGGACGCGGCCACGTCGACGCTGTTCGACAGGCTGCGCGCCTGGCGCGGGCAGATTGCCAGGGAGCACGGCGTGCCGGCCTACGTCGTCTTCCACGACAGCACGCTGCAGGCGATTGCCCAGGCGCGGCCGGCCAGCATCGATGCGCTGCGCGCGATCCCGGGGCTCGGCGAACGCAAGCTCGCCAACTACGGCACGCAACTACTCGATCTGATCGAGCGCTGACCGGCCCTCAGCCGGCCGCCGCCTTCGCCCGCATCTTCGCCGCGATGTAGTCGCCGTGCGGCACGTGCAGCAGCTCGGCGATCTTGCGCAGCACGTGCTGCTCGTGCGCGCCGAGCGTCGCGTCGGCGTAGGCGACCTGCCACATCAGTTCGATCACCCGCAGCTTCTGCGGCGGCGGGAAGCTGCGGTTGATCAGCGAGGTGAACTGGTAGGTGTCGCTGGCGAGCCGGCTCTCCTGCTCGGCGAGGTCGATCAGCGCCGCGGCTTCCTCCGGCGCCAGCGCGAACTTGGCGCCGATGGCCGCCAGCATCGCCTCTCGCTCGGCCGGCGAAATGGTGCCGTCGCTGCGGACCACCTCGACCAGCAGCGCCGCGGTCGCCAGCTGCAGGCGGTGCGGTTCCTGCGTCGGCGCAGGCGCCTGGCCGATGTTCTGGTCGAAGAAGTCGCGGATCGCCTTGAGCATTGGTCTTCGGTCGGTGTCGGCCGCCCTGCGGCGGCGGATGCTGCATCGGAGCGACGATAATGCAGGCCAGGAATCGGCGCGCGCCGGGGCAGTCCGCTGCGGGCGGCGACCGGCCGGACAACAAAGCACATGAATGCGCGTTTTCACATCGTCGGCTGCGGGGTCGCCGCACAGCCCGACCCGGAGGCGACGGATGAGTTCGTCGAGTGGGCACGCCGCTTCGGCGCCCGCATGCTGTCGCAGGACGAAGGCAAGACGGTGTTCGTGCAGTTCGACGCGCCCGGCGCGCAGTTGATCCTGCACGGCTGCCGCACCGCTGCCGCGCGCCGTCAGCCGCCGCTGCGCTTCGGCTTTGCCTCCGGCGTGAAGGAGGCCAACGGCGCCGACGGCGAGCCCCGCGTCGGCAGCCGCGGCATCCAGCAGGCCCGCGACTTGGCCGCGGCCGCGCGCCCGGGACAAGTTCTGATTTCGTCGCAGCTTGGTTCGCTGCTGCAGCTGGCCGATCTCGAGCCGCATGAGCGCCTGCTGTCTACCCGCGTCGTACTGCCCGACGGCCGCCCGGCCTCGGCCTTCCTCGTCCAGCCCAGGCGCGCCCAGTTGTTCGCCGATCGGCCGCCGGCATGAACCCGCTCGAGCACGAACTCGCCTATCCCTGGCCCGAGGTGCCGGCGCTGGGCGCGGTCACCGAGGTGCGGCCGGGGCTGCACTGGGTGCGCATGCGGCTGCCCTTCGCGCTCGACCACATCAACCTGTGGCTGCTCGACGACGAGGTTGACGGCGTTCGCGGCTGGACCATCGTCGACTGCGGCATCACCTCCGACGAGACCAGGGCGGCCTGGGAGAAGATCTTCGACACGGTCTTTGCTGGCCGTCCGCTGCTGCGACTGATCGCCACCCACTTCCACCCGGACCACCTGGGGCTGGCGCACTGGCTCGCCGTCGGCGGCGACCGCCGCCGCTGGAGCGCACCGCTGTGGATGAGCGCCACCGAGTGGACCATCGGTCGGCTGCTGTCGCAGACGAAGGGCGAGCTGGGCGAGGAGGCGGGCAGCCGCACCGCGGCGCACTTCGCCCGCCACGGCCTGGCCGATCCCGAGTCGCTGGCCAAGGTCCGCGCGCGCGGCGCCGGCTACTACGCGAAGCTGGTGCCCGCGGTGCCGCCGTCGTACCGGCGGATCCAGAACGGCCAGTCGATCGCCATCGGCCCGCACGGCGCGAAGCGGGTGTTCGAGGTCATCGTCGGCCACGGCCACGCGCCCGAGCACGTGTCCCTGTTCTGTGCGGAAGACCGCCTGCTGATCTCCGGCGACATGGTGCTGCCTCGCATCTCGACCAACGTCAGCGTGTTCGAGGTCGAGCCGGAAGGCAATCCGCTGCCGCAGTACCTGCATTCGATCGATCGCTACCTGCAGTTGCCGGAGGACACGCTGGTGCTGCCGTCGCACGGCAAGCCGTTCCTCGGCCTGCACAAGCGCGTCGCGCAGCAGCACGCGCACCACCAGGAGCGGCTCGACGACGTGCTGGCCGCCTGCGCGCGGCCGGCGAGCGCCGCCGACATCGTGCCGGTGCTGTTCCCGCGCGAGCTCGACCTGCACCAGATGACCTTTGCGCTCGGCGAGTCGCTGGCCCACCTGCACGCGCTGTGGTTCGACGGCCGCGTCGAGCGCCGCGCCGGCAACGACGGTGTCTTGCGCTTCGTTGCGGTCTAGCGTCCGCGCCGCGGCCCTGGCGGCCGCACTGGCCGCCGCCGCGACTCCCGCATGGGCAGCCGGATCGCCGGCGGTGGAGGGGCCTTTTGTCGGCACGCTGCCCTGCGCCGACTGCGAAGGCATCCGAACCGAGCTGACGCTGTTTCGGGACGCGGCGAGCGGCGCGCCGTCGCGCTTCCTGCTGCGCCGGACCTACTTGGGCAAATCGCTGCACGAGGCGGTCTTCGACTCGAGCGGGCCGTGGCAGGAGGTCGACGACAGCGTGGCGGCATCGGAGGGCGGCCGCGTGCGCGTCGACCCGTATCAGCCGAGCGAGCGCCTCAGCTTCCTGCGCGTCGGCCCGACCACGCTCGAACTGCTCGATCGCAACGAACTTCGGATCAGGACGCGGGCGAACCTGAAGCTGGAGTCGGCGGCATCGTCCGCGCCGGAGGAGCCGGCAGCGCGGGTGCTGCTCGCCGGCACGGTGCGCAGCGCCGGCCCACAGGGCCTGCAGTGGCAGCCCTGCGGCGGCAGCGGCACGCAGCGCGTGATCGACGTGTCTCCGGAATCGATGCTCACGGCGGTGCTGACCGACCTCGGACTGGACCGCCGCGGCGAGCTGTACATGGAAGCATTCGGCCGCATCGTCGACGGGGCGGCGCAGATCGAACGCCTGAACCGTGCCGGCGTCGAAATGCGCTGCCCGGATCCCGGTGCCCGAGTCCACTGGCAGGCGCAAGGCAACGAACCGTTCTGGGCGCTTCGCGCGCAGACGGACCGCATCACGTTCACGCAGCCCGGCGAGCCGACGATCGCCCATCCGGCCACCGAGCCGACCTGGCGCTGGCGCGGCGGGCGGCGTGACCAGGCCCGGGCGCACCTTTTCTCGCAAACCGAGTCCGGCAGCATCGAAGCGCTGCTGGATCCCCGCATCTGCCGCGACACGATGGCGGAAGCGGCCTATGGCTATCGCGCCGAGGTCGCCGTCGCCAATCCATCGGCGCGACGGACGTTCCGCGGCTGTGCCTACCTCGGCGCCGGCACGGCGCTGCCCTGATCCGGACGGAAAGTTGATGACCGACAACGACAATCGATCGGCGACGAAGCTGGTCACCCTCGGCCGCGACACGAAGGCGAGCTTCGACTTCGTCAATCCGCCGCTGGTGCGCGGCTCCACCGTGCTGCACGACGACGTGGCGGACATGCGCAGCCGCGTGGCCCGCCGCAACGCCGGCGAGGACGGCGAGGGCGGCACGCCGGCGGCCTATGGCATCTACGGCACGCCGACGCATCTGGCCTTCTACAAGGCGCTGACCGCGCTCGAAGGCGGATATCGCAGCTGGGCGTTTCCCTCGGGGCTGACCGCCTGCACGATGGCCATCCTCGCTTACGTCGCGCAGGGCGACCACGTGCTGATCCCCGACTCGGTGTACGGGCCGACGCGCCGCTTTGCGCTGCAGACGCTGCCGCGCTACGGCGTGCAGGCGGGCCTGTACGAACCGCGCGTGGGCGAACAGGGCCGCGCCGCCGTCGAGGCGCTGTTCCAGGCGAAAACCCGCGTGCTGTTCCTCGAGTCGCCTGGGTCGCTCACATTCGAGATGCAGGACGTGCCGCTGCTGGCCTCGGTCGCGCGCCAGCGCGACGCGATCAGCGTGATCGACAACACCTGGGCCACGCCGCTGTACTTCCAGCCGCTGGCGCACGGCGTCGACGTTTCGGTGCACGCTGCAACCAAGTACATCGGCGGCCACTCGGATCTCGTCATCGGCACGGTCACCTGCAACGAGCGCGCCTGGCCGCGCATGCGCGAGACGATCCATCACTACGGCCTGACCACCAGCCCCGACGACTGCTGGCTGGCGCTGCGCGGCCTGCGCTCGATGGGCGCGCGGCTGGCGCAGCATCGCGCCACCGCGGAAGCCTTGATCGCCTGGCTGAAACGGCAGCCGGAGGTGGAGCGCATCCTGTACCCGGCCGATCCCGATGATGCGGGTTATGCCCTGTGGAAGCGCGACATGAGCGGCGCCTCGGGGCTGTTCGGCGTGCTGCTGAAGGCCGGCATCGCCGAGGCGCGCTTCCTTGCCTTCGTCGATGGCATGAAGCTCTTCGGCCGCGGCTACTCGTGGGGCGGCTTCGAGAGCCTGCTGATCCCGGCGCTTCCCGAGCGCACGGTGACGCCGTTCACCTATGCCGGGCGGCTGTTCCGCATCGGCGCCGGGCTCGAGGATCCGGTGGACCTCATCGCCGATCTGGACGCCGGCTTCGCGCGGCTGCGCGCGGCGGCCTGAGCTCAGCCGGCTTCAGCGCTGCAGGCAACTGCGGCGGAACTGCGCCAGCTGCTCGAGGCCGGCGATCGCCCGCGAGCCGTACCAGCTGGTCCACTCGCCGTCGACGAGATCGACCGGCTTGCCGGCAAGGCGCTGCCGCAGCTCCCGCGCGTGCTTCTCGCGGAAGCTGAACGGCTCGGTGGACAGCAACACGCGATCGACCCGCGCCGCCTCGGCGTCGAGATCGTTCACCCAGGGGTAACGCGCGGCGCCGGCAGGCCCGCCGGCGCCGCGCGGCACGCGCCAGCCCACCGCCGCCAGCGTGCCGGCGATGTAGGTGTCGGCGGCGATCGTCATCCACGGCGCTTGCCAGATCAGGTACAGCACCGTTTCGGGCGGCCAGGAGGTGGCGGCGAGCGCGTCGAGTTGCGCCTGCAGCCGCAGGTACAACGCCCCGGCGGCATCGGCGCGGCCGAAGATGCCGCCGAGCAGCCGGTACAGCGCCAGGTTGTCGGCCGGCGCGTTCGGGTGGGTGACGACCACGTGCGGCACGAACTCGCGCAGCGCCTCGACCGTCGGCGCCTCGTTCTCGTCGATGTTGACGATCACGTGCGTGGGCGCAAGCGCGCGCACCGCGTCGAGCCTGACGTCCTTGGTGCCGCCGACCTTGCGGATCTCGCGCACGGCCTCGCGCGGATGGATGCAGAAGCCGGTGCGGCCGACCACGCGCTCGCGCAGGCCGAGGTCGATCAGCGTCTCGGTGATCGACGGCACCAGCGAGACGATGCGTGCGGCCTCGGCACGCTCGAAGCGCTGGCCGAGCGCGTCGGTGAAGGTCTCGCGCACGGCGCGGCGGTCAGCCGGCAACGTCCGGCGGCCGGCGCGGTTTGTGGGGGCGGTTGCCGAAGGCGCGGTCGAACAGGCGGTTGGGCAGCAGCCGCAGCAGCTTGGCAACGATCCCCATCTGCCAGGGGATGACGCGGTAGGACACGCCGGCAAGCATCGCGTCGACCGCCTGCCGCGCGAAGTCGGCCGACTCCATCAGGAACGGCATCCGGTAGGGATTCTTCGCCGTCAGCGGCGTGCGAACGAAGCCGGGGGCGATCGTCACGACCTTCACGCCGCTGCGCTTCAGCTCGACGCGCAGGCTCTCGCAGTAGCTCGCCACCGCGGCCTTCGAGGCGCAGTAGGCCTCCGAGCCGGGCAGGCCGCGCACGCCGGCGACGCTGCCGATGCCGACCAGCGTGCCGCGGCCGCGCGCGCGCATCCTGGCGATGAACGGGTGGAAGGTGTAGGCCATCGCCAGCACGTTGGTGTCGAAGACGTCGCCGAACGCGTCGAGGTCCTCGTAGTGCTCGGTCAGCACGCCGACCGAGATGCCGGCGTTGGCCACCACGATGTCGGCGCCGCCGGTGGCGTCGTCGAAAGCGCGGGCGGCGGCGATCAGGGCGTCCTTGTCGGTGACGTCGACGGCGTAGACGTGATGCCGGCCGGGCGCCTGCGCGACGACCTCGTCGAGAGGCGCCCGCCGCCGCGCCACCAGACCGAGCGTGGCGCCGCGGCGGGCGAACTCGGCGGCGAGCGCGGCGCCGATGCCGCTCGAGGCACCGGTGAGGAAGACGTTCATCGCGCAGGAAGCGGGGTCAGCCGGAAATTCGACTCTGACCCCGATTTCCTATTTCTTGGCGGTGTTGTTGCGTTCCTTGCGCGCCAGCCCGATCAGGTGGTCCATCACCGGCAGGGTGGCGGCGCGGCTGCCGACCATCGACGGCGCGGTCAGGTACTTGCCGTCGATGGCGACCGCCGGCGTGCCCTCGAGCTTGTAGGCCTCCCAGACCTGCGTCGCGCGGCTCGCCTGCGTGGCCACGCCGAACGAGTTGAAGGTGTCGAGCCAGAGCTTGCGGTCGATGCCGTTGGCGGCCATAAAGTCGGCGATCTCGTTCGGGTCGAGCATCCGCTTCTTCTGCCCATGGTAGGCGGCGAAGACCTTCTTGTGCATCTCGTCGACCTTGCCCAGCTGCAGCAGCGTGTAGTAGATCTTCGTGTGGTTGGCGGTGGCGGCGTTGAAGGCCACCGGCAGGCGCCGGTACTCGACGTCGGCCGGCATCTTCTTGCGCCAGGCCTCCAGGTCGGGGTCGAAGCTCGCGCAGTGCGGGCAGCTGTACTGGAAGAACTCGAGCACCTCGATCTTGTTGCCGGTGTCCACCGGCTGCCGCGGGTTCACGTCGCGGTAGTCGCGCAGCGCCACCGGCTCCTTCGGCTGGGCGTGCGCGATGGACACGGCCGGAGCCAGTGCGGCGGCGACAACGATACGGCGGCGGGTCGATTGCATGGCGGGTTCCTTCTCGTCGATGGTCAGGGCCCGGGTCGGCCTGCCGGGCTCATCCCGGGGATGAAGAGGTAACGCAATGACCGCCGCCGCGGCTGACGGTTTCCATCGGGGCGGCGGACGGCGGCATCAGCGCAGCCGGACGATCTGCGCCTCGATGCTGTTGTCGGCCAGCAGCTTGCGCACGCGGTTGACGTCGTCGAGCTGTCCATAGGGGCCGAGGCGGACCCGGTACAGCGTCTGGCCGCCCTGCTCGATCGGAAAGATGCGCGCGTCCAGGCCGAGCATGGCCAGCTGCGCACGCATGCCGTCGGCATCCTCGGCCGACTTGAACGCGCCGGCCTGCAGCAGGAAGCGCGAGCCCTCGGGCAGGGTCTCCTGCTTGGCCGCCGCCGCCTCGGGCGTGGCGGGTGTTGCCTCCCCCTTGGCGGGCGGCGCCACCGGGGCGGCCGGCGGCGTGCTGGCGGCGGGCGGCGGAGCCGGTGGCGTCAGGTTCAGGCTCCTGTTGGGATCCGGCAGCTTGCCGTCCGCCGGCAACGCCGAGCTCGTCGACGGCGGCCGCACCTTGGTGACGAAGGGCAATGGCGCGTTGCTGATGTACAGCGCCACCGCCACCGCGATGGCCAAGCCGACCACCAGGCCGATCACGAACCCGAGCAGCATGCCGCCGCGCTGGCTGAAGACGCCTGGTTGCATAGGTGGGTTCAATTCGGCTCCAGCACTCGGCATCGATCACCGCGACGCCGCCTACATGCGCTCGGGCGCGGACACGCCGAGCAACCGCAGTGCATTGCGCAGCACCTGACGGGTGGCCAGCAGCAGCGCCAGCCGGGCATCGCGCAGCGCGCCGTCGTCGACCAGCACGCGTTCGGCATTGTAGAAGGCGTGGAAGTCGGCGGCGAGGTCCTTCAGGTAGAAGGCGATCTGGTGCGGCGCCAGTTCGTCGGCCGCGTCGCGCAGCACCTGCGGGTACAGCGCCAGCCGGCCGAGCAGGGCGAGCTCGCGCGGCCCGGCCAGCGGCGACAGGTCGCGCTGCAGGGCCGTGGTCTCGTCGAAGGCAACGCCGGCGGTGGCCGCCTGCGCCAGCACCGAGCAGATGCGCGCGTGCGCGTACTGCACGTAGTAGACGGGGTTGTCCTCGCTTTGCGACAACGCCAGGTCGACGTCGAAGGCAAACTCGGTGTCGGCCTTGCGCGAAGCGAGGAAGAAGCGCGTCGCGTCGCGGCCGACCCAGTCGATCAGGTCGCGCAGCGTCACGTAGCTGCCGGCGCGCTTGGACATCTTCACTTCGCAGCCAGCCCGCACCACGCGCACCATCTTGTGTAGCAGGTAGTCGGGGTAGCCCGTGGGCACGGCGATGCCGAGGCTCTTCGCCGCCGCCTGCACGCCGGCACGCACGCGCGCCACCGTGCCGTGATGGTCCGCGCCCTGCACGTTGATGACCTTGCCGAAGCCGCGCTCGAACTTGCCGAGGTGGTAGGCGACGTCCGGCACGAAGTAGGTGTAGGTGCCGTCGGACTTGCGCATCACGCGGTCCTTGTCGTCGTTGGCTCCCTCGATCTCGGTCGTGCGCAGCCACAGCGCGCCCTCGGCCTCGAAGGTCATGCCCGAGTCGACCATCGCCTGCACCGCCTTCTCGACGCGGCTGTCGGCGTATAGCGACGACTCGAGGTAGAAGTGGTCGAAGGCGACGCCGAAGGCGGCCAGGTCCGTGTCCTGCTCATGGCGCAGGTAGGCCACGGCGAAGCGGCGGATGTTCTCCAGGTCGTCGAGGTCGCCGCTGGCGTGCACCGGCGAGCCGTCGCGAGCCGTCTGCGTGGCGCCGGCGAGGAACTCGCGGGCGATGTCGACGATGTACTCGCCGCGGTAGCCGGCCTCCGGGAACTCCACGGTCTGGCCGGCCAGCTCCTTCGCCCGCGCCTGCACCGACAGCGCCAGGTTGTGGATCTGCACGCCGGCGTCGTTGTAGTAGAACTCGCGCGTCACGTCCCAGCCCTGCGCGGCGAGCAGCGCCGCCAGCGCGTCGCCGATCGCCGCCTGCCGGGCGTGGCCGACATGCAGCGGCCCGGTCGGGTTGGCGGAGACGAACTCGACCATCACCCTGTGCCCGCCGCCGGCGGTCGAGGTGCCGAAGCAGTCGCGCTCGCGCAGCACCGCGTGCACCACCGACTGCTTGGCCGCGGCGGCGATGCGCAGATTGATAAAGCCCGGCCCGGCGATCTCGACCGAGTCGATCAGGCCACTGGCGGCCGGGTTGACCTTCAACGCATCGGCGATCGCGGTGGCGACCTGGCGCGGGTTCTTCTTCAGGTGCTTGGCGACCTGCAGCGCCACCGTGCAAGCGAGATCGCCGTGCGCCTCGACCTTCGGCCGCTCCAGGACGACCGGCGTGTCGGCCATGCCGAGGCCGGCGAGCGCCTGCTCGATCAGTGCGATAACCCTTTGTTTATCTTCGGGAAGCATCCGTGCCGCCGGTCACGGGAAAGGGACGGATTCTACCGGCGGGTGCTGATCGGCCGCAGCCGAACCGGCGGCGGGGACGCACCGGCGTGCCAGTCACGCGGGCCTGCCGCTCGCGCAGGCTAATGCGAAGAGCGCAGGCGCTGGCGGACTTTGGCGTGGACCGTTACCGTCCGCAAATCGCCTCACGACCATTGCGCAAGCGAAGGTGAGCCGCAGGCAGTACGTCAACGCCGAAAGGAATTTCTGATGCCGCTGTGCCTGAGACTCATTGCCGCGCTGCTCATCGGTACCGCCTCGGCTGCGGCCATGGCGCAGGCTGGCCAAGGCTGGATCGTCGACGTCACGTGGCGTTACGAAGCGCAGGCGGGCCGGACCTTGCGCGACGGCAGGACCGGGCCGGGCGGCGCCGACAGCCGGATCAGCGCCACCGGCGAAGTGAAGATCGTGGCGGAGGCGCGCGGCACGATGGAGTTCACCGGCAAGCTGCGTGGAGCGGCTGCCGTCAACATGCCCGACAGTCGCAACGAGCAGCGCTACGACTCGTGGCGGTTCAGCGGCCGCAAGCCCGCCTTCGCGTCCGTCGACATGGCCTCCCAGTTCGAGGAGGCGGCGAGGCTGACCCGCGCCGACGGGGAAGGGTCGGATCTGGTCAACGCCGAACGCAAGGGAATGGTCGGGCGCGTGCAGCACACGCGCGAGCGCTTCGAGGTCAAGGCCTCGGGCGAGGACGCCGGCTGGTTCGGCGACCACGCCGACCTGCAGATCGACCGCGTGGCCAACAAGCTGATGATCGTCAACCGCATCGACCTGCAGTTGAACCGCAAGGTGGCCAAGCCGACGCGGTCGTATGTGAAACGCATGGACAAGGCCGCCGCCGCCGGCGAATGGGATCGTTCCGGCCCTGACGACGAGGCGTGGCGCACGCTGCCGCACTTCACGCCGCGCGAGGTGATCGAGTTCGACATCCCGCCGGGCTCCGACCAGTTCATGCTGACCCGCACCTACGAAGCGAGCCAGTTGCCCGACCCGCTCGACTCGCTCGGCTTCCCGTTCCCGAGCGACCTTCGCGACGCATCGAGGGTGCGTGAAAAGTATCACCGCGGCCGCGCCACGCTGACGCTGAACGTGCGTCGCATGCAGGCCGCCGCGACGTCCTCGCCGGCGTCGGCCGCTGCGCCGGCGGAGCCTGCCTCGCCGCAGAAGTCCGAGCCCGCGAAGCCTGCGCAGCCGAGCGCCACCGACGAGGCCCTCGACGCCGTCAAGAAGTTGCGCGGCCTGCTCGGCCGTTGAACGGGGTTGACGACCGACGATGCGGCGCATGCGAAACTGGACCTGCCATGAGAGGGAGTAAGCGATGAAGATCCGTGCAGTCATCCTGACCACCGGCCTCACGCTGGCGGTGGGCGCAGTTGCCCAGACCAAGGGTCCGCAGCAGGTGGTCAAGCCGCCGGTGGCACAGGCGTGGATCGACGTGGCGACCTTCGCCGGCATGGGCATGCCGATGGGCGGCGCCGCGGCCAGCCCGATGGGCATGCTCGGCAGCATGTTCGGCGGCGGCGCCGGCGCGAAGAACACCTTCGGCATGACGCAGGCGGCATCGGCGGGTCGCTGGGTCGACGTGACGCTGTACACCAGCCGCAATCCCAGCCTGGCCGAGGCCCTGCAGTCGGTGCCGCAGGGCACGCAGCTGGCGCCGACGCTGAAGCTGATGTCGCCGGTGGAAGAGAAGGGCAAGCCGGTGCGGCCGGACGACGACACGCCGATCGAGCGCGATTACGAGCGCCCCAAAGGCAGGATGCTGCTGTACTGGGGCTGCGGCGAAACGGTCCGCCCCGGCCAGCCGCGGGTGGTCGACTTCGCTACCGCCGCGCCGGCGGACTTCCAGAAGTTCTTCATTGCGCGCAGCGCGACGCAGCGCGGCACGCATTCGGCCGTTGGCCGGCCGCACTGGCCGAGCCGCGACGACACGCGCATGGTGCCGGCCGGCGCCTCGCTGGTCGGCGAGCATGGCTTCACCGGGCAGGGCGTGCCGGAAGGGTTCAAGTTCGCCATCCCGGCCGCGCAGGACATCATGCCGGCGATCGAACTGGCGCAACGCGATTCCGGCGGCGCGACGATCCTCGAATGGAAGGCGCTGCCGACCGCGCGCGCCCATTTCATCGCCGCGATGGGCGCCAAGGAGGGCAGCCGTGGCGGCGACAGCGCCGACATCGTGTTCTGGACTTCCAGCGAGGAACCCGACACCGGCAGCGGGCTGGTCGACTACCAGACCAACCCCGCGGTGGATCGCTGGCTGAAGGAAAAGGTGCTGCTCGCTTCGACCACCACGAGCTGCACCGTGCCGAAGGGCATCTTCGGCGAGGGCGCGATGCTGCGCATGATCGCCTACGGCACCGAGCTGAACGTCGTTCACCCGCCGCGGCCAACGGACCCGAAGATCGCCTGGGAGCCGCAGTGGGCGGCCAAGGTGAGGGTCAAGTCCGTCGCCAATGCGATGCTCGGCATGGACATGGGCGCGATGATGCGTGGCGGCAGCCGCGGCGAGCCGGCCTCTCAGCAGGCGCCTGCGGGCGACGCGGCGAAGAAGGAGGAGAAGCCGGCGAGCCCGGTCGACGAGGCCCTCGACTCGGTGAAGAAGCTGCGCGGCCTGTTCGGCCGCTGAACCCATCTGCTGCTCGCGCCAGCCGCGGGAGGATCGCCGTGACGCCGTCCTGCCGCATCGATCACCTGGTGCTCGCCTGCGCCGACCTGGCGCAGGGCGCTGCGCATGTGCGCGAGCGGCTCGGCGTCGAGGTACAGCCCGGCGGCAGGCACGTGCTGATGGGCACGCACAACGCGCTGCTGAAGCTCGGGCCGCGCACCTACCTGGAACTGATCGCCATCGACCCGGCGGGCAGCGCGCAGCGGCCGCGCTGGTTCGGTCTCGACACGGTGGCCGTGCGGGCACGCATGGCGAAGGGGCCGTTCCTGCTGACCTGGGTGGCGGCATGCAGCGACGTCGCGGCCGCCGCGGCGCTCGATCCGGGCTTCGGCGAGGTGATCGCCGCCAGCCGCGGCGCGTTTTCCTGGCGGATCACGGTGCCGGCCGACGGCAGCCTGAACTTCGAGGGCGTGCTGCCGACGCTGATCCAGTGGGACGGCGAGGCGCATCCGGCAGCCGCGCTGCCCGACACGGGCTGCGAACTCGTCCGCCTGGACCTGTCACATCCGAAGGCGGACGAACTCGCGGCGACGTTTATCGATCTGGGCCTTTGCGGGCTGGCGCAGCTGAGCGCCGGGCCGGTCGGGATCTCGACGCGGATTCGGGCGCCGCGGGGACCTGTCGAACTGCGCTGACCGGCGCATCCGGTTCGACAGCAACGAACCCATCGCCTTGTCCGGCCCTGGCGATGCGCCGCGTCCGGCGTCAGCCCAGATTGATCGGCACGAAGATCTGCTGGCCGTCGCGCTGGATCAGCAAGGCCACCTGCTTCGGCTTGTCGGCCAGCGCGCGCCGGATCTGCTCGACGTCGCCGACCGGCTTGCCGTTGAGCGCCAGCACGACGTCGCCCGGCTCGATGCCGGCGCGCGCCGCCGGCCCGTCCACCTGCTCGACGAGCAGGCCCCGCTCGGTCTGCGCCTGCCGGCGCTCCGCCTCGGTGAGCGGCCGCACGGCGAGGCCGAGTCGGCCGGGCTCGCCGGTTACCGCTTCGGCCTGCCGGGTCGGCTCGTCCTTCGCCTCGCCGAGCATCACGTCGACGTCGCGGCTGGCCTGGTCGCGCCACACCGAAAGGCGCACGCGGTCGCCCGGTGCCGCCATGCCGATCCGGCTTGAGACGTCGCCGGACGCCTGCACCGGCTGCCCGTCGATCCGTGTGATCACGTCGCCGGGCTTCAGGTCCGCGCCCTTGGCCGCGCTGCCCGGGGCCACGCTCGAAATGAGCGCGCCCTGCGGAGTCTTCAGGCCGAACGATTCGGCCAGCGGCTGGGTCAGGTCCTGCAGCGTCACCCCAAGGCGCGCGTGGCGTACCTGGCCGTGAGTGACGATCTGTTCCTTGACGCGCAGGGCAACGTCGATCGGGATCGCGAACGCCAGCCCCTGGAAGCCTCCGTCCTGCGAGTAGATCTGCGCGTTGATTCCGACCACCTTGCCGCCGCCGTCGAACAGCGGGCCGCCGGAGTTGCCGGGGTTCACGGCAGCGTCGGTCTGGATGAACGGCACGAACGAGTCGCCCGGCAGCGAACGGCCCTTGGCACTGACGATGCCCTGCGTGGCCGTCTGCTCGAAACCGAACGGCGAGCCGATGGCGAGCACCGGATCGCCGACTTCCAGTTGCCTGGGGTCGCCGATGTTCACGGTCGGCAGGCCGGCAGCGTCCACCTTGAGCAAGGCGACGTCGGTGGCCGGGTCGGTGCCGAGTACCTTGGCGCTGAACTCGCGCCGGTCGGATAGCCGCACCGTCACCTCGCTGGCATCGCGGACCACGTGCGCATTGGTCAGGATCAGGCCGTCGGCACTCACGATGAAGCCTGAGCCCTGGCCGCGCATGGGCACGCCGCCGCGCGGCATCTGCGGCATGCCGGGCAGGCCGCGGAAGAAGTCGAAAGACGGATGGTCCGGAACGCCGGGGCGGGAGCGCGAGTTGCCGGTCGCCTTCCTGCCTTCGGCGGTCACGCCGACGACGGCCGGCCCATAGGCCTGCACGATGGCGCGGTAGTCCGGCAGTATGCCCGGTGCTGCCGCGGGCGCGGCCGGGACCGGGTTCGAGCGGGCGGGCGCCGCCTCCTGGGCGATGGCCGCCGGTGCCTTGGCCGCCCAGGTGGGCGCGCCCAGAATGCCGGCTGCTGCGCCGGCACCGACGAACGTGGCGGCGACCACCGCCGCCAGGGTCTTCATCCGTGTCATCTCTGCTCCGTGGATTGATCGGCCGGCGCGAATGCCTGCTTGCCGGTCAATCTAGGCGCGCGAGGTGAGGCGCCGATTAGGCGGAGATTAGGCGAGCGTTAAGGCGCGCCGGCGGCTTGCTGGGCAGGAGGCGGAAAAACGACCTGCGCGCGCAGCCCGCCGAGCGGTGCATCACCGAGGGTGACGGTTGCCCGGTGCCGGTCTGCGACCGCGCGCACGATCGACAGGCCGAGGCCGCTGCCGGTGGTCCCGTCGGGGCTGCGGCGGTAGAAGCGGTCGAACACGCGGCTGCGCTCGGCGGCCGGGATGCCGGGGCCGGAGTCGTCGACCTGCAGCAACTGGCCTTCGTCTTCCAGCTTTCTGACGCGCGCCTGCACCCGGCCGCCGCGGCCAGCGTGGCGAACCGCGTTGTCGATCAGATTGCGGGCCAGGATGCGCAGTGCCGCCGCGTCGCCGCGCACCACGACCGGCTGCGGCGCGTCGAGTTCCAGTTCGGCGCCGCCCTCCGCAGCCAGTGGCACGCAGTCCGCGGCCGCCTGACGGGTGGCCTCGGCAAGATCGACCTCATCCAAGGTCGTCTCGGCGCCGCCGTGTTCGGCGCGGGCAAGCGTCAGCAACTGCTCGACCAGATGTCGCGCCCGCTCCACGCCTGCGGCAAGTTCGGCGGTCGCCTGCTCACGCGCTGCGTCATCGGGCGCGCGCCGCAGCAGTTCGACCTGCAGCTTCAGGGCGGTCAGCGGCGATCGCAGCTCGTGCGCCGCATCGGCCACGAACGCGCGCTGCGAGTCGAACGCCGCCCGCAGCCGCGCCAGCAGCGCGTTCAGCGCAGCGACGAGCGGCGCCACTTCGGCCGGCAGACCGGCGGCCGCCAAGGGGTCGAGCGACTCGGCATCGCGCCGGTGCACCGCGCCGGCCACGTTGCGCAGCGGCGCCAGCGAAACGCCGACCAGCCACCACACCGCTAGCGCCACCAGCGGCACCGCAGCGAGCAGCGGCGCGAGGCTGCGCACGGCCGCTTCGGCAGCAAGCTCGCGCCGGGTCGCCGACGGCTGCGCCACCTGGATCACGCGACGGCCGGCAGCCAGGCTGAAGACGCGCCATTGGCGCCCATCGACGCTGAGATCGGCAAAGCCCGGCGCGACGCGGACCGTGGCGCGGGGCGCCGACCGCGTCGCGTAGGCGATGCTGCCGTCTTCTGCCAGGATGCGCACCTCGAAGTCATAGGCCTCCGCCGGCGCCGTCGCCCCGCCGTCGAACTGGACTGCGCCGAGGTCACGCATCGACAGCGCCATCTGCCGCAGGTGATAGTCGAACAGCCTGTCGGTCTCGCGCAGCACGGTGTGATAGGTGGCCCAGCCCATCGCGCCGGCAACGACGATCGCCAGCGCGAGCAGAAAGGCCAGCAGGCGGGCGCGGAGGGAGCTCACGTGCCGGGCTTGGGCGCGCCGACGTAGTAGCCGACGCCGCGCACGGTGCGGATGAACTCGTCGCCCAGCTTGCGCCTGAGCTGGTGCACGTACACCGAGATCGCGTTGCTCTCGACCTGATCGGCCCAGCCGTAGAGGCGATCTTCCAGCTGCGCACGCGACAGCAGCGCGCCCGGGCGCAGCATCAGCGCTTCCAGCACCGCATACTCGCGCGCCGACAGGCTCACCGGCGCGCCGCCGCGCGTGACCTGGCGGGCCGAGGTGTCGAGCACAACGTCGCCGACCTCGATCGCGGCCTCGGCGCGGCCCGCGTGGCGGCGCGACACCGCGCGCATGCGCGCCATCAGTTCATCGAGTTCGAAGGGCTTTACCAGGTAGTCGTCGGCACCGGCGTCGAGCCCGTGCACGCGGCTGCCCGGCGCATCGCGCGCGGTGACGACGATCACCGGCGTGCGGTCGCCACGCGAGCGCAGCGCGCGCAGCACCTCGATGCCGTCGCGCTGCGGCAGGCCGAGGTCGAGCAGGACCAGGTCGAAGCGCTCGCTGGCCAGCGATGCGTCTGCCGCACGGCCGTCGCGCACCCAGTCGACGGCATGCCCGCTCTGCCGCAGCGCGGTGCGGACGCTCTCGCCGATCATTCGGTCATCCTCGACCAGCAGCACGCGCAAGCGCTGACTCCTTCATTGATGGTCGGTCAGCCGCGACTGGCTCGACGAGCGGGTCGCGCCTGCGGCGGACGAAGCATAAAGGCGCCGGTTCCGGCGGCTCCGCAGCCGCGCTGCCGTGCGGTGGCCCAGTGTGCCGAGCCCCGCCACACGCGAGGCACCGGCCGCGGGCCGGCGTCAGGCCAGCCGCGGCAGCGAGAAGGTCGGCTCGACCGAGCCCACTGCGACGCCGCGGTAGTTGCGGATCACGCGCTCGTCCAGCGGCGCCAGCGGCGTGCCCGCAGGCGTGTCGATCAGCCCCAGTTGCTGCAGCACGGCGATCGTCGCCACGTGCAGCGCGCGGCGGTTGCCGTCGGCGATGCGGATGGCGATGCCGATGCCGCGCGAACGGATGCCAATCGACTGCACGCCGTCGGCGCCGACCTTGCTGACCCAGTCGCCGGCGCCTGCCTGCATCAGCATCAGGTCGCTGCGGTTGGTGCCGGACACGAGGTCCGGGTGGCGCTTCATCGCGTAGGCCAACGCGGCGAGTTCCGGCGTCTCGCCGAGTGCCAGCCGGCAGAACGTGTGCGCCAGCGCCGACAACGGCATGGCGTAGTTCGGCGCGCTGCAGCCGTCGATGCCCATCGGCAGGTCGCGGCTGCCGGCGAACCGCTCCACGTTCGCCCGCACCCGCTGCTGCAGCGGCGAGTCGAGGTCGAGGTAACCGGCCAGCGGCTGGCGGTGCATGCGGCAGTAGGCCAGGAATCCCGCGTGCTTGCCGGAGCAGTTGTGGTGCAGCTGGCTGAAGCGCGCGCCCGGCGGCGGGCAGGTCGAGGTGTGCGTGTAGTAGCTCGGCGGATGGCAGCCGCAGCGCAGGTCGGTCTCGCGCGCGCCGATGCGCTCGAGCATCCGCTGCACGACCTTCACGTGCATCGCCTCGCCGCCGTGGCTGGCGCACATCAGCGCCAGCATCTGGGAATCGAAGCCGAAGTGCTCCATCCCGCCGTCCTGGACGAAGCCGAGGGCCTGCAGCGGCTTAAGAGCGGAACGGGTGAAATTCAGCCCGTGCGCGTCGCCGACGCCGGCGACCAGCGCGCCCTGCGCGTCGACCACGGCGATCGAGCCGATATGCACGCACTCGGGAAAGCCGCCGCGCGTGGTGCGGACCAGCGGGACGTGTTCGGGTGCCTGGCGCATGGAAGTCCCCTCGTCAGGGCTCACGCCGCGGCCGGTGCTCCGCCAGCGGCCAATCGTGCGGCCACTTCCTTACGGTAGCGATTCAGCTCCTGCACCGAGCTGAAGGTGCGCTCGAACAGCAGCCCCATGTTGTGCAGGATGCGCTCGACGACCTTGTTCTCCCAGGCATCGTCGAACCTGATCTGTGCGTCGAGCCAGCGCTCGAGCCAGGCCGGGTCGGGCAGTCGCGACTGCACGGTGTCGTTGGGGAACAGCGCCTTGTTCACGTGCAGGTTGGTCGGGTGCAGCGCCTGCGCTGTGCGCCTGGCGGACGCCATCAGCACGCCGACCTTGGCGAAGGCCGCGCGCGCGTTGTCGCCGACCTCGGCCAGGTATTTCTTCATGTAGCGGAGATACGCGCCGCCGTGGCGCGCCTCGTCCTGCGACAGCAGCTTGTAGATGTGCTTGATCACCGGCTCGGAATGCCATTCGGCGGCGCGCCGGTACCAGTGGTTCAGGCGGATCTCGCCGCAGAAGTGCAGCGTCAGCGTTTCCAGCGCCGGCGCGGGGTCGAACTCGAAGCGCACCGCGTGCAGCTCGTCGGCCGTCGGCGCGAGGTCGGGGCGGAAGCGCTTCAGGTACTCCATCAGCACCAGCGCGTGCTTCTGCTCCTCGTAGAACCACACGCTCATGAAGGCGGAAAAGTCCGAGTCGTGGCGGTTATCGCGCAGGAACATCTCCGTGGCCGGCAGCGCCGACCACTCGGTGATCGCATTCATCTTGACCGTCTGCGCCTGTTCGTCGGACAGCTTTGCGGCGTCGAACTCGCCCCAAGGCACGTCGCGCTCCATGTTCCAGCGCACCGATTCGAGCGACCTGAACAGTTCCGGGTAGAGCATGTTCATCGAGATTCCGCCTTCAGCGGGCGGCGTGCCGCTTGACCGCCCGCATCAATCCTCCAAGAAGTGGAATCTTCTCATACAGCTCCTCGGCGGCGTCCCAGTAGTCGCGGTGGTAACTCACCCGGCCATCGGCGTCGAACTTCAGGTGGGTGGCGCCGTGGATCATCTGCTCGTGGCTGCCGAGTCGCCTTGCGTAGAACAGGAAATCCCAGGTCAGGAACGCGCCGCCGCCCTCGGCCACGACCTCGCGCACGACGAACCGCGGCGAGTCCACCTGCTCGAACATGTGCTTGAAGATGCGGCGGATCGGCTCGATGCCGCGCACCTCGTTGAACGGGTCCTTGAAGTACGCATCGGCGGCATAGATCTCGTCGATGCGCCGCACCTCCTCCGGCGAGATCGACTCGAAGAAGGCGCGCACCCGCCCGACCGCGTCGTGGCTCATCGGAGTACCTTCGCGCTGCGCGCTCGGGGACTCATGCTTGGGGCGGCCCGGCGCGCTCATGCGCCGGTCGCCTTGCGAACTGCCGCGAACTGCAGCCGATAGGGCAGCAGGCGCAGCAGCTTGAGCCAGCGCGTGAAGCGCTTCGGGTAGTGGATCTCGAAGGCGCCGGCGGCGATCTCGTCCAGCGTGATTCGCGCCGCGTCCTCGGCCTTCATCAACGCCGGCATCGTGAACTGGTTCTTCTGGGTTAGCGGCGTGTCGACGAAGCCCGGGTTGATCAGGTACACGCCGATGCCCTGGGGCCGCAGGTCGCCATAAAGCGACTCGGTGAAGTTGATCAGCGCCGCCTTGCTGGCGCCGTAGATCAGCGCCTTGGGCAGGCCGATGTAGCCGGCCACGGAGGCGACGATGGCGATGCCGCCGCTGCCCTGCCGTAGCAACACCGGCAGGATCGCGTCGACGCAGTTCAGCACGCCGTGCAGGTTCACTTCCAGCAGCTGGCGGGCCTTGGCGAGGTTCCACTTCTGCGCCTGCATCTCGACCTCGCTGCCACCGACAACCAGCCCGAGATGTGCGCGCATCTCGACGTGCGTGCCGGCCACGACCAGGGCCAGATCGAAGCCGCCCCACGCCTGCTCGATCGCCCGGGCGGCCGCATGCACGCTCGCTGCATCGGTGACGTCGAGCGGCGCGATCAGCGCGTCGTCATGCTTGTCGGCCACTGCTTCCAGCAAGTCCGGCTTGCGCGCCGACAGCGCCACTCGCGCGCCGCGGGCGAGCAGGTCACGCGTTATCGACGCGCCAATTCCGTACGAGGCGCCGATCACCCACACGCGCCGGCCGCGATAGTCGGCGAAGGGCGGGTTGAGCGGGCCGAACAGGCCCGGCGCCGGTATGCGGTCGGCGCGTGTCGGCGCGGCGGTGTCTCGATGCACGGCTGCACTCATGGCCGATTGAATGAGATCAGCACTTCACCGACCCTGAAGCCCCAGAAGGTCATCACCGCGCGGTTGAGCATGACCTTCTCGTCGATGAGGAACATCCAGTCGTCGAAGTCGATGTCGTAGCGCTTGCCTTCCCTGGTCTTCAACATGAAGGTGTACGACCAGTTCAGCGCATTGCCGGCCACGACGCCGGTGGCCTCGCCCTTCACGTCGTCGGCGGTGCCGGTCCAGCGGCCCGGCTGGCCGGCGATCGGGCGCAGCGTCCAGACGCGCCGTTCCTTCTCGCCGTCGGACCAGGCGAAGTCTTCGTCGAGCGTGCCGACATCACCGGCCCAGCTTGCCTTGATCGTCACCACGAAGCGCCTCGCCACCCGTCCGGAGCGGTCCATGAACAGGCCGTGGCCGACCAGCGTGCCGTTGAAGTACTGCTTCAGATCAAGCGCCGGCTTCTCACTGACGTACACCTGCGGGTCGATCGAAGCGCAACTCACCAGCCCCAGCGCGCCGAGCGCGGCGACGAGGCGGAGCAGGAGTTTCAGCATTGCATCGTCCTCAGAATCGTTGCCGGCGCCACGCGGCGAGAAGCCCAGCCGCGGCGACGAGCTTCAGTGCGCACGGCACCACCGAGTAGGTGAAGGCCAGCGCATCCAACGCCGCGGCGTCCTGCGCACCGCGCGTGTAGCCCAGTACTTCGAGGATCGTCAGCGCCAGCGCGCCGGCCACCGCCAGCACCAGCTTGTTGACGAAGTTCCACAGCCCGAAGTAGGCGCCTTCGCGCTGTCCGTTGTGGCCGTTGGCATCGATCACTCGCGCCAGCAGGGCGGGCGGCAGCGCCAGGTCGGCACCAAAGGCCAGCCCGGACAGCGCGCAGATCGCGGCAAAGCCGACCAGCGCGCCGGACGGTAGCCAGTAGGCCCAGACGAAGGCGGCCACCGCGGCCACCATGCCGGCCAGCCACAGCGCGTGCAGGCTGTGGCGGCGCGCCAGCCGCGTCCACAGCGGCATGCTGGCGGCGCCGGCCAGGAAGTACACGGCGAGGAACGCCGGCGCATGGGCCGCCATCCCGAGCCGGTCGGCGACGAAGAAGACGAACACCGTGGCGGTGATCGAAGGCGCCAGCGCATTGAGCGCGAACACGCCGAGCAGCCAGCGCGTGTTGCGCGTTGCCAGCGGCACCACGAAGGCCAGGTAAGGATTGCCAGGCGGCAAGGGCCGCGCCTGCGGCGGCCGCGGCGCGCTCCTGGCGAGCGCGGCCAGCCCGAGCGCAAGCAGTGCGACCAGCGCAGCCGTGGCCACGCCGTAGCCCGCCAGTTGCGGCAGGCTGCCGCCGATCAGCACGCCGATCAGGCCAGCACCCTCGCGCGCGCCGGTGATGCGGGCGCGGCCGGCATCGTCGTGCGCGAGCTCCGCGCCCCAGGCTTGGTAGGCGACGATCGCCAGCGAATAGCCGAGGTAGGCCGCGGCCAGCGTGAAGAACAGCCACGCCGCCTGCCCGCCGGTACCGAACGACTGCAACGGCCTGAAGACCAGATGGAACGCAACGGCGAGCAGCGGGGCGGCGAGCAGGATCGGCCGCAGGTACGAGCCACGGGCTTTCTGCGCGTCGACCCAGCTGCCGAGCAGCGGATCGGCCACCGCGTCGACCAGTCGCGTGGCGAGCAGGATCAGCCCGATCGTCTGCAACGACAGCGCCGTCTGCGCCGAGTAGAAGTCGGGCAGCAGGATGGCGAGTGGCAGCGCTGTCATCATCAGCGGCACCGCGAGAAGGCTGTAGGCGCCGAGCGCCGACGCCGAGGTGGCGCCATCGACCGACGGGCGCGCTGGCAAGGGGCCGGCTGCGCCGAGCGCTGGCCGCGCGGACGCCTGGGGCGGTGTCATCGGAAGCGAAGCGCTGCTCAGATCGGCGCCGTGCGGATCGGTGCCGACTTCAGCAGACTCTCGCGCAGCTGCGGCGCCTTCGTGCGCTCGTCGAGCCAGATGGCGAAGAAAGCGCGCGCGAATGCCGGGTCCTCGATGCTGCCTAGGAATTCGCCGTCGAAGTAGAAGCGTGCGCCGGTGCCGGGCACGTTGACCCCGGCCAGCCGTCGGCCCTTCTCGACGTTGGGGAAGAGCTTCAGCATCTGCTCGTGCCAGCGCGCCCGCTCGGCCTCGCTGCCGAAGCCGAGCCGCTCGATCTCGTCGCGGCTGGCCTCCGCGATGCCCTTGCCGTCGAGCCGGCGCGCGTAGGTCAGCTCGAGAACGAAACGCTGCGCCGTCGGGTTGGCGAGTTCGAACCGGGCTGACGCGTAAAGCGCCGCGTCGTAGACGTGGAAGCCGTACCAGGTCAGCCTGCCGGTGCCCGCGAGCGGGACGTCGCCGACGTACTTGCGCACGTGCGCCGGTGCCGGTCCACTGGCACTCGCGGACGAGGCCGAGGCTGCGGCCGGCGCGGCGACGGCGGAGGCCGCGGCGACGAGCGCGGCGGCAGCGAGCTGCTTCGGTGACATGGGGTCCGTCTCCTTCGCGCCGGCCTCAGGCTTTTTCGAGCGTGTATTGCGTGACATCGGTATTGCCCTCCGCGAAGGCGGCTTCGCAGTAAGCGAGGTAGAAGTGCCAGATCCGCACGAAGCGCTCGTCGAAGCCCTGCGCGCGCACGGCGTCGAGCTGGGTCAGGAAGCGCGCGCGCCAGGTGGCGAGCGTCTTCGCGTAGTGGCTGCCGAACGAGTGCGCGTTGACGACGCGCAGCCCGGCGCGCTCTGCCTGGCGGCGGAAAACCGACGGGCTGGGCAGCATGCCGCCGGGGAAGATGTACTGCTGGATGAAGTCGCTGCTGCGGCGGTAGTGGTCGAACAGTCGGTCGGCGATCTCGATGGTCTGGATGCAGACTCGGCCGCCCGGCTTCAGCGAGCGCGCCACGGTCTCGAAGTACGACGGCCAGTACGCTTCACCGACCGCCTCGAACATCTCGATCGAAGCGATGCCGTCGTACTGCGCCCGCTCGTCGCGGTAGTCCTGCAGCACCAGCTCGGCGGGCAGATCCTGTCGTTCGAGTCGCACCTGCGCGAACTGCAACTGCGCCGCGGACAGCGTCAGCCCCTTGACCAGGTGGCCAGCGCGGGCCGCGGTTTCGGCAAAGCCGCCCCAGCCGCAGCCGATCTCCAGCACGTGGCTGCCGGGCGGCAGACGCAGCTCGTCGAGGACGCGGCGGTACTTTGCCTGCTGCGCCGACATCAGCTCCTGCGGGCTCGCCACTGCGTGCGGATCGACGCGCGCGTGCGCGAACAGCGCGCTCGAGTACGTCATCGTCGGGTCGAGCCACAGTGCGTAGAACGCATTGCCGAGGTCGTAGTGGGCGTGGATGTTCTTCTTCGCCTGCTCCTTCGTGTTGCGGTTCAGCCAGTGCTTCAGGCGATAAGCCAGGCCGCCCCAGAAGGAGCCGTAGATCACCGCTTCGGCCGCGTCGCGATTGCGGATGAAATACTTCAGCACCCGCACCGGGTCGTCGGTCGACCAGTCGCCGCCGATGTAAGCCTCGGCAAAACCGATGTCGCCGCTTTTCAGCGCCGCCTGCACCGGGGTCCAGTTGTGCAGGCGGATCTGCGCCTGCGGGCTGCCGTTGCCGAAGCGCGCGTGCTGGCCGTCGGGAAATGTCAGGTCGAGCGTGCCGTTGGAGAAGCGCTCGAGCAGGCGCAGCGCCCAGCGTGCCGACGACGGAAACTTCGACGTGTCCAGCGTGCCGTGCTCGGCGCCGGTCGAGTCGAGCAACTGTCGCCGGGCTGCCGCAAGACGGTTGCGCGCCCCGTCGGCGGACGGGAGCGGAGCGAGCGAGGGCGCATATGCGCGGGCGAATTCGTTGTTCATCGGCTGACGTCGAGTGCAGGCGGTTCGGGTTTGGAGAACAACGGCACGCGCTTGCGCCATAGCTTCAGCGCCTGCCAGTGGATGCGGGCGACCACGCCGAACGTGAACACCGGATAGGCGAGCCGGGCGCGCAGAAGTTCGCCGTCGGTGAGCGGCACCAGGCGGCCTTCGATCGAGGTCTGCAGCAACGGTCCGTCGGTGCCGTCATAGTCGATGCGGCCGATGAAGCGGCTCCCCTCGGTGCGCTGCGCCAGCATGAAGCGGAACCGGTACTGACCCTCGACGCGGCAGAACGGCGACACGTGGAACACCTTGCGCGCGGTCAGTTCCTCGCCCCAGGCGAGCGGACGGCCGTCGTCGTGCGCGAGCAGGTAGCAGTGGCGCTCGCCGAAGGTGTTGTTGACCTCGCAGACCACTGCGCGCAGCGCGCCGTCGGCACGATGGCAGAACCAGAAGCTGACGGGGTTGAACACATAGCCAAGCACGCGTGGCAGCGTGTGCAGCCAGATCTCGCCGGCCGCGTCGGTGACGCCTTCGCGCCGAAGCAGTGCGTCGATCCAGGCCAGCGGATCGAGGCCGTCGCCGTGGTCGGCGTCGTGGAACGACAGCCAGCCAGCCCGGTTGCGCGGCAGCCTTCGAAACGGCCAGGGCTGCGCCGCCAGCGTGCGCAGCGGCAGGCGCAGGAAGAAGCTGCGGTAGGCAAACGCATGCCGTGCCGGCCGCAGCCGCGTGTGGCGGACGTGGCCCAAGCCGATGCTGGCGGTTGCCGGAGAAGGCATGCGATTGAGCGCTGGAGTCAGCCGTAGCGTGACGGTTGGTTGGAAATGATTTACTGATTGAACTGATTAGTTCAACTATATACTAATCGGTAGCTAATTGTCGAATCATCGCGCAAATTCATATTTCAGTCTACCGCGGATTGTTGGACTTATGCTGGGGAAATCCCGAGAGTCGCGCTTGCGACTGATTAGGCTGAGCAGTAAACTGATCAGTATTAATTTGCCGAAGGTTGACGATGCAGCAGCTATCTCTGAAAGAACAGCAGCAGCGCCTGCGCGAGGACGTCATCCTGCAGGCGGTCAACTCGCTGCTCGCCGAGAAGGGTTACGACCTGATGACGGTCGACGAGGTCGCCGCCATGGTCGGCATCGCCAAGGCCTCGCTGTACAAGCACTTCGAGTCGAAGGAAAAGCTGGCAGCCGCGGCCATGGTGCGCCTGCTCGATCGCACGCAGGAGATCATCGATGCGCAGCCGGAGTCCGCCGCGCCGCTGGACAAGCTCAAGTCGGTCGTGCGCTGGGCCGTTCGCGAGCATCTGCGCGGGCAGATGCCGGCCCTTCCGTCCACCCGCTCGGCGCTGCGCGAGGCGCTGGTCGCGCACAAGCCCTACGTCGAGCGGTTGGTTCGGGTGACCGAGCATCTGGGCGGCTGGATCGAAGCGGCGCAGCTAGCGGGTGCCATCAATCCTCGCCTGACCGGCGAGGTCGTGCTGTACACCGTGTTCGCGCGCGCCTGCGACCCGGTGTCTGACTTCCTCAAGCTCTCCGGCGCCTACAGCGACGACGAGATCGTCGAGTTCATCGACGACACCTGCTTCGCGGGCCTCGCGACCCGGCCGTCGTAGCGCCACGAGCCCCGCGGCGGCAGGCTAGGCCGCCAGCTGCTGCGGTCTGCGTACCAGCGCGGCGAGCGCGCCGGCCACCGCGAGGCCGGATTTCAGGCCGTCCTCGTGGAAGCCATAACCGGTCCAGGCGCCCGCAAGCCACACACGCCGGCGCCCCTGCACGTCCGGCAGGCACTTCTGCGCCTCGATCATCCGCGCGTCGAAGATCGGATGCGAATAGTCGAACTCGGCGAGCACCTTCTCGGGCGCCGGCTCGACGAGCGGGTTCAGGCTGACGAACACCGGCGAGCGGAAGGGCAGCGGCTGCAGCTTGTTCAGCAGGTAGGTGACCGACACGTCGGGATCGGCGCCGCCGTTGCTCAGGTAGTTCCACGACGACCACACCTTGCGCGACTGCGGCATCAGCCGAGGATCGGTGTGCAGCACGGCGCGGTTGGGCTGGTAGAGCGCACCCGAAAGCAGCCGGCGCTCGGCGTCGTCCGCATCGGCCAGCAGCGCCGCCGACTGGTCGCTGTGGCAGGCCAGCACCACGTGATCGAAGGCCTCGACGCCGCGTTCGGTGCGCACGTTGACCTTGCCCGCCGCCTCGTTGCGCCTGACGTCCAGCACCGGCGTGCCGAGGCGCAGGTCGGTCAGGCGGGCGGCGATCTTGTGCACGTATTGGCGCGCGCCGCCGGCCACCGTGTACCACTGCGGCCGGTCGTTGACCTGCAGCAGGCCGTGGTTGTGGCAGAAGCGGATGAAGGTGGCGAGCGGATAGGCGAGCATGGTGCGCATGGGGCACGACCAGATCGCGGCCGCCATCGGCAGCAGATACCAGCGGCGGAAGCTTTCTCCGTAACGATGCCGGTCGAGGAACTCGCCGAGCGTCTGCTCGCCGGAACCTTCGCCGCCCTGCGCGATTCGCGTGGCCTGCCGGTTGAAGCGCAGGATATCGGCCAGCATGCCAAGGAAGCGAGGCGAGGCGAGGTTGCGCCGCTGCGCAAACACGCCGGCGAGATCGGTGCCGGCCCACTCGATGCGTCGCCCGCCCGTGGTCGGCACGCTGACCGCGAACGACATGTCGCTCCTCGCGGTGGGCACGCCAAGGTCGGCAAGCAGCCGGATCAGGTTCGGATAGGTCCGCTCGTTGAACACCAGGAACCCGGTGTCGACCGGGTGCTCGATGCCGTCCAGCAGCACATCGACGGTGTTGGTATGGCCGCCGAGCCGCGGCTCGGCTTCGAACAGGGTGACCTGGACACCGTGCTGCCGCTCGGCAAGCAGCGCGTGCGCGCAGCCGAGCCCGGAGATGCCGCTGCCAACGATGGCGACTTTCATGTGCGAACCTCGATCGCGCGCGCCGCGCGCAGTGATGCGACGCCGGCCACGGAGTCAGTACCGCTTGCCTGTCGGATTGGGAAGGACTGGGGTGCCGGCCGCGCAGCGCGCCGGCCGGGGCGCTGCGCCTTGGCTAGCGCCCGCTGCGCTTGTCGAACTCGACCATCGCGTAGGCCGAGTGATTGTGGATCGCCTCGAAATTCTCCGACTCGACGGCGTAGGCGAGCACGCGGTCGTCGGCATTCAGCGCCAGCGCCACGTCGCGCACCACGTCCTCGACGAACTTCGGGTTGTCGTAGGCGCGTTCGGTCACGTACTTCTCGTCGGGGCGCTTCAGCAGTGCCCACATCTCGCTCGAGGCGGAAGCTTCCGCGATGCGCACCTGCTCCTCGACGGTCATCGGCGCGGCCAGCTCGACGCCGATCACGATATGCGCGCGCTGGTTGTGCGCGCCGTAGTCGGAAATCTTCTTGCTGCACGGGCACAAGCTGGTCACCGGCACCGTCACCTTCTGCAGCACCCGCACGCCGGCTTCGCCGGCCTCGGCGCGCAGCGACAACTGGTAGTCCATCAGGCTCTGCACGCCCGAGACCGGCGCCGACTTCATGATGAAGTACGGCAGCCGCACCTCGATCTCCCCGCGCGTGGCCTCCAGCCGCGCCAGCATTGCCGCCATCAGCGTGCGCATGGAGGCGGCCGACAGCGGCTCGCCATGGCTGCTGAGCACCTCGATGAAGCGCGACATGTGCGTGCCCTTCATCTGCGCCGGCAGCGCCACGAACATGTCGACCGACGCCACCGACGGCTGGCTGCCGCTGGCGGTGGCCACCTGGACCGGATGGGTCAGCGAGCGGACCCCGACGCGGGCGATCGCGACATTGCGCAGATCGTGGCTCGCTTGCACGTCGGGAAGGAACATCGGGTCGGGCGCGTTCATCGGTGAATCCTGAATTGTCCCCGATCTCGCCACCCGGCGCGTCGGTGACGGGCCGAATCGGCCACGCGGACACTCCCACGTTGCGCTCGCCGCCGTTCATATCAACCCCGCAACTCAGCGGGTCGCCAGCAGCTGCTCGATGCGGCCGGTCAGCCGGCGGTCGAGCGGATCAACCGCGCTCGGGAACGCTGCCACTGCGCGCCCCTGCCGATCGATCAGGTACTTGTGGAAGTTCCACTTGGGCGCCTCACCGGTTTCCCGGGTCAGCGCCGCGAAGAACGGGTTGGCAGTCTGCCCGACGACCCCCGATTTCGCAAACATCGGGAAGCGCACGCCGTAGACGTCGAAGCACTGCTCGGCGATGCCCTTGTTGTCCTTTGGCTCCTGGCGGAAATCAGCCGACGGGAAGCCCATGATGACCAGCCCACGCGATGCATAACGCTCGTGCAGCTTCTGCAGCCCCTCGTACTGAGGCGTATAGCCGCAGGCACTGGCTGTGTTGACCGCCAGCACCACCTTGCCGGCGTACTGGCACAGGTTCTGCGGCTGGTCGTCCTGCAAGCGGGGCAGGGTGTGGTTGAGCAGCGCCGGGCAATTCTGTGAAGGGCTCGCCTTGGCCCAGTTTGTCCAGGCGACGGCGAACACGACGACCAGCAAAGATGCCGTCATGAAACGCGCCATCCGACGCCACGCGAGCCTCGTAGCGCGTGCTGGAGACGGTCTGATGTTAGTGTTCACTTTCTTATTTCCCCCTTTTCTTACATCAGATCTATCTGATGGCTCGGCGACAGCGGCGTACTGATCGGCAGCCGTTGGACACAGAAAAATGTCCTAGTCAAAACATCGACACTGCCGTTATCATACGGATGAGACATAAAAAGTCAAAGCCTTGTCCATGACAAAAGAGTTTGTACTCGCCGTGCGTGGCAGACTTGGCGGCACCCCGGCTTGCGTTGGCAATGTCCCGCCGGCAGGCATCACGATGCGTCACGGCGAGCGATGAACACGGAAACGGCGCCGGCGCCGGTCACCTTGACCATTGCCTCGGTCGAGCGCGATACCGGGCTATCGAAGGACACGCTTCGGGTCTGGGAGCGGCGCTACGGCTTCCCGGCCCCCGACCGTGACGCGCTCGGCGAGCGGCTGTACCCGCTCGACCAGGTCGACAAACTGCGCACGCTGAAGCGGCTGCTCGACCTCGGCCACCGGCCGGGCAAGATTGTCGGCCTGCCGATCGACGAACTGCAGCGGCTGGCACAGGCCAGCGCCAATGCGTCGCTGCGCAGCCTGCAGCCGGTGCATGAGCGGGACGATCTCGACGGGCTGCTCGTCCTGCTCACCGCCCATCGATTCGACGAACTGCGTAGCCAGTTGTCGCAAGTGCTGCTACGCAAGGGGCTGGCGCGCTTCATCGCCGACGTGTTGGCGCCGATGAACGAGATGGTCGGCGAGGCGTGGACGCGCGGCAGGCTGCAGATCTTCGAGGAACACTTGTACACGGAGGTGGTGCAGGGGCTGCTGCGCAACGCGATCGGCTCGATCCAGCGCACCGACCGGCGGCCGCGGGTACTACTGACCACCTTTCCGCAGGAGCCGCACGGGCTGGGTATCCTGATGGCCGAGGCGACCTTTGCGCTCGAAGGCTGCCACTGCATCTCGCTCGGCGTGCAGACGCCGGTGTGGGACATCGCCCTTGCGGCCGCGGCGCAGCGGGCCGACATCGTCGCCCTGTCGTTCTCCTCCGCGGTCAATCCGAACCAGGCGCTCGACGGGCTGGCCGAACTGCGCGGCCAGCTGCCGGCGGCGGTCGAGATCTGGGCCGGCGGTGGCTGCCCGACGCTGCACCGGCGTCCGCGGCAGGGCGTGCTCGCGCTGCGCATGCTCGACGAGATTGCCCCGGCGCTGCAGCGCTGGCGACAGGCGAACGCTGCCGCCTAGCTCGGCATCGTGCGATCGCCGGCGGCGCGCGGCAATGCACGCCCTTGCTGCCGAAATGCCCGACAATCCGGCGTCCCTCTGAACGCCTGACGGGAGCGGTGCACATGAAACTGAGCCAACGGGTCGCGGTGATCACCGGTGCGGCGCAGGGCATCGGCGCCGCCTGCGCGCGAGCTTTTGCCGTAGAGGGTGCACACGTCGTCGTTTCCGACGTCAACGAGGTCGGCGGCACCGCGCTGGTGCGCGACATCGCGGCGGACGGCGGCATGGCGATCTTCTGCCGTGCCGACGTCGGCGAAAAGCGCGATGCCGAGCGGCTGGTGGCGCACGCGGTCGAACACTTCGGCCGCCTCGACGTGCTGGTCAACAACGCCGGCATCGTGCACGCTGCCGAGTTCGTCGACCTCGCCGAGGAGGACTTCGACCGCGTGCTGCGCGTCAACCTGAAGGGTTCGTTTCTCTGCGCACAGGCGGCCGTGCGACAGATGCTGGCGCAGCCGCCGCGCGTCGGCGCCAGCGGCGAGGACTGCCGCGGCGTGGTGATCAACATGTCGAGCGTCAACGCCGTGCTGGCGATCGCCAACCAGGTGCCCTACACGGTCAGCAAGGGCGCGGTGAACCAGCTCACCAAGGTGATGGCGATCGGGCTGGCGAACAAGGGCATCCGCGTCGTCGGTATCGGCCCGGGATCGATCGCCACCGAGATGCTGAAGGCCGCGGTGCTGACCAACGAGGCGGCGAAGACGCGCATTCTTTCGCGCACGCCGCTGGGCCGCCTCGGCGAGCCTGCCGAGATCGCGCGCATCGCCGTCTTCCTCGCCAGCGACGATGCGTCCTACCTCACCGGCACGACCCTGTATCCCGACGGCGGCCGGATGGCGCTCAACTACGTGATGTGAGTCCAGCGCGAGCGCACCGTCGACTCGCATCGCCGATCAGTACCGCGCGGATGAATCCCGGCGGCTGAGCGCGGGATGCCGTGCTTCATGCGCGCGGCCTAGCGCCGCGGTAAGACCTCTCCCCCGCCGATCGGCATGCGCCGCCGCTCGTCTTCACGAGGGCGCTTTGCCCTGCATGACGAACTCTTTCGTGCGCAGAATTCGCCCGCGAGATGCGTACCCGGAGGCGCGCGCCATGAAGTCGATCGCACTGTCGACTCGATGCAAAGTGTGCGGTTTCACCCTGATCGAATCGATCATTGCGGTGGTGGTCGTTGTGATCCTGGCCGTCATCTCGCTGCCGAGCTACTCCGATTACGTCAGGCGTGGCGTGCGCGCCGAGGCGCAGGCATTCCTGACGGAAGTCGCCACGCGCCAGCAGCAACGACTGGTCGACCGTCGCGAATATGCGGCGACGATCGCCGATCTCGGCGTCGCGCCGCCGAAGTCACTGGCCGGCAAGTACACGGTGTCCATGTCGGCGCCCGCGGTCGTTCCGCCGGCTTTCACGATCTGGGCCGCGCCGCAGGGGCCGCAGGCCGCCGAGGGTTGCGGAACACTGACCCTGACCAGCGCCGGACAACGCGGGCCGGCGCATTGCTGGCGGTAGACCCCGGCCAACGACGACGTTCATCGCGTGTCGCAACAATGCGCGCCGGGCCGCGTCAAGCGTCTCGCACATATGCCGGCTCCCCGCCGGCATGGCGCCGCACTCAGTAGTTTTCCATCGATCGGGCTCGACCCCGAGGCATGAAGCGCAGATCCTCTTAGTAGAAAACGGTCAGCACGCCGGTGAAGCCGTACAGGCTGCGGCCGCTGATCTCGCCGTTGGCGTAGAAGCCGACCAGCGGGACGTCGCCGAGCTGCTGCGCGATGACGCGCAGCTCCTCGTGCTGTTCGCCGAAAAGATGCGTGCCGCGGCCGACGCAGGAGACGTAGATCGCGCCCTTGGCCGCAACCGGGCGGTGCTGCAGTTCCGACTGCTCGTGCAGGTGGTCGCGGATCTCGGCGCAGATGCGGGTCAGGTCCTTGCGCGCCGCGGTTTCGTCGCGCACGCAGAAGCGCACCATCTGCCCGCGCTCGATCGGCGTGCCGACGGCAACCGCGCCCCGTGTCGGATCGATCGCCACCACCGGCCGCACGAGGTAATCGTCGCGGTGAAGCCGCTCGTGCGCGGAGGCGTGCTCCGGCTCGATGCCGACGAACAGCAGCCCACGCCGGCCGAGCACCTTCAGCTGCGCCAGCGCCTCGCGCGTGCGCTCGTTCGAGTTCAATGCAGCGACGTTCTCGACGATGCCGGCATCCTGCAGCAGCGCATCGAATGCGCGCTCATCGTCGAGCGTGGTGATCAGGTTGTCCTCGCCGCCGGTGATCGTGCGCCGGCGGCTGCCGGGCAACGGATGGCATCCCTGGGTGACGCGGGATACCAGCGGCACGTCGGAGGCGAACACCACGCCCGACAGCCCGCCGCGCAGCACGCGGTCGGCGATCGTCACCGGCGGCTCGCGGCCGCTGGCCAGCCCGCCGAACAGGCTGCCGCTGTCGAGCTTGTGCGCCATGTCCTCGATCAGCCCCGGCAGCCCGGGCGCGTACGGATCGGCGTGTACCAGCGCGGTAAACGCGGCGCTGCTGGCGCGGTCGGTGCGCGTGCCTCGGGCCGGCGGCCGCTGTGCTCCGGAGAAAACATTGAAGCTGCCCGGCGCGAAGCGGCCGAGCAGGATTGCCAGCGCCGGTTCGTCGACGTATTCGACGCCGGTGGCGCAGACAGCCGAGGCGCTGGCGCCGACCCAGTTCGACACGCCGGTGCGCAGCTTCAGCAACGCCAGGATGGTGCCGGCCTGCGCCAGCAGGCCCTCGGTGAGGTAGACGAAGCCGAGGTTCGCGCCGCGCTGCGTCGAGTCATCCGCTGCCTGGGTGGCGAGTTGCGCCAGGCATAGCTCGACGGCGGTGGTGCCGTCCGGATGCGCGGCGTGGGCGTAGCGGAAGCGCATCAGCGCTCAACCGCGTGGCGGCGATCGCCGTTTGCGCTTGCGCGCTGCCGCCTTCGGCGCGGGTGCAGCAGTCCTTTCCTTCTTCTCGCCCTTGTCGGCCCTCTCGGCGGCGGACTGCGCGGCCGCGGCCTTGGCGGCGGCCTGCGCCTCGGCGGCCGCGGTGGCGGCGATCCTGGTGAACTGCTCCTGCAGGGTGTTCCACCAGGCAGTCGGGTTCAGCGGCAACGCAGCCGCCGCGGCGGCGGCCGCGGCGCGCGGACCGCGCCGCCTGCGGGCAGCCGCTGGCGGCGGCGCGGCGG
>CAZSYX010000001.1:114282-161780 GCA_964610575.1 uncultured Burkholderiaceae bacterium
GCCGCGGCGCGCGGACCGCGCCGCCTGCGGGCAGCCGCTGGCGGCGGCGCGGCGGCCGCTGCCGATGCGGCAGTGGGCATGGCCGGCATCGGCTGGCCGGCGGCATAGGGCCAGTTGACGGTCGAAGCGGGAGCCGGCGCCGCCTGCGTCGCGGCCGCGGAAAGCATCGCGCCGCCGAACGACTTGAGCGTGGCGATCGTGTTGCGCTGAACCTCCAGGCTCTGCACGGTGGTGCGCAGCATGCTCAGGTTCAGGTTCAGCCACTGCTCGACCGCGCGCAGGTCGGCGATGCGCTTGTCCAGTTCCTCGACATCGAGCGTGGGCGCGATCATCGATGGCAGCGTCTGCGGCAGGCGGGTGGCGAACTGCGCCATGCTCGCTGGCGTGGGCAGCGTCGGCAGGCCGGTCACGCCCCATACCTTCTTCACCAGGTCGAAGCCCTCGCTGACGCCCATGAAGGGCAGTGCCGCTGACTTGCTCTTGCCGGCCATCGTCTTCTCCGCGTTCGCTAGCAGGACCGTTTCAGTATCGCACCGGCGAGGTCAACTGCGCCGTCTCGCCGGCACAGTCACTTTCTGATCGATGGCACCGAAGATCGTCGCGCCCTCGGCGTCGAACATCTCGATGCGCACCGTGTCGCCGTGCTTCATGAAGGCGGTAGCCGGCTTGCCGTCGGCGATCATCTCGAGCGCCCGCTTCTCGGCGATGCACGAGTAGCCCTTCGCCGGATCCTTGTTGCTGACCGTGCCCGAGCCGACGATGCTGCCGGCGCGTGCGTTGCGGGTCCTCGCGAGATGCGCGATCAACTGCGGGAAGTCGAACACCATGTCGACGCCGGCTTCCGCCGCGCCGACCTTGGCGCCGTTCCAGTGCACGACGAGCGGGCGGTGCGCCCGGCGGCCGTCCCACGCCGCGCCCAGTTCATCCGGCGTGACCGCCACCGGCGAGAAGGCGGTGGCCGGCTTGCTCTGGAAGAAGCCGAATCCCTTGGCCAGTTCCGCCGGGATCAGGTTGCGCAACGACACATCGTTGACCAGCATCAGCAACCTGATGTGGCTGCCGGCCTGCTCGGCCGTGGTGCCCATCGGCACGTCGTCGGTGATCACCGCGACCTCGGCTTCGAAGTCGATGCCGAACGCCTCGGCTGCGCAGACGATGTCGTCGCAGGGACCGAGCAGGTCGTCGGAGCCGCCCTGGTACATCAGTGGGTCGGTCCAGAACGATTCCGGCATCTCGGCGCCGCGCGCCTTGCGCACCAGTTCGACGTGGTTGACGTAGGCCGAGCCGTCGGCCCACTGGTAGGCGCGCGGCAGCGGCGCCATGCACTGGCGGGGATCGAACGGGAACGCGTGGCGGGCTCGGCCTTCGTTCAGTGTCTGGTACAGATCGGCGAGCTGCGGCGCGATGAAGTTCCAGTCGTCCAGCAGCAGCTGCAGCCGGCCGGCGATGCCGCTCGCCAGGTGGGCCGTGGCCAGGTCGCGCGAGACGACGATCAATTGGCCGTCGCGGGAACCGTCGCGCAGGGTCGCAAGCTTCATCGCTGGAATATCGCCTCGAGAATCGCGGGTATCTTAGCGGCGAGCGATTGCGCGCCGACAGAGGCGCGCACTCAGCGCGGTCGACGCTTCACTGTGTCCGCCCGTTGAGGGGTGAAGCAAGGCCCGAATGTCCACAGTGTCCGTCATTCCGGCAAGGTCCGTCAGCTGGCGTGCAGCCCTCGTGCTGCTCGCCACGCTGCTGGCGCATGCATTTGTGCTCGAGCGCGTGGATCGGATGCTGGCCGGCGCGGACTCGGGAGAGCCGAAGGAGGAGGCCACCGTCACCGCGCGACTGTTGCCACCGCCGGCGCCGCCCGCGCCCGCCGCGCCACCGTCCCCCGCATCGCGGCCGGCGCCGCGCCCGCGACCGGCGCCCGTCGTTCCGCCGGCGCCTGCAACTGAACCGGCGCGGGTCGAGGCACCGCCCATCGGCGCCTTCGGGGAGCAATTGGCAGCGGAACAGGAGCCGCCGCCCGCGCCCGAGCCTGCGGTCGTGCCGGAGCCCGCGCAGCAACCGGTTGCCGAAGCCGAGCCGGAGGAGGTCGAGGCCAGCGGCGAGCCGCTTCGCGCAGCGCTTGCCCAACGGCCGGCGCTGCCGTCGGCGGCCCGCTATGTCTACCGGACGACGAATTCCGAGATCCGGCTCGCCACGGCCACGACGACTGTCGAGTGGACGCTTGCCGGCGACGGCCGCTACCAACTGCGCATGACCACGGTCGCGCTGGGCATGACGGTGCTCGAACTGGATTCGCAGGGCAGCCTGCGCGAATACGGCCTGGCCCCGGAGCGCTATGTCGAGACGCGCGCGCGCCGCAGTCCGGAGGCGGCGAACTTCGACTGGGATGGCCGCCGCGTGACCTTTAGCGCGAAGGCGCACGAGCGCCCGCTCGCCGAAGGCGCCCAGGACCGCGTCTCCTTCCAGATCCAGCTGATGCTGCTCGGCCAGGCCAGGCCGGAATGGTTCCGCCCCGGCGCCAGGACGGTGATGCAGATGGCGGGGCGCGACGACATGGCGAGCTATCGCTTCCGTTCGGCCGGCCGGGTGACGACGCAGACGGGCCTCGGGCCGATGGAGGCGGTGAGGCTCGAGCGGGTCACGGCAAAGGACTCGGATGCGAGGATCGAGGTCTGGCTCGTTCCGTCGCTTGCCTGGCTGCCGGTCCGCCTGCGCTTCACCGATCGTTACGGCCGGGTGACGGAAAGTGTGCTCGAATCGATACCGACATCATGAAGCGATCCCTGCGCGCCGCCCTGTCTGCCGGCCTTGCCGCGGCCATGCCCGCGGCCGGCGCGGCTGAACTCGCCTGCGGCGCGAATGCGCCACTGGCCGCCTCGGTCCGGCTCGAGTACGCGGTCACCGCGACGCGCTCCGTCCTTTCGCTGGCCGGCGATGGCGTGTTCGAGTACCGGCGCGACGGCGACACGTACAGGATCGAGTCGTCGGTGACCGCGGTCGGCATCTTCGAGGCGCATCAGAGGTCGACCGGCACCGTGCGGCCCGAGGGCCTGGTGCCGCGCACTTTCACGCTGCGGTCGAGCCGCCGGGAGCCGCGCAGCATCAACTTCGACTGGGCTTCGCGGCGTGTCACCTTCAGCCATACCGGCGGCTCGGAGCCGACGCGGCCGCAAATGCAGGACAGGCTCAGCATGATGATGCAACTGGCCTGGCGCTACCGCGCCGAGCCCCATGCATCCTCATTCGAGCTGCCGGTGGCCGGTCCGCGCCACGTGTCGACCTTTGTTTTCAAGGGCCAGGGCGCCGAGGCGGTGACCGTGCCGGCGGGCCGCTTCGAGTCGTTCAGGTTCGAGCGTTACAAGGAGGACGGCGAAGACTCCTTCGAGGTCTGGCTGGCGCCCGCCCTTTGTTCGCTGCCGGTGCGCCTGCGCTTCACCGACGACAAGGGTTTGGTGATCGAGCAACGGTTGAGCGCCGTGCGCCCGCTGTAGCCGGCGGGACCTCCGCGCCTCAGTCCACCTTCAGGCCGGCAAGGTTCGGCTGAGGCGGCGGGTACGACGGCGCCAGCTTGCGCAGCGTGGCGAGCAGGATCTCGGTGATCATCAGGTTGCGGTGCGTCTTGCTGTCGGACGGCACGACGTACCACGGCGCGTGCGTTGTGCCGGTGCGGCCGAGCAATTCCTCGTATGCGGCCTGGTACTTGTCCCATAGCTTGCGCTCTTCGAGGTCCTGCGGGTTGAACTTCCAGTGCTTCTCCGGATCGTCGATGCGCTCCTGCAGGCGCTTGCGCTGCTCGTCCTTGCTGATGTGCAGGAAGCACTTGACGATCGTCGTGCCGGTTTCCGCCAGCAGTCGCTCGAATTCGACGATGTGAGTGAGCCGTCGCTTGCGCTCGGCCGCATCGATCCAGCCGCGCACGTACTCGATCAACACCGCCTCGTAGTGCGACCGGTTGAAGATCACGATCTCGCCCCGGCCCGGCACGTCGCGGTGGTGCCGCCACAGGAAGTCATGGTCCTTCTCCGGCTCGGTCGGCGCCCGATATGAGACCGCACGCACACCGAGGGGATCGATCGCCTGGAACACGGCGCGGATCGTGCCGTCCTTGCCGCTGGTGTCCATGCCCTGCAGGATGAGCAGCAGCTTGTCCTTCTTCAGCGCGTAGAAGCGGTCCTGCACCGTGGCCAGTTCGACCGCCAGTTCGGTCACCCGTGCCTTGTCCGCAGCCTTGTCGCCGACGCTCAACGGCCTCGCGCCCGGGTCGAAGCGCGACAATCGCACTGCGGCGGGCTCGTCGATCCGGTACTGCTTTGGTCCATTGGCCATCGTGGCTCCGCGCAAAGGCCGCGAGCGGCCTTCCGCTCGACGCTGTCAGCTTAGAGAGTGTGAGCGCCCCTTGCACGACATCGGCAGTCAACTATCGACGAGGCCGAATTTCCTGACTTGGGACAAGGACTTGCGCCGCCACATGGTTGTGGGAATTCCTGCATCCGCTTACCATTTGCCGGTCATCAGCAGGGGGGCTGTAGCCCGCTGATGCCGACAAGGGGATGCCGCCGGGCCTACCTGGCGGGAATCGATGTTCAAGGAGACGTCATGAATGCACCCATGAACCGCCGCCAGTTCTTCCGGATCTGCGCGGCGGGAATGGGCTCGTCTTCGGTCGTCGGCCTGGGCCTGTCGCCCGGCGCCGCACTGGCCGAAGTTCGTGCCTTCAAGCTGGCGCGCACGACCGAGTCACGCGGCATGTGCCCGTACTGCTCGGTCAGTTGCGGATTGCTGATGTATTCGCGCGGCGACAACGCGAAGAACGTCAAGACCCGCATCATCCACATCGAGGGTGACCCGGACAATCCGGTCAACCGCGGCACGCTCTGCCCGAAGGGGGCGGCGCTGCTCGACCTGGTGCACTCGCCCAACCGGCTGCTGTACCCGGAGGTCCGCGAGCCCGGCGCCAAGGAGTGGAAGCGCATTTCGTGGGACGAGGCGTTCAACCGCATCGCCAAGCTGATGAAGGCCGACCGCGATGCCAGCTTCGTCGAGACCAACGACAAGGGCGTCACCGTCAACCGCTGGAGCACCACCGCCATGCTGATGTCGAGCGCGGCGTCGAACGAGACCGGCTACCTGTCGATCAAGGCGGCGCGCGCCTTGGGGATGGTCGCACTCGATACCCAGGCGAGGATCTGACACGCCCCGACGGTGGCCAGTCTGGCCCCTTCGTTCGGGCGCGGCGCGATGACCAACCACTGGGTTGACATCAAGAACGCCGACCTCATCCTGATCATGGGCGGCAATGCCGCCGAAGCGCATCCCTGCGGCTTCAAGTGGGTCACCGAGGCGCTCGAGCACCGCAAGGCGAAGCTCGTCGTCGTCGACCCGCGCTTCACCCGCTCGGCCGCGGTGGCCGACTACTACGCGCCGATCCGCGTCGGCACCGACATCGCCTTCCTGGGCGGCGTCATCAACTACATGCTGGCCAACAACAAGGTCCACATGGACTACGTCAAGGCCTTCACCAACGCCTCGTTCCTGATCCGCGAGGACTACGACTTCAAGGACGGCCTGTTCTCCGGCTACGACGAGGCCAAGCGCAGCTACGACAAGACGACCTGGGCCTACCAGCTCGACAAGGAAGGCTACGCGCTGGTCGACGAGACGCTCGAGAACCCGCGCTGCGTGTGGCAGCTGATGAAGAGCCACTTCAGCCGCTACACGCCGGAGACGGTCGAGAAGGTCTGCGGCACGCCGAAGGACCAGTTCCTCAAGGTCGCCGAGATGATCGGCAGCACGTCCACGCCCGACAAGGTGATGACGATCTGCTACGCGCTCGGCTGGACGCAGCACTCGAAGGGCTCGCAGAACATCCGCACGATGGCGATGATCCAGCTGCTGCTCGGCAACATCGGGCGCGCCGGCGGCGGCGTCAACGCGCTGCGCGGCCACTCGAACGTGCAGGGCATCACCGACATGTGCACGTTCTCGGCCAACCTGCCCGGCTACATGGTGGCGCCGACCGATGCGGACACCACCTTCGCCGACTTCGCGGCGCGTCGCACGCCGAAGCCGCTGCGGCCGAACCAGATGAACTTCGGGCAGAACTTCCCGAAATGGTTCGTCAGCCTGCAGAAGACCTGGTATGGCGACGCCGCGGTCAAGGAGAACGACTGGGCGTTCGACTGGCTGCCCAAGCGCGACGGTGCCTACGACGTGATGGACACCTTCGAGCGGATCCATCAGGGCAAGATCAACGGCTTCATCATGCAGGGCTTCAATCCGCTCGCCGCGTTGCCGAACAAGAAGAAGGTCGGCTCCGCGATGGCCAAGCTGAAGTGGCTGGTGGTGATCGAGCCGCTGAAGACCGAGAGCTCGGAGTTCTGGAAGAACTACGGCGAACTGAACAACGTCAAGCCGGAGGACATCCAGACCGAGGTGATCCGGTTGCCGGCGGGATGCTTCGCCGAGGACCCGGGCACCTTCACCAACTCCGGCCGGGTGATCCAGTGGCACTGGGCCGGCGCGGAGCCTCCGGGCGAGGGCAAGTCCGACCGCGAGATCATCGGCCAGATCTTCACTCGGCTGCGCGCCGCCTACGCCAAGGACGGCGGCAAGTTCCCCGATCCGATCCTCAAGCTGACCTGGGCCTACGCTAATCCGGCACATCCGTCGGCGGAGGAACTGCTGCGCGAGATCAACGGCCGGGCGCTGAAGGACGTCACCGACCCGAAGGACCCGACCAAGGTCCTGGTGACCGCGGGCCAGCAACTGCCGGGCTTCGCCATGCTGCGCGACGACGGCTCGACCGCCTGCGGCAACTGGATCTACTGCGGCGTCTGGTCGCAGGCCGGCAACAACAGCGCGCGGCGCGACGCCTCTGATCCAAGCGGCATCGGCAACACGCTGAACTGGGGCTTCGCCTGGCCGGCCAACCGGCGGGTGCTGTACAACCGGGCCAACACCGACCCGAAGACCGGCCAGCCGTGGGATCCGAAGCGTGCCGGCATCCGCTGGACCGGCTCGGCCTGGGCGGGCAACGACATCCCGGACATTGCGCCGGCGCTCGGCCCGGACAGCGGTGCCGGTCCGTTCATCATGACCGCGGAAGGGGTGGCGCGGCTGTTCTCGCTGGGTGGCATGGCCGAAGGGCCGTTCCCCGAGCACTACGAGCCTTTCGAGACGCCGCTCGGGGTGAACCCGATGCACCCGAACAACCCGAAAGTGGTCAGCAACCCGGCCGCGCGGGTGTTCAAGAGCGACATGGGCTCGTTCGGCAAGGCCGACGAGTTCCCCTACGCGGCGACCACGTATCGCCTGACCGAGCACTTCCACTTCTGGACCAAGAACGTGGAACTGAACGCGATCGTGCAGCCCGTGCAGTTCGTCGAGATCGGCGAGGATCTGGCGAAGGAGAAGGGCATCAGCAACGGCCAGATGGTCAAGGTGCGCAGCAATCGCGGCGAAATCAAGGCCCTGGCGGTGGTCACCAAGCGGATGAGAGCGCTCGACTGCGGCGGCAAGAAGGTGCACCACGTCGGCATCCCGATCCACTGGGGGTTTGTCGGGGTAGCCAAGCCGGGCTACCTGGCCAACGAACTGACGCCTTACGTCGCCGACGCCAATACGCAGACGCCGGAGTACAAGGCGTTCCTGGTCAACATCGAGAAGGCATAGGAGGACACCATGCAATCACTCGATGTCCAGAAACGCTCGGCAACGACCACGGCGTCTCCGCAGGTGCGTGTGGCGGAGGAACCGGTCGCCAAGCTGATCGATATCTCCAAGTGCATCGGCTGCAAGGCCTGCCAGGTCGCCTGCATGCAGTGGAACGACCTGCGCGACGAGATCACGTCCCACCCGGGTTACAACAATCCGGTCGACCTCAGCGATCAGTCGTGGACGGTGATGCGCTTTGCCGAGGTGGAGGGCAAAGACGGGCGGCTGGAGTGGCTGATCCGCAAGGACGGCTGCATGCACTGCGAGGATCCGGGCTGCCTGAAGGCCTGTCCGGCGCCCGGCGCGATCGTCAAGTACGCCAACGGCATCGTCGACTTCGTGTCGGAGAACTGCATCGGCTGCGGCTACTGCATCGCCGGCTGCCCGTTCAACGTGCCGCGCATCTCGAAGAAGGACAACAAGGCGTACAAGTGCTCGCTGTGCTCCGACCGCATCGCGGTGGGACAGTCGCCCGCCTGCGTCAAGGCCTGCCCCACCGGCAGCCTGATGTTCGGCGCCAAGGACGAGATGGTCGCGCGCGGCGCCAAGCGGGTGAACGACCTGAAGGAACGCGGCCTCGCGCAGGCGGCGCTGTACGACCCGCCGGGCGTCGGCGGTACTCACGTCATGTACGTGCTGCCGCGCGGCGATCGGCCCGACCTGTACGGCCTGCCGGTGGATCCGAAGATCAGCCCGTGGGTCAGCCTGTGGAAGGGCATCACCAAGCCGCTGCTGGCGATCGGCCTCGGCCTGGCGGTGCTCGGCGCGTTCTTCCACTACGTCACCAGGGGTCCGAAGGAAGAAGAACCGGGAGGCAAGTCATGAGCAGTCACGTGGCAGTTAGAAGCGGCGACGTGCCGCGCTACAACGCCAACGAGCGGGTCACGCACTGGATCGTGGCGATCACGTTCTTGCTGCTGGCCGCCTCGGGCCTGGCGTTCTTCCATCCGGCATTCTGGTTCCTGACCAGCCTGCTCGGCGGCGGCGTGTGGGCGAGGATCCTGCATCCTTTCATCGGCATGGTGATGTTCGTGTTCTTCGCGCTCATGGCCATGCGCTACTGGAAGGACAACGTCATCCAGTCCTACGACCGCGAGTGGAATAAGCGCCTGTCCGACGTCATCAACAACCGCGACCACAACCTGCCCGAGATCGACAAGTACAACATCGGGCAGAAGCAGCTGTTCTGGACCATGATCGTCACCATGGTCCTGCTGCTGGTCTCCGGCGTGATGCTCTGGCGGCCGTACTTCGCCGACGCGTTCGCGATCCCGCTGATCCGCATCGCCGCGGTCGTGCACGCGGCGGCGTCGTTCGTCCTGATCGTCGGCATCGTCGTGCACATCTACTCGGCGATCTTCTGGGTCCGCGGCTCGATGCGGGCGATGACGCGCGGCACGGTCACGCACGCCTGGGCCAGGCACCACCATCCGCTGTGGTACCGGCGGGTGACCGGCGGCAGCAAGTAGTCGCGTCGTTCGGGTAGTGTTCGACGGCGGCGGTCTGCCGACCGCCGCCGTTTCTTTTGCTGACAGAGGCTTCTTCTTGGCAACACAGATCATCACCGACGGCTCGACCGACCGCGTGCGCGAGGCGCCGCGCGTCGTGCTGCCGGACAATCCGAAGCTGTTCGAGGAGCGCGCGGCGCGCTTCGCGCAACTGGCACCGGGCAACTCGATGGGCGCTTACCTCGGCCTGATGGCGCTGGTGGCGCGCGGCCAGCAAGCGGCGATGGTCGCGCGCGCCGCCGCGCCGCTGCCGGCCACGGCGCTCGAGCAGAGCCGCAGCTATGGCATGCCGCCGCTGCCGGCACAGGGCCACGCGCGCGCGCCGCTGTGGCGCGACGACCTGCGCGAGATCGTCCGAATCGTTCGCGCCGAGGCGGCCGCCGGCGTGCGGCCGACGCTGGACCGGCTGCTGGCGCTCGAGGCTACTTCGCTCGAGGCGATCGCCGACCGCGTGCTGGCCGGCGCCACCCTCGACGAGGATGCGGCCTACGTGCCCTTCGTCGGCGCCGCGCTGCAGGTCTACTTCGCCCGCCAGGCGGCCGCACTCGATGTCGACGACGTCAGCCACTGCGACGTCTCCACTGTCTGTCCCGTGTGCGGCACCCGCCCGGTGGTCAGCATCGTCCGCACCGGCGGCGCGCAGGCCAACCTGCGCTTTCTGTCCTGCGCGCTGTGCCAGACCGAGTGGCACATGGTGCGGGCCAGGTGCTCGTCCTGCGAGACCGACAAGGCCGTGCACCTTCTGAGCCTCGTCGAGAATCCCGATTCCGATCAGGCGGCGCAGGCGGCGGTCAAGGCCGAGGCCTGCGACGAGTGCAAGACGTACCTGAAGCTCGTCAGCCAGGACAAGGACCCGCTGGTCGATCCGTACGCCGACGATCTCGCCACCCTGGCGCTCGACCTGCTGGTCGACGAGCAGGGCTTCGCCCGTTCAGGGCCGAACCTGCTGTTCCATCCCGGCACGAGCTAGGCCATGGCGGACTTGACTCTGCCCGGTGCGGGTGAGCCAAGCGGATCGACGGGCAAGACGGCCGCCGCTTCGTTCTCTGCGCTGCCTGCTGTTGACCGGCTGCTCGGCCAGCCGGCGATTGCGGCCTGCGTCGCCGCGCACGGCCAGGCACTGACCAAGCGGGCGATCAACGACGAACTCGCCGCGCAGCGCGAGGTTGTGCGCTCGGGAGGCGGGGTGGCGCCGCTGCCGGCACTGGTCGCCTCGATCGAGCGCCGGCTCTCCGCGCTTGCCGCGCCGACGCTGCGGCGGGTGATCAACCTGACCGGCACCGTCATCCACACCAACCTCGGCCGCGCCTTGCTGGCGGAAGAAGCGATCGACGCCGTGGCCACGGCAATGCGCGGCTACGTGGCGCTGGAGTACGACGTCGCCAGCGGCGGCCGCGGCGACCGCGATGACCTGGTCGATGGCTTGTTGCGAGAGTTGACTGGCGCCGACGCCGTCACGGTGGTCAACAACAACGCCGCCGCAGTGGTGCTGGCGCTCGCCGCGCTGGCGGCGAAGAAGGAGGTGCTGGTCTCGCGCGGCGAACTGATCGAGATCGGCGGCGCCTTCCGCATGCCGGACATCATGAAGACCGCCGGCTGCAAGCTGGTCGAGGTCGGCACCACGAACCGCACCCATGCGCGCGACTTCGAGTCCGCGCTCGGCCCGCGCACCGGGCTGATCGTCAAGGCGCACACGTCGAACTACGCGGTGGAAGGTTTCACCGCCAGTGTCGACGATGCCACGCTGGCCCGCATCGCACACGCGCACGGCGTGCCGTACATGGTCGACCTCGGCTCCGGCGCGCTGGTCGACCTGTCGCACTGGGGCCTGCCGAAGGAGCCGCTGCCGCAGGAGTCGCTTGCCGCCGGGGCGGATGTGGTCACCTTCTCCGGCGACAAGCTGCTCGGCGGACCGCAGGCCGGCATCATCGTCGGCAGCAAGGCCGCCATCGCGCGGATCAAGAAGCATCCGCTCAAGCGCGCGCTGCGCTGCTCGAAGATGACGCTCGCCGCGCTCGAGGCGACGCTGCGCATCTACCGCTCGGGGCATCGTCTCGAGGAGCGGCTGCCGACACTGGCCCTGCTGAGCCGGCCGGCGCACGATATCCGTGCTGCCGCCGAACGGCTGCTGCCTGCCCTGCAGGCCTTTGCCGGTGATTCGCTTGTGGTGCGCGTCGAGGCCTGTGCCAGCCAGATCGGTTCCGGCGCGCTACCGGTGGACCGGTTGCCGTCGTTCGCGCTGCACGTGTCGAGCCGCGTGCGCCGCGGCGGGCGCGCGCTCGAACAGCTCGCGCGGCGGCTGCGCGCGCTGCCGGTGCCGGTGCTCGGACGCATCAACGACGACGCGCTGTGGCTCGACTGTCGCACGTTGCTGGCGGCCGACGAGGCGATCCTCGCCACGCAGCTCGCCACAGCGCAGACGTGATCTTGCAGCGATGATCGTCGGCACCGCGGGCCACATCGACCACGGCAAGACGTCGCTGATCAAGCGGCTGACCGGCCGCAGCACCGACCGCCTGCCGGAAGAGATCAAGCGCGGCATCTCGATCGAACTCGGTTACGCCTACGTGCCGCTCGAGGGTGGCGAGGTGCTGGGCTTCGTCGACGTGCCAGGCCACGAGAAATTCGTGCACACGATGGTCGCCGGAGCGACGGGCATCGACCTCGGTCTGCTGGTCGTCGCGGCCGACGACGGCGTGATGCCGCAGACCGAGGAGCACTTCGACATCCTGCAGCTGCTCGGCGTCGACAAGGGCGCGATCGCGCTGACCAAGATCGACGCGGTCGATGCGGCACGCGTCGACGAGGTGCGCGTGCAGCTGGCGCGCTGGCTGGCCGACACTCCCGCCGCGGCCTGGCCGGTGTTTGCGTTGTCGTCGGTGACCGGCGACGGTGTCGCCGAACTCGACGCCTTCCTGCGCCGTGCGGCGCTCGAATTCGCCGCGCGGCCGGCGGCGGGCCTGTTCCGCCTCGCGGTCGATCGCGTCTTCACGCTGGCCGGCGTCGGCACGGTGGTGACCGGCACCGTTCACGCGGGTGCGGTGCACGTCGGCGACGAGGTGCTCATTGCTCCGAACGGGCCACGCGCCCGCGTGCGCTCGCTTCACACGCAGGACCGGGCGGCGCAGGTCGGTGTCGCCGGCCAACGCTGCGCGCTAAACCTGGCAGGGCTGGCGCGCGAGGAGGTCGAGCGCGGCCAGTGGGTGCAGGCGGCCACGCTTGCCAATACGAGCGAGCGCTTCGATGCCTCGATCCGCTTGGCCGGGCACGAAGGGCTGCGGCTCGGCCAGTGGGCCAACGTGCTGCTGCATCACGGCACCGAGCATGTCGCCGCGCGCGTTGCGCTGCTCGATGCGGATGCGTTGGCGGCCGGCGGGCAGGCGCTGGCCACCGTTTCCGTCCAGGCGCCGCTGGCGCCATGCAAGGGCGACCGCTTCGTGCTGCGCGACTCATCGGCCCGGCGCACGCTCGGCGGCGGCATGGTGCTCGACATCGCACCGCCGGTGCGCGGCAAGCGGCGGCCGGAGCGGCTGCGGCTGCTCGCGGCACTGCGCGATGCCTCGCCGACCGAGGCGCTTGCCCGTTGGCTCGAGGCGGGCCCGGTGCCGCTGACGCGCCTGGCCAGCGGCTGGAACCTTGCCGAGGCGGAATTGCAGCGGCTCCTCGCCGCCTGCAGCGCGCGAGTTGCGGCCGCTACCGCGTTCGCCGGCGATCACTGGCAGACCCTGCGGCGCCGTGCGCTCGATGCGGTGACGGCGACGCACGAGCGCGAGCCCGAGATGCCGGGGCTGGAGCAGAACCGCCTGCGCCGCATGGTCGCGCCGAACCTCGACGCGGATGCGCTGGCCGAGATCGTCGACGAACTGCTGCAGCAAGGACTGCTGGTTCGTCGCGGCGCCTTCCTCGCGCTGCCCGCGCACAAGGCCGAACTCGCGCGCGACGAACGGGTGCGCTGGGAAGGCATCAAGCCGCTACTGATGGACAGGCCCTTCGAGCCGCCGCGCGTGCGCGACATCGCCCGCGCCACCGGCATCGCCGAGACGGAGGTGCGCAGCGTGCTGAAGAAGGTGGCGCGCATCGGCGAGGTGACGCTGGTCGCGCATGACCACTTCTTCCTGACCGACGACGTGCGCAAGCTGGCCGACATTGCCGGCGAACTCGCCAGGAGCGACGGTGCTGCGCGTGCGGCGCCTTTCCGCGACCGGATCGGCGGCGGGCGCAAGGTGGCGATCCAGATACTCGAATTCTTCGACCGCGTCGGCTACACACGGCGCGTGCGCGACGGTCACCTGCTGCGCCGCGACAATCCGTGGCGCGAGGCCGGCGCCGATGTACATTCGGCGCCGCGATAGCTGGTAGGAGGACAACGCGGAAGAGTGACGTGACCCGGTGGTCCGACTGGACTTCAAATCCAGGTGGGGTTGCCAGCAATCCCGGGTGGGTTCGACTCCCATACTCTTCCGCCAAGGACATCGCGGCGCGGTGTCCTTGGCGGTGCCGGCGATGAACGCCGGCCCGCATTCAAGAGAACGAGCATCGGCGGAGGAGGCTCGCGCCGGCGGGCGCGAGCCGCTGCGGCGGCGCAAGGCGTACGCTTCGCGAAACCCCGCCCCCGCCCCCCTCGTGCTCCCCCCAGCCATGAACGAGGACGGCTCCGGCAGAAGCAGGCAAATGGCAGACGAATCGACCGAGGAGTTACTCGCACGCCTCGACCGAACCGTCCTTTACGCTCCCGAGCAGGACATGTGGGTGCGGTTCGAGGACGACGGGCTGGCGACCATCGGCGCCACGCACCTGGTCGCGCACCACGGCCAGTTCATGCTGTTCTCGCCGCGCCCGGTCGGCATGTCAGTGGCGCGTGACCGCTCGCTCGGCGTGATGGAAACGGCCAAGACCGCGGTGGCGGTGCACGCGCCGCTTTCGTGCGAAATCGTCCAGGTCAACCCCGCCGTGCTGGTCGACGTGTCGGTGATCGAGCGCGAGCCGTATGCGGCCGGCTGGATGTTCCGCGTCCGTCCGACGCTGCTGGCCGAGGAACGTGCGAGCCTGCTTGACGCGGATGCGTACGCGCAGTGGCTGGCGCCACGCCTGGCCGAGAAGCTGACGCCGCCGATCGACTACAGCGGTGATATCGACATCGATCCGATGCGCGGGTGGTGAGTCCGGCATGGACAGCGCGGAGAAGCTGGTGATCGTGATGTGGTCGGCCGATCCGTCAGCGCCCGACCGCGCCGCCGCTCCCTTCGTCTACGCACTGGCCGCCCGCGCGCTGGAGATCGACGTCGAGATGCACTTCACCGCAGGCGCCGTGCGCTGGCTGTTCGACGGCGTGGCCGACGACGCCTATACCGACCAGGCCCGGACCAAGACCGTGCGCGACTTCATCAGCGAGACTGCGGCAGCGGGCGTGCGACTGTACGCCTGTGCGATGGCGCTGAACGAGAGGCGGCGAGGCGAGACGTTGATTGCGGAGATGACCGGGATCGCCGGCGCGGCGACGGTCGTCGGTGCCGCGGTCGAGGTGGATTGCCGGGTGATGGTTTTCTGACCGCAGCGCTAGGCCTTCCGCCCCCACCGATCCCCCTGAAAGAAGTCCTGCAGGAAGGCGATCAGCGCCGTCACCTTCGCCGGCACCTGGCGCGGCGAGGCGTAGACGGCGTGGATTTCCTGCGCCGGCAGGGCGTAGTCGTCGAGCACGGTGACGATGCGGCCGGCGGCCAGCGACTGCGCGGCGACGTAGCGGGGCAGGGCGGCCAGCCCCATGTGCGCCTGCACCGCATGCAGGATCGCCGACAGGCTGTTGGCGCGCAGGCTGCCGTGCACGGCCATGGTCGCTGGGCGGCCGCCCTGGCCGCGAACGAAGTGCAGGCGGTCGTCGCCGAGCACCGTGCTGTAGATCAGCACGTTGTGCCGCGTGAGGTCGGTCGGCGTTCGCGGCACGCCGTGCTTCTTCAAGTAAGCCGGTGAGGCGACGATCGCCCACGGGTTGGTGCCGAGGAAACGCGCGCCGAGGGAGGAATCGGCGAGCTTGCCCATGCGGATCGCCACGTCGATGCCGCGCGCCACGAGATCCACGTAGGTGTCCTCGAATGACAGATCGATGCGCAGCGCCGGGTGGCGCTTCATGAACTCCAGCGTGAGCGGCGTGATCACCCGGCGGCCGAAGGCGACCGAGGTGCCGATGCGCAGCGTGCCGCGCACCTGGCCCTGGCGGGCATTGACGACGTCGTCGGCCTCCTCGATCCGCTCCAGGATCTCCTTGCACTTGTCGTAGTACAGCGCGCCCGCCTCGGTGAGGCTCAGCCCGCGCGTGTTGCGGTTGAGCAGCCGGGCGCCGAGCTGCGCCTCCAGCGCGGCGACGTGCTTGGTGATCGTGGGCTGCGTCAGGTTCAGGTCGCGCGCCGCCCTGGAGAAGCTGCCGGCCTCCGCCGCGCGCACGAACAGTTGCCATCCGGTGATCCGGTCCATCGCCGCCGTTCCATCGCTGCCTGTCGGGCGGCCATTCCAGCATGGAATAGGTGTTATCGCCAGCGCTGGCGTTCCTCTGCGCGCGGCCGCTGCCTACAGTGCACGCCAACGGATCAACCCGCACATCGAGGAGATTGCCATGGCCCGAATGACCGCTGCCGAAGCTGCCGTGCTCGTCATGGAACGCGAGGGCGTGCAAACCGCATTCGGCGTTCCCGGCGCGGCGATCAACCCGCTGTACGCGGCGCTGCGCCGGCGCGACAGCATCACCCACATCCTCGCCCGCCACGTCGAGGCGGCCTCGCACATGGCCGAGGGCTACACGCGGGCCCGCGCCGGCAACATAGGCGTGTGCATCGGCACCTCGGGCCCGGCGGGCACGGACATGATCACGGGGCTGTACTCGGCGAGCGCGGATTCGATCCCGATCCTCGCCATCACCGGCCAGGCCCCGCGCGCGCGGCTGCACAAGGAGGACTTCCAGGCAGTGGACATCGAGTCGATCGCCAGGCCGGTCACCAAGTGGGCGGTCACGGTGCGCGAGCCGGCGCAGGTGCCGCGAGCCTTCCAACAGGCGTTCCACCTGATGCGCTCCGGCCGGCCGGGGCCGGTGCTGATCGACCTGCCGTTCGACGTGCAGATGGGCGAGATCGAGTTCGACATCGAGACCTACGAGCCGCTGCCGGTGTACAAGCCCGCCGCCACGCGCAGGCAGATCGAGAAGGCGCTCGACATGCTGGCGGCGGCGGAGAAGCCGGTGATCGTCGCCGGCGGCGGCATCATCAATGCCGACGCCGCGGGCCTCCTGGTCGAGTTCGCGGAACTGACCGGCGTGCCGGTGATCCCGACGCTGATGGGCTGGGGCGCGATCCCCGACGACCACCCGCTGATGGCCGGCATGTGCGGCCTGCAGACCTCGCACCGCTACGGCAACGCGACCATGCTCGCCGCCGACTTCGTGCTCGGCATCGGCAACCGCTGGGCCAACCGGCACACCGGCTCGGTCGACGTCTACACCAAGGGGCGAAAGTTCGTGCACGTCGACATCGAGCCGACGCAGATCGGCCGCGTGTTCATGCCCGACTACGGCATCGTCAGCGACGCCAAGGCGGCGCTGCAACTGTTCGTCGAGGTGGCCCGCGAGCGTAAAGCCGTCGGCCGGTTGCGCGACTACTCGGACTGGGCCGGCCGCTGCGCCGAGCGCAAGCGGCTGATGCTGCGCAGGACGCACTTTGACAACGTGCCGATCAAGCCGCAGCGCGTCTACGAGGAGATGAGCAAGGTCTTCGGCCGCGACACGGTGTACGTGACGACGATCGGCCTGTCGCAGATCGCCGGCGCGCAGTTCCTGCACGTGTACGGCCCGCGGCAGTGGATCAACTGCGGCCAGGCCGGTCCGCTCGGCTGGACGATCCCGGCCGCGCTCGGCGTGGTGGCGGCCGACCCGACCCGCACGGTGGTCGGGCTGTCCGGCGACTACGACTTCCAGTTCCTGATCGAGGAACTGGCCGTCGGCGCGCAGTTCCGCCTGCCGTACGTGCAGGTGCTGGTGAACAACAGCTACCTCGGCCTGATCCGCCAGTCGCAGCGCAACTTCCAGATGGACTTCTGCGTGCAACTGGCGTTCGAAAACCAGAACATCCCCGAAGGCGAGGGCGATCTGCGCGGCTACGGCGTCGACCACTGCAGGGTGGTCGAGGGCCTCGGCTGCAAAGCGCTGCGCGTCACCGACCCCGACAAGATCGAAGGCGCGCTGGGCCAGGCCCAGCAGATGGCGCAGCGCTACCGCGTGCCGGTGGTGGTGGAGTGCATCCTGGAGAAGGTGACCGACATCTCCATGGGCACCGAGATCGACAACGTGATCGAATTCGAGGAGATCGACTGCCGTCATCCCGAGGGCCGCAAGGGGCTGGAATTGGCCGGGCTGCTGGAGTAAAGAGCGGCTTATGCTGCGGCGACAGCCGTCGCCCCGGCGGAGCCCGCGCCGGCGAGCCTTAGGCCGGGGGCCGCGGCCCAAGTTCCTAACGCGCCATTGAGATTGGGTCCCGGCCTGCGCCGGGACGACGCTGCGAAGTGGCTCGGCCGCTTCGCACACTGGATGTCATCGGAGACCCCATGCCCCGCCTCGCCGCCAACCTGACCATGCTGTTCAACGAGGTGCCGTTCCTCGACCGCTTCGAGGCGGCCGCGAAGGCCGGCTTCACCGCGGTCGAGTTCCTGTTCCCGTACGAGCACAAGCCGGCGGAACTGCGCGCGCGGCTGGAGGCCAACGGCCTGAAGCTGGTGCTGCACAACCTGCCCGCCGGGGACTGGGGCAAGGGCGAGCGCGGCATCGGCTGCCATCCCGATCGGGTTGCCGAGTTCCGGACGGGCGTGGAGCGGGCGATCGAGTACGCGACCGCGCTCGGCGCGCCGCAGGTCAATTGCCTGGCCGGGATCGCGCCGAAGGATGTGCCGGCCGACGAACTGCACTCGACTTTGGTCGAGAACCTGCGCTTCGCCGCGGGGCGGCTGAAGGCCGCCGGCGTCAGGCTGCTGATCGAGCCGATCAACACCTTCGACATCCCCGGCTTCCATCTCAGCCGCACGCAGCAGGCGCTGGAACTCATCGCCGCGGTGGGGTCGGACAACCTCTACCTGCAGTACGACATCTATCACGCGCAGCGCATGGAGGGCGAACTGGCCAACACCATCAAGGCCAATCTGCCGAAGATCGCGCACATGCAACTGGCGGACAATCCGGGGCGCAACGAGCCGGGCACCGGCGAGATCAACTACCGCTTCCTGTTCAGCTGGCTCGACGCCATCGGCTATCGAGGCTGGGTCGGCTGCGAATACAAGCCGAAGACGACCACTGCGGCCGGGCTCGGCTGGCGCGCCGCGCATGGCGTGTAGCGACACTCAAGCAGAGGAGAAAACGAAATGACAAACGTCGGCTTCATCGGGCTGGGCATCATGGGCAAGCCGATGGCACTGAACCTGGCCAAGGCGGGGCACAAGCTCTTCGTTCATTCGCGCTCGGGGGTGCCGCCGGAGATGGCGGGCGCCGGCGCGGTGCCGTGCGCGAACGCCGCCGAGGTGGCGAAGAAGGCGGACGTCGTCATCACCATGCTGCCCGACACGCCGGACGTGGCCAGGGTGCTGTTCGGTGACGACGGCGTGGCGCACGGCCTGTCGAACGGAAAGACCGTCATCGACATGAGCTCGATCTCGCCGATGGCGACCAAGGACTTCGCCAAGCGCATCAACGAACTGGGCTGTGACTACCTCGACGCGCCCGTTTCCGGCGGCGAGGTCGGCGCCAGGAACGCCGCGCTGACGATCATGGTTGGCGGAACGCAGGCCGCCTTCGAGCGCGTCAAGCCGCTGTTCGAGGCAATGGGCAAGAACATCACGCTGGTGGGTGGCAACGGCGACGGGCAGACCTGCAAGGTGGCCAACCAGATCATCGTCGCGCTGAACATCGAGGCGGTCGGCGAAGCGCTGCTGTTTGCCTCCAAGGCCGGCGCCGACCCGGCCAAGGTGAGGCAGGCGCTGATGGGCGGCTTCGCCGCCAGCCGCATCCTCGAAGTGCACGGCGAGCGGATGATCAAGCGCACCTTCGATCCGGGCTTCCGCATCGAGTTGCACCAGAAGGACCTGAACCTGGCGCTTTCCAGCGCGCGTGCGCTCGGCGTCAGCCTGCCGAACACCGCCACCGCGCAGGAGCTGTTCAACGCCTGTTCGGCGCACGGCGGCGCCAAGTGGGACCACTCGGCGATGGTGCGCGCGCTGGAGAAGCTCGCCAACCACGAGGTCGCGAAGTAGGCCGGCCGACCGTGGCGACCACACGCCGGCAGCGATGAGCGTCGAGCCGCGTGACCTGCTGCGGCGGATGTTCGACGCGGCAATCGAAGCCGCGCAGCCGGCGCATAACGTGCCGCCGCACCTGCCGCTGCCGCAGGATGTGGGCAAAGGCCGGCTCGTCGTCATCGGCGCCGGCAAGGCCTCGGCGGCGATGGCGCGCGCAGTGGAGGATCACTGGGCCGGCGAACTGTCGGGGCTGGTGGTCACCCGCTACGGCCACGCGGTGCCGTGCCGGCGGATCGAGATCGCCGAGGCGGCGCATCCGGTGCCCGATGCGGCGGGGCTGGCGGCCGCGCGACGCATGCTCGACGTGGTGCGTGACCTCACGGCCGACGACCTGGTGCTGTGCCTGATCTCCGGCGGCGGCTCGGCGCTGCTGCCGCTGCCGATCGACGGGCTGTCGCTCGAACACAAGCAGGCACTGAACCGTGAATTGCTGAAGTCCGGCGCCAGCATCAACGAGATGAACTGCGTACGCCGGCACCTGTCCGCCATCAAGGGCGGTCGGCTCGCCGCCGCCTGCCACCCGGCCCGGGTACTGACGCTGGCGATATCCGACGTCCCCGGCGACGACCCGATCAACATCGCCTCCGGCCCCACCGTGCCCGACCCGACCACCTGCGCCGATGCGCTGGCGATCGTGCGCCGCTACGGGATCGAACTGCCGCCGGAGGTGCGCGATGTGCTTGAAGGCGGCCGCGGCGAAAGCATCAAACCGGGTGACCCTCGGCTGGCGCGCGCGCAGATGCGCCTGATTGCCACGCCGCAACTGGCGCTCGCCGCGGCAGCGAAGGTCGCGCGCGGGGCCGGATTGACCCCGCTGCTGCTCGGCGATGCGATCGAGGGGGAGGCGCGCGAGGTCGGCAAGGTGATGGCCGGCATCGCCAGGTCAGTGGCCCATCATGGACACCCGGTCGCCGCGCCATGCGTGCTGCTCTCTGGCGGCGAAACGACGGTGACCGTGCGCGGCAGCGGCCGCGGCGGCCGCAATGTCGAGTTCCTGCTCGCGCTGGCGGTGGCGCTCGACGGCATGCCGAACGTTTGGGCGATCGCCGGCGACACCGATGGCGTCGACGGCGCCGAGGAAGTCGCCGGTGCGTTCGTTGCGCCGGACACGCTCGCGCGCGCCTGGAGCAAAGGGATCCGCGCAGTTGACCGGCTCACCGACAACGACGGCCACGGCTTCTTCGAGGCGCTCGGCGACCAGGTGATCACCGGGCCAACGCTGACCAACGTGAACGACTTCCGCGCCGTTCTGGTAACGCCGTGCCGCTAGCGGCCGGGTCCTGCCGCGAATTCGCCGATAATTGCCGCGTTTGTCGCCCGGGCGTCGCTGCTGGCGGGCTTCGATTCGAGGAGAGGGTGATGCACCAGAACGTGATCGTGTCGTTCGGCAAGGACAAGGAATTCGATTACAAGCTGACGTCGGACGATCTGGCCGGCTATACCGGTGACGAGGCGCGCAAGTGGTTCGACCGCGAGTTCCAGGAACTGGAGTGCGACGTGCCGACGCCGATGGGCAAGGTGCTGCTGGTCGATCGCATCCTGAGCGTGGCCAGGTATTCCGGCGAGCGGCGCTTCCGTGAGCATCCCGAGTGGGCCGGCGTGTTCGCCCGCAACGCGGCGGTGATGATGGGGCGCGAAGTGATCCGCGTCGACGTCGACAAGTACACGATCGAATACTGAGAAGCTCTGCGCTTCATGCCTCGGGGTCGAGCCCGATCGGTGGAAAACGACTGAGCGCGGCCGGGGCTGCCGCGAGGCGGCGGCCGTTCCCTGCAACGCGGCGCGCCTGCCACGCTACTGCCCGCCCTGGACGACGCCGATCCGCCGGCGCAGCCGCTCCGCTTCCGGCTTTTCGCCGGCCTGTTCGGCGCGCATCAACTGCACGTTCAGCCACGCCAGCAGCGGCCGTCGCCAGCCCTGCGCCGAGGCGGTGTCGACGGCGACCTGCAGCGTCTGCGGGCTGGCGCGCTGACCCTCGAAAAGCACGCCGGCAGCGATCAGCCGCGACAGCGGATCGTCGGTTCCGGCAAGCGCCGACGCGGCCGCATCCGCGCTGCTCTTCGCATCGGCCACCGTGCGATGCGGCTCCGGCAGCAGGGCGATGTCCTGCGGTTGCACGCGGGCGGAAAGGTAGTCGGCATAGGCGCGCTCCGCCGGCGCCGCGTCCGCCCTGAGCTTTTCGAAACCCTCGCACGGCTCGAATACGAGGCTCGCTACGCGCGCGGCGCAGCGCATCAGCTCGGCGCGCGCGAGCAGGTCGAGCCGGCCGGTGCGCGCGATCTCGTTACGCGCGCGGGCGGTCTCGGCCGCTTCGACGCGCGCATTGCCTTCCAGGTAGGCGGCCACGGCGTTATCGATCGCCTGCCGCGCGTTCATCTGCCAGTCGGGCGGCGCCGGGCGGCTCGTGCAGGCGGCGACCAGCAGGCCGAGCGCGGCGACGGCCAGTGCGCGCAGGAGGCAGGCGAAGGGGCTCATCGCAGCTTCAGCTCCGTGTCGCGCGCGAACGGCCACTTGCGGTTGATCTCGTTGACCAGGTGCTCGACTTTGCGCAGGCTCGACTCGACCTCGGCGCGCAGGGTGCCGAGGTCGGCGCTGGCCACCTTGGCATTGGTCGCCACTGCCTGCGCCTCGGCGAGCAGTTTGTCGGCCTGCTTCAGCGTATTGCGCGCATCGGCCAGTGTGCCGTTCAGTTGCACGATCGCGGCGCGCGTCTCCGGCATCACGCCCTCGGGGCCGAAGACCTGAACGTCGGCCTTGGCGACCAGGCCGTCGACACGCGCCGCCAGGCCGTCGACCCGCGCCAGCAGTGCGTTGGTGCGGTCCAGCGCGGCGATCAGCTTCTTCGCGTCGTCGTCATTGCCGAGCAGTACGCCGAGCGCACCATGACGGCCCTTCAGGCGTTCCGTCGCAGCCTGCACGTTGCCCAGCGTGGCGGTCAGCGCCGAATCGGCGTTCGACAGCGCCGTCAGGTTGCGCACCAGGTCACGCGTGGCGGCGACCAACTGCGGGATCTCGGCGGTGGCGTCGCCCACCAGCACCCGCCGCACCGCGCCGTCCGGCAGCGGCGGATCGCTGAGGACGCCGCTGTAGGCGCGGATGGCGACGTTGCCGACCAGGCCGCGCACCAGCGTGAACACGCTCGACTCGCGCAGCCAGCGCGCGTCCTTCTTCGGCACGTCGATCAGGATCCGCGCGGCGCCGTCCTCCGCCAGTTCGATCCGCCGCACGCGGCCGATCGGGAAGCCGGAAAAGGTCATGTCCATGCCGACGGTCACGCCCTCGGAGTCGTCGGCGACCAGCACCAGCCGCTGCGTCGCCTCGAACACGCCCCTGGCGTACATCACGTACAGCACCGAGCCGACGAGCAGCAGCACGAGGAGTACCAGCAGCAGCGCGGCCTTGAACTCCAGGTGCGCGACCGGCGACGGTTCGGGCGATGCGGGCGGTTGCTGGTTCACGAAGTTGGTTCAGTAGTAGTTGCCGACCAGTGATGCCGCCTCGATCAGCAGCATGACCAGGAACAGGCGGACCAGCGCCTGCAGTTCGGCGCTGGTGCGGGTTCGCCCGCGTGGCAGATCGTACAGAGCCGAGGCCACCGGCAGCAGCGACACCGCGAGCGCGAGCAGGAAGGTCTTGATGGTGAAGATCAGCGTCACCGCCGGCGTGAATACCTGGCCCACGGTGCGCGTGTAGCGCTCCAGCCCGCCGAGCGTGAAGCCGTGCACCGTGAGATAGGCAAGCACCAGGGTCACCACGCCGGCGACGGCAGCCAGCATCATGACGGCGAAGGCGCCGGCGATCACGCGCGGCAGCACTTCGTGGCGCAACGGGTCGAGACCTTGCTGGCGCAGGGCATCGAGTTCGCCGCGCGATCGCATGCGGGCAAGCTCCCGGCCGTCCGGCAACCCGATGCGCAGCGCGACGAAGATCGCCGCGGTGAGCGGGATCAGTTCCAGCACCAGCACGCGCACCACCATTTGCAGCGCGTACTGCGACAGGCCGTAGCTCGCCGCCGTCACCACCACGATGCGGATCAGAATCAGGCCGAGCAGCGATGACAGCAGCGTGAACCAGAGCAGGATCGGCGCGGTGCCGAGATAGATGTGCCGCGCCATGGCTGCTCGATTGGCGCGCGCATAGCTCGACGGCGACAGCGCCAGCACCAGCAGGAGCGCGCCCAGGTGAATGATCCGCCACCAGCCGCCGAACCATCGCAGCACTGCGCGGCCCATGTCGGTGAGCGCGCCGGGGCGCGAGAGCATCGGAACCATGACCGGATGATAGGAGCGTGGGGCGCCCGTCGACGGCGTATGTCAACCCACGTCGTTCCCGCGCAGGCCGGCGCGACGGCAACAGGCGAGGGCAGGCGACGAACCGCTAAGCCGCCTTTACCGGCATCCGGATCACCTGGGCGTTGCCCTGGCCGCGGAAACGGGCCAGCAGGTCGGCCTGCTTCGCTCGCGCCTTCTCGAGGTGCTGCGCTTTGACGTGGCCGTAGCCGCGGATCTCCTCGGGCAGGCTCGCCAGTTCGATCGCGACTGAGTGGTTGTCGGCGGCGAGCCTGCCGAGCAGTTCGTCGACCAGCTGCTCATACTCGCTGATCAGCGCGCGCTCCATGCGCCGTTCTTCCGTGTAGCCAAAGACGTCGAGCGCGGTGCCACGGAGAAACTTCAGCTTCGCCAGCACGCCGAACGCGCCCATGATCCACGGCCCGAACTGCATCTTCTTCGCCTTGCCGGTCACCGGGTCCGGCCGCGCCAGCAGCGGCGGGGCGAGATGGAAGTTCAGCTTGTAGTCGCCTTCGAACATCCCGGCGATCCTGTCGCGGAAGGCCGGGTCGGCGTGCAGCCGCGCCACTTCATATTCGTCCTTGATCGCCAGCAGCTTGAAGTAGTAGCGCGCCACCGCCTCGGTGAGCTTGATCGACTGCAGGCGGTCGGACTCGACGCGGCGCACGCGCTCGACCAGGTCCTTGTAGCGCTGCGCATAGGCGGCGCTCTGGTAGGCGGTGAGGAACTCGGCGCGACGGCCGACGATCTCCTCCAGCGATGACGCGCGCTTCAATTCGATCACCTGCGCGGGGAAGGCCGCTTTCCTGACTGCTTCGGCGTCGTGCGCGGCGGCGCGACCCCACTCGAATGCGCGCCTGTTGGCATCGATCGCCACCCCGTTCAGTTCGATCGCCCGCAGCAGCGTCTCGTAGGCCAGCGGGATCCAGCCCTTCTGCCAGGCGAAGCCGAGCACGAACGGGTTGGTGTAGATGCCGTCGCCGAGCAACGCCGTGGCGAGTCCCGTGGCGTCGACGGCCGCCGCGTGCGCCTCGGTGCCGATAGCCTCGCGGATCTGCTGCAGCATGCCGGCCGCACCGGAAGACCAGTTGGGGTTCTTCACGAAATCCGCGGTCGGCGATTCGGCGGTGTTCAGCACCGCCTTCGTACGCCCGGAATGAATCTTCGACAGCGCCTCGTTGCTGGCGCTGGTGATGAGATCGCAGCCGAGCACGAGATCCGACTCGTTCATCGCGATGCGCGTGGCGAACAGATCCTCCGGCCGTGGCGCGATCTGTACGTGCGAGAACACCGCGCCGCCCTTCTGCGCCAGGCCGGCCATGTCGAGCACCGATACGCCGCGGCCTTCGATGTGCGCGGCCATGCCGAGCAACTGGCCGATCGTCACCACGCCGGTGCCGCCGATCCCGGTGACCACGATGCCGTAGCCTCGTCCGGCGGGAAGCTCCGGCACTTCCGGCAGTGCCAGTTGCGGCACGTCAACTGCGGCTGCCTTGCCCTTCTTCAGCTTGCCGCCCTCGACGGTGACGAAGCTCGGGCAGAAGCCCTTCAGGCACGAAAAATCCTTGTTGCAGGAGGACTGGTTGATGCGCCGCTTGCGGCCGAACTCGGTTTCCAGCGGCTCGACCGACAGGCAGTTGCTCTGCACGCTGCAGTCGCCGCAGCCTTCGCACACCAGTTCGTTGATCACCACGCGCCGCGGCGGATCGGGGAAGACCACCTTGTCCGGCTTGTTCTGCTTGCGCCGGCGCCGCTTCTCCGAGGCGCAGGTCTGGTCGTAGACGAGCACGGAGACGCCGGCGTACTCGCGCAACTCGCGCTGGATGTGGTCGAGTTCATCGCGGTGATGCACGGTCACGCCCGGCGCCAGCTTCCACACGTCGCCTTCGGCGCCGCGGGCGTTGACCGCACTGTGGTCGCGTTCGCTCGCCGCGTCGTACTTCTGGGGCTCGTCGGTGACGATGACAATCCTGCGCACACCCTCGGCGTAGACCTGCTGGGTGATCGCCGGCACCGTGAGCTGTCCGTCCGTGGGCTGGCCGCCGGTCATCGCCACCGCGTCATTGAACAGGATCTTGTAGGTGATGGATACGCCCGCCGCCACCGCGGCACGGATCGCCAGCGCGCCGGAGTGGAAGTAGGTGCCGTCGCCGAGGTTGGCGAAGATGTGCTGCTCGTTGGTGAACGGCGCCTGGCCGATCCACGGCACGCCTTCGCCGCCCATCTGCGTGAAGGTGGACGTACTGCGATCCATCCAGATCGCCATGTAGTGGCAGCCGATGCCGGCCACCGCTCGCGAGCCTTCAGGCACCACGGTCGAGGTGTTGTGCGGACAGCCGGAGCAGAAGTACGGCTTGCGCTCGGCCACCAGGCGCGGCGTGGCCAGCGACTTCTCCTTGGCCTCGATCAGTGCCAGCCGTGCCTGCATGCGCGCGCGCACATCGGACGGCAGTTCCAGCCTGCCGATGCGGGCGACGATCGCCTTGGCGACGATTGCCGGCGAGAGCTCCGAGTGCGCCGGCAGCACCCAGCTGCCCTGCGGCACCGACCACTCGCCGCCGTCCTTCTCATCGAACTTGCCGATCACGCGCGGGATACGCTTGCCGGTGCCGATCCACGCGTACAGGTCTTCCTTGATCTGGTACTCGATCAGCTGCCGCTTTTCCTCGACGACCAGGATCTCCTCCAGCCCCTCGGCGAAGGCGCGGACCGCCTGCGCCTCCAGCGGCCAGACCATGCCGACCTTGAACACGCGGATGCCGATGCGCGCGCAGGTCTCCTCGTCCAGACCGAGGTCGGCCAGCGCCTGCCGCATGTCGAGGTATGCCTTGCCGCTGGCCACGATGCCGAAGCGCGCGTGCGGCGAATCGAGCACCGTGTAATTGAGCTTGTTGGCGCGGCAGTAGGCGAGCGCGGCGTACAGCTTGTGGTCGAGCAGCCGCGCCTCCTGTGCCAGCGGCGTGTCGGGCCAGCGGATGTTGAGTCCCCCAGGCGGCATCGCGAAGTCTGAGGGCAGCGCGATGTTCACGCGCTCGGGGTCGACGACCACCGAGGCGCTCGCCTCGACCACCTCGGTGACCGTCTTCATCGCCACCCATACGCCGGCATAGCGGCTCATCGCGAAGCCGTGCAGGCCGTGGTCGAGGTATTCCTGCACGGTGGCCGGATACAGCACCGGGATCATGCAGGCCTTGAAGATGTGGTCCGACTGGTGCGGCAGCGTCGAGCTCTTGGCACCGTGATCATCGCCGGCCAGCGCCAGCACGCCGCCGCGCGGGCTGGTGCCGGCGGCGTTGGCGTGCTTGAAGACGTCGCCGCAGCGGTCCACGCCCGGGCCCTTGCCGTACCACAGGGCAAAGACGCCGTCGTATTTCGCGCCCGGCGTCATGCCGACCTGTTGCGTGCCCCACACGCTGGTGGCGGCGAGGTCCTCGTTCAGGCCGGAGTGGAACTTTATGTGTTGCTTTTCAAGGTGCCTCTTCGCGCGCCATGCGGTCTGGTCGACCGAGCCCAGCGGGCTGCCGCGATAGCCGGTGATGAATCCCGCGGTGTTCAGCCCCGCCATCGCGTCGCGTTGCCGCTGCAGCATCGCCAGCCGCAGCAGCGCCTGCGTGCCGCTCATGTAGGCGCGTCCGCGCTCCAGCGTCCAGCGGTCGTCAAGCGAAATTTCCGCCAGGGCGCGGCGGACGGATTCAGGCGGCGGGGCATTCATGCAGGATTCCTCGGCCAAAAATCGTGTTCCTGGGAGCGCGTTGCCAACGGCTGCTGGACGTTGGGTGCGGCCGCGCTTCGCCTTGTGGGCGTCGGCGGCGGTGTCTGGACTTCAGGAGCCTGAAGTGGCGGGCAGGCTAACAGAGGCACCGCATCGGCTCAATCGGCACAGCCACCCGGCATCGCGGTAGCGGCGGTTGCGTATCCTTCGAGCGCTTCGCGCGGAATCCAGGCTCTGTCCACGCGCCGGCAGACAGCTGCGCCCGCCGATGAAGGAGATGTCGAATGGTCGTCACCACCACCCCGAGCGTCGAAGGCAAGCGCATCACCCGGTACTGCGGTGTGGTCGCCGGTGAGGCCATCCTCGGCGCCAACCTGTTCAAGGACCTCTTTGCCGGCATCCGCGACCTCGTCGGCGGCCGGTCGGCAACCTATGAGCGCGAGCTGCAGCGGGCGCGGGACATCGCCATGCAGGAGTTGCAGCAACGTGCTCAGGAACTTGGCGCGAATGCCGTGGTCGGGGTCGATCTGGACTACGAGGTGCTGGGCCAGGGCAACGGGATGCTGATGGTCTCGGCCAGCGGTACCGCCGTGGTCGTCGAGTGAACTGACTGGCTCTGCACTGCACCGGCCCTGCGTTCAAGGCGCCGCCGGCAGCGAGCAATCAACTTCATATCTATCGACAGTCGATGAACCGCGACAAGATTGAAACGCTCGACAACCCGCTGCTGCAGGCCTGGACCGACGAGCTCGGCCTGCCGCCGTTTGCGGCGATCGAGGCCGGCCACTTCGAGCCGGCGTTCGACGCGGCGCTCGCCGAGCACCGCGCGGAGATCGAGCGCATCGCCACCCAGTCGGAGCCGCCCACGTTTGAAAATTCCGCGGCGGCGCTCGATCGCAGCGGCCGGTTGCTGGCGCGTATCGAGCCGGTCTTCCGCAGCTTTTTGCTTCGCACACCTCGCCTGAGCTGCAGGCGGTCGAGCGCCGGCTGGCACCGCGGCTGGCCGCGCACTACGCGTCGATCCAGCGCGATCCGCGGCTGATTGCCCGCCTCGACGCGCTGCATCGACGACGCGCAGATCAAGCCCTACTTCTCGCTGGAGAACATGCTGGCAGCGCTCGCCGACTGCGCGCAGCGCCTGTTCGGCGTGCGCTTCGTCGAGCGCCCCAAAGCGCCGCGCTACCACCCCGACGTGCGCGTGTTCGAGGCGCTCGCTGCCTCCGGCAGCCGCGTCGGCACGTTTCTGTTCGACAACTTCGCCCGCCCCGGCAAGCGCAGCGGCGCCTGGATGAATGCCATGCGCCTGCAGTCGAGGAGTGGCGGTGAGGTGCGGCCCGTCATCGTCAACAACAGCAATTTCTCGAGGGGCGCGCCAGGCGAGTCCGTGCTGCTGTCGCTCGACGACGTGCGAACGCTGTTCCACGAGTTCGGCCACGGCCTGCACGGACTGCTGTCGGACGTCACCTACGAGCGGCTGTCCGGCACGCGGGTGCTGCGCGACTTCGTCGAACTGCCGTCGCAGCTCTTCGAGCACTGGGCGCTTGAGCCCTCGGTGCTCGGGCGCCACGCGCGGCACTGCGTCACCGGCGAGCCGATGCCGCAGGCGCTGGTAGAGCGCGTGCTGCGAGCACGGGAGTTCAACCAGGGCTTCGAAACGGTGGGCTACACGGCCAGCGCACTGGTCGACATGATCCTGCATGGCCTCGCCGACGCGCAGGACCTCGACATCGCCGCCTTCGAGCGCGAGACGCTGGCGCGGCTCGGCACGCCCGAGCCCATCGCGCCGTACCACCACCTGGCGCACTTCCAGCACCTGTTCGCCGGCAACTACGCTGCCGGCTACTACGTCTACCTGTGGGCCGAAGTGCTCGACGCCGACGGCTATCGGGCCTTTGTCGAGGCGGGTGATCCGTTCGATGCGGCGGTGGCGGACCGCCTGCTGCGCTTCATCTACTCGCGCGGCGGTTCGCTGGAACCGGCGCAGGCTTACCGCGCATTCCGTGGCCGTGACGCCGAAGTCGGGCCGCTGCTCGCCAAGCGCGGGCTGATCGAGGAAACGCAGACGGCCTGATCGCCGGTGAGGCGGTCAGGCCGGCACCGGCATCGGCTGGCGGTCGCTCAGGCGCAGCCAGCCGCGGGCGATGCGGTACACCGCCCACAGGCCGAGCACGAACAGGCCGACGATCCAGATCGCAATGCCGACCAGCACGATCGCCAGCAGGCCGCCAGCCAGGCCGATGATCAGCGCCCACAGCAGTGCAAACCAGAAGGTGCGGATCTGCCAGGTGAAGTGCGACTCGAGCCACGTGCCGCGGGCGTCGCCGCGCTTCACGTAGTTGATGATCACCGCGATGATCGACGGCCAGCCGAACAGGAACGCGCCGATCACGGTCGAGGCGCCGAAGGCGCCGATCGCCAGCCCGAGCGCATGCAGCGCGTAGGTCACGTGCGTGAGCGTGACCAGCGACGGGTCGGGTTCGATGGTGTTGATGTTGGTGCTCATCGCTCCTCCCTGCCGGAGTCCGGCGGACAGCGGATATGTGCGGTCGGCGCGCTGGAAGTCAACGGTAGTTCAGCCGAGGAACCGCGCCAGCCGCTGGACGCCGTCGTCTATCAGGTGCTGCTGGGCGGCGAAGCACCAGCGCAGATAGCCCTCGCCTTCGGGACCAAAGGCCACGCCCGGTGCGAGCCCCAATCCCACCTGGGTGACCAGCCGCTTGGCAAAGGCGAGCGAATCGTCGCCGCGACCGGCTACGCGGAAGAACAGATACATCGCACCGTCGGGCGGCGCGCATTCGATGCCGGGCAGCCGCGACAGCTGCGCCACCAGCGCGTCGCGCGAGGCCTGCAGCCGCGCGCGCGTCTCGGCGATCAGTGCGTCGCCGTGCTCGATTGCGGCGATGCCGGCGCGCTGGATGAAAGTCGGCGCGCACGAAGTGTTGAACTCGACCATCTTGGCGAAGTTGGCGATGAAGCCGCGCGGCGCCACCAGCCAGCCGAGCCGGAAGCCGGTCATCGTCCAGCTCTTGGAGAAGGTGTTGGCGCTGATGAAGCGCTCGTCGGCGTCCGCCTGCCCGAGCACGCCGGGCGCGTGCGCCGAACCGTCGAAGATCAGCCGCTCGTAGGCGTCGTCGGCGATTAGCCAGACGCCGTGGCGGCGGCAGTGCGCGCGCAACGCTTCCCAGTCTTGCTGCGGCATCACCCAGCCGGTCGGGTTGTTCGGCGAATTGACGATCACCGCCCGCGTGCCGGCAGGCGCAGCATCGAGCAGCCGCTGCAGGTCGAGCGTCCAGCGGCCGGCGGTGCACGAAAGCGGCACGCGCACGACCTCAGCGCCCATGATGCGCGGCTGCGCGGTGACGTTCGGCCACACCGGGGTGACGATGGCCACCCGGTCGCCCGGTTCGAACAGCGACTGCGCCACCAGCGACAGCGCGCTGACGCCGGAACTGGTCACCGCGATCCGGCCCGCGTCCACCGGCAGGCGCGGCCTGTGCAGCCGGTTGACATAGCCGGCGATCGACTCGCGCAGCTCGGCAATGCCGAGGTTGTGGTTGTAGAACGTCTCGCCTTCGTCGAGCGCCGCCTTCGCCGCCTCGCGGATGAAATCGGGCGTCGGCAGGTCGCCTTCGCCGAACCAGAACTTCAGCACATCGTCGCGGCCCATGGCCGCGTTGGCGACCTCGCGGATGCGTGAGGCGGGCAGGGGATCGAGCGAGGGGCGCAGCATGGGCGCGGATGTTACCGGGACGGCCTGTGGCGCCCGGCGGAAGACGCTCAGCGCGCCAGCTGGTTGATCTCGATGATCGGCAGCAGCACCGCCAGCACGATCAGCATCACCACCACGCCCATGGCGAGGATCAGGATAGGCTCGAGCAGCGAGGTGAAGAACATCGCCCGCCGCTCGGCTTCGCGGGCATGGATGTCGGCAGCGCGGCCGAGCATTTCCGGCAGCTTGCCGGTCGCCTCGCCGGAAGCGATCAGGTGGATCAGCACCGGCGGAAACAGCCTTGTGCGGCCCGGCTGGTTGTCCTCGTTGCCGCTGGCTCGCAGCGCCCGCGCCAGCGAGAAGCCTTCGCGCACCCGCTGCGTGGCCTCCAGCACGCGCGTGCGCATGGCGAGGTTGTTGACCGTTTCGCCGGCCGCCTGCAGTGCGCGCAGCATCGGCACGCCGCCGCCGGCGAGGATCGCGAGCGTGCTGGCGAAGCGCGCGGTGTTCAGCGACCGGCTGAGCACGCCGACCACCGGCATCTGCAGCAGCCGCTTGTGCCAGCGCAGTCGGACCGCTTCGACCTTGAGCAGCCGGCGCACGACGAAGACGGCGATCACGACCAGCACAAGCACGATCCAGCCGTAGGCGCGGACGAAGTCCGACAGGGCGATCAGTGCCCGGGTCAGGAACGGCAGTGCCTGTTTGGTGTTGGCGAACACCTGCACGACCTGCGGCACGACGTAGGTCAGCAGGCCGATGACCACCGCCAGCGCGACCAGCGTGACGATTACCGGATAGACGAACGCCAGCGTGATCTTCTGCTGCAGCTTGGCGCGCTCCTCGACATAGTCGGCAAGGCTGCCCAGCACCGAGCCGAGCTTGCCCGACTCCTCGCCGGCGGCGATCAGCGCGCGGTAGATGTCCGGGAACTGGCGCGGGTGGCGGGAGAGTGCATTCGACAGCGAGCTGCCGGCGAGCACGTCGGTGCGGATGGCCGCCATCAGTTCGCGGATCTGCTGCTTCTCGCTCTGCTCGACCATCACGGTGAGCGCGTCGGCCACTGGCAGCTGCGCTCCGAGCAGGCTCGCCAGCTGGCGCGTCAGCACCGACAGTTCGGTCTGCGACAGCCTCCGGCCAAGCGAAAGCTGCAACCCCGCCTTCTGCCCCTCGCCAACAACCGGCTCGACGGTCAGCGGCACCAGGCCGCGGCCGCGCAGCAGCTGCCGCGCGGCGCGCGCGCTGTCGGCCTCGATGACGCCGGACTGGTCCTTGCCGGCGGCATCGGCGGCGGCGTAGCGGAAGGCGGTCACTCCCTCGTCACCCGCACCACTTCCTCGTGCGAGGTGACGCCGGTGGCGACCCAGCGCAGGCCGTCGGCGCGCATCGAGGTCATGCCGGCGCGCTCGGCGGCGCGGCGCATGTCGGTGTCGTTGACGCCCTGGTGGATCAGCCCGCGCATCTGCTCGTCGACCCGCAGCAGCTCGTAGATGCCGGTGCGGCCGACGTAGCCGGTGAAAGTGCACTTGTCGCAGCCGACCGGAACGAACCCGTTGCCGCTGGCCTCCGGCTTCTTGCAGTGCGGGCACAGCTTGCGCACCAGCCGCTGGCCGAGCACGCCGAGCAGCGACGACGAGAGCAGGAACGGTTCGATGCCCATGTCGATCAGCCGCGTGACCGCGCTCGCCGCGTCGTTGGTGTGCAGCGTGGCCAGCACCAGATGGCCGGTCAGCGAGGCCTGAACGGCGATCTGCGCCGTTTCGAGGTCGCGGATCTCGCCGACCATCACCACGTCCGGATCCTGGCGCAGGATCGAACGCAGGGCGCGGGCGAAGGTCATGTCGATCTTCGGATTGACCTGCGTCTGGCCGATGCCCTCGAGGTCGTACTCGATCGGGTCCTCGACCGTCATGATGTTGGTGGTCGAGTGATCGAGCCGGCGGATCGCGCCGTACAGCGTGGTGGTCTTGCCGGAGCCGGTCGGCCCGGTCACCAGCAGGATGCCATGCGGCTGGTGGATCAGCTTGTCGAAGGCGGCGCGCGTGCCCTCGGCCATGCCGAGCGACTCCAGGTTCAGGCGCGACAGGTCCTTCTCCAGCAGGCGCAGCACGGCGCGCTCGCCGTGTCCGGTCGGCAGCGTCGAGACGCGCACGTCCACCGCCCGCCCGCCGACCCGCAGCGTGATGCGGCCGTCCTGCGGCAGGCGTTTCTCGGCGATGTCGAGTTGCGCCATGATCTTGATGCGCGACACCAGCGCCGCGTGCAGCGCGCGCTTCGGCCGCACGATGTCGCGCAGCGTGCCATCGACGCGGAAGCGGACCAGCGAGTAGGTCTCGAACGGCTCGATGTGGATGTCGGAGGCGCCGTCGCGCGCCGCCTGCGTCAGCAGCGCGTTGATCATGCGGATGATCGGCGCGTCGTCCTCGGTCTCCAGCAGGTCCTCGATGTCGGGCACCTCGGCCAGCATGCGCGAGATGTCGAACTCGCCCTCGATGTCGCCGACGATCTGCTGCGCCGAGCCTTCGCCGGCGGAATAGACCTGGGCGATCGCCTCGCGCAGCGCGGCCGGCTCGACCATCACCGGCGTGACGCGGCCGGGAAACACCCGCATCACCTCGTTCAGCGCCGACAGCGGCGTCGACTCCGAGACCCAGGCCTCGGCGTCGCGCTCGCTCTGCGGTCGCAGCAGGATGCCGTTGTCCCGCGCGAAGGTGTAGGGAACGTAGCGCTGCGCAGTGCTCATTGGGCGCGCCGCGGTCTAGCGCTTGACCGGTATCGGGTTGTAGCCGAGCCGCTTCAACTCGGCTATCGCGTCGTCCAGCGTGCGCTTGGCCGTGTCGACGGCAACGCGGACGCGGTAGATCTCTCCGGTCGAGGTGCGCATCGGCTCGATGAAGGCGTCGAAGCCGGAGTTGCGCAACTCCTGCTGGAAATGGCGCCCGCCGGCGAGGTCCGGCATCGTCGTGATATGCAGCACCTGCACGGTGCCGGCGGGTGGCGAGGCCAGCGCCGCGGCGGTGCCGCCACCGGGCGGCACCGATGGCGGTGGTGCCGACACCGGCGGAATCACGAGCGGCGCTGCGGGCGCCGGCGTGGTCTCGCCCGATGGAGCAGCCGCGGGCGGCTGCGCGCTGCGGGCAGCCGCAGGCGGGATCGGCGCGACGTTCAGGTCGCGGAAGATCAGCGTGTCGGGCACCCGCGCGTCGGCCATCTGCGTGCGCATGTACTCGTAGCGTTCGGTGGCGATCGCCGCCGAGGTGCTCTCGTCGCGCACGATGATCGGCCGCAGGAAGACCATCGTGTTGGTGCGGTTGCGCTCGCGCGTCTCGTAGCGGAACAGGGCGCCGAGGAACGGGATGTCGCCGAGCAGCGGCACCTTCTGTTGCGAGACGTTGGTCCTGTCCTCGATCAGGCCCGACAGGACCACGAAGTTGCCGTCCTCGACCAGCACCACCGAGTCGAAGCTGCGCTTGTTGGTGATCAGCTGGCCGGCGACCAGCGACGACGGCGCGATCGACGAGACTTCCAGGTAAAGCGCCAGCCGGACCACGCCGCCCTCGGAGATCTGCGGCTTCACCCGCAACTGCAAACCGATGTCCTGCCGCTCGAAGGTCTGGAACGGGTTGATCGAACTGCTGCCCGGCTGGGTGAACGAGCCGGTTACGAAGGGCACGTTCTGGCCGACCAGGAACTTCGCTTCCTCGTTGTCGAGCGTCTGGATGTTCGGCTGCGACAGGATGTTGGCGTTGGCCTTCGTCTCCAGAGCGCGCGCGAGGAAGGCGAGGTTGGCGACCTCGCCGATGCCCGGCAGAGTGATCTTGCCCTTGACGATGCCGATGTTCAGGCCGCGGCCGGCCGTGCTGGCATCGGCGGCGACGCCGATGATGTTGGTGCCAGGGCCGCCGAAGTTGGTGCCGCCGATCACCTTGGTGTCGTTGCTGTCCAGCCCGGACAGGTCCTGCCACTGGATGCCGAACTCGGCCGACTTGTCGGCGCTGACCTCGACGATCAGCGACTCGATCACCACCTGCGCGCGGCGCGAATCGAGCTTCTCGATGATCGCGCGGATGTTCCGGTAAAGCGGCTCGGGTGCCGTGATGATCAGCGAGTTGGTCGCGGCGTCCGGCTGGATCATCCCCGCCAGGCCGCCGGCAGCGCCGGCCGCTCCGCCACCGGCCGGCGCCTGCGGCGCCGGTTGCTGCTGCTGTTGCATCTGCTGGCCGAGCACGCCCTGCTGCTGGCCGGTGGTGACGGACGTGCCGGACAACGCGCGGCCGCCGGTCTGCGGCACGAACGTCGGGTCGTTGGCCAGCACGGCCCGCAGCAGCGGCGCCAGCCTCACCGCCTCGGCGTTGCGCAGGTAGACGACGTTCAGGTCGCCGGAGGTCAGGCTCGGCCGGTCGAGCCGCTCGATCAGCTGCTTGGCCAGCGCCAGCCGCGACGGACTGGCGGCGCGCAGGATCAGCGAATTGGTGCGCGGTTCGGCGAGGATCTGCACCCGCTGGCCGCTGTCGGTGGCCTGGCCGGCGGCGCGTGCGCCTTCGTCCAGCACGCGGTTGGCGATCGTCGCGACATCCGTCGCCAGGCCGTACTTCAACTGGATGATTTCGTTCTCGGCCGCGCCCGGCGAGTCGATCGCCTCGATGATGCGGGCGATCCGGCGAAGGTTCTCGGCGTAATCGGTGATCACCAGCGTGTTGTTCGCCGGGTAGGCCGAGATCGTGTTGTTCGGCGCGATCAGCGGCCGCAGGACCGGCACCATGCTGGTGGCCGATTCGTAGCGCAGGCGGAAGACCTGGGTGACGACCTGGTCGCCGCGCGGCGCAGTTGTGGTCGGCACCACCACCTGTCCGCCCTGCAGCTTGGCGTCGGCCTCGGGCACGATGCGCACGATGCCGTCGGGCCGCGCCGGCTCGACGATCGTGAATCCCTGCAGCCGCAGCGCTGCGAGCAACTGCTCGTAGGCCTGCTGCTTGGTGACCGGCCGCTCGGTGACCAGCGTCAGCGTGCCGCGAACGCGCGGGTCGATCACGAATTGGCGACCGGTGTACTGACCGATCGCCCGCACGGCCGCTTCGAGGTCCGCATTGACGAAGTTCAGCATCACCGGATCAGTCCCGGCCTGCGTGCGCGCCGCCGGCGCAGCGGCAGGGGTCTGGGCAAACCCGGCAAGCGGCGTCAGGGCGGCCAGCACCGCCAGGACGAAGGCAGGCAGCCGCCGCCCTTGCGCGGGACGCTTGTGAGCGGGCGCATCGCTGCGCGTTGCGGTCATTTCAGTTTCCAAAGCTGAGGATTGCCGAATCACCGTCACGCCGGCCCAGCAGCAGTACCAGGCCGGCGAGCTGCGCCCGGGTCGACGCGTCCACACCCGACAACGCGCGCGCGCGACCGGCGAACCGGAAGTTCCGTTGCTCGTCGATTGTGCCATCGCCAACCAACTCGAGGGGGCCGGCCAGGGTTGACAACGTCAGCCGCGTGCCGGGGAAGCCGCCTTCGGCGAGCAGTCGATAGTTGCCGAAGGGCGCGACCGTCGTCAGCGCGCTGGTGGCGAACTGCCATTCGCCGACCACGTCTCCCTGCATGCGGCCGCGATGGATTTCGAGCCGCTGCCAGGCCAGGCTGATGACGCCGCCGGGCTTGATGGTGTTGAACGGCGCACCGAGCCCCGCCAGCAACGCTGCCGGCAGCCGCGCGGAGGTGGCCAGCAGTTCCACGCGACCTGTCAGGTCGGCGCGCAACTGCAGCGGTTGCAGCAGCGCCGAAGGGTGCGTCAGCGTCAGGTCGATCGTGCCGGCGAGAAGCCTCCACGGCGACAGCTGCCACGAAAGCGCTTCCGGCAGACCGATACGGGCGATCCCGGCATCCTGCCCCGGCGAGAGCACGACACTCGCCTGGCCCTGCCAGACCGATCCCTTCGCCTCGGCCAGGACGATGCGCTCGCCGGTGGCTTGCGCAATCGCCGAGGCCACCCATTGCGCGGGCGCCATCACCACGGCGGTCGCGCCGATGCTGAGCGCGGCAACCAGGCTGTAGAGCAGGCCGCGCAGCATCGGCAGCCCGGACCGGCGCCTAGCGGCGCGCCAACCGCAGCGACATCTCGATGTCGGCTGCTCCGGGCGTGCCTGTTGCACGTGCAGTCACGATGCTGGCCCTGGCGCCAAGCTCGCGCTCGGCGCCGGCCAGCCAAGTCGACCATGCGGCGTACGGCACGTTGGCAAAAGTGATCTGCAGGTCACCGTCGGCAGCGGGCACGATGCGGCTTGCCTTCAGCCCGGCTGCATCCAGCGAGCGCTCAACCGCTGCGCGCGCCTCGGCCGGCGGCAGCACGGCCGACTGCGGTCTGGCCTTCAGGCTGGCGACCTCAGCGAGCAGCCGGTCGAGCTGCTCGGCCTGCGTACGCGTCGCCGGCAGGCTCCGTTCCAGGCGCGGGATGCCGACGGCAGCCGGCTCGATCAGCAACAGGAAGATCGCCGTGCACAGCACAACCACGCCGGCGGCGCCAAGGATCAGCCGCTCGCGCGGAGCGCGTTGCGACCAGAGCTCGCGCAGGGCTTCCATCGTCAACCTCCGGCCGCGCTTATGCGCGCGGCCCCGTCCGCCTCGAAGCGCAACCGCAGGCCCTGCTGAACCGCCTGCGCGCGCAACTGGTTCTGCAACTGCGCGTCCGGCGGCGCCTTGAACTTCAGCTGCAGCGTGGCGTCCCGATAGTCGATGCCGGCCACGATACCGACCGGGGCGGAGGCCAGCAGCTGTGCGATCTGGGCGTTCAAGGCAGTGAAATCGCTGGCCGACGACTGCCCGGCGCGCGCACGCAGACGAGCCAGTTCCCGCTGCGCCTGCACGATCGGATCGACCATCTCGGCATCGGCAAAGGCGCTGCGGAACGCGGTCGTCATCCGGCTGCGCAGTTCATTCGCGTCCGATTGCAGCTTCAGCCAGTAGCCGTTCATGCCGGCGATGAACACGGCGATCGCCACTGCGGTCCACGCGAGTGGCGCCTTCCATGAGCGCAGCGAAAGGCGCAGTCGCGACACGTCGCCGAGCACCCCGCCGCGCGCGAAAGCGCCCTGCAGCAGGTTGATCGAACCGTCCGGCGCAGCGGCGTCGAGCGGGCGGTCGGCCGGATCGACGGACACGCCAAGCGCCTCGGCCATCTTCGCAAGCCGCGGCGCCTGCGGCCCGAAGGCGCGGATGCGCTGCCAGCCGCGGCTGCGCAGCGCCAGGCGCAATGCCGCCGGCGGATCGTCGTCCTCGTTGATGTCGCAGGCCACGCCGTCGTGCTGCGCGGTGCGCGCGACCAGGCGGCCGCGCGCCGCGAACACCGGCAGCGCGTCGGCACCGGGTGGCGGCAGCACATAGATGGCGCTGTAGGCGGCGCGCGGCCGCGCGCCGGCCAGCGTCATCACGTCAAGCAGGCGGGTCAGCAGGCCGCGGTCGATCGCGGCGACCGGCAGCTCGGACGAATCGCCTGCTGCCGTCTTGTCGCTGCGGCCGGCCAGCAGGAAGGCGATGTGGCATTGGGTCGGGTCGGCGAGCAGTCGATCCTCGAGAAGGTTGGGCAGCGCCAAGCGCAGTTTCGCCTCACTCAGCCTGGGCGCCGACACCGCGGTCTGGAAGACGTCGCCGCCGTCGAAGACGATTTCAACGCGCTGGCAGCGCGGCAGCAGTGCGATCGAAGCCTCGCCCCACTGAAGCTCGCCGCTCGCGTCCAGTGCGACAAAGCCAACGACCGTCGAGTCGGAAAGTCGCGCCGTTCCGGCCAGCAGCCGGTGCGCCGGCGCGAAGACCCAAAGCCGCGCGACTGGTCTCTCCCCTCTTACAACTCGCGTTGCCACAAGACCTCCACCGGCCCGCCGCCGGGCTGCGCACTGCGGCGCACCAGCGCTTCCATTCGGATGTCGGCGCGTGCCAGCTTGATCTGGCCGCGGACGAAGAAATAGCTGCTCGTCGTTGCAATGCTGGCATCGCCGGCCTCGGCGCTGCCGCCCTCGCCGACGTAATTGCGGAAGTTGCCGACATCGACGAAGTGGGAGATCCGCTCGCGCTGGGCGACGACCGCCCGCGCCCGCGCAAGCGAGATGCCGATCTGCGCGGCGATTACCTCGGCTGCAGCGGTGTTGACGTTCAGGCGCGTCTTGTTGCCGTCGAGCACCACCAGGTAGGGTGCCAGCGCCGCCCCCGCCTCCGCTGAAATCCCCGGGATCGCGGCAATGTCGGTGGACAGGACCGGCGGCAGCGGGCGCCCGGTCGCCGCTCTCGCGCCCGCTTTGCCGTCGTCCGAGTCGGGCGCGAATGCCTCCTTCATGCGCAGCGCAATCAGCTCGGCGTTGACCGTCGGCACGCCGAGCAGGTCGCACAGCCGCTTCAGCGCTTCCAGTTCCCTCTCGACAATCTGGCCATCGTCGCCGGTCAGGTTGCGCAGATTGAATCGTGACTGGGCATCCTCGATGCTGCCGGCGATGCTCGCCTGTGCCGCCAGCGTGGAGGACTCGCCCAGCTGATCGAGCCGGGTTTCCGCCAGGCCCTTGGCCCAGAATTCGTCCAGGCCGTCGTGGCTGCTGCGCATCAGGTCCTCGCGCAGCATCGCTCGCGCCCAGTCGAGAGCGCCTGCCATCAGCACGCGGCTCTGCACGATCAGCTGCTGATTCTCGATCGTCCGCAGCAGCACGAACTGCTGCCAGAAAAGGCCGGACACGATCAGTGTGGCCAGCGTCGCCACGAACAGCGCCATCAGCACCGCAGCACCGCGCTGGCGAGGACGGCAGTCGCGCCGGCCGCGAGCAGCAGTCGAAACGCACGCCGTCCTGTCCTTGCCTGCAGCAGCGGCTGGCCTGTTCATCCCATCCCCACCAGCAGCACACGGCGGTACTGGCGGCCGTCGGTACGCTCGACGATCAGTTCGAGTCCCGGTGGCGCAGCGCGCGGGTTAGGGGACGAGGCAGCCTCCGGCGGCGCCCAGCCTCGCCCCGGCTGCCAGACGCGCACCTGTAGCGCCTGCACGTCGGCGAGCAGCGGCGTTTCGACGAGCTCGGTCACCGGCGAGGAGTCGAGGACGATCGTCGGCGCCGAGGACAGCCGCATCAGGCGTCCTTCGCGAACTTCGTAGATGACCAGTTGCACGGCGCTCGGCGAGCCTTCGATGACCGGCGCGAAACGGATCAGCTCGAAGCTGGCCGGCGTCCCGGAACGGACGATGACCGGCGCGGCCGAAAGCGGCACGAAGGAAGTGTTGACCACCTGCGCCAGGTCGCGTTCGATCTGGCCAAAGGCCACCAGCAGCTCGCGCACCTCTTCCGCCTCGGGCTGCAGCCGCTCGCGCGTGTGCACCAGCGAGTCCAGGCCGCGCCAGGCGATCAGCGAAACGAGCGACAGCACGGTGATCGCCACCAGCAGTTCCAGCAGGGTGAAACCGGCAGCGCTATTCGGTGGGCGGGCGCGGATCATCAGCTGACTGGCACAACGGCCATCATCTCGGCGTGCCGGCGGCGCATGTCGCCGGTGACTCGGAACACCTGCAGTTCGACGCGGCGGAAGAAGGGGTTGGGCGTCGACTTGACCGTTTGCAGGCATTCGAACTCGACATCGGCCTGCGCGCACGGCGTGCTTGTCTGCCCGACCTCGAGGCTCTCGCGCACCAGCCGCAGCTCCAGCAGCCGATTCTCGGCAACCATCGTGGCGAGCATGGTGTAGCGGGTGTCTTCGGCGGCGGTGGTCAGCGACAGCGCGCCGCGCATCGCCGCCGCCAGCGCCACGCCAATGATCACCAGTGCGACCAATACCTCGAGCAGCGTGAAACCACGCTGCTGCGATAGCCGATGCTCAGCGCAGATGAACCGTGCCACGGCCGCGCTCGTCGAAGTCGATCGCCACCTGGGCCGATGCCGTGGACAGTTCCAGCCGTAGCGGTGACTGGATCCATTCGCGGGCGATCGCCACCCGCAGCGGTGGCGCGCCGGGGGCAAGGAGGGACTGCGATGGCTGCTTGGCGCCGGCGGGCACCATCGCCAAAGCCTGCAGCGGTTCGCGCCAAGCGCGCTCGCGCAGAAGATCGTCGCCGCTGACCAGTCGCCGCTCGCCCGCGACGATCGTCACGAAGCGATAGCCGTTCAGGTCAGCCTCCCAATAGATGGGCTGCTGACGGATGCGCGCCTCGTCGGCGGCCAGTGCGAACAGCTGACCGACGCGTTCGGCCTCGCGCGCAAGTTGCTGCCGGTCGTCGGGGGCGGCCGAGATCGTGACGATCGACAGCAGGATGCCAGCCAGCACGATCACCACCAGCAGTTCGAGCAGCGTGAAGCCCCTCGCACGCGGCCGGGCCGCACCGGCCATCGGGCCTAGAGCTGCCACGACCCGATGTCGGCATCGACGCCTTCGCCGCCGGAGGCACCGTCGCGGCCGTAGCTGAAGACATCGATCTCACCCTTCAGGCCTGGGTTGAGGTACTTGTAATCGTTACCCCAGGGGTCCTTTGGCGGAGAACTGCGTTCAAGGTACCCGCCTTGCTTCCAGTTCTGCGGCATCGGCTCGATCGTCGGTTTGGCCAGCAGCGCCTTCAGGCCCTGCTCGGTCGACGGGTAGCTGCCATTGTCGAGCCGGTAGAGCTTAAGCGCCTGCAGCAGCGAGGCGATGTCCTGCTTGGCAGCGGCAATGCGGGCGTCATCAGTGCGGCCGACCACGCGCGGCACGATCAGGGCGGCAAGGATGCCGAGGATCGTGATCACGACCATGATCTCGATCAGCGTGAAGCCGCGGGGCAGGCGGCGGGCGCCAGTCGCGCGTCGAAGAGTGAGCTGCATATCAGTACACCATAGCAATATGTCGCGCCGGAAAACCGCTTTGCAGACACTGCGTAGACTGCGTAGCGGGCAAGCCGACGATATTATCAATGCACCTGCTGGAAGGCCGCTGCCCGGAAATTGGCCGGCAGGGACTTCTTCCATTGGTTGCGAATCCTGCCGGACGGCGATGTGGGCCAAGTGAAGGACGGCCGTTGAGATGTCGAGAAAGATCGCTGTCGCTCTGCTGCATCTGTCGATGCTTGCGCTGGTGTGCGCCATTGGCACGTACTGGGCGATCCGCATTCTGACGCCGGCGCCGGCCAGCGTGCCGCCGCCGCAGTCGGCGGCGGTGCAGCGCGAGGCCGATCCGACTCTTGCTGCGCGCATGTTCGGCCTCGTGCAGGCAGCGCCGGCGGCGCAGCAGGCGCTGAACGTTCAGGCGCTCGGTGCCTATGCGGCGGGCCGGGATTCGGCGGCGGTGCTGTCGGTCGACGGCAAGCCGGCGCGTGTCTACCTGCTGAACCAGGAGGTGTCCAATGGCGCGAGGCTTGTCGAGGTGCGCAAGGACGCGGTGACGATCGAGCAGGGCGGGGCGCGGCGTGAGTTCGCGTTGCCGCTCCAGCAGTCGCTTGGGCTGGGGGGCAGGCCGCCGCCGCCGGGATACACCCGCGAAGGCTCCACCTTGACCGCACCGTCGGTTGCGGCGGCCACACAACCCGCAGGGGCCGCGCCCCGACCGCTGCCGCCGCGGCCGTCCGTCGCGCAGCAACCGCTTCCGCAGCAATCGCAGGTCCAGCCGCCGGCGCAACCGCAAGCCCCCGTACCGGCGCAGCCGCAACTGCAGCCGCCGGCAGTCCAGCCCGAGCAGGATGACTCGGCGTCGGAAGACAGTGGTGGGGGCTCGTCGAGACGAGCAAGAGGTCGCGCGCTCGCCCAGTGAGTGCGGAGACTGGCCGGGGCGGCAGTCCGGCTGAGTGGCTCCCCGCCAGACCGACAGACACCGAGCGCCCGCCGCAGGGTTCGTCCGCAATTGCTTTGCCGGTCAGGAATGCAACGCCCTTCAGCCAATGAAGTGAACGCCCGGGATCGGCTGTGGCGTGTTCTGTTCTTCTGGCTCAGCGCGGTGATGGCGGGCTTCGCGCTGGTCGAACTCGACGCCGGCCGGCTGGCCACTGCAGCCGGAGATGCTGGCGTGTCGTGCCTCATGCTTTCGCTGATGAACCAGTTTCCGGTGGTCAGGGCGATCGTGGGGGCGGCGTCGACGCGCACCTCGCCTTCGGAATTGCGGCGCGAAACCGAGAGGCTCCGCAGTGACCATCCGTGGGCGGCGCGCCTGGCCAGCGTCGGCTGGACGCTGTTCCTTGGCTCGCTGATCCTGCGCGCCCTCGGGGCGGATTAACCATCCAGGCGACGCGGCTGCGTTCCGGCTCGCATTTTCTGCGTCCTGTCGCAGGCGGCTCGGCAGCGGCGGCTGCCGGCAGCTACATTTGGCGCCGACCTTGAAAGTCGAGCGCGACCCGGCGATTCACCAACCAATGAGCTCCAGTCCTGAACGGAACCCGGGCGGTCACGAGCGCCGTGGCCAGAGCCGTGGTGCGCAGATGGCTGCCGATGTCGCCGCCGGCGCACGTGCCGCGGCGCCCCGGCTGACGGCTGCGGCAAGGCGTTTCGGCGACTGGTTGACCTCGATCGGCTGGGGCAAGTTCTTCCTGCTTTCCCTGCTAGTGCTGGTGGCCGGCGCGATGCTGAACAGCTGGCTGTTCGATGGTGGCCCGGCGATCGTCGTCGATGCGTCCGACCCGAAGGATCGGGTCAACGTCGTCGTGTCGGTCACGCCCGAGGGCGTTCGTATCGCGCCGCCGGCGTCACCGGCCGCGCCCAAGCCGCCGACGCCGCCCAAGCCGCCCGCCGTGCCGGGCGCGCCGCCGCCACCACCCGATGCGGGGGCCGACAGCGCCGAAGGGAAAGAAGCCGAGGTCAAGGTCGGCAAGGAAGGCGTGCGGATCATCACCACCAAGGACGGCAAGCGCGTCGTGCTGCAGATCGACAGCAAGGGGGTGCGGATCGAAGAGCTCGCTCAGGGCGCGTCGGCCGAGACGGCGACCCGGGATGAGGCGGCCGCTCCGGAAGGCTCGGTGGTCATCGGCCCGGAGGTGCTGGCCGACCCCGACAAGGCTGCCGAGGCGATCGAATCGGCGCGCGAGCGGATCGAGGCCATCGTCCAGGATCAGGTCAGCCAGCAGGTTGCCAGGACGACACGCGTGTACCGGGAGCGCTCGAGCGACTGGTTCATGAGCTTCCTGATGCTGCTGATTGTCACGTCGATCATCGCCAAGGTGCTGCTCGGCGGGAAGCGGAAAGCCGAGACGCGGGCCCGGGCGGCGAGCGCCACGGCTGCCGAGGAGGGGCTGAAGCGCCAGCTGGCCGAGGCACAGCTGAAGATGATGCAGGCCCAGGTCGAGCCGCACTTCCTGTTCAACACGCTGGCCTCGGTCGACTACCTCATCGAGACTGACCCGGCGCGCGCCTCGACGATGCAGAAGAACCTGATCCAGTACCTGCGCGCGGCGCTGCCGCAGATGCGCGAGGGCTCGACTACGCTGGGCAAGGAGCTCGCCTTGGTGCGCTCCTACCTCGAGATCCTTAAGGTGCGTATGGAAGACCGGCTGCACTTTGCGATCACCGTGCCGCAGGGCCTCATGAGCGCGCAGTTCCCGCCGATGGTGCTGCAGTCATTGGTCGAGAACGCCATCAAGCACGCGCTCGAGCCGAAACCCGAAGGTGGCTCGATCACCGTCACCGCCGACATCGCCAACGGCAGCCTGCGGGTGACGGTCGCCGATACCGGCCTGGGCTTCGGTGCCGCCGGGAAGCCCGGCACCGGCGTCGGCCTGGCCAACCTGCGCGAGCGCCTGGCCGCGCTGTACAGCGGGCGCGCGAAGTTCACGATCGAGGCGAATTCGCCGAGCGGCACGATCGCCACCATCGAAGTGCCCTACGAGCCGGACCTCGCGCGCGATGCGGCGGGCCAGTCGTCGGTCGGCGCCGCCGCCTGAGTTCCAGGCGATACCCCCCTCGACTTCGGGCGCCACCCCAGCGCGAAGGGCTTGCCCGCTGTTCGCGCACAGCCGGGTCGGCGTTAGCATCGCTCGATGGAAAAGATCCGCGCAGTGATCGCCGACGATGAGCGCCTGATGCGCGAGCAGTTGCGAGCGCGCCTGGCCGAAGTCTGGCCTGAACTGGAAATCGTCGCCGAGGCGAAGAACGGCCGTGAGGCGGTCGAGGCGGTGGCGACGCATCGGCCGGACCTGGCCTTTCTCGACATCCGCATGCCGGGGATGACGGGTGTGGAGGCAGCGCGCGAAATCGGCGATGCCTGTCACGTCGTGTTCATCACCGCCTACAGCGAATACGCGGTGGAGGCGTTCGAGCAAGGGGCGGTGGACTATGTGCTGAAGCCGGCCGACAGCGAGCGCCTCGCGGTGACGGTGGCGCGCCTGAAGAAGCGGCTCGGCGCCAAGCCCGCCGACCTCGGTGCGCTATTGGAGAGACTGGCTTCGAAGCTCGACCTTCCTGCCGGCTCTCTGCAGCCAACCGCCCAGAAAGGCCCCTACCTTCAATGGATTCAGGCCTCGATGGGCCAGCACATCCGCATGATTCCGGTGGCCGAGGTGCTGTTCTTCACCTCGGACGAGAAGTACACCCGCGTGCAGACCGAAACCTACGAGGCACTGATTCGCAAGCCGATCAAGGAACTGGTCGAAGAACTCGATCCCGAGCAGTTCTGGCAGATTCACCGGGCGACCATCGTCAATGCCAAGGCGATCGCCGGCATCACACGCGATCTGCGGGGACGGCAGCTGTTGCAGTTGAAGAACCATCCGCAGAAGCTGGAAGTCAGCCGCAACTTCACCCATCTTTTCAAGCAGATGTGACTGTGGCCGATGCCTGGCTCGCGCGGCGCGGCGAGCCGCGGCGGAGGGTCGGTCCGGCGGTTTCCTCAGGGTTGCAGCGCCTGCCACATCTGCTGGTCGCGTTCCGTCGTCCAGATGCGCGGGTGGGTGAGGCCGCTGGCTTCATCGAACGCGCGCGAGACGTCGAAGGGCAGGCAATGCTCGTAGATGAACACATCGCCGAACAACGGGTCCATCTTCGATCGTGCATGGGCGAACGCCTGACGCAGATCATGCCCCGCAGCCACGCTCTCTCGCGCCGCTGAGAACAGCGTCTGCACGAACGCCTTCGTGTAGTCGATGGCCTTGTTTGCGTCGGCGTTGCTCAGAAGCGCAGGCCCGCGACCGGGCACAAGCTTCTCCGGGGCGAACCCCCGCAGTACCTCGAGGGTGGCCGGCCATTGCGCAAGCTGCGCGTCACCCGTGTAGGCGGCGGCGCCGTACTCGACAAGGTCGCCGGAGAAGAGCACTTTTTCCTGCGGCAGCCAAACGATCGTGTCGCCTTTGGTGTGTCCCATCCCGACGTGCCTGATCTGTACCTCGAGCTTGCCCAGGAGCAGGGTGAGATCGCGCTCGAACACCATCGTCGGCCAGGTGAGGCCCGAAACGGACTCGACCGCGTCGAAAAGCCTCGGGAAGCGCTCGATCTCGGACTTCATGTCCTGCGCGCCGCGCTCCACGATCAGTTCGTAGGTGCCGCGGCTGGCGATAACCTCCTGCGCGCCTTCGGCCGCGTAGGCCGAGGCGCCCAGGACGCGCACGGCGTGGTAGTGGGACAGCACGACGTACTTGATCGGCTTGTCCGTCACCTGGCGGATCTCGCGGATCAGGTGCTGCGCCATTGCGGGTGTCGCGGTGGTGTCGACAACCAGCGCGGCGTCCTCGCCGATCACGACGCCGGAGTTCGGGTCGCCCTCGGCTGTGTAGGCCCAGGCGTGCTCGGACAGGCGGGTGAACGTCGTCTTCTTCGGCGTCAGGTCGGCGCGGGAGGCGAAAGCCTTGGTCATGGGCTGGTTCCTGGGTCGAGCGGGTGGATGCTGGCTTGCCGGTCTACAGCGGTCAATCCAATCAAGAGCTTACGTGCTTCCTGTCGGCGTTGCCGGCGTGGTGCGCTGGGCGGGCAAGGCTACCGGCGGCTCCGGCCGCGAGCCTGCCCGGCAGGCGCGGAAGATTGCCTGAGGCTTCGGCCGAGCGCACCCGCGGACAGGCCGGGCGGCGCAGCGCGGCGGAGACGGGCGCCGGCGCTCCTCCCGGTTTGACAAGGGGCAGTGGCACAAAGATAATTTGCGGTTCTCTGCGCAGGCGGAGGGGTGCCCGAGCGGCTAAAGGGGGCAGACTGTAAATCTGTTGGCTTACGCCTACGTTGGTTCGAATCCAACCCCCTCCACCAACACAGGGGCGCTGCTGAGCAGCCGGGTCGGAACTGCGGTCGGGCGCCCGGCGCGATGGAGACGGGCCACATCGCGGGCGGGTGTAGCTCAATGGTAGAGCAGAAGCCTTCCAAGCTTATGACGAGGGTTCG
>CAZSYX010000002.1:0-70316 GCA_964610575.1 uncultured Burkholderiaceae bacterium
CTTAGCCAACCCGAGGGCATCCGGGCCGGCAGTTCCCCTGAAACTTTTCACCGCGAGGCCGCGATCTCTGGGGCCGCGTGGCGCATTGCGTCGGCACGCGCCGCCCCTTCGGCTGCCAGTCAGGACCGCCACTCTCCGTGCTACTCAGAAGGGGACGGCGCGTTTCTCAGAAGCTACTTCCACTTTGGTGCGTATGTCTTTCATTCGACGCGAATTTGTCGGTCTGGCTCGGTTTTTTGCACTGTGGATAAGTGCTTGTTGTAATTAAAAAAAAGTTAGTTTCGCTTGACCCTCTCTGGGGGCTGCTCTAAAGTCGCGCAGTGGGGAAATGTGGGACTTAGTGGAGGAAAGTGTCTCCGCTGGCCTCGGATCGTGGTGCACACGCCGCGAAGGGGCATCTCACAGCCTGAGCGGGGCGGGGGCGTGTACCAAGGGCTGTCGAAACTGACGCTGGATGCGAAGGGGCGGATCTCCGTGCCGGCCCGGCATCGCGACGCGTTGGTTGCGCAATGCGATGGGCGTGTGACGCTGACCCGCCACCCTGACGGCTGCCTCCTGCTGTATCCGAGGCCTCGCTGGGAGCAGAAGCGCGCTGAACTCGTCCAACTGGCCCACTCGCGCCGCGTGCTGCAGCGGATCCTGATCGGCAGCGCAATCGACCTGGAACTCGACAGTTCGGGTCGCATCCTCATTTCGCCCGAGCTGCGGGCAGCGGCCGGACTGGAGCGAGACGTGTTCCTGTCCGGCGTCGGCGAGCACTTCGAACTGTGGGAGCCGACGCGGATGGAAGAACTCGAGAAGAAGCAACTCGCCCAAGGCGGCCTCGACGCCGCCGACGATTTCTCGGTCTGAGCGAGTGGGCGCTGGTGGTGTCCTCGAGCGCGCCGTCGGCGCATCTCACCGTGCTGGCGGCGCCGGCGGTCGAACACCTGGTGACCGATCCGCATGGCGTTTACGTCGACGCGACCTTCGGACGAGGCGGTCATTCGAAGCTGATCCTGGCGCGGTTGTCGGCGCACGGCCGGCTCATTGCGATGGATCGGGATCCGCAGGCGGAAGCAGCGGCCGCGGCGATCAGCGACCCGCGACTTCACTTTGTCCACACACGGTTTTCACGGCTATCGGCGACGCTGGCGGCGCTGGGCATTACGCGCCTGCAGGGACTGCTGCTGGACCTCGGCGTTTCTTCGCCGCAGATCGATGCGGCGGAGCGCGGCTTCTCCTGGCGCGCCGACGCGCCGCTGGACATGCGAATGGACACCAGCAGCGGCATTACCGCGGCCGAATGGCTTGCCTCGACAACGCTTGAAGAACTGACGCGAGTGATCCGTGAATACGGCGAAGAGCGGTTTGCTGCATCGATTGCAAAGGCGATTGCGGCTCGTCGCGACGCAGGCCGGCCCGTCGTCACGACTGCGGACCTGGCCGCGCTCGTTGCCAGCGCAATCCCCGTCCGCAGCCGCGGGGATGCGGCCCAGCATCCGGCCACGCGGACATTTCAGGCTGTACGGATTCACATCAATCAGGAACTCGAGGAGCTGGCGCTAGTGCTCGAGCAGGGACTCGCGTTGCTCGCTTCAGGCGGCCGGCTGGTCGTGATCAGCTTCCACTCGCTCGAGGACCGGCTGGTCAAGCGCTTCATCGAGGGGCACGCACATCCCGAGCGGGTATTCGGCCGACTGCCGTTGCGGGCCGCCGAGCTGCCGCAGCCGCGGCTGCGGAGCATCGCACGCGTGAAGCCGGATGCGGCAGAAGTGGCGGCCAACCCGCGTGCCCGTTCGGCGGTGATGCGGGTCGCCGAGCGAACCGCGACGCAGCTGGCGACGGAGCGTGCCCAATGACCGGGCGGGCGATCAGCAACACCGCGGCCGTCTTTCTGCTCGCGGTGCTGCTCGTGCTGGCCTGCCTGTCGCTGGTGACGTCGCAGCACCGTGCGCGGGGCCTGTTCGTCGAGCTCGGCCGGCTGCAGTTGCAGGCTAAGGACCTGGAGGCCGAAGGCAACCGCCTGCGCATCGAACTGGGCAAGGCGGCGCAGCCGGCGGCGGTGGCCGGTGCGGCGCGCCACCTCGGCCTGCGGCCGACGGAGAGCAAGCAGACGGTGTTCCTGCCTGAGGCGGCGCCTGTCGATCTGGCTGCGGCGGCGGCCGGGGAAGCGCAGCGATGATCAGGGCGTTCGGCTCCAAACGCGCGGGGCGCAACGCGGGCGGCGGGCGCGCGCGGGCCGACCGCGTTTCCTACTCCGCCAACCCGCTGCTGGTGGTGAAGCTGCCGGCATGGCGCTCGCGCGTGCTGCTGCTCCTGCTGTTCACCGGCTTCCTCGCGCTGGTGCTCCGCGCCGTCTACCTGCAGGGCGGTGTCGGCACCAACTTCCTGCAGCGACAGGGCGAGGTGCGCTACGCGCGCACGCTCGATGTGCCCGGCACGCGGGGAAAAGTGCTCGACCGCAACGGAGTCGTCCTCGCCGCGTCGGTGCCGGCGCGGGCGATCTGGGCGATTCCGGACGATGTCGACGCCACGCCCGAGCAGCTGGCGCAACTGGCCCGGCTGCTGCAGATGCCGCTGCCGGAACTCAAGCGCAAGCTGGCCGACGACGACCGCAAGTTCACCTTCCTTCGCCGTCAGGTCGACCTGGAGGTGGCGAAGAAGATCCAGGCGCTGAAGCTGGCCGGCATCCACCAGAGCCCCGAGTTCAAGCGCCACTATCCGGAAGGGCCGGCGGTGGCGCATGTGACCGGCTTCACCAACGTGGAAGACCGCGGCCAGGAAGGCGTCGAACTCGCCTGGGAGTCGGTGCTCGCGGCGCGGACGGGCAGCCGGCGCGTGATCAAGGACCGCCTCGGCAACGTGGTCGAGGAAGACTGGCTGCTGGCGCCGGCCGACGGCAACGACGTCCGGCTGTCGATCGACAGCCGCATCCAGTTCATCGCCTTCAGCGCGCTGAAAAGCGCCCTCGACACGCACAAAGCGAAGGCCGGCGCGGTGATCGTGCTCGACACCATCACCGGTGAGATCCTGGCGCTCGCCAGCTTGCCGAGCTTCGACCCGAACACCCGCGGCCAGTGGCAAAAGGAGGCGGTGCGCAACCGCGTCATCACCGACACCTTCGAGCCTGGCTCGACGATGAAGCCGTTCTCGATTGCGGCGGCGATCGAAGCGGGCAAGGTGAGCCCGCAGCAGACCATCCAGACGGCGCCGGGCAAGCTGACCATCGGCGGCCGAACGATCGGCGATGCGCACGCTTACGGGCTGCTGACCGTTTCCGAGGTCGTGGCCAAGTCGAGCAACGTCGGCACAGCAAAGATTGCGCTCGACCTGCCGGCGGAAACGCTTTGGGATTTGTACACGAAGGTCGGCTTTGGGCAGGCACCGCGAGTTGCCGTCGGCGCCGTTGCGGGGCGGCTGCGGCCGGCCAGTGCCTGGCGGCCGATCGAGCAGGCGACCATTGCCTACGGCTACGGCGTGTCAGTCTCGCTGCTGCAACTGGCGCGTGCCTACTCCGTGTTCGCGCGTGACGGCGACATGGTGCCGCTGAGCCTGCTGAAGCTCGATGCGCCGCCGGCATCGATCCCGGTGCTGCGGCCGGAAACTGCGGCCGCGATGCGCAGCATGCTGGAGATGGCGGTCGGCAACGGCGGCACCGCACCGCGCGCCCGCATCGACGGCTATCGAGTGGCCGGCAAGACGGGTACGGCACGCAAGCTGCGCGACGGGCGCTACGTCAGCGAATACGTGGCGTCCTTCGCCGGCTTCGCTCCCGCGTCAAAGCCGCGACTCGTCATTGCGGTGATGATCGACGAGCCCGATGCGGGGCAGTTCTACGGTGGCCAGGTGGCCGCGCCCGTGTTTGCGGAAGTCGCCGCGCGCAGCCTGCGCACCCTGCAGGTGCCCCCGGATGCGGCGCCGACCGTGGTGGCGCGCAGCCGCGCCGAGCCGCGGGAGGGGGCACTGTGACCGCCCCGCGCGCCGAAGTCACGCACATCCTCGCTTGGCTGCGGACCCACGCCTCCGCAGCTGCCGCTCACCGCGGCCACCTGCAACTGGACAGCCGTTGCATCGGGGCTGGCGACATCTTCGTCGCCCTGCCGGGCGCCGCGGGCGGCGGCGACGACGGCCGCCGCTACCTGCAGGCGGCGCGCAGCCGCGGAGCAGTAGCGGCACTGGTCGAGGCCGACGGCTTCGATGGCGCCGATGCCGGCCTGCCCGTGCTGGCGGTGGCCAAGTTGCGGCATCTGCTGGGCCAGGTGGCGGCGAGCTACTACGGACAGCCCAGCGAGTCGATGCAGGTCGTGGGCGTCACCGGCACCAATGGCAAGACATCGACCGCGTTCTGGATCGCGCAGATGCTGTCGCGCGCCGGGAAGCGCTGCGCGGTGCTGGGCACGGTGGGCAGTGGATTTCCGGGCGAGCCGCTCGCCGATTCGGCGCTGACGACGCCCGATGCGATCGCACTACAGCGCGAAGCGCTGCGGCTGCGTGATGCGGGCGCGCGCGCGCTGGCGATGGAAGTCTCGTCGATCGGGCTGGAGCAGGGCCGTGCCAACGGCATGAGCTTCGACGTCGCGGTGTTCACCAACCTGACGCGTGACCATCTTGATTACCACGGCACGATGCAGGCCTACGAGGCTGCCAAGGCGCTGCTGTTCGACTGGCCGACGCTGACTGCCGCCGTGCTGAACCTCGAAGACCCGGCGGGGCGCCGGCTGCTGTCGCGACTCGCCGGGCGCGCCCGAGGCGGCGCGCTGCAGATCACCGGTTTCACGACTGCCGCCGGCGAGATTGACGCAGCCGGCTCCGCGGCCGTCGAAAATCTGCTCAGCGCGCGCGACATCCGCGTCGGCGCCGATGGTCTCGAGTTCACGCTTCAGTGCGGGCGCAGCGAGCGCAGGATGGCCGTGCCGCTGGTCGGCAGTTTCAACGTTTCCAATCTGCTGGCGACGATCGGCGCGGCTCTTGCCTGCGGCACTGATCTTGAGGCGGCCTGTCGCATCGCGCCGATGCTCGTGCCACCGCCGGGTCGCATGCAGCGCGTGCGTGTGCGAAACGGCGACGGGCCCCTGGCGGTCGTCGACTACGCGCACACGGCCGACGCCATCGAGCAGGCCCTGCTGGCGCTGCGGCCACAGGCGGCGGCGCGTGGCGGCAGGTTGTGGATTGTCTTCGGCGCCGGAGGCGATCGCGATCCCGGCAAGCGCGCGCCGATGGGCGCGGCGGCAGGCCGCTGTGCCGATCGGGTGGTGATCACCTCCGACAACCCGCGCCGCGAGGATCCGTCGCTAATCGTCGCTGCTATCGCTGCCGGTGTGCCATCGCGGGACTGCGTGGAACTCATCGTCGATCGGGCCGAAGCGATCGCGCATGCGCTTGCCGCTGCTGACGATCGCGACGTGGTGCTGATCGCCGGCAAGGGCCACGAGGCGACCCAGGACATCGGCGGCGTGAAGCGGCCGTTCTCGGATGTCGAGCAGGTGCGGGCGGCGCTCAAGGCGCGAGCGAGGGTGACATGCTGAGCGCAGCCGAACTCGCGGCCAGCATTCCCGGCGCCGTCATCCAGGGCGATGCGAACGCGCGCTTCACGTCGGTGTGCAGCGACTCGCGGCAGATCCGGCCCGGCTGCCTGTTCGTCGCCCTGCGCGGCGAGCGGTTCGACGGGCATGCCTTCGTCGCCGAGGCAGCGCGCGGCGGCGCTTCGGTGGCGTTGGTCGAGCAGCCGGTCGATGCCGCGCTCTCGCAGGTGATCGTGCCGAACAGCCGGCGTGCGCTTGGCCTGGCAGCGGCGGCATGGCGCGCCCGCTTCCGGTTGCCGCTGATCGCGGTCACCGGCAGCAACGGCAAGACGACCGTAACGCAGATGCTGGCGAGCATCCTGGGGCGCGCATTTGGGCCGGCGCGCCGGCTGGCCACGCGCGGCAATCTGAACAACGACATCGGCCTGCCGCTGATGCTGTTCGACCTTGTTGCCGGCCACAAGGCGGCGGTGCTCGAACTCGGCATGAACCATCCGGGCGAGATCGCCTATCTGGCTCAACTGGCGCAGCCGACCGTGGCGCTGGTCAACAACGCGCAGCGCGAGCACCAGGAGTTCCTCGGCAGTGTCGAGGCGACAGCGCGCGAGAATGGGGCCGCGATCGCCGCCCTGCCGCCGGAGGGCGTCGCGGTATTCCCGGCCGACGACCCGTGCGCGTCGATCTGGCGCAATCTCGCGGGCACGCGACGCGTCATCGATTTCGCGCGCGCCGCCGATGCGACCGTGACGGCGGAATGCACGCTGCAGGCCGATGGCTCGGAACTGGAGATCGCCACTCCGGTTGGCCTGATCAGGACTCGCATCGCCGTACCGGGCGAGCACAACGTGCACAACGCGCTGGCGGCGAGCGCCGCCGCGCTGGCCATCGACGTGCCGCCGAGCGCCATTGCCACCGGGCTGGCGATGTTCACCGCGGTCGGCGGGCGCGGGGTCCGGTCGCGCACGGCGGGCGGCGCCGAACTGATCGACGACACCTACAACGCCAACCCGGACTCGGTGCGCGCGGCGATCGACCTGCTCGCCGCCGCCGCGCGGCCGCGAGTCCTGATCCTCGGCGACATGGGCGAGGTCGGCAGTCGCAGCGCGGAGTATCACCGCGAGGTCGGCGCCTACGCGAAGAGCCGCGGCATCGATGTGCTGCTGGGCACGGGGGCGGCGATGCGCGATGCCTGTGCTGCCTTCGGCGCCGGTGCCGAGCACTTCGCCGACATCGAGGCCCTGCGCGAACGCGCGCAGGGCCTCGCGAAGCCAGGCACAACGATCCTCGTCAAAGGGTCGCGCTTCATGCGCATGGAGCGCGCGGTGGCGGCGCTCGGCGCGGTGATGGTTGGGGCGCACTGATGCTGCTCGAACTGTTCGAATGGCTGGCGCGCGACATCCGCGCATTCAACGTGTTCTCCTACCTGACGCTGCGCGCCGTGCTGGCGGCCGGCACGGCGCTCGTCATCGGCCTCGTTGCCGGGCCTTGGGTGATCCGCAAGCTCACCGAAATGAAGATCGGCCAGGCCATTCGCACCGAAGGGCCGCAGTCGCATCTGTCGAAGTCGGGCACGCCGACGATGGGCGGGGCGCTGATCCTGATCTCGATCGGCGTGACCACGCTGCTTTGGGCCGATCTCGCCAACCGTTTCATCTGGGTCGTGCTGCTGGTCACGCTCGGCTTCGGCTGGGTCGGCTGGGTCGACGACTACCGCAAGGTCGTGCGCCGCAATCCCAAGGGCATGAGCGCGCGCGAGAAGTACTTCTGGCAGTCGCTGATCGGGCTGGTTGCCGCCTTTTACCTCGCCTTCGCGATCGCCGCGCCGAACACCGAGAAGCTGCTGCCGCTGATGTGGCAATGGGTGGCGAGCGGTTTCGAGCTCGACCTGCCAAGCCGGTCGGACCTGATCGTGCCCTTCTTCAAGAACTACGCGTACCCGATGGGCGTGTTCGGCTTCGTGATCCTGTCCTACCTGGTGATCGTCGGCACCAGCAATGCGGTCAACCTGACCGACGGGCTCGACGGCCTGGCGATCCTGCCGGCGTCGATGATCGGCGCGGCGCTCGGCATCTTTGCCTACGTCATCGGCCGCGCCGACTTCTCGCGCTATCTGTTCTTTCCGTTCATTCCCGGTGCCGGCGAACTGGTGATCATCTGCGCGGCGATTGCCGGCAGCGGGCTGGCGTTCCTCTGGTTCAACGCCTATCCGGCGCAGGTCTTCATGGGCGACGTCGGCGCGCTGGCGCTCGGCGGCGCGCTCGGCACGATCGCCGTAATCACGCGGCAGGAGATCGTGCTGTTCATCATGGGAGGCGTGTTCGTCGCCGAGACGGTCTCGGTGATGCTGCAGGTCGGCTACTTCAAGCTCACCGGCGGCAAGCGCATCTTCCGCATGGCGCCGCTGCACCATCACTTCGAGCTTTCCGGCTGGAAGGAGAACCAGGTGGTGGTCCGCTTCTGGATCATCACCATCATGCTGGTGCTGGTCGGCCTGTCGACGCTGAAGATCCGATGATCGACGTTGCCGGCCAGACTGCGGTGGTGCTGGGCCTCGGCCAGTCGGGGCTGGCGATGGCGCGCGCGCTTGTCGAAGGCGGCGCGACGGTCCGCGTTGCCGACACGCGCGCCGAGCCGCCGATGCTTGCCGTGCTGCGCGCCGGACTGCCGCAGGTGTCATTCAGTGGCGGTCACTTCGAAAGCGCCTTGCTGAATGGCGCCACGCTGCTGGCGTTGTCTCCGGGGCTGTCGCCGACGCACTCGGCGGCGGCGCCGCTGGTCACTGCGGCGAAGAAAGCCGGCATTGACATGGTCGGCGAGATCGAACTGTTCGCCCGCGCGTTGGCTGCCTTGAAGGCGAGCCGCGACTATGCGCCGCGCGTGGTTGGTGTCACCGGCACCAATGGCAAGACGACCACGGCGCGGCTGGCGGGCCTGCTGATCGAGCGTTCGGGACGTTCCGTCGCCGTGGCCGGCAACATCTCGCCGACTGCGCTGGACACGCTGCGCGAGTGCCTGCGCGAGAACCGTCTGCCCGACACCTGGGTGCTGGAACTGTCGAGCTTCCAGCTGGCGACGACGCGCTCGCTCGTCTGCGATGCGGCCACGGTGCTGAACATAACGCAGGACCACCTCGACTGGCACGGCAGCTTCGACGCCTATGTCAAGGCGAAGGCCCGCATCTTCTCGCCTCGCACGGTGCAGGTGCTCAACCGCGACGACTCGGTCGTTGCCGCGATGGCGAGGAAGTCGTCGCGGGTGGTGACGTTCCGCCTGCAGTCGCCGACGCAGGCCGACGAGTACGGCCTGCTCACTGACGGCGGCATCACGTGGCTCGCCTACGCGGAAGACCTGGCGCATGGCCACCGCCGTCGCCGGCCCGAAGCCGAGCAGGACGTGGCGGCCGAGCAGCTCTTCGTGCACCGGCTGATGCCGGCCGACGCGCTTGCCATCCGCGGCCGGCACAACGCCGGCAACGCGCTCGCGGCGCTGGCCCTGGCACGGGCGATCGGCTGCCCGCTGGCGCCGATGCTGCACGCGCTGCGCGCCTACCGCGGCGAACCCCACCGGGTGCAGCTGATCGCCACTGTCGGCGGCGTCCAGTACTACGACGACAGCAAGGGGACCAACGTCGGCGCCACGGTAGCCGCGCTCGACGGCCTGGCTGCCGACGGCCTGCGGCTGGTGGTCATCCTCGGCGGCGACGGCAAGGGCCAGGACTTCACGCCGCTGGCCGCACCGCTGGCGCGCGCTGCCCGCGCGGTCGTGCTGATCGGCCGCGATGCCGCTCTGGTCGAAAAGGCAATCGGTGCAGGCGGCGCGCCGTATCCGATCCTTCACGCGCAGTCGCTGCCGCAGGCGGTCGACCTCGCTGCCGGCGAGGCGCGCGAAGGTGATGCAGTGCTGCTGTCGCCGGCGTGCGCCAGCCTCGACATGTTTCGCGACTACGTGCACCGTGCCGAGGTCTTTGCCGAGGCAGTGCGCGAGCGGGCGCCGCTGGAAGGCCAGCCATGCTAGGGCGGCTGTGGCCCCGAATCGCAGCCGGCGGTGGGGCCGACGCTGGTCGCCTGCCGATGCGCACGGGTGGCGGACTGCTGGCCCTCGGAGACAGCGGATCGACGCGCGCCGTTGGTCGCGGCGAAGAACGCATCGACACGCCGCTGCTGCTGGTTGCTGCCGCGCTCGTGCTGCTCGGCGTGGTGATGGTCTATTCGGCGTCGATCACGCTGGCCGACTCGCCTCGCTACAAGGTCACGCCGACGCACTTTCTGGTGCGGCACCTGTTCGCGATCGCCGTGGCGATGGTGGCCGCCGTCGCTGCGTTCGCGGTGCCGATAGCCCGCTGGCAGCGGCTGGCGCCGGTGGCCTTCGGCGTGGCGTTCGTCCTGCTGCTGGCCGTGCTGATTCCGGGGGTAGGCACCGGCGCGCTCGGCGCGCGGCGCTGGATTCCGCTTGCCGTGTTCAACCTGCAGCCATCGGAACTGATGAAGGTTGCCTGCGTGCTGTACGCGGCGAGCTTTACGGTGCGCAAGCAGGATTACATGCACAGCCTGAAGCGGGGTTTCCTGCCGATCGGGCTGGTGATGCTCGTCGTCGGCGGGCTGCTGCAGCTGCAGCCCGACCTCGGTGCGTTCATCGTCATCGTGGCGATCGCGATGGGCATCCTGTTCCTCGGCGGGCTGAACGGCCGGCTGTTCGTCGCCATCACCGTGCTGCTGGCCGTCGGGCTCGCCGCCATCGTCTGGCTGTTCCCGTACCGGCGCGAGCGGATCTTCGCCTACCTCGACCCGTGGGCGGCGGAGCACGTGCTGAACAAGGGCTACCAGCTGACCCACTCGCTGATCGCGTTCGGTCGCGGCGAATGGGTCGGCGTCGGACTCGGCGGCAGCGTCGAGAAGCTGCATTACCTGACCGAGGCGCACACCGACTTCATCCTGGCCGTGATGGCCGAGGAACTCGGGCTGGTGGCGGTGGTGACGGTGATCTTCGCCTTCTACTGGCTGACCAAGCGCGCCTTCGAAATCGGACGCCAGGCGGTGGCGCTCGAGCGCACCTTTGCTGGCCTGGTGGCGCAGGGCATCGGCATCTGGCTCGGCGTGCAGTCGTTTATCAACATCGGCGTGGCCAGCGGACTGCTGCCGACCAAGGGCCTGACGCTGCCGCTGGTGAGCTACGGCGGCTCGGCGATGCTGGCGAACGTCGTCGCGATCGGCCTGCTGCTGCGGGTGGACTATGAGAACAGAGTCCTCATGCGAGGGGGGCGCGCATGAGTCATCTGGTCGTCGTCGCGGCGGGCACCGGCGGGCACGTGATGCCGGGCCTGGCAGTGGCCGAGGCGCTGCGCAGCCGCGGCTGGACCGTCTCCTGGCTCGGTACACGCTCCGGCATGGAGCGGTCGCTGGTCGAGCCGCGTGGCATCGCGTTTGACGCGATCGACTTCTCCAGCCTGCGCGGCAAGGGCATCGGCACGTTGCTGCTCGGCGGCTTTCGCCTGCTTCGGGCGATGTGGCAGAGCCGCACCGCGATCCGCAGTCGTCGTCCAGCCGTCGTCTTTTCCACCGGCGGCTACGTTGCCGTGCCGGCCGGGCTTGCCGCCTCGATGGAGAGCGTGCCGCTGGCGCTGCTCAACGCCGACGCGGCGCCGCTGCTGTCGACCAAGTTGCTTCGTTCGCTGGCCTCGGCCGTGTTCTGCGGCTTCGACGGCGCTGCGGCCAAGGTCGCCGGCGAGCGCGGTCTGGTGACCGGCAATCCGGTGCGCGCCGAGATCGCGATGCTGCCGTCGCCATCACAGCGCTTCGCTGGGCGCGCAGGGCCGCTGAAGCTGCTGGTGATCGGCGGCAGCCTGGGCAGCCAGGTGCTGAACGAGACCGTGCCGGCAGCACTCGCGCTACTGCCCGCACAAGACCGGCCGCTGGTCGTGCACCAGTGCGGCGCCGCCCATGCACAGGCCACGCGCGCAGCCTATGTGCGCGCCGGCGTAGCTGCCGAAGTGCTGACCTTCATCGACGCCATGGCGCGCCGCTACGGTGAGGCCGATGTGGTGATCTGCCGGGCCGGCGCAGTCACGGTGACGGAGCTCGCCGCCGCTGGTGTGGCATCGCTGCTGGTGCCGCTGGTGGTCTCCACCACCTCCCATCAGCGCAGCAATGCGGAGTTCATGGCGGCGCAGGGTGCGTCGGTCCATCTGCCGCAGGCGGAACTGTCGGTCGAGCGATTGGCTGATGTCCTCCGCGACCTGACCCGCGAGCACCTGCTGGAGATGGCGAACAAGGCTCGCACGCTCGGTCGCCCCGAGGCGACACGAGTGGTCGCCGACGCGATCGAGCACATCGCGCGCGAGGCCGGGCGATGAAGCACGCGGTCCGGCACATCCACTTCGTCGGCATCGGCGGCGCCGGCATGAGCGGCATCGCCGAGGTGCTGCTGAACCTCGGCTACACGGTCAGCGGGTCGGACGCGGCCGAAAGCAGCGCCACTCGCCGGCTGGCCCGGCTGGGCGCAAGGGTCTCGCTCGGCCATGCGTCGGAGCAGATCGCCGGGGCCGACGCGGTGGTGATTTCGACAGCAGTGCGCGGCGACAACCCGGAAGTGATCGCCGCGCGCGCCTGCCGCGTTCCCGTCGTCCCGCGCGCAGTGATGCTGGGCGAGCTGATGCGGCTGAAGCAGGGCATCGCGATCGCCGGCACGCATGGCAAGACAACGACCACCAGCCTGGTGGCCAGCGTGCTTGCTGCCGGCGGTCTCGATCCCACCTTCGTGATCGGCGGCCGGCTGAACTCCGCCGGCGCCAACGCGCGGCTGGGCAGCGGCGAATACATCGTCGTCGAGGCGGACGAATCGGACGCCTCGTTCCTGAATCTGATGCCCGTTATGGCCGTGGTGACCAACATCGACAACGACCACATGGAGACCTACGGCCACGACTTTGCGCGGCTCAAGGGCGCCTTCGTCGATTTCCTGTCGCGGTTGCCGTTCTACGGCCACGCCGTGCTGTGCATCGACGATCGCCATGTGCGAGAGATCCTGCCGTTCGTGTCGAAGCCAGTGCTGACCTACGGCTTCGCCGCGGATGCCCAGTACCGCGCCGTCGATGCGGTCGCCGAGGGCACGCAGATGCGCTTCACCGCGCTGCGCGAGGGCGCATCGTCGCTGACGGTGCAACTTAACCTGCCCGGCCGGCACAACGTCGCCAATGCACTGGCAACGATTGCCGTGGCCACCGAACTCGGGGTTGCCGACGACGCGATCCAGGCCGGCCTGGCGGGCTTCAACGGTGTCGGCCGACGCTTCGCCCGCTATGGCGAAGTGGCGATCGCTGGCGGCAGCTTCACGCTGATCGACGACTACGGCCACCACCCGGTCGAGATCGAGGCCACGCTGGCTGCCGTGCGGGGCGCCTACCCGGGCCGTCGCATCCTGCTTGCCTTCCAGCCGCACCGCTACACGCGCACGCGCGACTGTTTCGAGGACTTCGTCCGCGTGCTGTCCACGGCCGACGCGCTGCTGCTGGCCGAGGTCTATGCAGCCGGCGAGGCGCCGATCGTCGCCGCCGACGGCCGCGCGCTGGCGCGCGCGCTGCGCGTCGCCGGCAAGGTCGAGCCGGTGTTCGTCGAGAGCATCGAGGCGATGCCACAGGCGATCGTCGATGCTGCGCAAGCCGGCGACGTCGTGATCACGATGGGTGCCGGCTCGATCGGGCAGGTGGCCGGCAGGCTGGCGCCGCAGGAGGGTGCGGAATGAGCGGCATCGCTGCGCACGATCCGAAGTCCTTCGGCAAGGTCGGCGTGCTGTTCGGCGGCCGCAGCGCCGAGCGCGAGGTGTCGATCATGTCCGGCACCGGCGTGTTGCAAGCACTGCGCGCCCGCGGCGTCGACGCACATTCTTTCGACCCGGGCGTGCAGACGCTGGCCGAACTGGAGGCAGCGAAGTTCGACCGGGTCTTCATTGCGCTGCATGGCCGCTTCGGCGAGGACGGCACGATCCAAGGCGTTTTGGAAACACTGCGCGTGCCGTACACAGGAAGCGGCGTGCAGGCCTCCAGCATCGCCATCGACAAGCTGACCACCAAGCGTCTGTGGGCCGCCGAGGACATCCCGACCCCGGCCTGGCGCGAGCTGCACGCGCACACCAATTTCCGCCAGCTCGTTGCCGAACTCGGGGACGCGCTGATCGTCAAGCCGGTGCGGGAAGGATCGACCATCGGCATCACCAAGGTCACGACGCACGACTGCAACGAACTCGCAGCCGCGTTCGAGACGGCGCTTCGCTACGACGACGTCGTCATTGCCGAGGAACTCATCTCCGGGCGGGAACTGACGTGCGCGATCCTCGGCGCAGGCGCCACGGCCCGGGCGCTGCCGCTGGTGGAGATCAGGGCTCCCGGTGCCAACTACGACTATCAGAGCAAGTACTTCAGCGACGAGACGCAATACCTTTGTCCGGCGCCGATCGATGCACGGCTGGCGCAGGACATCCAGGCGGTGTGCCTGCGTGCCTACAACCTGCTCGGCGCGCGCGGCTGGGGCCGGATCGACGTGATGCTGCATCAGGAGTCACGGGGCGATCAGCCGTTCCTGCTGGAGCTGAACACCTCGCCGGGCATGACCTCGCACTCGCTGGTGCCGATGGCGGCGAAGGCGGAAGGCATCGACTACGCGGACCTGGTGCTCGAGATCCTTTCGCACGCCGCGCTGGGAGTACGAGTATGAGTTCGCGCGAGCCCGCACCGCTGCTCAGCACACGCGCCATGCAGCGCGCCGCGCTGCTGATGTTCGCGGTATCGATCGCATCGCTGCTCGCCGGTGCCGCAGGCTGGTTCTTCAAGCGGCCGTGGTTCGACCTGCGCCACGTCGAACTGCGTGCAGCCGACGCGGAGGGACTGCGGCACGTCAACGCCAATGCCGTTCGCGCCGCAGCGGTGGGACGCCTGACCGGCAACTTCTTCACCATGCGCCTTGAAGACGCGCGCCGGGTGTTCGAATCGGTGCCGTGGGTCGCCGCCGTGTCGCTGCGCCGCGCGTGGCCCGACCGCCTGGTGGTGACGCTGACCGAGCATCGTGCAATCGCGGTCTGGGAGGACGGGCGCCTGCTTGCCGACAGTGGCCAGCTCTTCGTCGCCAACGTGGCCGAGGCCGAGGTGTACGGGCCGTTGCCGCAGGTCGATGCGCCGCCGCGCTTCGGCGTCGAAGTGGCGCGCCGTCTGCCGCAGCTTGCGGCGCACGCGGCCTCGCTGGGTCTGACCGTCGACGCGATCGAAGTCTCGGATCGCGCCAGCTGGACCCTGCGCACGGACAGCGGGTTGGCGATCGAGGTCGGCCGCGACGACCCGCCAGGCCGCCTCGACGAGCGTCTGGCCCTGATCGTCGGTCATTACCCAGCGGTGGTGGCGCAGGTGGGCGCCGAACTGCTCCGAATCGACGCGCGCTACCCGCAGGGTTTCGCCGTCGCCGCTGCTGCCCGCAAGAAACCATGAGAACCGAAACAAAGGACATCATCGTCGGTCTCGACGTCGGCACGTCCAAGGTGGTCATCGCCGTGGCCGAGTTCAATCCGGACGGCCCGTTCAAGGTCATCGGGCTCGGCCAGTCGGCCTCCGAGGGGCTGCGGCGCGGCGTGGTGGTCAACATCGAGGCCACGGTGCAGTCGATCCGCCGTGCCCTGGAGGAAGCCGAGCTGATGGCCGGCTGCAGCATCGGCGAGGTCTATACGGGCATTGCCGGCAGCCACATCCGCAGTGTCAATTCCAGCGGCATGGTGCCGATCAAGGATCGTGAAGTCTCCGCCGCCGACGTCGCGCGAGTGATCGAGACCGCCCGCGCTGTGAACATCCCGACCGACCAGCAGGTGCTGCACGTGCTGACGCAGGAGTTCATCGTCGACGGCCAGGAAGACATCCGCGAGCCGATTGGCATGAGCGGCGTGCGCCTCGAGGTGAAGGTGCACATCGTCACCGGCGCGGTGTCGGCGGCGCAGAACATCGTCAAGTGCGTGCGCCGCTGCGGGCTGGAGGTGCAGGACCTGGTGCTGCAACCCCTCGCTTCGAGCATGTCCGTGCTGACCGGCGACGAGAAGGAACTCGGCGTGGCGCTGGTCGACGTCGGTGGGGGTACCACCGACATCGCCATATTCACCGGCGGCGCCATCCGGCATACCGCGGTGATCCCGATCGCCGGCGACCAGATCACGAACGACATCGCCATGGCGCTGCGCACGCCGATCCCGGATGCGGAGCAGATCAAGCAGCGCTACGGCGTGGCCAAGGAGGTGCTTGCCGACCCGAACGACCGAATCGAGATCCCCGGCGTCGGCGACCGTGCGCCGCGGCTGCTGTCTCGCCAGTCGCTGGCGGCCGTCATCGAGCCGCGCGTCGAGGAACTCTTCACGCTGGCGCACAAGGTGATCCGCGACTCCGGCTACGAGGAGATGCTGTCGTCGGGGATCGTGCTGACCGGCGGCACGGCGCTGCTGCCCGGCATCGGCGAACTGGCCGAGGACGTGTTCCTCAAGCCGGCCCGTGTCGGCTGGCCCGGGTATCAGGGGCCGCTCGCCGACGTGATCCGCAATCCTCGATTCGCCACGGTGGTTGGCCTGCTGATCGAGGCGCAGTCGCAGCGCCAGCGCGGCCGCCGCGCCGCGGCGCAGACGGGTTCGTTCGGGCAGACGCTCAAGCGTATGCGCGAGTGGATCGTGGGCAATTTCTAGTTAAGCGTGCAGGGCAAGCGCAGCGAGGAAGTCGAGCGGTGTTGATTGAGTTCTTTCCCCGTGAGGTGGGAAACGAGAAGGGTGAATGGTCCGGCCGACATTTCACGTTTCACGTTTCACATTTCACCCTTTTCCCATAGGAGGCAGGCATGGCTTTTGAAATTCTCGAGACGGAGACCCGCGGTACGGTGATCAAGGTGGTTGGCGTCGGCGGCGCCGGCGGCAATGCGGTCCAGCACATGATCGGCCGCGGCGTTCAGGGCGTGGAGTTCATCTGCGCCAACACCGACCACCAGGCGCTCGCCCGTTCGGCGGCGCGGAACATCCTGCAGCTGGGGGCGACCGGCCTGGGCGCCGGCAGCAAGCCCGAGGCCGGCAAGCAGGCGGCGATCGAGGCGCGCGACCGGATAGCGGATGCGCTGCGCGGCGCGCACATGGTGTTCATCACGGCGGGCATGGGCGGCGGCACCGGCACGGGTGCGGCCCCGGTGGTGGCCGAAATCGCCAAGGAACTCGGCATCCTGACGGTGGCCGTGGTGTCGAAGCCGTTCGACTTCGAGGGCCCGAAGCGCGCCAAGATCGCCGACGCCGGACTGGCCGAGTTGGAGGAGCGCGTTCACTCGCTGATCGTCATTCTCAACAACAAGCTCGAGGAGGTGCTCGGCGAGGACGCCGAGATGTCCGAGTGCTTCCGTGCTGCCGACGACGTGCTGCACAACGCCTGTGCCGGCATCGCCGAGATCATCAACATCCCGGGTCTGGTCAACGTCGACTTCGAGGACGTCAAGACGGTGATGGGCGAGCACGGCAAGGCGATGATGGGCACCGCCACCGCCAGCGGGCTCGACCGCGCGCGCATCGCCGCCGAGCAGGCAGTGGCCAGCCCGCTGCTCGAAGGCGTCGATCTTTCGGGCGCGCGCGGCGTGCTCGTCAACATCACGGCCAGCCAGTCGCTGAAGATGAAGGAGACGCGCGAAGTGATGAACACGATCCGCGCCTTCGCTGCCGAGGATGCGACCGTGATCTTCGGCACCGTCTGCGACGAGTCGATGGGCGACGATCTGCGCGTGACCGTCGTTGCCACCGGCCTTGGCCGTTCTGCCGCCAGGAAGCAGACGACACCGTTCACCGTCATCAAGACCGGTACCGACAACGTCCCGCTGAACGTGGCGCAGTCGGCAGCGACGCATGCAACAGGCGACTACAGCCATTTCGACCAGCCCGCCGTATGGCGCTCGCGGGAATCGGCCGCGGCGCGCGTGGCCGCGATGGAAGATGCCGGCCATGACCGCTTGGATATCCCGGCGTTTCTGCGCAAGCAGGCGGATTAGGTCGTCATCGGTGATCGGCCGGGTCCGACCGGCCGATCACTGGTCATCGACGATGTCCACGTAGGCATGCCAGGTCGCATGGCCGACGACGGGGACGGCAACCAGCAGGCCGATAAACAGGGTCGCGAAACCTGCGCCGACCAGCAGCACGATCAGCACTGCCCACAGCAGCAGCGGCAGCGGGTTGGTGGCCAAGGCGCGAACGCTGGTGATCGCGGCGACGACAGTGTCGGTACCACGCGCCAGCATCAGCGGCACCGACACCACACTGAGGGCGAAGACGATCGCTGCGAACACGCCGCCCACCGCGAAGTACGTCAGCACGAAGTCCCAGTGCTCGGGGCTGGTCACCCGGCCGAGAAAGCCCGAGAGGCTGGGCATGCCGGAGGCAAAGAAGAGCGCGAAGGTGACCAGCGAGGCGCGCGCCCAGACCAGCATGACGACGGTCAGGATGAGGGCAAAGAGCGAATAGGCGCCAAGATTGGCGCGCCACGCGGTCATCGTCTGGACTAGCCGGACCTGCTGCCCGGCCGCCAGTCGCCGACTGATGTCATAGAGCCCGGTGCAGAGGTACGGGCCCATCAGCAGGAAACCCGCTGTCAGCGCCGAGGTGTACTCGTGGGCATGGCGGAAGACGAAGTAGATGAGCCAGCCCATCAGTGCAAAGGCGGCGCCGTAGAAGAGGCTCGCCGCCGGGGCGGCGCGCAGGTCCCGCCATCCCGCGGCAAGCCAGCGCAGAGGCGCCGCGGAGTCGATGCGCCGGACCGCTGGAAAGGGCGACGAGCGCAGGCTCGCCACACGTTCCGTCGATGAAGGAGGTGGAGTTGGCGCGCGGTCGTTCATGATCAACTGTTCTCAGGCTTCGCCGGGTGCCGAGGCTCGCTCATTCTCAGGCCCGCCAGCGCCGATGACCAGCGCTAGCGATGTCGCGGCGCAGCAGCCGGCCGCTACAATTCAATCACCATGCTCAAGCAACGAACGCTGAAGAAGATTGCCAGCACCGTCGGCATCGGCCTGCACAGTGGCACCAAGGTTCAATTGGCGCTGCGGCCTGCGGCGGCCGACACCGGGATCGTCTTCCGGCGCATCGACCTGGACCCGCCGGTCGAGATCCCGGCCAGCGCATTGGCGGTTGGCGACACGCGCATGGCCTCGACGGTCGAGCGCGAAGGGGCGCGCATCGCCACGGTCGAGCACTTGATGAGCGCACTCGCCGGCCTGGGCATCGACAACTGCTACATCGACGTCGATGCGCCCGAGATCCCGATCATGGATGGCAGCGCAGCGAGCTTTGTGTTTCTGCTGCAGTCGGCCGGCGTCGAGGAGCAGAACGCGCCCAAGCGCTTCGTGCGTGTGCTCAAGACGGTCGAGGTGCGGGAAGGCGAGGGCAAGCTGCTGAAGTGGGCGCAGCTTGCGCCGCACTTCGGCTTCAAGCTGCGCTTTTCGATCGCTTTCGATCACCCGGCAATCGATGCGACCGAGCAGGACGTCGAGGTCGATCTGGCGCGCGAACCTTATGTCAGCTCGGTTGCGCGCGCGCGGACCTTCGGCTTCGTCAACGAAGTCGAAGCGCTGCGCGCGGCGGGGCTCGCGCTTGGCGGCAATTTCGAGAACGCGATCGTGATGGACGAGTACCGGGTGCTCAACACCGACGGGCTGCGCTCCGGCGACGAGTTCGCCAAGCACAAGATCCTCGATGCGATCGGTGACCTGTATCTGCTCGGCCGGCCACTGATTGCGGCCTATTCAGCGCACAAGTCCGGCCATGCGCTGAACAACCAGTTGCTGCGCGCCTTGCTTGCTGACGCGAGCGCCTACGAGATCGTCAGCTTCGACGACGAGCATCAGGCTCCCGCGGCGTTCCAGCGACCGGCCTTCGCTGTTTGATGCGAGCTTTGCCGGCCGCGGCCGGTAGGTAAGTCAGAAGCTGTGCAATGCCCGCCGGGCTGGCTGCCGACGGATGGCAGCTCGGGGTTCGTTCGGTCCGCGCGTTCTCACGATGCGGCAGAGCCACCGCCTCCAGGACAGCGGTCCAGCGTCCTGGCGAGGCAGTCTACCGATCAGTCCAGTCAGCCCGTTCAGGCAGCGCTACTTGCCGCTGTCCAGTCTGGCGCGCAGCAACGCCTGCAGGCGCTGTGCCGATCGGCGCAGGGGGGAGTCGTGCAGATCCCTGGAAAGCTCGTCGGCGAACCTGAGTGCTGCGCTCAGGCTTTCCCGGGATTCTGGAGTGCGGGAAGACTCGCTCGATGACCCGGGCGAAGAACTCCCCGAAATGGGGTCGGCCGAGCTGCCGGGTTGAAGCCGGATCCGTATTCCAGTAACTTCCGGGACGCGTTCCCGCAATGCCTGCTCCAGAGCTGCCGCCCGCTGCCGCAACTTGGCGGCGTGCGACGGGGCCCCGACGGTGATGATCACCGTTCGGTCATGGAGCGCGCAGCGCAAGGGTGGCAGGGAATGCGTGCTGGAAACTGCTTCGCGGCTGATTTCGGCGACGACTGAAGAAATCCGGCCAAGCAGACGGGCCTGATCGACGAGCCCCGCCAGAGGGCCCTCGGCCAAGGCTTCGGCCGCCGATTTGCAGGCGGGCCTCATCTGGGCAGTACCCGGTGCGACGGCATGGCGGCGCCGGATGAACATGGCGAGCGCGGCTCTTGACTGGGTCGAGCGCGCGGCGATGGAGGTTGCATAAGTGCAGATTATCGTTGTCGACAAGCGCTTGTCGCGCGCCCGTACTCTGACACTGAACCCGCGGATGGCTGTAGTCGCCGTTTCGGGCCTTGCGGTTGCAGTGCTCTTGTCGGTCGTTGGCCTGTACGCGGTCACATTCCGCGTTGCGGCAGCACTTGAGATTCCTTATATCCGTGATCTTGCCTCCTCGCTGATGCGCGGGGAGATCGAGCGCAATGAGCAGTTCATGCGCGACAACGTCAGCGCCATGGCGAGGCGACTCGGCGAAATGCAGGCTCAACTGATGCGGCTGGACGCCTTGGGTGAGCGAGTGGCGAAACTCGCGGGCATACGCCCCGAAGAGTTCAATTTCCGCGACCTGCCGGGCCGCGGTGGACTCGAGTCCTCGGATGCACGGCCGCTTTCGATGGGCGAGTTGAGCGACCAGGTCGAGCGCGTGGCTCGGGGCGTGGAATCACGGGCCGATTATCTCGATGTAGTCGAGTCGGAACTGATGTCGGCACAGGTTCGCACCGCACTGCTGCCGCAGAACACGCCCGTCCCCGCAGGCTTCGTCGGCTCGGGCTTCGGCTCGAGGCTCGACCCGTTCTCGGGACAGATGGCGATGCATGCCGGGCTGGACTTCGCGGCCCCGGTCGGCACGCCGATCCTGGCCGCGGCGGGCGGCGTGGTGTCGGCGTCCGAGCACAACGCCGCCTACGGCAACGTGGTCGTCATCGATCATGGCAACGGCCTGCAGACCCTCTACGCGCACGCGTCGAAGGTGAACGTCCGTGCGGGCGAGATTGTCCGCAAGGGACAGCCCATTGCTCTGGTCGGATCGACTGGCCGCTCCACCGGGGCGCACCTGCATTTCGAGGTCCATGTAAATGGCACCCCGCAGAACCCGGCGCGTTTCCTGAACCGCCAGAGTGCAGATTCGCCGCTGGCTGAACTCAATCCGCGCCGGCGGTGATGGCGGTCGCCACGGCGACCGCGCTGCTTGAGCCATTCTTGCTGCTTGACGAGCAGCGGCGTCCTGGGCGCGGCACTGTGACATACTCTGCGGTCGCCGCGCCGCCGGCCGATCGCCTGCTGCGGCGCTGATCTGCCCCTGAACGCGCTGTCACGGCCCCGCCGGCCGAGCGCGCCTGCGTTAATCCCGCCATGTCCATGATCTCCGGCCTTCTCACCCGAATTTTCGGCAGCCGTAACCAAAGGCTGCTGAAGCAGTACCAGCGCAGCATTGAGCGGATCAACGCCCTCGAGCCGCCGATAGCTGGCCTCACCGACGAGCAGTTGCAGGCCAAGACCGGCGAGTTCCGTGGCCGGGTTGCCAATGGCGAAACGCTCGACCAGATGCTGCCGGAAGCGTTCGCGGTAGTGCGCGAAGCGGCCAAGCGTGCGCTTGGCATGCGGCACTTCGACGTTCAACTGATCGGCGGGATGGTGTTGCACGACGGCAAGATTGCCGAGATGCGCACCGGCGAGGGAAAGACGCTGACCGCCACACTGGCCGTGTACCTGAACGCGCTGGCCGGCAAGGGCGTGCATGTAGTGACGGTCAATGACTACCTTGCCTCACGCGATGCCGAGTGGATGGGGCGCGTGTACCGGTTCCTCGGCATGACGGTTGGCGTGATCGTCTCCCAGCAGCCGAACGAGGAGAAGCGTGCCGCATATGCGGCCGACATCACCTACGGCACCAACAACGAGTACGGCTTCGACTACCTGCGCGACAACATGGAGTACTCGGTTGCCGACAGGCGCCAGCGCGGGCTGAACTTTGCCATCGTCGACGAAGTCGACTCCATCCTGATCGACGAGGCGCGCACGCCGCTGATCATCTCCGGTCCGGCGGAGGATCACACAGAGATGTACCGGCGCATGGACGGCGTGCCGCCGCTGCTGACGCGCCAGGCCGAGGAAAAGGGCGAAGGCGACTTCTGGGTCGACGAGAAGCAGCACCAGGTTCATATCTCCGAGTCCGGGCACGAGAAGATCGAGGGCGTGCTGATGCGGCTGGGGCTGCTGGCCGAGGGCGAGAGCCTGTACGCGCCGCAGAACATCATCCTGATGCACCACCTGAACGCCGCCCTGCGCGCGCATCACCTGTTCAACCGCGACCAGCATTACGTGGTGCAGAACGGCGAGATCATCATCGTCGACGAGTTCACCGGTCGGCTGATGCCCGGCCGCCGCTGGTCCGAAGGCCTGCACCAGGCGGTCGAGGCCAAGGAGGGGGTGCAGATCCAGCAGGAGAACCAGACGCTGGCGTCGATCACCTTCCAGAACTACTTCCGCATGTACGGCAAGCTCGCCGGCATGACGGGCACGGCGGATACCGAAGCGTACGAGTTCCAGGAGATCTACCGGCTTGAAACGGTGGTGATCCCGACGCACAGGCCGATGGTCCGTCTCGATCACCAGGACAAGATCTACCGCACGGTCCGCGAGAAGTACGCGGCGATCCTCTCCGACATCAAGGACTGCTACGAGTGCGGCCAGCCGGTGCTGGTCGGCACGACCTCGATCGAGAACTCCGAAGTACTGTCGGACCTACTGAAGAAGGACAACCTTCCACACCAGGTGCTCAACGCCAAGCAGCACGCCCGCGAGGCGGAGATCGTCGCCCAGGCCGGACGGCCGAAGACGGTCACCATCGCGACCAACATGGCCGGCCGCGGCACCGACATCGTGCTCGGCGGCAATGCCGAGAAGCAGGTGCAGTTCGTCGAGGCCGATCCGAACATCCCGCCGGCCGAGAAGGAGACGAAGATCGCCAAGCTGCGCGGCGAATGGCAGTCGCTGCACGAGCAGGTCGTCGCTGCCGGGGGGCTGAAGATCATCGGCTCCGAGCGGCACGAGTCACGCCGCATCGACAACCAGCTGCGCGGCCGTTCGGGTCGCCAGGGCGATCCGGGCGAGTCCCGCTTTTACCTGTCGATGGAGGATCCGCTGCTGCGCATCTTCGCCGGCGACAAGATGCGCGCGATCATGGACCGGCTGAAGATGCCGGAGGGCGAAGCGATCGAGGCCGGCATGGTCAGCCGCTCGATCGAGACGGCTCAGCGCAAGGTGGAGGCGCGCAACTTCGACATCCGCAAGCAGCTGCTCGAGTACGACGACGTCGCCAACGATCAGCGGCGCGAGATCTATCGGCTGCGCAACGACATCCTCGAGGCCGACAGCGTTGCCGACATGGTCGCCAATCTTCGCCGCGGCCACTTCACCGACCTGTTCCGCAGCTTCGTGCCGGCCGAATCGGTCGAGGAACAGTGGGACATCGCGGGGCTTGGCAAGGCGTTGGCTGACGACTGGCAGATCGACCTGCCGCTGCGGCAATGGCTTGAAACGGAAGAGAACCTGACCGACGAGACGCTGCTCGAGCGAGTGCTGAAGGCGGCCGACGAGGCCTACGCCGCCAAGGTGAGCCTGGTCGGCGCCGAATCGTTCGGCAACTTCGAGCGCTCGATCATGCTCCAGCTCGTCGATCAGCAGTGGCGCGAGCACCTGGCCGCGCTCGACCACCTGCGCCAGGGCATCCACCTGCGCGGCTACGCCCAAAAGCAGCCGAAGCAGGAGTACAAGCGCGAGGCATTCGAGCTATTTGGCACGCTCATCGACCGCGTGCGGGCCGACGTGATCCGGATCCTGATGAACGTCCGCATCCAGACACCCGAGGAGGTGGCCGCGGCCGAGCAGCGTATCGAGGAGGAAAGCGAGCGGCGGATGGAGCAGGCGCGGGCGCAGCACGCCGAGTTCGCCGCCACGGCCCAGGCCGAGGAAGAAGCCGGGGAGACTGCCGTCCTTGCCGACAGCGAGGAGGCGAAGGCGCAGCCGTTCAAGCGCTACGGCGACAAGATCGGTCGCAATGATCCCTGCCCCTGCGGCAGCGGCAAGAAATACAAACAGTGCCACGGCAAGCTGGCCTGAAGGGAATGACGGCCCGCGGCCTCCCTTGCTGAACGAATCACCGATCACCTAGAGCACGATGCCAGTCAATCTCGCTCCGGTCGATCCTGCCTCCTTGCTCGCGGTAGCCGGCATCGAACTGGGTTGGGCGGAAGCAGGGATCCGCAAGCCCGGGCGGAAGGACGTGCTGCTTCTGCGCATTGACAAGGGCGCAAGCATTGCCGGGGTTTTCACGCGCAACCGCTTCTGCGCTGCGCCGGTGCTTGTCTGCCGGGAGCATCTGGCGGCGGGCGGTGAAATCCGCGCACTGGTCGTGAACACTGGCAATGCCAACGCAGGCACCGGAGCGGCGGGTCTGGCCGCCGCGCGCGCGACCTGCAGCGAGGTGGCGCGGCTCCTGAATTGCGCTGCCGAGCAGGTACTGCCGTTCTCCACTGGCGTGATCATGGAATCGCTGCCCGTGCAGCGCCTGCTTGACGGACTGCCGCAGGCGGTTCAGCGGTTGGCGCCAGCGCACTGGGGCGAGGCTGCCGAGGCGATCATGACCACCGACACCGTGCCCAAGGCCGCCTCGCGCAGCGCGGTGATCGATGGGCGGCCGATTGCGGTGACCGGGATCGCGAAGGGCGCCGGGATGATCCGGCCGAACATGGCAACAATGCTCGGCTTCATTGCGACCGACGCGGCGGTCGCGCCGTCGCTTTGGCGCGAGTTGACCGTGCAGGTTGCCGACGCTTCATTCAACCGAATAACGGTCGATGGTGATACCTCGACCAACGATTCGCTGATCCTGATCGCGACAGGAGCAAGTGGAATCGCGCCGATCAAGACTGCCGACGATCCCAGGTTAGGCGCGCTGCGCGGGACGCTGTTTGAGGTGGCGCAGCAACTGGCAAAGGCGATCGTCCGCGACGGCGAGGGCGCAACCAAGTTCATCGAGATCGTCGTCGAAGGCGCGGGCACGGCCGACGAGGCGTCCCGCGTTGCGTACAGCATTGCGCACTCGCCGCTGGTGAAGACGGCGTTCTTTGCCTCGGACCCCAACCTCGGCCGAATCCTCGCTGCGGTGGGCAACGCTGGCATTGGCGACCTCGACCAGGGGCGGGTCCAGTTGCACCTGAACGACGTCTGGGTCGCGCGCGACGGCAGCCGCCATCCGCAATACCGGGAGGAGGACGGGCAGCGGGTGATGAAGGGCTCGGAAATCAAGGTCCGCGTTGAACTCGAACGCGGCGGTGCGTCGGCCACTGTGTGGACATGCGACCTGTCGCATGACTACGTGAGCATCAACGCCGACTATCGCTCGTAGCGCAAGGGAGCAACTTAGGCCATGGCTGATGCGGGAAATGGCGACGTCGCTGCCGCGCTGCAGGCGCTCCTCGCCCGGCTCGATCCGCTGCTGCCGCCGCGCCGCGAGGTCGACTGGACAGCGCCTGCGTTTCGCTGGCGCAAGCGCCAATATCTCGGCGGCGCAGTCGGCCATCTGGAGCCGGTGCGGCGCGTGGCTCGCATCGCCCCTGAGGACCTGCAGCACATCGACGAGCAGCGCACGGCGATCCTGCGCAACACCGAGCAGTTCGTGCGCGGCCTGCCGGCCAACAACGTCCTGCTGACCGGCGCCCGCGGCACCGGCAAGTCGTCGCTGATCCGCGCCTGCCTGGCGCGGTTCCACGTTGATGGCCTGCGGCTGATCGAGGTCGACAAGAACGACCTCGCCGACCTTCCTGACATCGTCAGCCTGGTGGCGGCCCGGCCGGAGCGTTTCGTCCTTTTTTGCGACGACCTGTCCTTCGAGGAGGGCGAATCGTCGTACAAGGCGCTGAAGGCGGTACTCGACGGTTCGATATCAGCGCCGAGCGAGAACCTGCTCATCTATGCCACCTCGAACCGCCGCCACCTGATGCCCGAGTACATGCGCGAGAACCTCGATGCCAGGTACCAGGACGACGGCGAGATCCATCCCGGCGAAACAGTGGAAGAGAAGATCTCGCTGTCCGAGCGATTCGGGCTCTGGCTGTCGTTCTACCCCTTCCGCCAGGACGACTACCTGGACATCGTCGCGTACTGGTTGGGCCGTTTCGGCGCTGCGCCTGCACAGATCGAGGCCGTCCGGATCGAAGCGCTGCAATTCGCCCTTCAGCGCGGCTCGAGGTCCGGCCGGGTGGCTTTGCAGTTCGCGCGCGACTGCGCAGGAAGGCTGGGCATCGGCAGCAGCCAGCGATGAGCCTGGCTGCGCCGCCGCATCGCCAGGTCACGCGCGTTGCGGTTGGCGTTCTGATCCGCGGTGACGGATACGTGCTGCTGGCCGATCGGCCGGCCGGCAAGCCCTATGCCGGCTACTGGGAGTTCCCCGGCGGCAAGATCGAGCCGGGAGAGGACGTCGCTGCAGCGCTGGCGCGCGAGCTTCACGAAGAACTCGGGATCGATGTTGGCCCGTCGGTCCCGTGGGTGACGTTCGAGTTCGACTACCCGCACGCCCATGTCGAACTGCAGTTCCGCGTTGTGCGCGAGTGGCACGGCGATCCGCATGCGCGCGAGGGGCAGCGACTGCGTTTCGTCGACCCAGCGGGCGAGCTTCCGCAGCCCTTGCTGCCGGCCGCCGTGCCGACCTTGCGCTGGCTGCTCCTTCCGCGCACGGTGCTTGTGGTCGGTCCGCAGATTCCGCCGGCGCTGCCTGCCGGCGCGGCAGATCCGCACCGCACCGGACGGAACGAAGCGGCGCCGATCATCGTCGTCGACGCGGACTGGCGAGGCGCTGGCCCGCAGGCTGCGTTCACGCTGCTGCGCGCCGAACTGGCAACCAAGCAACCCTTGCTGCTGGCCTCTGGCCCAGGCGCGCAGCGGATCACCCACGCCGACGGCGTCGTGCTCGAGGCCGGCGCGATCGTGGACGCTGCCCTTCAGGCGAGTGGCCTGCACGGCGCCTGGGTCGGCTCCGCAGAGGACTTGCAGCTCGCCTCAGAGGGTGGCTGCGATTTCGTTCTGGTCAGGTCGGCCGCCTTGGCTGAGGAGTTGCGCGATCATTCAGCCTCGTTGCCGGCGTATTTCCTGTCCAACGCTGCCTCGATCGGGGCGGCAGAGTCGGCGGAGTGGCCCGGACAAGGGCGGTGGATCGATCTGCGGCCGCCGGCTGGATCCGGCGGCTGAACGGCATCGCCGCGTCGGGCCGGACGGGGCACTGTTGTCCCCAGCCGCTGATCAGCAGGTTACTGCTTCAGGTCACTTGCTGATGGCGGCGCATCGCTGGACCGATCTGTCAGGTCGTCGCCTGCTATGACAAACCGGCTGCTGGCCCAGTCGCCCAAGTCGATCCCCTTGCAGCGGGCGCTGCAGAACGGACGCCACGGACTTGCGCCCGACCACTTCACCTCGGCGTTGCAGGTTGGACAGTTGACGCTCAATGGGCGGGTCACAGCGCGCAAAGGGCGAGGTCGAAGGTCACGTCGCGGTCGACCGAGCGCGGCTTCAGGTCGCCGTCAGGCGCCGTGAAACGGATCCAGAGCATGTACCTGTTGGCGCTGATTTCCGGGATCGCGTCAGCGCTTTCGGGCACACGCACCTGCAACAGCGCATAGCTGCGGCCCTGCAGAGCCTGCTGGTACGAGCCCTGCGCGGCCACCTGCCTGGAGTGATGCGCACTCTCCCGCAGCAGGCGCAGGACCATGCCGAGGGCGGCGCTGAACTTCTGCAATGGCTGCACCCAGGTCAGCAGGTCACGCCGACGGCTGTCACCGTCGCGCATCAGCCAGGCGTGATAAGAGGGCAGATCGAATTCACACGTGCCGCCCGGGATGCCCGCCCGGCTGCGGATGCTGGTCAGCCACTCGTTGTCGCGCAGGTGGTGGCCGGCCTTGCCCGCCGAAGCATTCAGGCTCTGCTGCGACTGCTCGATCTCGGAGAGAACGCCAGCGAGGGCTTCCTGCGCCACCTGCGGGTTGTTGCGCAGCGCCTGCAGCACCTGCCGCTGCCTTTCCAGTTCCTGCAGCAGGTCGCCCTTCAAGTCGGTTCTCGACGTGACCTCGAGAATCTCGAACAGTGCCATCAGCGCCGCGTGGTGGCAGTAGGCATGAGACTGCTCAATGAAGAAGCCGAGCTTGTCGAACAGATCCTCGAGGCGCAGCAGCGACCGCACGCGCTCGGTGAAAGGGTATTCGTAGAGGATCACGCCGTCTCGCCCGCTGACCATGCTTGAACATATCACAGGCGATCGCCGCCGCCCGCGTACCCGCAATAGCGGCGGTGCAGCCAGTCAACGCGCGGATGAAGTTGCTCGAGAGGCCCCTCGTTGACGAGCACATCGTCGGCCGCGTCGAGCCGGTCGGCCCGCCGAGCCTGCTGGGCGATGATCGTTCGCACCAGCGCGGCATCGAGTCGGCTGCGAGCGCAGACGCGCGCTTCCTGTGTCGCCGGCGAACAGTCGATCACCAGAATCCGGTCGACGCGGCCGCGCCAACTGCCGTTCTCGATCAAGAGCGGCACCACGAACATCACGTATGGCGCAAGTCCACGCGCTGCCGATGCCTGCATCATCGCCAGCTCGTGGATTCGTGGATGCAGGATCGATTCCAGCTGTGACTTCGCTGACGGGTCATGAAAGACCCGTTCGCGCATTCGTTGCCGGTTGAGCGCGCCGTCGGGGCCGATGTACTGCGCACCGAACTGCCGTGCAATGGCTTCGATCGCTGCTCCACCCGGCGCAGTCAGCGTGTGGGCAATGGCGTCGCTGTCGACGACCGCGGCGCCGAGCAGGGCGAACATGTCGGCCACCGCCGTCTTTCCGCTGCCGATGCCTCCGGTGAGGCCGACTGCGAATCCGGACGATTCAGAACGGGACAAAACGTCCTGCGATGTCCTGGCCATAAAGGAGGGCAGTGAAGCCCGCGGCGGCCAGGTACGGTCCGAACGGGATCGGAATGTCACGGCCACGGCGCGCGAGAACGAGCAGGATTATCCCAACCGTCGCGCCGACCACCGAAGACAGAAGCAGGATCGGCAACAGCATCTTCCAGCCGAACCAGGCGCCAAGAGCCGCCAGCAGCTTGAAGTCGCCGTAGCCCATCCCTTCCTTTCCCGTGGCGAGCTTGAACAGCCAGTAGATCGACCACAGGATCAGGTAGCCGGCCGTAGCACCGATGACCGCCTCGGAAAGTGGCACGAACGTGCCGCCAATGTTGAGCAGCAATCCAGCCCACAGCAGGGGCAGCGTCAGGCTGTCCGGCAGCAGTGTCGTGTCGGCGTCGATGAACGTCAGCGCGATCAACACAAAGGTGAAAGCAAGGGCAGCGAGGCCAGGCAGGCCAAACCCAAAACGCCACGCAACCCACGCCGAAAGCGCGGCCGTAATGGCTTCAACAATTGGGTAGCGAGCGGAGATGGCAGCGCCGCAGTGGGCGCACTTGCCGCTGCTTGCGAAGTAGGAGATCAGTGGCACGTTGTCGCGGACCCGCAGCGGCGTCTTGCAGGAAGGGCAGTGCGATCCGGGCACCAGAAGGTTGAACCGCGATGCCGGTTCGGGCTCACGCCCCGCGAGTTCGGCACACTGGGCCCGCCACTCTGCCTCCATCATCTTCGGCAGGCGGAAGATGACGACGTTCAGGAAGGAGCCGATTGCCAGGCCGAAGGCCCCGGCACAGATGGCGAAGACGAGATCGGGTGTCAAGCGTTCGTACTAAGGGGCGACGGCCGGGCGCACTCCGCCCGTGCCGTCCGCGAAAGTCCGATCAGACAACCTGGCCGAGCTTGAAGATCGGCAGGTAGATGGCGACGACAATGCCGCCGATGATGACGCCGAGCACGACCATGATCACCGGTTCGATCAGGCTTGCCAGCGCGTCGACGGTCTCGTCGACTTCGCGTTCGTAGTAGTCGGCGACCTTGGACAGCATCGAATCAAGGGCACCCGATTCCTCGCCGATGCTGGTCATCTGCACCGCCATGTTCGGAAACACGCCGGTGTTCTGCATCGACTGCGCGAGGCTGGTGCCGACGTTGACCTCGGCCTGCACTTGTTTGGTCGCATCCTTGTACACGGCGTTGCCTGAGGCCGGTCCGACCGAGTCGAGCGCGTCCACCAGTGGCACGCCGGCGGCGAAGGTCGTGGACAGGGTGCGTGACCAGCGGGCAACCGAGGCCTTCTGCAGCAGTTCGCCGATGACCGGGATCTTCAGCATGTAGCGGTCCACCAGTCGCTGAAACGACGGCGAGCGGCGCCAGGCCTGAAACCCGAAGTATCCGGCGCCGAGCGATCCGAACAGCATCCAGTACCAGTTCGCGACGATGAAGTCCGACATCGCGATCACGACCAGCGTCGGGTACGGCAGGTCGGCGCCAAAGCTGCTGAAGACCTGCTTGAACGACGGGATCACGAAATACATGATGATCGCCGTGATCAGGATGGCGACCAGGATGACCATCACCGGATAGAACAGTGCCTTCTTGATCTTGCCCTTCAGCGCGAGGGTCTTTTCCTTGTAGGTCGCTAAGCGGTCGAGCAGCGTTTCCAGAATGCCAGCCTGCTCGCCCGCAGCCACCAGGTTGCAGAACAGCGGATCGAAATACAACGGGAACTTGCGAAACGCCTGGTTGAGGCTGGTGCCGGTCTCCACGTCGCTGCGGATATCCATCAGCAGGCGTGACACCGACGGATTGGAATGGCCGCGCGAGATGATGTCGAAACTCTGCATCAGCGGCACGCCGGCGCGCAGCATTGTCGACAGCTGGCGGGTGAAGAGCGCCAGGTCCTTCTCGGTGATCCTCTTGCCGCGCGAGAAGACCTGCTTCTTGATCTTCGGCTTGGCGATCCCGCGGCGACGCAGGGCCGCAGCGACCACGGACTCGCCGCCAGCGCGCATTTCGCCGCGCACGACCTTGCCGGTCTTGTCCCTGCCCTCCCATACGAACAGCGATTCCTGCGCTGCTGCGCGGGGCTTTGCGACTGCGCCTGTTGCCATAGCCTGTTCGACTCCGTTGTGCCGGCTTACTCGTTGGTGCAGCCGAGCACTTCCTCCAGTGACGTGACGCCTTGCCTGACTTTCAGCAGGCCTGACTGCCGCAGGTTCTTCACGCCTTCGCGCTGCGCCTGCTGGGCGATCTCGATCGAGCTGCCGCCCTTGAGGATGATGTGCTGTATGGCTTCCGTGACCGGCATAACTTCATAGATGCCGACGCGTCCCTTGTAGCCGGAGCCCTTGCAGCGGTCGCAGCCTACCGGCTTGTACGGCGCCCAGGATCCGTCCAGGTCTGCGCGCGAGAACCCGGCGGCAAGCAGCGCGTCCTCGCCGAGATCGGCCGTCTCCTTGCAGGTGCACAGTCGCCGCGCAAGTCGCTGCGCCGTGATCAGGATGACTGATGAGGCGATGTTGAACGGCGGTACGCCCATGTTGGCGAGGCGCGTCAGCGTCGATGGTGCATCGTTGGTGTGCACCGTCGACATCACCATGTGGCCGGTCTGCGCCGCCTTGACGGCGATATCGGCGGTCTCCAGGTCTCGGATCTCGCCGACCATGATGATGTCCGGATCCTGCCGCAGGAATGCACGCATCGCGTTGGCGAAGGTCAGGCCGGCCTTCTCATTGACGTTGACCTGGTTCAGGCCGGCGATCTGGATCTCCGCCGGATCCTCGGCAGTCGCGATATTGACTCCCGGCTGATTCAGGATGTTCAGGCAGGTATACAGCGACACGGTCTTGCCGCTGCCGGTCGGCCCAGTGACGAGCACCATCCCGTAGGGGCGCTTGATCGCATTGAGCAGGGTCGCTTTCTGCTCTGGCTCGTAGCCCAGCGCCTCGATGCCCAGTTTCGCTTGGCTCGGATCGAGGATCCGGACCACGACCTTTTCGCCGAACAGCGTGGGCAACGTACTGACGCGAAAGTCGATTGCCCGCTGCGCGCTCAGCGCCAGTTTCATGCGGCCGTCCTGCGGCACCCGCTTCTCGGAAATGTCGAGCTTCGCGAGCACCTTGATGCGTGTCACCAGCCGATCCTTGATGGCGAGCGGCGGCTGCGTCACCTCGCGCAGGATGCCGTCGACGCGGAAGCGGACGCGGTAGAACTTCTCGTACGGTTCGAAATGCAGGTCCGATGCGCCGTCACCGATGGCGTCGAGCAGCAGTTTCTGCAGGAACCGCACGACCGGCGCGTCGTCGATATCGATCGCCGAGTCGTCCTGGGCTGCGGTATCCGGCACCTCGGCCAGCAGCTCGCCGAAGTCGATGTCGTCGCCGACCAGTTTCTCCAGCACCTTGCCGGCGCTCTGAAAACTCGACTCGATGATCTTCAGCAGCTTGTCGTGCTCGACGACGACAATCTCGAGCGCCAGTTGCGTCTGGAACTTGACCTGGTCCAGCGCCTGCACGTTGGTTGGATCGGACACCGCCACGGCCAGGCGGTTGCCGCGCTTGCGAATCGCAAGCACGCGCAGCGAACTGACCAGCTTCTTGTCGATCACGTCTCCAGGCAGCTGATCGGCGTCCACGGCGGCGAGGTCAAGGAGCGGGTGGCCGAACGTGTCAGCGGCGAAGCGCGCGATCTGACTCGACTGCAGGCCGGTCGCCTCGGCCGCGCCGATCAGTTCGTCAATGAAGAGCGTGTTCGACTGTGCCGCCTTGCGCGCGAGCGACTCGGCGCGATCTGGTCGCAGCTTGCCTTGCTGCACTAGCGCGCGCGCCAGCCCGGTCAGCGAACTGGCGGCCACAACAGGGTTCTGACTGACAGCAGACACGTTGAACCTGCAAGAATGAGCAACCGCTTGATGATCAGAGGCACATGCCGCCGATTGCCGGCGCTCCAGCGGGAGTGAGGACCCACGAAGCGAGAAAATAGTGCCCACGCGGCACGCTTTTGTAAAGCAGGCAAACGGTCACGACAGCTCTGGAAACGGCCTAATCCGTCCCGCGTAAGCCGCTGGCGTTGGTCTGCGTGCGAATGAGGCGCGCGCTGCGCACCGCCTGCTCATCGGTCTGAATGATCTCGGCAATGCAGCCTTCGTAGCGGATGCAGCAGGGAGCGTCCGGGATCTCCTGCAGTTGCTCCAGCAAGAGGCCGTTGAGGGTGCGGGGGCCGTCGAGCGGGAAGCGCAAGTGCAATCGACGGTTCAGCGCGCGCAGCGAGACGCTTCCATCGACGGTCACCTGACCATCCGCTGCCCACTGCAGCGCGGCGGTGTCGCTGCCGGGGGGCTGCGTGGAGAATTCACCGACGATTTCCTCAATGATGTCCTCGAGCGTCACCAGGCCACGCACGTCTCCGTACTCATCGACGACCAGGCCGACCCGCTGCCGGTTGTCCTGGAACATCTGCAGTTGCTGCAGGAGCGGCGTGCTGGTGGGGATGCAATAAGGGGGCACCATCCTTTCGCGGATCTGCTCGGCGGTCAGCGACTGCTCGCCAAGCAGGGGCAGCAGCTTGCGCACGTGCAGGATGCCGAGTACGCGCGCGATGTCGCCCTCGAACACCGGCAGCTTGTTGTGGTGGCAGGTCATCAGCTGCCTGCCGATGGCCTCCAGCGACTCCGAGACGTCGAGGCCTTCGATCCGGGCGCGCGGGGTCATGACGTCATCGACGGCCAGTCGCTCAAGGTCGAACAGGTTGAGCAGGATGCTGCGGTGCTTCGATGGAATGAAGTTTCCGCCCTCGAGGACGATCGTCCGGAGCTCCTGCGGCGTCAGCTTAGCTGCATCGGCGCTGCTGCGCTGACGGATGCGCAGTTATCCGCAGCACTGCGCGGACAAAGAGGTTCACGAACCACACCAGGGGCGAGGCCAGGTTCAACAGCACCGCCAGCACAAAGCTGGCTGGAAGGGCGATGCGCTCCGGGTAGGTCGCCCCGATGAGCTTCGGTGTGATCTCCGCGAATATGAGCAGTGCGAATATCAGCGAGCCGGCGGCGATCGCCAGCACCCACTCGCTCTGGCCGAAGTGATGGATCGCCAGGGCGGTGATCAGAGTCGCCAGGACATTGTTGACAAGGTTGTTGCCGAGCAGGATGACGCCGAGCAGGCGGTCGGTCCGGTCGAGCAGGAACTGCGTCAGGCGGACAGCGCCGCTGCCTTTCCGCGCGAGATGTCGCAGCCGAAGGCGGCTGAGCGCCATCATCGCGGTCTCGGCCATAGAAAAGAAGGCCGAAAGCAGCAGCAGGATGGTGAGCGCAAGGACCTGCGCCCATAACGGACGGCTTTCCACCCGGCGGCTCCCGCGGGCCGAGCAGCCTACAGGGGCAAGGAAGGAAGTGGTCGGGGTGAGAGGATTCGAACCTCCGACTCCTGCGTCCCGAACGCAGTACTCTACCAGACTGAGCTACACCCCGACGACGCAGCGGCGACCACGCCAATTCGGTCGCCCCTGCCGGATTGCGAAGAACCGCCGCCAAGTCAGCGGTCGCGATCCATCGCGAAAAAAATTAAGTTTAACAAAGAATCCTTGAATGCCGACGGCGGCAGTAAGCGGGCCGCCGCCGCCGCACGTGCCGATTCATCGGCGGCACGGCTTCGAACGTATGCGATCGAGCCATTGGTCTGCACGATTCGGGCGATCTCGGCGAAGTCCCCGCCGCCTTCACGGATCACCTTCTCGATGTGCTGCCGCTGGGTCGCGTTTGCGGAGCGCATGGCATGGATCAGCGGCAGCGTGACCTTCCCTTCGCGCAGGTCGTCGCCGAGCCGCTTGCCGATTTCCTCGACCTGGCCAGAGTAGTCAAGCACGTCATCGACCATCTGAAAGGCGATGCCGAGACCGGCCCCGTAGCGTGCCGCCGCCTCCTCCATGTCGGTGCTGGCGCCTGCAATCACCGCGGCGATGCGCGCGGCCGCCTCAAAAAGCGCTGCGGTCTTGCGCCCGACCACCTCCAGATAGCGCTTCTCGTCGACCGAGGGGTCGTGCACGTTCATCAGCTGCAGGACCTCGCCTTCGGCGATCCGGTTGGTCGCGTCGGAAAGGATCTGCATCACGCGCATCTCGCCCTCCTCAACCATCATCTGGAACGAGCGCGAGTAAAGAAAGTCGCCGACGAGAACACTGGCCGCGTTGCCGAAATGCGCATTCGCGGTTGCCCGGCCGCGGCGCAGCTCGGACTCGTCGACCACATCGTCATGCAGCAGGGTTGCGGTATGGATGAACTCGATCACCGCTGCCAGCAGGACATGTGCATTGCCGCTGTAGCCCAGGGCGCGGGAGAGAAGCAAGAGGACCGCCGGGCGAAGGCGTTTGCCGCCGGCCGCGATGATGTAGTCAGCGATGGTGCCGATCAGGGTGACGTCCGAAGAAAGGCGGGCGCGGATCGTGCGGTCGACCGAGCGCAGATCCTCGGCGATGGGTGTCAGGATCTGTGGCAGCGATCGGGGGGTGGCCGCCGTTTCGGCCAGCACGGGCGTCAAGGGCATACTCGCTTGCGAATTCGAGGCGGATGGCAATTATAGGTGGGCGTCCGCGCGCGCCTCGGGCAGACCGCTGCGACGGGCGCGCGGGGGTCGGCCAGGCGCGCCTTCGCAGATGGCGGCAGCGGTTGGTTTGACAGTCGGCCGACTAGGCGCGAAAATATCAAGCTTTCCAGAATCCTCGTGGGTCGCCGAACAGCAAAGGCGGCGGCTCCGATTGCCGGTTGGCGCAGCGCTGAAGTCGCGCGCCAGCCCAGGACGAACACCATGTACGCAGTGATCAAGACAGGCGGCAAGCAGTATCGGGTCGCGGCCGGCCAGGCAATCAAGGTCGAGGCCATCGGCGCTGAGCCGGGCAGCGTAATCACCTTCGACGAGGTCCTGGCTGTCGGTGACGGCAGCGACCTGCGCATCGGCACGCCGCGCCTGCCGGGAGTGACGGTCAAGGCAACCGTGGTGGGCCACGGCCGTCATCCCAAGGTGACCATCTTCAAGATGCGCCGGCGCAAGCATTTTCAGAAGCATGCCGGGCACCGGCAGGATTTCACCGAGGTTCGCATCGACGCGATCGGCTGATCGGCGAGCATCGCGCAGAGAGACAGGAAATGGCACACAAGAAAGCAGGCGGTTCATCGCGCAACGGTCGCGATTCCCAGGCCAAGCGGCTTGGCGTCAAAGTCTACGGCGGCGAGGCGATCAGCGCGGGTTCGATCATTCTTCGCCAGCGTGGCACCCAGTTTCATCCGGGCAGCAACGTCGGCATCGGACGCGATCACACGCTCTTCGCGCTGGTCGACGGCCACGTGCGCTTCGAGACCCGGGGCGCGCAGAACCGACGCACGGTGAGCGTCCAGACCGCGCAGTAAGCCCGGCGCTCGCTGGCCGGAGGCCGGCAGCTGCGGGCGGCAAAGCCCTGTCCGTTGCCGGCAGGGCTTTTTTGTCTTCCTGATTGATCATGAAGTTCGTCGACGAAGCGCGCATCGAGGTGCAGGCGGGGCGAGGCGGGGACGGCTGCGCCTCCTTCCGGCGCGAGAAGTTCATCCCGAAAGGCGGCCCGGACGGTGGCGATGGGGGTCGCGGCGGGAGCGTCTGGGCAGTGGCCGATCACAACATCAATACGCTGATCGAGTACCGCTACCAGCGTCGGATCGCTGCCATTAACGGCGAGCACGGTCGCGGCTCGGACTGCTACGGCGCATCAGGCGAGGACGTCGAGCTGCGCCTGCCGGTCGGCACCATGGTCATCGACGAGGAGACCGGTCACACACTGGCCGACCTGGCTTCCAGTGGCCAACGTGCGCTGCTCGCCAAGGGCGGCGCGGGGGGGCTGGGCAATCTTCATTTCAAGTCAAGTACCAATCGCGCGCCGCGGCAGAAGACGCCGGGACAGCCCGGCGAGCACCGTTTCCTGCGCCTAGAACTCAAGGTGCTGGCAGACGTGGGCCTGCTCGGTTTTCCCAACGCGGGCAAATCGACGCTGATTGCAGCGGTGTCGAACGCGCGGCCTAAGGTCGCCGACTATCCGTTCACGACCCTGCATCCTCACCTGGGCGTGGTGCGCGTGGATGGGAACGGCAGCTTTGTGATCGCCGATGTGCCCGGTCTCATCGAAGGCGCCGCCGAGGGCGCGGGGCTCGGACATCGTTTCCTTCGCCACCTCAGCCGGACGCGTCTTCTGCTGCATGTGATCGACATCGCCCCGATCGATGCGGATACCGATCCTGTTCGGCAGGCGCGTGCGCTGGTCGCCGAACTCAAGAAGTTCGACCCTGCACTTGCGCGCAAGCCGCGGTGGATCGTCTTCAACAAGATCGACCTGGTCGATGCGGCCCTTCGTGAACAGCTTGCATCGGAGTTCCGGCGCCGCCTGCGGACCAGGGCACCGATGTTCCTTGTGTCTGCAGCGACCGGCGAGGGCTGTCGGGAACTGATGCGCGCAGTGAACCGGCACCTGGTCGAGCACGGCTCCAAGGCTGCCCCATGAGCACGCTCACAGCGGTCCAGGCCGCTCGCCGGGTGGTGATCAAGGTCGGCAGCAGCCTGGTCACCGATGAAGGCCGCGGCCTGGACCGGGCCGCAATCGCCCAGTGGGCCGAACAGATCGCCGCTCTCCGCGCTGCCGGCAAGCAAGTCCTGCTGGTCTCCAGCGGTGCCATTGCCGAGGGCATGCAGCGGCTGGGCTGGGTGCGGCGTCCACGCGAGGTGCACGAACTGCAGGCGGCAGCCGCGGTTGGACAGATGGGTCTGGCGCAGGCCTACGAAAGCTGTTTTGCTGCACTGGGCATCCGCACGGCACAGATCCTGCTCACCCACGCCGACCTGGCCGATCGGGCGCGTTACCTGAACGGACGCTCGACGCTGTTCACGCTGCTCGAACTGGGCGTGGTGCCCGTGATCAACGAGAACGACACCGTGGTCACCGACGAGATCAAGTTCGGCGACAACGACACGCTGGCAGCGCTGACCGCCAACCTGGTCGAGGCCGATGTGCTCGTCATCCTGACCGACCAGGCGGGCTTGTACAGCGCGGATCCGCGTCGCGATCCGGGCGCGATCCTGCTGCAGGAAGTCCGGGCGGGTGACCCCGATCTTGAGGAGATTGCCGGTGGCACGGGCAGCCACATCGCGCGCGGCGGCATGATCACCAAGGTGCTGGCGGCGAAGCGCGCGGCCAGAAGCGGCGCGAACACGGTCATTGCCAGCGGCCGCGAGAAGGACGTCCTCATCCGGCTGGCCGGGGGCGAACGGCTCGGCACTCAGCTGCTGGCGTCGACAGAGGTGCTGACGGCGCGCAAACAATGGCTTGCCGATCACCTGCAAGTGAAGGGGCGAGTGCGAATCGACGACGGCGCCGTACGCGCGCTGGTCAGCGAGCGCAAGAGCCTGCTGCCCATCGGCGTCGTCGAGGTGCACGGAGAATTCGCCCGCGGTGATGTCGTCGCCTGCATCGGCCCCGACCGGCGCGAGATCGCGCGTGGTCTGGCGAACTACAGCAGCGAGCAGGCCCGCCGCATCGCCGGCCGGCCGAGCGCGGAGATCGAGTCAGTGCTCGGTTTTGTTGAAGAGCGCGAACTGATCCATCGCGACAACCTCGTCGTCCTCTGACAGCTGCGTTGCCCAGCTGCCGTTAAAAGGGCGCACTGCCGGCGTCGATGTCTTCCGACGGTGACGTTTCGGCTCGCTCGCTGCCCGGACGCGGGCGTGTTTGGTCGGCGGCGCCGCGCGGCGGCCGGAACACATAGCGCGACAGCTCGGACAGCGCCTGCTGGTAGACGTCGCGCTTGAATTCGACAACGGCATCGAGCGGCACCCAGTAAGGGTGCCAACGCCAGGCATCGAACTCCGGCTTTTCCGAACGGCGCAGGCAGAGGTCGCAGTCGCGTGCCATCAGCCGCAACAGGAACCAGATCTGCTTCTGGCCGCGATAGTTGCCCCGCAGCTCTCGCCGCATCCACTGCTCTGGAACGTCGTAGCGCAACCAGTCACGCGTGCGGGCCACGATCCTGACGTGCTCGGCGCGCAGGCCGATCTCCTCGTACAGCTCGCGGTACATCGCCTGCTCGGGCGATTCGCCGTACTTGATGCCGCCTTGCGGGAACTGCCAGGAATGTTGTCTTACACGCTTGCCCCAGAAGACCTCGTTGCGCAGGTTGAGCAGGATGATGCCGACATTCGGGCGATAGCCTTCCTTGTCCAGCATGCGAACACCTGAAGCCTTATCATCTGCGGCCATTATATGACCCCGGCATCCGTGCGCGTGCGCGGAGACATGTTGCGATGCGCGCCTCCAATTTCTTCATTTCCACTCTCAAAGAAGCGCCGGCTGACGCCGAGGTGATCAGCCACCGGCTGATGGTGCGGGCGGGAATGATCAAGAAGCTCGCGGCCGGCATCTACAGCTACTTGCCCGTCGGGCTGCGGTCAATCCGCAAGATCGAGAACATCATCCGTGAGGAGATGAACCACGCCGGCGCCATCGAGTTGCTGATGCCGGTGGTGCAGCCGGCCGAGCTTTGGATGGAGTCCGGGCGCTGGTTCAAGATGGGGCCCGAACTGGCGCGGCTGAAGGACCGGCACGAACGGGACTTCGTGATCCAGCCCACCTCCGAGGAGGTGATCGCCGACATCGTGCGCGAGCAGGTGAAGAGCTACAAGCAGCTGCCCGTCAACTTCTATCACATCCAGACGAAATTCCGGGATGAGCGGCGGCCGCGTTTCGGCCTGATGCGCGGCCGCGAGTTCACGATGAAGGACGCCTACTCCTTCGATCGCGACGACACCGGCGGCATGACGAGCTACCGTGCCATGTATGAGGCCTATGAGCGGATCTTCGCCCGCATGGGGCTCAAGTTCCGCGCCGTCGCTGCCGATACCGGCAACATCGGCGGGCAGGCCAGCCACGAGTTCCAAGTGATCGCGGACACCGGCGAAGACGCGATCGCCTACTGCCCGACGTCCGATTACGCCGCCAACATCGAAATGGCCGAGGCAATGCCGCTCATCGCAGTGCGGCAGCTGCCGCGGGATGCGATGCGCAAGGTGCCGACGCCGGGCAAGGAGCGCTGCGAGGACGTCGCCGAACTGCTCGGCCTTCCTCTTGAGCGGACGGTCAAGTCGATCGTGCTTGCCGTCGACCGCAAGGATTCATCTGGCGGCGTGACCGGCTCGGAGATCCTGCTGCTGTTGATTCGCGGTGATCACGATCTGAACGAGGTGAAAGCTGGCAAGGTGCCTGGCCTGAAAGACGGGTTTCGATTTGCGACCGAGGCAGAGATCCGCGCCGCGTTCGGCTGCCGGCCGGGCTACCTGGGCCCGATCGGCACCCGGCAGCCAGTCAAGGTGGTCGCCGACCGCACGGTGGCGAACATGAGCGATTTCGTCTGCGGGGCAAACGAAGAAGATTTCCATATCGCCGGTGTGAACTGGGGGCGAGATCTGCCGGAGCCCCAGCAGGTGGCGGACCTGCGCAACGTCGTGGCCGGCGATCCCTCGCCCGACGGGCAAGGAGTGCTGGCAATCCAGCGCGGCATCGAAGTCGGCCATGTGTTCGCTGGGTTGCCCTATGCCGAATCGATGCGGCTCACCTTCACCGACGAAAGCGGCCAGCAGAAGCCGGTAGTGATGGGCTGTTATGGCATCGGCGTCACTCGGCTCCTCGGGGCGGCAATCGAGCAGAACCACGATGAGCGCGGAATCATCTGGCCAGAGCCGATCGCGCCATTTTCAGTAGTGATCTGTCCCGTCAACTACCGGCAATCGGCGGCCGTCCGGCAGGTTGCCGACGAACTGCACGAAGAGCTGGAATCGGCGGGTATCGACGTGATCATCGACGATCGCGGCGAACGGCCCGGGTCGATGTTTGCCGACTGGGAACTGATCGGCGTTCCGCACCGGATCACCGTGGGCGAACGCGGTCTGAAGACCGGACAGGTCGAGTACGCGCATCGGCGTAGCCTGCAGGCGAATGTCGTGCCTCTCGCAGATGCCGTCGGACTGGTCGCGCAGCAGATTGCCGCTGGACGAAGCTGACCGGCGCCGGCGGCGGCGGCTCCTCGGCGCGCTGGCCGCCCCGGCCCTGGCGGGGTTGCCTTTTCAGGCGCGGGGCGGCGCCCAGATCTATGAACCGATGGCCGACGCCGTGCGCGCAGCGCTGGCGGCGCGCATCGCCGACAGCGCGCCGCCGCAGCGGCGCATCACCGATATCGGCGAGCGCATCGAGTTCATCGACTGGCTGAACGAGATGTCAGGCCGGCTGTTGCGGCCGAAGCCTGATTACCGCGAGCGCATCGAGTTCCTGCGCACACTCGACTACGAGGCGATTCGCGCCGGCCTCGACCGTCAGCTCGTTCTCGGACTGATCCAGGTGGAGAGCAATTTCCGCAAGTACGCGGTTTCAAGTGCAGGGGCGCGCGGCTACATGCAGGTGATGCCGTTCTGGACCAACGTCATCGGCGATGGCGATCCCCGCACGCTGTTCGACATGCGGACCAATCTTCGCTACGGCTGCGTGATCCTCCGCCACTATCTGGACATGGAGAAGGGCGATCTTTTCCTGGCGCTTGGCCGCTATAACGGCAGCCGCGGTCGCGCGGCGTATCCGGACGCGGTACTGGCGGCGTGGCATGGGCGCTGGGCCTACACGCCACGCAAGCCGGCGACAGGCTGATCCGGCGCGGCCGCGGGCGGGCGGCGCGGTCAGCGCTTCGGCAGTCCGGGCGGGCCGCCGCGCAGCGAGGCCAGGCCGCCCATGGCGCGCATCATCTTCGACAGGCCGCCCTTCTTCATCTGCTTCATCATTGACCGCATCTGCTCGAACTGGCTGAGCAGACGGTTGACTTCCTGCACTGGCACGCCGCTGCCGGCGGCGATGCGCCGCTTGCGCGACGCCTTGAGCAACTCCGGCTTGGCGCGCTCCGCCGGCGTCATCGAATTGATGATTCCCTCGATGCGGCGAACCTGGCGATCGGCGTCCTTGTCGCTGACTTGTCCGGCCGCGGCGGCCAGCTGCGCCGGCAGCTTGTCCAGCAGGCCGGAAAGGCCGCCCATCTTGCGCATCTGTCCCATCTGCTCCTTGAAGTCGTTCAGGTCGAAGCGATCGCCGGCCTGGATCTTCTTGGCCAGTTTCTCTGCCGACTGCAGGTCGACCGCCTTGCGCACGTCCTCGACCAGTGCGACCACGTCGCCCATGCCGAGCACGCGGCGGGCCATGCGCTCCGGGTCGAACCGCTCCAGGCCGCCGATCCGCTCGGCCACACCGATGAACTTGATCGGCGTGCCGGTCACTTGGCGCACCGACAGCGCGGCACCGCCGCGCGCGTCGCCATCGAGCTTGGTCAGGATGACGCCGGTCAGTGGCAAACGTTCTGCAAATGCCCGCGCGGTGTTGACCGCGTCCTGCCCGAGCATGCTGTCGACCACGAACAGCGTCTCGACCGGCTTGACCGCGGCATGAAGCGCGGCGACCTCCTGCATCATTGCATCGTCGATCGCCAGTCGGCCGGCAGTGTCGACGATCAGCACGTCGAAATAGTGACGCCGGGCGTGATCCAGCGCCCGTTGCGCGATGTCCACAGGCGCGTCATCGGCCTGGCTGTGGAAGAACTGTGCGCCGGCCTGCTCGCTGACCGTCTGCAGCTGCTCGATCGCGGCCGGGCGGTACACGTCGGTGGACACCAGCAGGACCTTCTTCTTGCGCTCGTCGATCAGCCACTTTGCTAGCTTGGCCGCGGTGGTCGTCTTGCCGGCGCCCTGCAGGCCGGCAAGTAGGATGACCGCCGGGGGCTGCACCGCGAGGCTGAGTTCACGCGCCGCCGGCGGCAGATCGCCGCCCATCAGCGTCGTCAGTTCGCGTTGCACGACGCCGACCAGCGCCTGGCCCGGCGTCAGGCTGCCGACCACTTCTTCGCCGACTGCCTTGTCCCTGACGCGGGCGATGAAGTCTCGGACGACGGGCAGCGCCACGTCGGCCTCGAGCAGCGCCACGCGCACCTCGCGCAGCATTTCCTGTGTGTTGGCCTCGGTCAGGCGAGCCTGCCCGCGCATCGTCTTGACGACGCGTGCCAGGCGTTCGGTCAGTGAATCAAGCATCGGAGGAAGCGCGCTCGAGGAGGTCGGCGCGTGCTATATAAACAGCTATGAGAATGCATGGATTCTACGGGGCCGGTGCAGCTGTCGTGGCCGCGGCGTACCTGGTGCTGGCGTGGGTGACGTGGCGAACGCTGGAGGCTCCCGAGAGGACCGCGCGCTGGCGCGCCGCGCTGCTGCCGGTGCTGGCCGCAGCGCATGCGGTGCTGCTCGGCATGGCCATCTCGAGCGGCGGCGAGTTCCGTTTTGGCTTCGCGCAGGCGCTGTCGGCGACGCTGCTGCTGGCTGTCCTGGTGCTCTGGGTCGAGGGGATGTTTGTGCCGGTGCGCGGACTGGATGTGCTGGTGCTGCCAGCCGCCGCGGTCTGCGTTCTGCTGCCGCTCGGTTTCCAGGGCGCCGCGATCGGGGCCGGCGTCGATTCCACCGCACTGCGACTGCACCTGCTGGTGGCGATCGCGGCCTACAGCCTGTTCACCATTGCCGCGCTGCACGCATTGCTGATGGCCCTGCTGGACCGTCGGCTGCACTCGGCGCTGCAGGCGCAGGGGCTGGGGCGTATCTTTGGCCAGTTGCCGTCGTTGCTGGCGCTTGAGAAGCTGCTCTTCCAACTGATCGCAGTGGGTTTCCTGCTGCTGACTGCCACCCTGGTCACCGGGGTGTTCTTCTCCGAGCAGCTCTTCGGCCGCGCGCTGCGCTTCGAGCACAAGACGGTGTTTACGATCGCCTCCTGGCTCGTCTTCGCCGGCCTCCTTGGCGGGCGCTTCGTGTTTGGCTGGCGCGGGCGAACGGCGCTGCGCTGGACGTTTGCCGGTTTCCTGATGCTGCTGCTCGCCTATGTGGGCAGCCGGTTCGTTCTGGAAGTGATCCTCGGGCGTGTCTGATGGGACGCATCCTCTTCTTCGTTGTCCTCGGCGTCGGCCTGTACGTCGCCTTCCGGATCTGGCGCAGCGGTCAGCAGCGCGGCGCCGCGACGCAGCCGCCAAAGGCGCCCGCCGCCGGGGAAGCGATGGTTCGTTGCGAGCACTGCGGTCTGAACGTCCCGAAGTCCGAAGCGCTCGCCGATGGCGATCGCTGGTATTGCAGCGAGGGCCATCGGCGCCTTGAACGCGACGCCCGATGATCGCCGCCCCGGAGCTCCGGGGGTACCCGCCGTCGCTCCCGGGGCAAGTCAGCTGAGACCGGAGAGCGGGATGAACCTGTCGGCGGAGCTCGATCGCGACGACGACTCAGCGCCGCAGTGGCGCATCCTGCAGTATCTGGGGCTGGCACGGCTGATCATCGCGATCGGCCTGTTACTGGCGATCGCGGCTCTGGGGCCTTCGATCAGGGGTGGGTCGGCGCCCGCCTACCTCGCGGCGGCAATCATCTACTTCGTCGGCGCCGCGGCGCTGGCGGTTGCCTCGATGTACCTGCGCCGGCGCGCCGTCGTGCACATCACGGCGCAGATCGCCTTCGACTTCGCGCTGATATCGGCGCTGATGATCGCCAGCGGCGGCCTGCGCTCTGGGCTGGTGGTCCTGTATCTGCTGCCCTTGGCTGGTGCCTCGCTGCTGCTGCCGACGGCGGTCGTGTTCTTCGTCTGCGCGCTGGCAGTCATCACGATCCTTCTCGACGCGCTGGCACGCTCGCTGACCGCTGCCGGCACCGAGGCGTCGCTTTTCGAGGCCGGCCTGTACGGCGCGATGATGTTCGCCATCACCGCGCTGCTTCGGCTGCTTGCCCAGCGGCTGGCGGCGCAGGAGCAACTGGCCCAGCAGCGCGGGCGGAATCTGCACAATCAGCTGGCCATCAACAGGCTGGTCATCGCTCAGCTCGAACAGGGCGTCGTGGTGGTCGACGCCGACGCGCGGGTGCGTGCCAACAACCGCGCCGCGCGACTGCTCTTCGGCATGAAGCCGGAGGCACAGCTCACCGGCGAGCGGCTGTCTTCCCTCGAGCGCTTGGTGCCGCTGGTATCCGCCTTCCGGCGCTGGCGCGAGGGCGGCACGGAAGAGGGCATGAGCGGCGCCAACATCGTTGAGCTGCCGGAGCTTCGGCTGCGCGCGCGCTTCGTGCAGCCGTCGGCCGAGCAGAGCGACGAGTTCCTGATTTTCATCGAGGATCAGCGCGCGCTGGACGAACGCGCGCAGCAGCTCAAGCTCGCCTCGATGGGACGGTTGACTGCATCCATCGCGCACGAGATCCGCAATCCGCTGGCCGCGATCAGCCATGCGAGCCAGCTGCTTGTCGAAGACGCCCCCGATGCCGGCCTCAAGCGGCTGGCGTCAATCGTGCGAGAGAACACCCTGCGGCTGAACCGGCTGGTCGACGATATCCTGCGCGTGGCCCGGCGCGAGGCGCCGCTGGGCGATGACATCGAACTGGCGGACTTCCTTCCCGAATGGCTGGACGAGTTCGTCCGCGACCGACCTCAGGCCCGGGGCCGGGTCATGCTCCAGGTGCCGGCCGGCGCGCGCGTGAAGTTCGAGCGGTCGCATCTGCGGCAGGTCCTCTACAACCTGCTCGACAATGCGCTGCGCTATGCCAGTGACTCCGCCGGCGCCGTCCGCGTGTTCGTCGACGAGCGGGGCTCGGCGGTCGAGCTCTGGGTGATCGACGACGGGCCCGGGGTCACCGACGGCGTCCGTGCCTCTCTCTTCGAACCGTTCAACACCACTCACGTGGCGGGGACCGGGCTTGGCCTGTACATCGCGCGTGAGTTCTGCCTGGCCAACCGCTGCCATCTGGGCTACGACGAAGTGACGCTGCCCGACGGCAGCCTGCACCGCGGCTTTGTCGTGCGCTTTACCGCCGCGGATGCCGAACGGCAAGGATCAGACTTCCTCGATACGATGACGCCCCATGAGTGAACCGCGGCCTGCTGCATCGGTGGACGCTGCGAACGAGCGGCGGGTGCCGGCCGTTCTGGTCGTCGATGACGAGGCGGACCTGCGCGAGCTCCTGTCGCTCACACTTGGTCGCCTGGGCCTTGATGTGGATTCCGCCGATTCCGTCGGCAGCGCGCGCGATCTGCTTGCCCGCAATCGCTACGCGTTGTGCCTGACCGACATGCGACTGCCTGACGGCACCGGCATCGAGCTGGTCAAGGAGGTCGCCGCCCGCGGCGACACGCCGATCGCGGTGATCACCGCCTACGGCAGCGCCGAGAACGCGGTCGCCGCCCTGAAGGCCGGTGCCTTCGATTACCTCGCCAAGCCCGTCGATCTCGACCAGTTACGGCTGCTCGTCCGCTCGGCACTCGCCCGGCCTCCGGCAGGCAGCTCGCCGCCGCAGCAGCAGACGCGCGGGATCGACCGGCTGCGTGGCGACGCGCCGGCAATGCGACAGCTGCGCGCGATGATCGAGCGACTCGCCCACAGCATGGCGCCGGTCGCCATCTATGGCGAGTCGGGCAGCGGCAAGGAACTGGTCGCGCGCGCAATCCATGACGCGTCGGCGCGTCGACTGATGCCGTTCGTTGCGGTGAACTGCGGCGCAATTCCCGAGGCGCTGATGGAGGCCGAGTTCTTCGGCTACCGGAAGGGCGCCTTCACCGGCGCCGAGCGCGATCGTGATGGCTTCTTTCATGCCGCGGCCGGCGGCACCCTGTTCCTCGACGAGGTGGCTGAGCTGCCGCTGGCCATGCAGGTCAAGCTGCTGCGCGCCATCCAGGAGCGGCGCGTGCGCAAGGTCGGCTCGACCAGCGAGGAGCCGGTCGATGCCCGAATCCTCAGCGCGACGCATCAGGACCTGGCCAAGCTGGTCGTCGCGGGGCGCTTCCGCCAGGACCTGTATTACCGGCTCAATGTGATCGAGCTGCACGTGCCGAACCTTCGCGAGCGGTCGGAGGACATCGCCATGCTGGCTGATGTGATCCTCGACCGGCTTGCGCAGCGCGCCGGCGCGGAGCGTGTCCGGCTGTCGCCGGAAGCGCTGCGCGAACTGCAGAGCTATCCATTCCCCGGCAACGTCCGCGAACTGGAGAACGTGCTCGAGCGCGGGGTGGCGCTCGCTGCGGGTCGCGAACTGACGGCCGCCGACCTGATGCTTCCGGCAGTCGAGGCGCCGCCGGAGCCAGACGCCATTGAGCCGGTTCCTGCCTTTGCGGAGGACGTGGAGCCGAGCGCTGAAGCAGCGGCGATCGCCTTGCCGGTCGACGGCGTTCCGCCGGACCTCACCGCCTACCTGGACGCAGTCGAAAGCGCAGCCCTGCGCGCCGCCCTTCGCAAGACGGGCGGCAACCGAACCGCTGCTGCGCAACTGCTCGGGCTCACTTTCCGGCAGTTGCGCTACCGCATGCAGCGGCTGGGCCTGAAGTAGTGGCTGTGCAGCCGTTGCGGTTCGGACCCGACGGCTGGGTCGACGGCGTCAGGCAGGTTCAGAGCCCGAATTGCGACGCGCGGCCTGCCGGCATGGCGGTCGAGCTGCTGGTTTTGCACAACATCAGCCTGCCGCCTGGCCATTACGGCGGCGGATGCATCGAGCGGTTGTTCTGCAACGATCCCGAGCCGCGGTCGCACCCTTTTCTGGAACTGCTCGCCGGATTGCGGGTTTCCGCGCACTTCCTGATCGAGCGCGACGGCAGGACCACCCAGTTCGTCAGCTGTCACCAACGGGCGTGGCACGCCGGCGCCTCTGCCTTCGAGGGGCGTACTGGCTGCAACGACTTCTCGATCGGCATCGAACTCGAAGGTGCCGACTTCGTTGCCTTCGAGCCCGCGCAGTATGCGGCGCTCGCGCAACTGGCGCGGGCGCTGCGCATCGGCCTGCCGCTGCGCGCTGTGCGCGGACATAGCCACATCGCGCCAGGCCGCAAGACTGACCCGGGCCCGCTCTTCGACTGGCACCGCTTCGCCAGGCACGCCGAACTGCCGGCGGGCTGGCTGCCCTAGTCCCTGCCGATTTGCCTCGGCATCGCCGCGGTCAAGCGCCGCGCTGCGCCCGGCCGCCGAAAAAGTCGAGCAAGACGGTCGGCGGCAGTTGAGCTGAGCGCCGACATCCCCTATGATCCACCGCCACTAGACCTTGTGCACCGCGCTGGCTTGAGCACAATATGTTGTGTTCAGGTGGCCGGCAGCCTGGCAGCGCGACCGGCGCTGCGGGCCGACCGGGCGGGGCTTGCCTGCAGCCGGGGCGTAAGCGGGGCGGGGCGGCGGCGATCAACAGCTTGTGTGCGCGGATGCAGGCGCAGCCGATCAGAACAATGGACGTCGTCGTCCCTGGCGGGCGATCGGCGTCGAACAACGGAGGCAAGATGCAGCTACAAGAGCCGGGCGTGCTGGACGCCGCAGTCCCATTCCAATCGCCGCGGCACACGCCTGCTGGCGGGGATGCCGGCGTTAACAGGGTCCTCGCCACTTCGTTCGCTGATTACAAGCTCATCCGCCGCAACGGCGCGGTGGTCGGCTTCGAGCCGAGCAAGATCGCAGTGGCGATGACCAAGGCGTTCCTGGCAGTGCGCGGCGGCCAGGCCGCGGCATCCAGCGCGATACGCGAGCAGATCGAGAAACTGACCGCCAACGTGGTCCAGGCGCTGTTGCGCCGGCAGCCGGCAGGCGGCACGTTCCACATCGAGGACGTGCAGGACCAGGTCGAGCTGTCGCTGATGCGCGACGGCGCCCACGACGTTGCCCGGGCGTACGTGCTCTACCGGGAGAAGCGGGCACAGGAGCGGGCGCGCCAGAAGAAGGAGCAGGCGCCCGCCGAACCGCAGCTGTCGATGATCGACAGCGGCCGGCGCGTGCCGCTGGACCTGGCGCGGATCCGGGCGCTGGTGGACTCGGCCTGCGTTGGCCTGACCGAGCACGTGTCGGCCGAGGCGATCGTCGCCGAGACCTTGAAGAACCTCTATGACGGCGTGCCGCTGGAAGAAGTGGTCAAGTCGGCCATCCTGGCCGCGCGGGCGCTGATCGAGAAGGATCCCGCCTATTCCTACGTCACGGCGCGGTTGCTGCTGCATACCGTCCGCCGCGAGGTCCTTGGCGAGGAGGTGGCGCAGGAGGCGATGGCGACGCGCTATGCGGAGTACTTCCCGGGCTTCGTCAAGTACGGCATCGAGGCCGAACTGCTCGACGAGCGGCTGGCCCAGTTCGACCTGTTGCGGCTGGCACGGGCGCTGAAGCCAGAGCGCGACCTGCAGTTCAATTATCTCGGCCTGCAGACGCTGTACGACCGCTACTTCCTGCACCACGACGGCCGCCGCTTCGAACTGCCGCAGGCTTTCTTCATGCGGGTGGCGATGGGTCTGGCGATCAGCGAGATCGACCGCGAGGCGCGGGCCATCGAGTTTTACGAGGTGCTGTCGAGCTTCGACTTCATGAGCTCAACCCCGACTCTATTCAATAGCGGCACCCGTCACTCGCAGCTGTCGTCCTGCTACCTGACCACGGTGTCCGACGACCTCGACGGCATCTACGAGGCGATCAAGGAGAACGCCCTGCTGGCCAAGTACGCCGGCGGGCTGGGCAACGACTGGACGCCGGTGCGGGCGCTGGGCTCGCACATCAAGGGCACCAACGGGAAGAGCCAGGGCGTAGTGCCTTTCCTGAAGGTGGTCAACGACACGGCGGTGGCGGTGAACCAGGGCGGCAAGCGCAAGGGCGCGGTGTGCTGCTACCTCGAGACCTGGCACCTGGACGTCGAGGAGTTCCTGGAGCTGCGCAAGAACACCGGCGACGATCGCCGGCGCACCCACGACATGAACACCGCGAACTGGATTCCCGACCTGTTCATGAAGCGGGTGATGGAGGGCGGCGACTGGACCCTTTTCTCACCGTCGGACTGTCCCGACCTGCACGACAAGACCGGCAAGGCCTTCGAGGAGGCCTACGCGCGCTACGAGGATAAGGCGGCACGCGGCGAACTGAGGCTGCACAAGAAGATCCCGGCCGTGCAACTGTGGCGCAAGATGCTGTCGATGCTGTTCGAGACTGGCCATCCCTGGATCACCTTCAAGGATGCCTGCAACCTGCGCTCGCCTCAGCAGCACGTCGGCACGATCCACAGCTCGAACCTGTGCACCGAGATCACGCTGAACACCGGCCCGGCCGAGATCGCGGTGTGCAACCTGGGCTCGGTCAACCTGCCGGCGCACATGGTCGACGACGGCCAGGGTGGGTTGCGGCTCGACCACGCCAAGCTGGCCCGGACGATCGGCATCGCGATGCGGATGCTCGACAACGTCATCGACATCAACTACTACGCGGTCGGCAAGGCGCGCAACTCGAACCTGCGCCACCGCCCGGTTGGCCTCGGCATCATGGGCTTTCAGGACTGCCTGCACATGATGCGGGTGCCGTATGCGTCGGAGGCCGCCGTCGAGTTCGCCGATCGCAGCCAGGAGGCGGTCTGCTACTACGCCTACTTGGCTTCCACGGAGCTGGCTGCCGAGCGCGGTCGCTACTGCTCGTTCTCCGGGTCGCTGTGGGACCATGGCGTCCTGCCGCAGGACACGCTCGGGCTGCTGGCCGAGAGCCGCGGCGGATATGTTGAGGTCGACAGCTCCTCGACGATGGACTGGGACACCCTGCGCCGCCGGATCGCCCAGTTCGGCATGCGTAACTCCAACTGCGTGGCGGTCGCGCCCACGGCGACGATCTCCAACATCATCGGGGTGGACGCCAGCATCGAGCCCACCTTCCAGAACCTGTTCGTCAAGAGCAACCTGTCGGGCGAGTTCACGGTCGTCAACGAGCACCTGGTGCGCGACCTGAAGCGGCTGGGGCTGTGGGACGAAGTGATGGTCGCCGACATCAAGCACTTCGACGGTTCGCTGGCCCGGATCGACCGCATCCCGGAGGACATCCGCCGCCTCTACGCAACCGCCTTCGAGATCGAGCCGAAGTGGCTGATCGAGTGCGCGGCGCGCCGCCAGAAATGGATCGACCAGGCGCAGTCACTCAATATCTATATGGCGGGGGCGTCGGGCAAGAAGCTTGACGAGACCTACAAGCTGGCCTGGCTGCGCGGGCTCAAGACGACCTACTACCTGCGCACGATCGGCGCCACCCATGCCGAGAAGTCGACCAGCACCCGCGCGGGGCAACTCAATGCCGTGCCCACCGGCGGCGGGCACGGCGCTTCGCCGGCGGCGGAGGCCGACGGAAAGGTCTGCATGCTCAAGCCCGGCGACCCGGGGTTCGCAGACTGCGAGGCATGCCAGTAGCCGGCCGACAAGACGGACCAACCAACAAGGAACGACAGATGCTGTCTTGGGAAGATTCCGCCGCCATCCCGGCCGCACCGATGCCAAATCGGCAGCCGCCCGCGAACGATCTGCCGGCGTTCTGCGCGCCGGCCGGCTCGCAGGTCGCGGCGGATACCCGCCGTGTCAACGTTGCCGACAAGCGGATCATCAACGGCCGCACCGACGTCAACCAGCTGGTGCCGTTCAAGTACAAGTGGGCCTGGGACAAGTATCTGGCCACCTGCGCCAACCACTGGATGCCGCAGGAAATCAACATGTCCCGCGACATTGCCCTGTGGAAGGACCCCAACGGTCTGACCGAGGACGAGCGCCGGTTGGTCAAGCGCAACCTCGGCTTCTTCGTCACCGCCGACTCCCTGGCCGCCAACAACATCGTGCTCGGCACTTACCGGCACATCACGGCGCCGGAGTGCCGGCAGTTCCTGCTGCGGCAGGCGTTCGAGGAGGCGATCCACACCCACGCCTACCAGTACATCGTCGAGTCGCTCGGGCTGGACGAGGGCGAGATCTTCAACGCCTACCACGAGATCGCCTCGATCCGCGCCAAGGACGAGTTCCTGATCCCGTTCATCGACGCCCTGACCGATCCGAACTTCGCCACCGGAACGACGGAGAGCGACCAGAAGCTGCTGAAGAGCCTGATCGTCTTCGCCTGCCTGATGGAGGGGCTGTTCTTCTACGTCGGCTTCGCCCAGATCCTGGCGCTCGGCCGGCAGAACAAGATGACCGGCGCCGCCGAGCAGTACCAGTACATCCTTCGCGACGAGTCTATGCACTGCAACTTCGGCATCGACCTCATCAACCAGATCAAGCTGGAGAACCCGCATCTGTGGACGCCGGCCTTCCGCGAGGAGATCCGCGGGCTGTTCCGGCGGGCGGTCGACCTGGAATACGCCTACGCCGAGGACACCATGCCGCGCGGCGTGCTCGGGCTGAACGCGCCGATGTTCAAGGGCTATCTCCGCTACATCGCCAACCGGCGCGCGCAGCAGATCGGCATCGAGCCGCTGTTCGCCGCCGAGGACAACCCCTTTCCGTGGATGAGCGAAATGATCGACCTGAAAAAGGAGCGCAACTTCTTCGAGACGCGGGTGATCGAGTATCAGACCGGCGGAGCGTTGAGCTGGGAGTAGCGCATTCGACTTTGCTGATGTCGACCTCATGCGTCTGCATGAGCGAGCGTTCAGTGAGTCGTTGCGCAGGCGTTGAATAAATCGAACAACTCACACGTGAAAATCGCGAAAACTCTTGCGAGTGAAATTGATTGAGAGTAAAAATCAACCTCATGTTGAGTTGCTCGATTCGTTGATCAAACAGCGAACTTCGATCACGACATTGAACTCCGACAACCACAGCAAAAGCTCCATCGTCAAAGACACCCGACGAACCGCTAACAAGACACTTGGGTCTTGTGGGGTCGTTCCCTCTCTGAAGCCCGAGGCATCTGCGGCAGTCAAGAAACCCGGGTCTTCTTCCTTTCTGAACGCCGGCCACGCGCCGGCGTTTTCTTTGCGCGCGCGCCGGCGGTTGTCGGCGCTGCTGCGCGGTGCCGAATTCATCAGCGTCAGCGGTCTTCGCACTGACCGTTCCGCGCTCCGCTCGGATATGCGTCCATCAAAACGCACTTCTGGGGTTGCCGCGGCGACAGCGCGTCCGCATGCGCCGATGAATAGCTCGAGCGTGGCCTGGACCGGCCACTTCGGGTTTGCTCATCAACCCCTTATCGATCTCAGTTAGGAGATGACTATGGCAACGAAGAAAACCGCTAAGAAGGCCGCCAAGAAACCGGCCAAGAAGACCGTGAAGAAAGCGGCGGCGAAGAAGACCGTGAAGAAAGCGGCGGCGAAGAAGACCGCCAAGAAGGCCGTCAAGAAAGCGGTCAGGAAAGTAGTCAAGAAGGCAAAGAAAGCGGCGGCGAAGAAGACCGCCAAGAAGGCGGTCAAGAAGACCGCCAAGAAAGCTGCTAAAAAAAAAGTAGCTAAGAAGGCTGCAGCCAAGCCCGCTGCCAAAGCCAAGCCCGTGAAGAAGGCTGCACCGGCTGCCAAGCCGGCTGCACCTGCTCCGGCGGCCCCGGCACTGGGCGCGAAGACGGCACTGAATCCGGCGGCCGCATGGCCGTTCCCGACCGGCAGCCGTCCGTAAGCGGCCGCGTAGCAGTTTCGCTTCTTAAAGGGGCGCTGAGACTCTCAGCGCCCCTTTTTCTTCCTGTGCGTCGCCCCTCGCTAGAATCGGTCGACCTGACCCGACAGTTCGCAACCCCATGCTCTTGGTCGACATCGGCGAGTTCCTGCTGCAGACGATCGCGGTGATCCTCGGCGTCACCTTGCTCGCGCGCGCCTACATGAGCTACCTCGGACTGCCTGCGCGAAACCCGCTGGCTCAGTTCGGCATTGCGCTGACCGACTGGCTGGTGCGCCCGTTGCGACGCCTGGTGCCTGCCGTGGGACGCCTCGACATTTCCGCTCTGCTGGCGGCGGCACTGGTCGCAGTGATCTTCGTCGGCCTGCGGTTTCTGCTGGTCGGCGTGGGCATGGCCAGCTGGCCATGGTCGGCCCTGCTGCTCATGGCGCTGATCGAACTGCTGCGCTGGGCGCTTTATTTGGTGCTCTGGCTGACCCTGCTGCACGTCGTGCTGAGCTGGGTCAACCCGCACGCGCCAATCGCACCGGCGGTGTCCATGCTGGCGCGGCCGTTCCTGGCGCCCTTTCAGCGGGCGTTGCCACTGGTGGGCGGCATCGATCTTTCGCCACTGGTGGTGATCCTGATCGTCAACGTGATGCTCATCGTCCTGGCGCGCAGCGGGCTGTAGTCGCCGTGTCTACCAGGGGCGGAAACTGAAGGATTCGCCGAAGCGGTCGGCGATCTCGTCGCGCGAGGCGGTGTGGTTCTGTGCACCGCTCTGTTCGATCTTCAGCGCACCCATCACCGCGGCCAGCCGTCCGGTGGTTTCCCAGTCCATGCCGTTGGCCAGGCCGTACAGGAGCCCCGCGCGGTAGGCGTCGCCGCAGCCGGTGGGATCCACGACGCGGCGCGTCCGAGCCACCGGGATGTGCAGCACCCGACCGCCGACAAAGATGTCCGAGCCCTGGCCGCCGCGCGTCACGATCAGCGCGCTGACTTTCTGCGCCAGTGTCTCGATTGGCTTGCCGGTCTTGTCGACCACCAGCTGTGCTTCGTAGTCGTTGAGCACAGCGTAAGTGGCCTGGCCCAGGAAGGTGTCGAGTTCCGCTGCGTCGAACATCGGCAGGCCCTGCCCGGGGTCGAAGATGAACGGGATGCCGTGTTCGGCGAACTGCGTCGCATGGGCGATCATCCCCTCGCGTCCATCGGGTGCAACGATGCCCAGCCGGACCGAACCGTCCACCGGCACCTCGTTCAGGTGCGACAGCGACATTGCGCCGGGGTGGAAGGCGGTGATCTGGTTGTCATCGAGATCGGTGGTGATGAAGGCCTGCGCCGTGTAACTGTCGGCGACCTCGCGCAGATGGGCACGGTTGATGCCGAGTCCCGCGAACCGCTGCAGATACGCCGCCGCGTCGTTGCCAACCGTCGCCATTGGCAGCGGGTCGCCGCCAAGCAGCTTCAGGCTGTAGGCAATGTTGCCGGCCGTGCCCCCGTACTCGCGCCGCAGCTGCGGCACGAGGAAGGCGACGTTCAGGATATGGACCTGCTCGGGCAGGATGTGATCCTTGAAACGCCCCCGGAAAACCATGATCGAGTCGAAGGCGATCGAACCGCAGATCAGTGTGCTCATCGGGATCGAATGTCCGGCTGCCTCGCCGCTTGGCTCCCGGCACGGCTGGCCAAGGTGCATGGCAGGGAGTGCATCAGAGATAGAAGGGGTAGACGACGAAGCCGGCGGCATTCAGGCCGCGCGCCTCGAAGGCGATCCTGACCGTCAGGTCAGCGCCCGGCTCGAGGCCGGCCAGCAGGTGCGCCTGCGGCTCGCTCTCGCCGGCCAGGTAGTCGGACGGTGAAAACACCTTGCGCGCGACGGTCCGATTCAGCGTGTCCGACAGCGTCAGTTCGATCGCCGGCAGGGCCAGCGTCATGTTGCCGCGATTGCGTACTACGGCCGTTAGTTCGAAGGCACTTGTGCCCGGCAGTGCTTGCAGTTCGCTGCCGACCACGGCCAGCAGGTCGCCCCGTGCCGGCCAGTTGACCGTGCAGCGGAAGACCTTGCACAAACCAGCGAGCGCTGGCCGTGCCTGCGGGAACTTGACCAGGATCTCGGCACGAAAAGCGACGGCAAGCTGCGCCAGCAGGAGAACCGCGAGAAGGAGTGCGCCGATGCCGAACATCATCGTGCGCCTGCGCTTCGTCTGCGCGTCGGCTTCGCGCAGGAAGGCTGGCGCGACCGGCTCGGCGACGGTGTCTGTCTCGTCGATGGCAGAGGGCTCGGCGGGTGGCTCTTCGGTGACGGGCTGCTCCGTCTCGGTCGCCGCGGCGCCAGCGGTGTCGCCGGCTTCCGCCGTGAAACGCGGAGAACCGACAGCGGGCAATGATGCCTCTGCCGAAGTGTCGGCGGCCGCCGACACTTCAGCCTGCGTCGGCGCCTCGGCGGCTGGTTCTTCAGCCGGCGGCTGCACCTCGGTCGTCGGTTCTGCTGCCGCTGGCATAGACGGAAACGGTGCCAGGCCGTGCCCAGACAGCGACTCGCTGGCGGTGGACTCGGCCTTCCTGATGGCAGCGATAACAGCCCCCACCGCGGGGGCTGCCTCGTGTGCCGGCGTCGACAGCGTCGCGTCGTCGATGTAGCTCAGCGTGCCGGTGGCGTCGAAGACATGACGGCAGGCGCCGCAGCGAACCAGCCCGCCACGCAGCTTCAACTGGTCCGCGGCCACGCGAAAGAGCGCGTGGCAGTTCGGGCAGCGGGTGGCAAGCGCCATCTTTCCAGGTCAGCCGGCGACCGGCCCGCTACGGCGTCCGGCGAGGCACACCCATCCGTCCTCGGTCGCCCAGACTTGCAGCGGCACCGCGCGGTCGGCCTGCGCGTAGGTGGCGATCAGTTCGTCGGCCTGTCGCTGTAGCACGCCGGAGAGGACGAGCGATCCGCCCTGCGCCACGCGCGCCAGGAGCATCGGCGCGAGGAATCGCAGTGGGTTGGCGAGGATGTTGGCGAGCACGACGTCGAATTGTCCGGCCGGAAGCCGGCCCGGCGCAGTGTACCGAGCGTCGACAGCATTGCGTTCGCTGTTGGCGCGCGCGGCGTCGAGTGCCTGCTCGTCGATATCGGTGCCGATCACTTCGCGCGCGCCGAGCTTCGCAGCCGCGATGGCGAGCACGCCGGAGCCGCAGCCGTAATCGAGCACGCGGGCGCCGCGGGGCATGTTCTGCAGCAGCCACACCAGGCACAGTCGGGTGGTTGGATGGGTGCCCGTGCCGAAGGCCACACCCGGATCGAGGCGGATGTTTATCGCCGCCGGATCGGGAGGTTCGTGCCAGCTGGGCACGATCCACAGTGCTTCGCCAATCCGGGTCGGAGGAAACTGCGCCTGAGTCAGGCGAACCCAGTCTGCATCCTCGACTTCACGCCGGCCACTGACTATCGGCGGCGTGATCGACAGCGTCTCGCAGGCGGCAGCAAGCAGCTGTGCCGGGTCGATGCCGGGCGGCAGAAGGACCGACATCCGGTTGTGCGCCCAGGCCGCGCGGTCGGGCTCACCGCCCGGCTCTCCATATAGAGGCTGCTCGTCGACCGTGTTGGCATCCGCGTCTTCGATCGACACCGACAGCGCCCCGCCGTCGAGCAGCGCATCCGACAGGGCGTCAGCCGAACGGGCGTCGGCAAGAAGCGTGATCTCGCGCAGCATCAGGGTCAGTTCAAGGGTGTGGAGCGAACCGGCTCGGCGCCGGGGAGGGCGGCGACTCCGTGCCGAGAAGATTCGATGGGTCGGGCGGCCCTAGCCGGCCTTTGGTAGCCGTGCCGTGAGCCGCTTCTCCAGATAGTGGATGCTGGTGCCGCCCTGGACGAATTTCTCATCCACCATCAGTTCGCGGTGCAGCGGAATGTTGGTCTGGATTCCCTCGACGACCATCTCCGACAGCGCCACCGACATGCGGGCGATGGCCTGAGCCCGAGTGTCGCCGTAGCAGATCAGCTTGCCGATCATCGAGTCGTAGTGCGGCGGTACGAAGTAGCCGCTGTAGGCGTGCGAGTCGACCCGCACCCCGGGACCGCCCGGCGCGTGCCAGGCGGTGATGCGGCCCGGGCTCGGCGTGAAGCGGTAGGGATCCTCGGCGTTGATCCGGCACTCGATCGCGGCGCCGCGCAGGTTGATGTCGCGCTGACGGAATGCAAGCTTCTGGCCGGCGGCGACGCGGATCTGCTGCTGCACCAGGTCGATGCCGGTGACCATCTCGGTGACCGGATGTTCGACCTGCAGCCGGGTGTTCATCTCGATGAAAGAGAAATCGCCGCTCTCGTACAGGAACTCGAAGGTGCCGGCACCGCGGTAGCCGATCCTGCGGCAGGCATCGGCACAACGATCGCCGATGCGCTCGATCAGCTTGCGCGGGATGCCTGGCGCCGGCGCTTCCTCAATGATCTTCTGGTGGCGGCGCTGCATCGAGCAATCGCGCTCGCCCAGCCACACCGCGTTGCGGTACTGGTCGGCCAGCACCTGGATCTCTATGTGGCGCGGGTTCTCCAGGAACTTTTCCATATAGACGGCTGGATTGCCGAAAGCCGCCTGCGCCTCCTGGCGGGTCAGGTTGACCGCGCCAATCAGCGCCGCTTCGGTGTTGACCACCCGCATGCCGCGCCCGCCGCCGCCGCCGGCGGCCTTGATGATCACCGGGTAACCGATCGAGCGGGCGATGCGCACGATCTCCCGCGCATCCTCGGGAAGCGCCCCCGCCGAGCCCGGCACCGTCGGCACGCCGGCGTCGATCATCGCCTGCTTGGCCGAGACCTTGTCGCCCATCAGCCGTATCGAGTCGGGCCGCGGGCCGATGAAGACGAAGCCGCTCTTCTCGACCCGCTCGGCGAAGTCGGCGTTTTCCGAGAGGAAGCCGTAGCCGGGGTGGATCGCCTCCGCGTCGGTGACCTCCGCCGCGCTGATGATCGCCGGAATGTTGAGGTAGCTGTCCTTCGAGGGTGCCGGCCCGATGCACACCGATTCGTCGGCGAGCTTCACATACTTGGCATCGGTGTCCGCCTGCGAATGCACGACCACCGTCGTGATGCCCATCTCGCGACAGGCACGCTGGATGCGGAGCGCAATCTCGCCGCGGTTGGCAATGAGGATCTTTCCGAACATCGTTGATCTCGTTGCGGCGCGAGTCGGCGGCGCTGGCGCGGCCCGACGCGCTAGCCGATCACGAAAAGGGGCTGCCCATATTCAACCGGCTGCCCGTTCTCGACCAGGATCTCTTTCACTTCCCCGGCGACCTCGGCCTCGATCTCGTTGAGCAGTTTCATCGCTTCGATGATGCACAGCGTGTCGCCGGGCTTGACCGCCTGTCCAGCCTCGACGAACGCCTTCGCGCCCGGGCTGGGCGAGCGGTAGAACGTGCCGACCATCGGCGACTTGACGACGTTGCCTTTCGGCGGTTCAGGGGTCGCCTCCGCGGCGACTGGTGCTGCCGAGGGCGCCGGCGGCAGCGGCGTCGTGGCCGCTCCGGTCATCACCGTCTGCATCGGCGCGGGTGGTGCTGCCGCGACGACCGTCGGCGCATGCTTGACGATCCGGACCTTGTCCTCGCCCTCAGTGACCTCGATCTCCGCGATGCCGGACTCGGCGACGAGATCGATCAGTGTCTTCAATTTGCGCAAATCCATGCATCCTCCAACACTGCAGCCGTGGCCGCCTGCCCGTTCAGCGCGGGTCGAAATCGAGCGCGTATTGCAGCGCACAGCGATAGCCGGTCGGCCCCAGTCCGGCGACGACGCCGACGGCAAGGTCTGCCATGAAAGACCGGTGGCGGAATTCTTCCCGGCGGTACACGTTCGACAGGTGCACTTCGACGAACGGGATACCCACCGCGGCCAGCGCGTCGCGCAGGGCGACGCTGGTGTGCGTCAGTGCGCCCGCGTTGATGATGATGAAGTCGACGGCCTCGCCGCGCGCCGCCTGGATGCGATCGACAAGCGAGCCCTCGTGGTTGCTCTGGAACAACGAAACCTCGGCTTGACGAGTGGCGGCCAAGGCGCTCAGGTCGCGCTCGATGTCCGCGAGAGTCATCGACCCGTAGATCTGTGGCTCGCGGGTGCCCAGCAGATTCAGGTTGGGGCCGTTCAAGACCAGGATGTTTTTTGCCATTGGTCGCCCGTACTTAGGCGGAAAAAGGCGGCGATAGCCAAAAAAGACGAGAGATTCTCGTCTTTTCGCACATTGTTGTCCACCTGGCCCACTTAACCGCGGGACAACGCCGCATCCAGCCACCGGTGCAACTGCTCGGGCTTCACCTGGCCCAAATGCCGCTCGCGGATGCGCCCGTCGGCACCGATCAGCAGCGTGTAGGGTAGGGCGCCATCGCTGTTACCGAGCGCCCGGTTGAGGTCGCTACCGCCAACCCCTGCAACCAGCAGGGGCAAGGTCAGCCGGTGCTTGTCGCGGAAGGCGGCGATCTTGGCCGCATTGTCGATGCCGATCCCGATCACTTCGACGCCCCGGTCACGGTAAGCGTCGCGCACCTGCTGCAGGTCAGGCATTTCCTCCACGCACGGCGGGCACCAGGTCGCCCAGAAGTTCACCACCAGTGGCCGCCCGCGCCATTGCGAAAGCGGCTGCGGCCTGCCCTCGGCATCCGGGAAGGTCGCCGCGAAGAACACTGCGGTCGTTTCCGCGTCCGCGGATGCGGGCTCCGTGCGCCACCAGTTCACGGCGACGCCCAGCCCCGCGGCCAGCGCGCCGGTACTCAGCATCGTCAGCCAGGCGCGCCGGTTCATCCGCCGTTGCCCGGCGCCGAAAGCAGTGCCCGCAGCGCCGAGAGACTGGCGCGGCCGGCCTGCTCGATCCGCGAGAGAGAGGGGTCCGAGGAGCGGAAGCGGGAACTCACCCGTACCGCATCAGTGGGGAGCACGCTGAGCACCGCGTCCAGACGCGATGTCCTGGTGGCCAGCAGGCGATGGGGCACCTGGAGGTGAATGGACTCGAACACACCGGCCGGTTCGTTCGCTTCTTCAACGGTGAAACGAACGCCTTCGTTCAGCAGGAATATCTCGACGTCCTTGGCGCTGTCGGTGAACAGGTGCAGATGCAGCGCCGAGTGCTCGGTTGCGGTCCCGTTCAGCACTGCGCCGACCAGGTGCGGGTTGAATGGCTCGAGGTACTGCATCAACGCAAGCGCAGCCATGCGGCGCTCGGCGAGCAGCGCCGCATGGCGTTCGCCGCCGAAGGTGCGCAGGTAGCGCCGCAGTTCCGACTCGACCAGGTCGTTCTCCGGCAGACGGCCTCTCGCGCCGGCTGCTTCGCCAAGCACGAGCTGCACCGCCTTGCGTTTCGCGGTGGCGTAGTCGCAGCCGTCCTCGGCGATCAGGCGCGCCGCCGTTGCCGCGAGTTCGAGTGTCAGTTCTTCGCGGCTTCCCGATGCGGGTGCAGAGCGGATCATGCAGCCAGTCTAAACAACGCGGCCCCGTAAACTACCAATCTTTCCCCCGTTCGGAACGCGTCTTGCATCTTCATATCCTGGGCATATGTGGCACCTTCATGGGCGGTGTCGCCCAGCTGGCGACCGCCGCGGGACACCGCGTCACCGGCTGTGATGCCAACGTCTATCCGCCGATGAGCGACCTGCTGCGGTCCGCGGGCATCGAGGTGATCGAAGGTTACGGCGCAGATCAGCTCGCTGTCTCGCCCGATCTGTTCGTGGTTGGCAACGTGATCACCCGCGGCAACCCGCTGATGGAGGCGGTCCTCGAGGCCGGGGCGCGGTTCATCTCGGGCCCGCAGTGGGTCGGCGAAAACCTGCTGCGCGGGCGCTGGGTGCTGGCTGTGGCCGGCACCCATGGCAAGACGACCGCCTCGGCGATGCTGGCGACGATCCTCGAGCACGCGGGACTGGCGCCAGGTTTCCTGATCGGCGGCGTGCCGACCGACTTCGGCGCATCCGCACGGCCGGGCGGCTCGACGTTCTTCGTCATCGAGGCCGACGAGTACGACACGGCCTTCTTCGACAAACGCAGCAAGTTCGTCCATTACTTTCCGCGTACCGCCGTTCTCAACAACCTCGAGTACGACCACGCGGACATCTTTGCCGACCTGGCGGCGATCGAGACCCAGTTTCATCACCTGGTGCGTGGCGTGCCGGGCCGCGGCCGCCTGGTGGTCAACGGGGCGGATGCCGCCCTGGCGCGGGTACTCGCGCGCGGATGCTGGTCGGAACTGGAGAAGTTCGGCATCGACGACGGCTGGCACGCGCAGGCCATCGAAGAGGGCGCGCAGCATGCTTTCGACGTCGCTCTGGGAGCCGAGGTTTTCGGCCGCCTGCATCTGCCGCTTGCCGGCGCGCACAATCGCAGCAATGCACTGGCGGCAATCGCCGCCGCCCGTCATGCGGGGGTTGCCCCGGCAGTGGCGATCGAGGCGCTGCACCGCTTCGGCGGAGTCCGGCGACGGCTAGAGGTGCGCGGTGTCGCCGGCGGGGTCACGGTCTATGACGATTTCGCGCACCACCCGACGGCGATCGAGACCACGGTATCCGGCCTGCGCCGCCGGGTCGGCAAGGCGCGCATCCTTGCCGTGCTGGAGCCGCGCTCGAACACGATGAAGCTGGGCACGATGAGCGCGCTCCTGCCGGCCAGCCTGCAGGAGGCGGACCTGGTGTTTTGCTACGGCGCGCGCAGCGGCAAGAATGCGCTCGGCTGGGAGCCGGCGCAGGCACTGGCGCCGATGGGGGCGCGGGCGCGAAGCTTCGACGACCTCGAGGCGCTCGCTCAGTCGGTGGCCTCTGCTGCGCGCCCCGGCGACCACGTGCTGGTGATGAGCAACGGCGGCTTCGGCGGCGTGCATGAGAAATTGCTGTCCGCGCTCGCCGGCGCAGCGCCGCAGGAGCACGCGGCGTGATTCTCTACCTGCACGGCTTCCGCTCGTCGCCGCAGTCGAAGAAGGCGCAGACGGTGCGGGAGGCGATGGCCGCTCGCGGGCGGCTCGACGATTTTCTGTGCCCGCAACTGCCCGCATCGCCGCGGGCGGCGGCGCAGCTGATCGAGGCGGCCGCACGGCTGGAGGATCCGCAGCAGCTGGCGCTGATCGGCTCGTCGCTGGGTGGCTATTACGCGACCTGGCTCGCCGAACGGGTCGGCTGCCGTGCCGCGCTGCTCAACCCGGCGATCACCCCCTACGAGGATCTGCGCGGCTACCTCGGCACGCAGCCGGTGTTCTTCTCCGAGCAGACCATCGAGGTGAAGCCGGAATACATGGACGAGCTGCGCGCGATCGACACCCTCCACATCACGCGGCCGGAGCGCTATTTCCTGCTCGCCGCGACCGGCGACGAGGTGATCGACTGGCGCACGATGGCGGACAAGTACGCGGGGTGCCGGCAACGGATCATCGACGGCTCGAACCACGAAATGAGCGACTTCGCCGCGTACCTTGACGAGGTGCTCGCGTTCTGCGGCATTGCCTAGGAAAGCGACGGCACGAGATGCGCCTCAAAGGGAAAGTCTCGATCATCACCGGCGGCGCGCAGGGCATCGGTCTTGCGACGGCGCGCAAGTTCGCCGCCGAGGGAGCGATCGTCGCCATCGCCGACCTGAAGCGCGAGCCGGTCGACGAAGCGCTGCGGGAGCTGCGCGGCAGCGGCGCGACGGCCGAGGACTTCACCGTCGACGTAACCAGGCGCGAGCAGATCGATGCGATGGTGCAGCGGCTGAAGGTGAGCTTCGGGCGTATCGACGTGCCGGTCAACAACGCCGGCATCACGCTCGATGCTCGGCTGCAGAAGATGACCGAAGTGCAATTCGACACGGTCATCGCGGTGAATCTCAAGGGCACCTGCAACTGCGCGCAGGCGGTGATCGAGACGATGAGCGAGGAGGGAAGCGGCGTGATCCTTAACGCGTCGAGCGTGGTCGGCATCTACGGCAATTGCGGGCAGAGCGGCTACGCGGCGAGCAGGTTCGGCGTGATCGGCTTCGCCAAGACCCGGGCGCGCGAACTCGGACCCAAGGGCATCCGCTGCCACGCGCTTCTCGTCGACGCGCCGGTCGCCGGCGGCACGCCACACTGCGTGTTTCCGATTTCTCCCGCAGCGCTGCTTGCTGCCAGCGGCGGCCGCGAGGTCGAGATCGGCTGATGGACGCGAGCTTCGTTTCCGCCGTCGTCCTGCTGCTGATCGTCTGCGATCCGTTCGGCAACATCCCGATCTTCATCAGCGCGCTGCAAGACGTGCCGCGCGAGCGGCGGCGGGCGATCATCCTGCGCGAGTGCCTGATCGCCTTCGCGGTCCTGGTGACCTTCGTGTTCATCGGCGGTCCGTTCCTCCGCCTGCTCGGTCTGTCCGAACTGAGCCTGCAGATCGGCGGCGGCGTAGTGCTGATGCTGGTCGCGTTGCGCATGGTGTTCCCGACACCCGAAGGCGTCTTCGGCCAGAGCCCGGGCGGCGAGCCGTTCATCGTGCCGCTTGCAGTGCCCGCGCTGGCTGGCCCATCGGCGCTGGCGACCGTGCTGTTGCTGGTGTCTCGCGATCCTGCCCGCCTGTGGCAGTGGGTGGCTGCGATTGCGGTGGTCATGGGGGTGAGCGCGGTCGTGCTGGGGTTTTCCGAGAGGATCATGCGGTTACTGGGCGAGCGCGTCACGCTGGCGTTCGAGCGTCTGCTCGGCCTGGTGCTGGCAGCGATCGCGGTCGAGCAGATGCTGCGAGGCATCAAGGCCTTCATTTCCGGTCTGTAGCGGGGCGACCCAGTGCATCTGCTTTTCGACGACGACGGCAGCTTCAAGGCAGGCACGGTGCTCGCAGCGACCGACTCGTCCTTTCAGGTCGAGACGGCCAGCGGCAAGCGCACCAAGGTGCGTGCATCGCACGTGTTGCTGCGCTTCGAGACGCCGGCGCCCGCCGCGCTGCTGCAGCAGGCGCACAGCCAGGCCGAGGCGATCGACCTCGACTTCCTCTGGGAATGTGCGCCTCAGCAGGAGTTTGGCTTCGACGAAATGGCGCGCGAATATCACGGCCACGCACCGACGGCGGTCGAGGCGGCGGCGATCCTGCTTCGACTGCATGGCGCGCCGGTGCACTTCCACCGCAAGGGCCGCGGGCGCTTCCGTCCGGCACCGCCGGAGATTCTCAAGCAGGCGCTGGCCGCGGTCGAGCGTCGTCGCGTGCAAGAGGAGCAGAAGCAGCAGTATGTCGAGATGCTCAAGTCCGGCGAGCTTCCGCCGGCGATCGCCGCGCAGGGCGTGGCGCTGCTTGTGAAGCCGGACAAGAACGGCATCGAATACAAGGCGCTCGAGCAGGCGGCGAGCGATCTGCATCTGTCGCCGCTGCGCCTGCTGCTGGCGCGCGGTGCGATCGCCTCGCCATACCGCTGGCATCGCGACAGTTTCCTGGCGGTCACTTTCCCGCATGGCGCGAGTTTCCCCGCCAGCCTGCCACCGCCGCGCCCGGCTGGTGACGAGCTGCCGCTGGCGCCCGTGGCGGCGTTCTCGATCGACGATTCGGCCACCACCGAGATCGACGACGCCTTCTCGGTGCAGTTCATGGACGATCGCGTGCGGATCGGCATTCACATCGCGGCGCCGGCCACCGCGATCGCCCGGGGCGATGCGCTCGACCAGGCGGCGCGCGGGCGGATGTCGACGATCTACGCGCCGGGCATGAAGATCACCATGCTGCCTGAGCCGTGGATTGCGCAGTTTTCACTGGACGCTGGCAAGGTGCTGCCGGTGCTGTCGCTGTACGTCGATGTCGAGCGGGATACCTTGCGCCCGCTCAGTCACGAGACGCGGCTGGAGCGGATCCTGATCGAGGCCAATCTGCGCCACGACCTGCTCGACGAGCAGGTCACCGAGATGCACGTGGCGGCGGGAAGGCTCGACGTGCCGCACGGGCGCGAAATGGTGTTTCTCTGGCACTTCGCCCGCGCGCTGCTGGCTGAGCGGGAGATCGCCCGTGGCAAGCCGGAGCCGACCGGCAAGATCGATTACACGTTCGTGCTCGACGGCGAGGACGAGCATGCGCGCGTGACTATTCGCCCGCGTAGGCGTGGCGCGCCGCTGGACCTGATCGTCGCCGAGCTGATGATCCTGGCCAACAGTCACTGGGCCGGCTGGCTCGCCGAGCTGAAGCGTGCCGGCATCTATCGCTCGCAGAGCCTGCAGCGCGTCGGCGGTCGCTGGCTGCCGGGGCGCGTGCGCATGAGCACCGTGCCGGCGCCGCACGAGAGCATGGGTGTGCCTCACTACACCTGGTGCACGTCGCCGCTGCGACGCTACGTCGATCTGGTCAATCAGCAGCAGCTGATCGCGGCGGTTCGCGGCGAGGCGCCGCCCTATCCGGCCAACGACGCCGACCTGTACGGCATCGTTTCGTCGTTCGATGCCGCGTACACGCTTTACGGCGAGTTCCAGGAGCGGCTAGAGCGCTACTGGTGCCTGCGCTGGTTACGGCAGGAGGGTGTGGCCCGTGTCGGCGCCACCGTTCTGAAGCCGGACCTGCTGCGGATCGACGACATGCCGCTGCTGACGAGGGTCGTCGGCCTGCCGATGCTCGACCGCGGGCAGCGCGTCGAACTCGACGTGCTTGGTATCGACGAGGTCGATCTGACCGTCGAACTGAGGCTGCACCGGGTGCTGCAGGAGGCCGCCGGACGGGTCGACGAACTGGATGAGGAAGCCGCCACGGAGGAGTTCGCCGATGCCAACGGCGAGGCACCCGCCTCGGTCCCGTCGCCTGATCTACCGCAAGCGGGCTAACCTTACTCCGGCGTTCGCGGGCACCGTCGATACAATCGGCCGGCCATTTTTCCGCGAAGGATCCCGCCGCCGAAGGCGAAAAGATGCACCCCGTACCGCAAAGGAACCGCATGCTGCTCATCGCGCTCGGCGTTTCGCTCGCCGTGCACGCGCTGGCGCTCGCGGTCCGCTTCCTCGATCCCGAACTGCTGCGGTTGCGCTCCACGGATCCGGCGCTGGAGATCATTCTGGTCAATTCGCGCTCGCAGGTGCGCCCGAGCCAGCCCGAGGCCTATGCGCAGGCGAACCTCGACGGAGGCGGCGCGAACGACGCCGGCCGCCGCAGTTCACCGCTGCCCAACCTGATGCAGCAGCGCGACGGCGAGACACTCGAGATGGCGCAGGCGCGGGCCGAGCGGACGAAGCAGCCGCCGCAGAAGCTGGCGCTGCAGGACGGCGGCGATCTGACGGTATCGAATGCCGAGCGCCTGGCGCCGGCGGAGCAGCCGCTTGCGGGGAGCGCGGACAGCACACTCGACGTGCTGGCGCGCATGCAGGCGGAGATATCCAAGCGCATCTCCGACTACCAGAAGCGGCCGCGCCGGCACCACTTCATGCCGAGTACTTCGGAATACCGCTATGCCCGCTATGTCGAGGACTGGCGCGTCTGGGTGGAACGAATCGGCAATGAGCACTATCCTGAGCAAGCGCGCGGACGTGTGTACGGCGCATTGCGGATGACGGTGGTCATCGGCGCGGACGGCAGGCTGGTGCAGGCGGTGATCGAGGAGTCTTCGGGCTCGGCGGTGCTTGATCGCGCTGCCCGGCACATCGTCAAGCTGGCTGCACCGTACCCGCCGTTTCCGCCCGAGATTGCGCGTGACACCGACATACTCGAAATCACGAGGACATGGATCTTCACCAATGACAAGTTCGCCACCCGCAGCGGCGAACGACCGGTTGTGCCCTGAGCGATGAAGCAACCCGACAAGTACGCCGTGGTCGGCAACCCGATCGCGCATAGCAGGAGCCCGGAGATCCACCGGCTGTTCGCGCAGCAGACGCATCAGTCGGTCACCTATGAACGTCTCGAAGCGCCGCTCGACGGCTTCGAGGAGTTCGCGCTCGGCCTGCGCGAAGCGGGCTATCGCGGGCTGAACGTGACGATCCCGTTCAAGCTCGATGCGGCCAAGCTTGCCGACCGGCTGACGCCGCGGGCGCGGCTTGCCGGCGCGGTGAACACACTGAAGTTCGACGGCGACGCGATCAACGGCGACAACACCGACGGCATCGGCTTCGTCCGCGATGTGACGCAGCGCCTGAAGTTCCACATCCAGGACTCTTCCATCCTTGTGCTCGGCGCCGGCGGTGGCGTCCGTGGACTGATCGGTTCGCTGCTCGAGGAGAAACCGAAGTGGATCGCGGTGGCCAACCGGACCCATGACCGGGCGCAGGAACTTGCCGACGAATTCGGCGTTCTCGCGCTCAGTTTCGACGAGGTGCCGGCGGAGCATTTCGACCTGGTGATCAACGGCACCGCGACCAGCCTCAGCCACACCACGCCGCCGATCGACGCCGAGACTTTCGACGACTGCACGCTCGCCTACGACCTGCTGTACGCACCGGCGCCGACGCCGTTCATGCAACTGGCCAGCCGCGGCGGCGCACGCAAGGTCAGCGACGGCCTCGGCATGCTGATCGAACAGGCCGCGGAATCGTTCCATCTCTGGCGCGGCGTGCGGCCCGACACGGCCCCGGTGTTCAAGGAACTGCGCCGGCTGTTGAACGCCGAAGCCTCGTCGGAGAGCGCTGCGGCGCGATGAGCGCCGCCCGGCCGTTGCGGAGGCGCTCGCCGCTCCTTGGGCGGGCAGCCCGCAGGGCGAAGGGGGCTCGATGAGCCTCTCCGGGGCCGGCCGCTGGCTGTGGCGGCTGCTACTGCTTGCCGTCGCCGCAGTGCTGCTGCTGCAGCTCTGGTATCTCGGCTGGATTGCCCTTTATCGCTGGGTCGACCCCACGGAGACGGCCTTCATGTCGCGCGAGCGCGCGCGCATCGAGAAGGTTCGCCCCGGCGCCGGGCTGAAGCACGTTTGGGTCGACTACGGCGCCATTTCGCCGCACCTGAAGCGCGCCGTCATCGCCGCCGAGGATGCCCGCTTCATCGAGCACGAGGGTGTCGACTGGGACGCCATCCAGAAGGCGCTCGAGGACAACCGCAGGCGCGGCCGTCCCGCGCGCGGCGGCAGCACGATCTCGCAGCAGCTTGCCAAGAACCTGTTCCTGTCGCCGGAGCGTAGCTACGTGCGCAAGGGGCAGGAACTGGTCATCACCTACATGATCGAGACGCTGTGGGACAAGCGACGAATCCTCGAGGTGTACCTGAACGTCGCCGAGTGGGCCGACGGCGTCTTCGGTGCCGAGGCAGCGGCGCGCCACTACTACCGCACCTCGGCATCTCGGCTCGGGCCCGAGGAGTCGGCGCGGCTGGCGGTGATGCTGCCGCGGCCGAAGTTCTACGACCGCAACCGGGGTTCCGAGTACCTTGCCAGGCGCGCCAGCACCATCCTGCGCTACATGGGCGATGCATCGATACCCTGACGCCCTTCGTCGTTGAGTCGGCGGATCGGGACCGCGCTAGAAGCTGGCGGGCTGTACTTGAAGCCTAGAATCGGCCCGCAATGAACGAGGCACTGCTCTACAAGCCGTCGACCCACACGTCACGTCCCGCGCGCGATCCCGAGGAGGCGCAGCGCGCGCTGGTGCGCGTGCAGGCGGTGCTCGACAAGCAGCAGCGTGTCGAATCTCTGGTGCAACGCGAGCACCTGCCGCATGAAGAGAGGAAGCCGCTGGTCGAGTCACTGGTCCACCGGCAGCACCTGACGGAACTGAAGTCGATCGTCGACGGCTTGCACCCGGCCGACATTGCCTACGTGCTCGAGGCGCTGCCGCCCGAGGAGCGCCTGCTGGTCTGGGACAGCGTCAAGGCCGAGATCGACGGCGTCGTGCTGCTCGAGGTCTCGGAGGCGGTGCGCGAGTCGCTGATCGCGGCGATGGACGCGCCCGAACTGGAGGCGGCGGCGCGCACTCTGGAAGCCGATGAACTGGCCGACCTCGCGCCGGCACTGCCCGAGGACCTGGTCGAGCGGATCTCGCGCGATCTGACCGCCAAGGAGCGGGCGCAACTGGATGCCGCGCTCAGCTATCCAGAGGAATCGGTCGGCGCGCGGATGGACTTCGAGCCGCTGTCGATCCGCGACGACGTCACGCTCGAGGTCGTTCTGCGTTACCTGCGGCGCTTCGACGAGTTGCCGGGCCACACCGACCAGGTGTTCGTAGTCGATCGCGAGGGACTGCTCAAAGGCTCGCTGCCGCTGGACCGGCTGCTGATCAACGAGCCGGACACCGAAGTCGTGTCAGTGATGAAGACCGACATCCTGACGCTGTCGCCGATGGACGATGCCAGCGAGGCCGCGCAGGCCTTCGAGCGCTACGACCTGGTCTCGGCGCCGGTGGTCGACGCCAACGGCCGCTTGGTTGGCCGGCTGACCGTCGACGAGGTGGTCGACGTGATCCGTGAGGAAAGCGAACAGGAAGTGCTGGCCAAGGCCGGTCTGCGGGAGGAAGAGGACCTGTTCGCCAGCGTCTGGCAGTCGGCGCAGAACCGCTGGCTGTGGCTGGGGGTGAACCTGTGCACCGCGTTCTTCGCCAGCCGGGTGATCGACGCCTTCGAAGGCACGATCACCAAGGTGGTCGCGCTGGCGGCGCTCATGCCGATCGTCGCCGGCATCGCCGGCAACTCGGGCAACCAGACGCTGACGCTGCTGGTGCGCTCGATCGCGCTCGGCCAGGTGGTCGGCGACAACCAGCGCCGGCTGGTGATGAAGGAAATCGCCATCGCGCTGCTCAACGGCGCGGTGTGGGGCGGCATCGCGGCGCTGTTCGCCTACACGCTGTACCGCGACTCGCCTTACGGCATCCAGCTGGGCATCGTGATGTTCCTGGCGATGGTCCTGAACATGCTGGTCGCGGCTGCAGTGGGACTGGCGGTGCCGATGGTGCTTCGTGCGGTGGGTCGCGACCCGGCCATCGGCGGTTCGGTGCTGCTGACCTTCAGCACCGATTCCGGCGGCTTCTTCATTTTCCTCGGGCTGGCAACGCTGGTCTTCCGCTAGCCGCTCTTCGGCTTGCCCGCCTTGCGGCTGCCCGCTGCGCTGCTCGCTTTGCGGCTG
>CAZSYX010000002.1:70416-98027 GCA_964610575.1 uncultured Burkholderiaceae bacterium
GCTCTTCGGCTTGCCCGCCTTGCGGCTGCCCGCTGCGCTGCTCGCTTTGCGGCTGCCCGCTGCGCTGCTCGCTTTGCGGCTGGTGCTCTTCTTCGACGCCTTTTTCATTCCGCCTTCTGTGCCTGCCGTTTCGGTCGCCTTCGCCTGCTTCTGCGCCGCCGGTTCGACTGCGCATTTGGCGGCGAGCGCGTCGTCGATCCGCTTCAGTCGTGCCCGCAGATCGATTGCGTAGCCGGCCTGCGGGTTGCCGCGCACGATCGCGTAGTCGGCCGCCAGCCGGTCGCTGCACATGCGGCTGCGCACGAACGGGTTCAGCTGCGCGCGCGGATCTTCGCCGGCCGCCTCGCAGTCGAGTTCACCGAGCCACAACTGGCGCGCCTGCGAGAAATGCGCTGCCCACTGTCTGCCGGCATCGATCTCACGCGATTGGCAATGCGCCGCGGCCAGGCCGGCCCAGGCCAGCTCATTGCTGGCTTCGGCGCGGGGCAGGGCAGCGGCAAAGCGGAAGCGCTCCGTGGCCGCGCCGAACTCGCCGGCCTGCAAGGCTGCTTCCCCGTCGCAGAGGGCCCGCGTGTAGCCGTCGAGGCTCGCGGAAGCCGGCGGGCACAGGCCGAGCCCGCGGTCTGCCGGCGCCTGCCCGAACGCCGGGGCCGCGATCGCCAGCAACGCGATCAGCGCCGCAGACCTCGACATGACCAATGTCATCGGTCAGCGGACGCGGCGGATCGTGAATTCCTCCTGGATGTTGTCCTTGTAGTAGCTGCCCGGACTTGCGGAGGAGAGGAAGCGTCGGGCGATCTCGTCGCCGACGGCCGTGTGCTGGATCACCGAGCCGTTGTCGAACTCGACTTCGAGCACGCGCGCGTTGCGGTCATAGCCCGCCGACTTGATGCCGCCGCGGCGGATCGGTTTCCGTTCAATGGCCATGTCGTCGCGCCTCCCGCGTTCAAAGTCCCAGATCCTTCCACATCGCATCGATGCGTGCCTTGACCGCAGCGTCCATGGCGATCGGCCGGCCCCATTCGCGCGAAGTCTCCCCCGGCATCTTGTTGGTCGCGTCGAGCCCCATCTTGCTGCCCAGGCCGGACACCGGTGAGGCGAAGTCAAGGTAGTCGATCGGCGTGTTCTCGACCAGCACCGTGTCGCGCGCCGGGTCCATGCGCGTGGTGATCGCCCAGATCACTTCCTTCCAGTCGCGGGCATCGATGTCCTCGTCGACCACGACGATGAACTTGGTGTACATGAACTGGCGCAGGAAGCTCCAGACGCCGAACATCACGCGCTTGGCGTGCCCCGGATACTGTTTGCGCATCGACACCACCGCCATACGGTAGCTGCAGCCCTCGGGCGGCAGGTAGAAGTCGACGATCTCCGGGAAGGTGCGGCGAAGGATCGGCACGAACACCTCGTTCAGCGCCACACCAAGCACTGCCGGCTCATCGGGCGGCTTGCCCGTGTAGGTCGAGTGATAGATGGGCTCGCGGCGCATCGTGATCCGCTCGATCGTGAACACGGGGAAGCGTTCGACCTCGTTGTAGTAGCCCGTGTGGTCGCCGAACGGCCCTTCGAGCGCGGTCTCGTAGCCGGCGTTGGTGGCGCTCAGTTCGCCGTTCGCATTGGCCGGATCCGGGCGGATGTGGCCTTCGAGCACGATCTCGGCGCTTGCCGGCACCTGCAGGTCCATGCCGATGCAGCGGACCGTTTCGGTGCGCGCCCCACGCAGCAGGCCGGCGAACTGGTACTCGGAGAGCGTGTCCGGCACCGGCGTGACCGCGCCGAGGATGGTCGCCGGGTCGGCGCCGAGCGCCACCGCGATCGGGAACGGCTGGCCAGCATTGGCCAGCCGGTGGTCGCGAAAGTCGAGCGCGCCGCCTCGATGCGCGAGCCAGCGCATGATCAGGCGGTTAGGGCCGATCACCTGCTGGCGGTAGATGCCAAGGTTCTGCCGCTTCTTGTGCGGCCCGCGGGTGACGACCAGGCCCCAGGTGATCAATGGTCCGGCGTCGCCCGGCCAGCAGGTCTGAATCGGCAGGCCGCCAAGGTCGACGTCCGCGCCTTCGCGCACGAGCTCCTGGCAGGCCGCCGATCGGACCGTCTTGGGCGCCATGTCCCAAAGTGCCGACTTGAGCATCGCGACCTTGCCCAAGGCATCCTTCAGTCCCTTCGGTGGTTCCGGTTCCTTCAGCGAGGCCAGCAACTCGCCGATCTCGCGGAGCGCCGCCACATCCGCCGCACCCATGCCGCGGGCGACCCGCTGGGGCGTGCCGAAGAGATTGGCCAGCACGGGCATCGTCCCCCCTGTCGGCTGCTCAAAGAGAAGCGCGGGCCCGCCGGCCCGGAGGGTCCGGTCGCAGATTTCCGTCATTTCAAGGACCGGCGACACTGGCGCACGGATTCGCCTGAGGTCCCCGCTGGCCTCGAGCTTGCCGATAAAATCACGCAGATCCGAATATTTCATCAGTTTTGCCTGCTTTTACGTACATTTAGGCGAGCCTTGCGCTTTGTGCGAGTCTCGCCTCTGCCGGCCCTTGCGGCCGCACCTTGGTTGCCGGATCGTTGATGGGTTACCTAGAGGTGCAATTCAGTGATCGACGCCCGCAAGGCCGTCGGCTTCTTTCTGTTAGGATCCTGCGTCGCATCAAGTTTGGCTAAGCCATTCGGTTCATTGGCGCCGCCTCCATCTACAATGGCGTCGTCGCGAAGGGCAGCAAGCCGGAGCGGCGCCCCGCCGACCTCGCGGGGCTTTGGGGGCTGCGCTGCGGCCCATCAATTGTGACGGGAAGTGGAGTCGGCGTGCGGCGCCGACGGCGATCCCGGCGGCGGTCCGCCTGAAGCAGCGGCCGCCTGGGAAGGTGCGGAGTGCTGTTACCTGCTCCGCCTGACGTACCAACCTGTGAGTGAGGACAGCCGGCAAGGGCCGGCGGCCGCTCAGCATAAGGAGGCACGGATGTCTCTGTTAATCGATAAAGCTTGGGCCCAGACCGCGGCCGCGTTGGCGACTGCCGGGCGCGATGTCGCTCGGGGGGCGGGCATTCTGGGGCGTGGGGCTGTCGGACTGGTCGGCATCTCGACATTGGCCGCGACCCTGCTGCTGCTAGGCAGCGAGCAGGTCCGTGAACGGATGATCAGCAGCGCGCTCTCGGCCACGGGTTTCGTCATCGCGGGTTCTTCGAGCGCCGACGACGAGCTTCGGCAGGACGCGGATGCGCGCGTGCAGCGCTGGAGCGACTGGCTCGCGGCCCGGCCGGTCGGGGCAGCCGAACCCGCTCAGGAGCATGTGACGCGGTATCTGTCGCGCCGCTACCGCGTCGCCGAAAACGCGGTGCGCCAGATCGTCGGTCAGGCGTTTACCACCGGTCGCTCGATCGGTGTCGACCCCATGCTGATCCTGGCGGTCACGGCCATCGAGTCGAGCCTGAACCCGTTCGCGCAGAGTCCTGTCGGCGCGCAAGGTCTGATGCAGATCATGACGCATGTCCACAGCGACAAATTCGCCATGCACGGCGGCGACCATGCGGCGCTCGACCCGATTGCCAACCTCAAGGTCGGCTCGGAGATCCTCGGGGACCTGATCCGTCGCGGCGGATCGGTCGAACGTGGATTGCAGTTGTACGTTGGTGCCGGAAACCTGCCGGACGACGGCGGCTACGCAACGCGCGTGCTCGGCGAGATGGGGCGCATCAAGCTCGCCGCCGCGGGCGGCGTCCGCGAGGCACTGGCGGCGAGCCTGCGCGCCGACGTCGTTGCCGTGCAAGGCACGATGGCGACTGCCGGCGGGCCGGTGCCCGCGGCGACGGCGCCTGCCGACCCGGACGCTGATCGCCGGGCCATCTAAGTAGGGCGCGCGCCGAACGGCGCGCCGCACGTTCTGCGCTCGGACCGCCACTCTACAGGCGGCGACGCAGATATTGATCCATGCGGTCGACGGCTGTTTCCAGCCTTTCCTGCTTGTTAGCATAGGAAACGCGCACATATTGCGCCGTCTGTGCCGCACCGAAATCGCGCCCGGGCACCAGGCAGACACCCGCTTCGCGCAGCAGGTCGAAGGCGAAGTCCCAACTGTTAGTGGCGAAGCGGCTTATTCCGGCGTAGATGTAGAAAGCGCCGTCCGGCACCACCGGTACGTCGAAACCCAGACTTCGCAGGGCCGGCACGAGGAAATCGCGCCGACGGCGGAATTCCTGGCGACGGGCCTCGTAGATGGCCAGAGCCTCGGCGGAGAAACAGGCCAGCGCTGCATGCTGGGCGATCGCAGACGGGCAGATGAACAGGTTCTGCGCCAACTTTTCCAGTGTCGGCACAAGCGCGCGCGGTGCGACCAGCCAGCCAAGGCGCCAGCCGGTCATGTTGAAATATTTCGAGAAGCTGGCAAGCGCAAGCACGTCCTCGCCGAGGGAAAGGGCGGTCGACGGCGGATGGTCATAAGTGAGGCCCTGATAGATCTCGTCGACGATCAGGAACCCTGAACGGGCCCGGGCGCGATCGGCGATCGCGGCAAGCACCGGTTGTTCGATCGACGTGCCCGTCGGGTTGGAGGGAGAGGCGAGCAGCACGCCCGCGGTTTCCGCCGTCCATGCGGCTTCGATCATCTCGGCGGTCGGCTGGAAGCGCGTTTCGGGGCCGCATGGCAGCAACTGTGCGCGCCCTTCGAGGACTGCCGCAAAGTGTCGGTTGCACGGGTAACTCGGATCGGGCATGAGCACCGTGCGATCGCGCTCCAGCAGCGCTGCCAGGGCGAGCAGCAGCGCCCCCGAGGCGCCCGCGGTGACGACGACTCGCTCCGGGTCTACCGCCAACTGGAAGCGTCGGGCGTAATCGGCGGCGATCGCTTGCCGCAGCGCATCCGTTCCCAGCGCCGGCGTGTATTGCGTCAGCCCTGCGTCAATGGCCTTGACTGCGGCAGCCTGTACCGGCGGCGGCGCACTGAAATCGGGTTCGCCGATGCTCAGGTGAATGATCGATCGACCGGCTTCGGTCAGGCGCTGCGCCTCCTTGACGATCTCCATCACATAGAAGGGCTCGATGCCCTGCGTACGACTGGCAGCGCGGTGTGTCACCGGACGCCTCCTCGGTCAGTTGTTCCACCGGCACAGAGGGCAGGGCGAGCTGCTCGCGCGAAACCGGCAGGCAAGAAGAAGCCTGTCAGTCGAGCGCACCCAAAATCGGCCGAGGAGGGACAGGAGAGGTGCCGAAGCAGGTCTCCGCGCTCGTGCGTTGCGACAGGCTCAAGGTCAGAAATGGCCGGCTTCCTACCAACAAGCGTGAAGAAGTAAATTATTTGTCTAGGTCAAAAGCTGATTCCGTCCATCGGCGGCGCACTTGTGAGTGTGCGCTGACTTCCCAATATGTCGCTGCGCGTCAGCGGCCGGATTGATGCCTGGTCGGTCCATAAGAGCTCACGATAATGCGCCTTCTGTCTGCCTGCGCGGTGTCTGAATGCGAAGCAACGAAGAGAACACCGACCTGAAGCGCGCTGCGCTCGAGTATCACGAACAGCCGCGGCCAAGAAAAATCTCGGCCACACCGACCAAGCAACTGATCAATCAGCGCGACCTGGCGCTGGCCTATTCGCCCGGCGTGGCGGCGGCCTCGGAAGCGATCGCTGCCGATCCTGACAGTGCGTCGCGCTACACGGCGCGCGCCAACCTGGTCGGTGTCGTCACCAACGGCACGGCCGTGCTGGGTCTGGGCAACATCGGCCCGCTGGTGGCCAAGCCGGTGATGGAAGGCAAGGGCGTGCTGTTCAAGAAGTTCGCCGGCATCGACGTGTTCGACATCGAGATCAGCGAGCAGGACCTCGACCCGCTGGTCGAAGTCATCGCAGCCCTCGAGCCCACCTTCGGCGGCATCAACCTCGAGGACATCAAGGCGCCGGAGTGCTTCTACATCGAGCGCAGGCTGCGCCAGCGCATGAAGATCCCGGTGTTCCACGATGACCAGCATGGCACCGCAATCATCGTGGCGGCGGCGGTCCTCAACGGCCTGAAGGTGGTCGGCAAGGAGCTGGCGAAGGTCAAGCTGGTCACCAGCGGCGCCGGTGCGGCGGCGCTGGCCTGTCTCGACCTGCTGGTCGAACTCGGGCTGCCGCGCACGAACATCTTGGGCAACCGACATCGAGGGCGTCGTCTACGAAGGCCGCACGGTGCTGATGGACGAGGAGAAGCGTCGCTACGCGCAGCCCACCTTGGCACGGCGGCTTGCCGAGATCATCGAAGGTGCCGATGTGTTCCTCGGACTGTCGGCCGGCGGCGTGCTGAAGCGCGAGATGATGGCGAGGATGGCGGCGCGGCCGCTGATCCTGGCGCTCGCCAATCCGAACCCCGAGATCCTGCCCGAGGACGTCAAGGCGGTCCGCGACGACGCGGTGATCGCCACCGGCCGCTCCGATTACCCGAACCAGGTCAACAACGTCCTGTGCTTCCCGTTCATCTTCCGCGGCGCGCTCGATGTCGGCGCGACGACCATCACGCAGGAGATGGAAGTGGCGGCCGTGCGCGCGATCGCGCAGCTGGCACGGGAGGAACAGAGCGAGGTGGTGGCCAGCGCCTACGGCGTGCGCGACCTCAGCTTCGGTGCCGAGTACCTGATACCAAAGCCCTTCGATCCGCGGCTGATGATGCGCATCGCGCCTGCGGTCGCCGAGGCGGCGATGGCCAGCGGTGTCGCGACGCGGCCGATCGCCGATATCGACGCCTATCGCGACCAGCTGCAGCAGTTCGTCTACCACTCCGGCACTTTCATGAAGCCGATCTTCGCCGCCGCCAAGAAGGCGGTCGCCGAAGGTGGGCAGGCGCGCGTCGTCTTCTGCGAAGGCGAGGACGAGCGCGTGCTGCGCGCGGTCCAGGTGGTCCTCGACGAGGGGACCGCGCGGCCGACCGTGATCGGTCGTCCGGCGGTGCTGGAGCGTCGTCTCGAGCGCTTCGGCCTGCGCATGAAGGCAGGACGCGACTTCGCGGTGGTCAATCCGGAGTCCGATCCGCGCTATCGCGACTACTGGCGCAGCTATCACGAGATGACCGCGCGGCGCGGCGTGACCGAGCAATACGCGAAGATCGAGATGCGGCGGCGGCTCACGCTGATCGGCGCGATGATGATCGCCAAGAACGACGCCGACGGCATGATCTGCGGCACCTTCGGCACGCACGATCTGCACCTGCAGTACGTCGATCAGGTGATCGGCCGCCGGCCTGGCGCCAACGTCTACGCGGCGATGAACATCCTGATGCTGCCTGGCCGGCAGATCGCGCTGGTCGACACGCACGTGAACGTCGATCCGAGCGCGGCCGAGATTGCCGAAATCGCGGCGATGGCGGCCGAGCAGTTGCAGCGGTTCGGCATCACGCCGCGGGTGGCGCTGCTCTCGCACTCGAACTTCGGCTCCAGTCGCGCACCCAGTGCCGAGAAGATGCGGCAGGCGCTCGCCCTGCTGAGGCAGCGTGCGCCCGCGCTCGAGGTCGATGGCGAGATGCATGCCGACTGCGCGCTGGACGGTACGCTGCGCCGGTCGATCATGCCTAACTCGATACTGCAAGGCGACGCCAACCTGCTCGTGCTTCCCGGCATCGACGCGGCCAACATCGGCTACAACCTGCTCAAGACGGCCGCCGGCAACAACGTGGCGATCGGGCCGATCCTGCTCGGCGCCGCCAAGCCCGTGCACATCCTTACCGCCTCGGCCACGGTACGCCGCATCGTCAACATGACCGCGCTTACCGTGCTGGACGCCAACTCGCCGCGCTGACATGAAGTGGACAGGCCTGCTGGCGGCTGCCACGGCGCAGGCGCATGCTGCTGCCGTTGAACCGGCCGGTGCATTTGCGATGAAGTTCATCTTGCGGTTGCTGAGCCAGTTGTTCTTGCTGGTTGCGATTGCCTTGGGCGCGACGGCCTGCGCGCGCGACGAACCGGTGCCGCCTGGTCGTTCCACACCTGCGCAGTTCGGCGAGGTGGCGCTCGAGGCGCTGCCGCAGCAGGCGCAACAGACGCTGGCGCTGATCCGCCAGGGCGGGCCGTTCCCGTATCGCAAGGACGGCACCGTGTTCGGCAACCGCGAGCGGCTGCTGCCCAGGCAGCCGCGCGGCTACTACACCGAATACACCGTGCCGACACCTGGCAACCGCGACCGCGGCGCGCGGCGGATCGTTGCCGGCAAGGGGACGACAGGAAACCCGGCCACCGGCGGCGAGTACTACTACACCGACGACCACTACCAGAGCTTCCGCCGGATCAGACAATGAGTGCATCCAGCCAGACCCCGAAGCCGATCGAGGCGCTGCCGGCGCAGACGGTGCGCAGCCTCGGCGCCCGCGATGTCGATGAACTGCGGCGCTGGGCTGCGCGCGCGGGACATCATTTCGTCCTCGTCGAGTGCTCGGACTGCGTCGACAAGACCTCGGTGCTGCAGGCGATCGGCCGGGCCTTCGCCTTCCCGCAGTGGTATGGCGCCAATCTCGATGCACTGTATGACTGCCTGACCGACCTGCCCGAACGCGCAGGGCCGGGATGGGTCGTCGTTCTCGAACGGCTGCCCGACGAGCCGACGTTCAACGCAGGCGAGAAGGACGCGCTGCTCGACGTGTTCCGCGACGCCGCCGAAGATTTCGCCGAACGACACATCGGCCTGCGGGTGTTCTACTCCTGACCGGCTCCGCCGACGCTGAAGACTCCTCTCAGTCAGTCGTGGCCGATCGAGCGGCTGCGCACGCAAGATCGCCGTTCGTAGCCTGCAGCGCAGCGATCGCTGCCAGCCCGGCAGTCTCGGTGCGCAGGACGCGCGGTCCGAGTTGCACCGAGACGAACCCGGCTCGCCCGGCGTCCGCGATTTCGCTGTCGGCGAATCCACCCTCGGGACCCACCATCAGCGCAGCACGGTCACCCGCAACGGCGGAGCAAAGGCCCCGGCCTGCGGTCGGCACGAGCAGCAGGCGAGGCCAATCGGCCGGCACCGCCGCCAGCACTGCATCGAAACCGCCGACGAATTCGACGCTTGGCACCCGGTTTCGGCCGCACTGGCAGCAGGCGGCGCGGGCGACATCGGTCCAGTGCTGCACGCGCCGCGCCGCCCGCGCCGTGTCGAGGCGAACCACGCTGCGCTGCATCGGCGCGACGAGAACTCGGTCGACCCCCAACTCGACTGCCTTTTCGACGATCCAGTCGAGCTTGTCCGCGGCGACCAGCGCCTGGATCAGCGTCAGTTGCAGCGGCGACTCGCGCTCGATCGGATCGAATCCTTCGACCTGCGCCAGCGCGGCGTTTCCTTCGACTCGCAAATAAGCCAGGTATTCGCCGCCACGGCCATTGAAGAGCACGAGCGGCGCACCGCCGCGCAGCCGAAGGACGCGCAAGGCATGGTGTGCGACATCGGCCGGCAGGCGGATCGAGTCGCCGGCGGCCAGCGTCGCGTCAACGAAGAAGCGGGGCTGCGCCACGTGGCGGTGCGAAAGGGAGCCCGGCGCGGGGCCGGGCTCGTGATGCTTGCGTGCGCGTGCTACTCGACGCCGCGATCGTGCCCTAGGCAGCGAGCCGGGCCGGTTCCTGCGACGGATCGGTCAGTGCCTTGACGAACGTCGGCAGCGCAAAGAGCCCGCCGTGCAACTCGGCGTTGTAGTACTGCAGGCCACCAATACGCCGCTCGCGCAGTCGCGCGGCGATCGCCTCCGGGGTCATCAGCCGCGGATTGGCGCTGTCGCTGGCTATGCCCAGGCACCACAGCGAGCCGTACAGCGGAATGAACAGCGCCAGCGGGTGCACCTGCTTGAAGACCTTGCGCAGGTTGGCCGCGTTCTTGCGCACTGTTTCCGGCGCGTACACCGGCGTGCCGAGGTGCAGCGTCAGCATGCCGCCCGGGTTCAGCCGGTCGCGGCACAGGCGGAAGAATTTCTCCGAATACAGGTGAAACGCTGGCGTGTCCGGATCGGTCAGGTCGAGCACGATCAGGTCGAACTTCTCGGTCGCGTTCTTCACGTACTCGAAGCCGTCGCCGATCCTGATCTCCAGCCGCGGATCGTCGAGCGCGCCCCGGTGGATCTCGCCGAGGTGCGTGCGCGCCACGTCGATCACCGCGGCGTCGAGCTCGGCCATCACGATGCGCTTGACGCTCGGATGCTTGAAGATCTCTTCCGACGAACCACCGTCGCCGCCGCCGATCACCAGCACCGACTGCGGATTCGGGTGAGTGAGCAGCGCCGGGTGCGTCATGCACTCGTGGTAGAAGAATTCCTCCTTCTCGGAGGTCATCAGGCGGCCGTCGAGGCGGAACAGCTTGCCGAACTGCGGCGTGTCGTAGACCTCGACGCGCTGGTACGGCGACTCGATCGTCTGCAGCCGCCGGCTGGCGGTGAAACCGTAACCCGAGTGGGCGTTGAGCCAGTCAAAGACAAGTTCGCTGGTCCTCGCGCCGCCGCCCGGAACCGGCCCCGACGCATCGACCGCCGCCGACTCCGTGCTGGCGGCCAGGTCGCCGCGGTTGATGCGGTTGACGACCTGGCTCTTCGGCCGGAACGCCACCATCAGCGAGGCGAACAATTGCTCCGCCCTGCCGCTGTTGTCGTCGGTGAAGTTGCAGACATAGACGTCGAGAGTCACGCCGCCGCGCTCGGGCCAGGTGTGCAGCGCGAGGTGCGACTCGGCGAGCAGCACCGCGCCGGTGATGCCGCCAGGCTGCCCGTTGTAGTCGGGAAACACGTGGTATTTCTCGTCGACGATCGTCAGTCCCGCGGCGATGGTCGCGTCGCGGCACAGCGTCGAGAGTTTTTCCGGATCCGTCAGCAGCGCGGCAGGGCAACTGCAGTCGAATAGATCGCCAGTCAGGTGAAGTCCTTGCATCTTCGTCCCCCAGCAGGTCCGCCCTAATCGACCTGAATCGCGGTTCATCACCGCAACCCACGATCCGGGACCCGGCGCTGGTGCGCGGCGCGCGGGTCGGTAACAGCTTTCGCTGCGTCGATAGGACCTGGCGGGGGAAGATGCCTTGACTACTAGGCAACCCGTTGCTTCCGGTGCTCCGGATCGAATTTGGACCGCGGATGTTATATGAATTCATCCGTCAAAGAAAGCGCTGCAGCATGAGGAAAGTCGAGCCTTGCCTCGACCTTTGACCGCGGGCAGCAGGCGACAGCGCCGACCCGGCTGCCGCGGACGCGGCTGATAAGATTTTGGGCCCTTCCGCGGCGAGCCAGCGCCTGCCCAGATACCCCAGCCCGTATGCCAGACACCGCTTCGGCGCCGTTGCCCAACCGCGAGCAGATGTGCAACGCGCTGCGCATGGCGGCGCTGATGCGCCAGCCAGTGGTGTGTTCGTCTTCACTCACGACTCGATCGGCCTGGGTGAGGACGGACCGACGCACCGGGCCGTCGAGCATGCGGCCAGCCTGCGCCTCATTCCGAACATGGACGTCTGGCGTTCGTGCGACACGGTCGAGACGCTGGTGGCGTGGGGGCATGCCATCGAGCGGCGCGACGGGCCGACGGCGCTTCTGCTGTCGCGCCAGTGTCGTTCCTGCGCGCCAAGGCCGACGCGGATGCGGTTCGACGCGGCGGCTATGTGTTAAGCGAAGCCGCAGGCGGGGCGCGCAAGGCACGGGCCGGGCTGATCGCCACCGGCTCCGAGGTGCCGCTGGCGGTCCAGGCGCAGGGGCAGCTTGTGCAGGCGGGCGTTCCGGTGCGCGTGGTCTCGATTCCGTCGACCACGGTGTTCGACCGCCAAGATGCTGCCTGCAAGGCGGGCGTCCTGCCGGAGCGGCTGCCGCGGGTGGCGATCGAGGCTGGCGTCACCGATTTCTGGTGGAAGTACGTTCGCGCCAGTGGCGCGGCACTTGGCGTGGACCGCTTCGGCGAATCGGCGCCGGCGGCGGACGTGTACAGGGATTTCGGACTGACGGTCGAGAAGATCGTGGCGATCAACGACCTGGGCGACACCAAGATCAACGCCCACCTGACCAGGCACGACACCGCGCACGGCAAGTTCCCCGGCACGGTGGCCATCGACGGGACTCGCTGGTCGTCAACGGCGACCGCATCCGCGTCCTGTCGAACCGCGACCCGTCGCAGCTGCCGTGGAAGGACCTCGGCGTCGACGTCGTGCACGAGTGCACGGGTTTCTTCACCACCAAGGAAAAGGCCTCGGCGCACCTGAAGGCGGGCGCCAGGAAGGTGATCATCTCGGCGCCCGGCGGCAAGGACGTCGACGGCACGATCGTCTACGGCGTCAACCACGGCACGCTGAAGGGCTCGCACACGGTGATCTCGAACGCCTCACCACGGTCGAGGAGGTGAACGCGATCATGAAGGCGACCGCCGACGGCGAGCTGAAGGGCATCCTCGGCTACAACGCCGAGCCGCTGGTCTCGAGCGACTTCAACCACGACCCGCGCTCGAGCATCTTCGAGGCCACCCTGACCAAGGTCTCCGGCCGCCTGGTCAAGGTGTCGAGCTGGTATGAGAATAAGTGGGCGTTTAGCAATCGGATGCCGGACACGACTGTTGCACTGATGGCTGCAAAGTGATCCGGTCAGCGGAGCGGCCCCCGCTCATTGCGTCGGAGGCTGACTTGGCGCAGCCAAGTCAAGGGCGGCGAAAGCCGCCCGGCCGAAGACACGACGAATGGGGCTTCTAGAATCGCGTTTCGGACACGCCGCCCGCCTCAATGCCGGGGCGGTGATTGGCTGCTCGGAGCAGCCCCCGTGTCGCCGGGGAACAACCCCCGGCCGCACCGGTCGAAGCCCGGCGCCCGCCAGCCGGCTGTCATCGATATCGGGCCGCGGCGCGTTGCGGTGAAACATTCACGGGAGAGGCGATGAGGTCGCTGCATTCTTGGTTCGCTTTGCTGTGTGTTGCGGCGATCAGCGGGTCGGCGCTGGCGGAGCAGCCTCGACTCAAGGCGAGCGCGGAAGAGGAAACGCCGCGCGTCATCGTCAAGTTCCGCGATCAGGCTGCCGGCGCTGTCGCGAGCCGGCAGGCGTTCAACGTCCAGTCCCGCATCGGCGAACTTGCGGCGCGGCAGGCGGTTCCTTTGAAACTGGCGCGCAGCGTCTCCGACAGGACGCACGCCCTTTGGCTCGAACGGCCGCTGCGCGGTCGCGAACTCGATCGCACGCTCAAGCGCCTGGCGGCCGATCCGTCGGTCGAATATGCGGCGGCAGACCGGCGCAAGTACCGTGCCGCGATCCCGAACGATCCGCTGTTCAACCAGGTGGCGGAGACTGGCCAGTGGTGGCTGACCACACCCAACAGCACTCTCGTATCCGCCATCGATGGTCCGCGCGCTTGGGACCTGACCATCGGCGACCCTTCCATCGTGGTGGCGGTACTCGATACCGGCGCGATGTTCGACCATCCCGATCTGGGGCGCACCGAGTCGGGCGGCAAGTTTCTGCCCGGCTATGACTTCGTAGGTGGTGCCGGCAACGCCGACGCCGTCAAGGTCGCCAACGACGGCGATGTCCGCGATGCGGATGCCAGCGATCCCGGCGACTGGATCGACAGCAACGACCGCCTCAGCACGATCTTCTCCGACTGCGAGATCTCGGACAGTTCGTGGCACGGCGTGCACATCGCCGGGATCGTCGGCGCGCTGTCGAACAACGGCACGGGCGGCGCCGGCATCGGCTGGAACACGCCGGTCCTGCCGGTGCGGGTCCTGGGCAAGTGCTTCGGCTACGACTCGGACATCATTGCCGGGATGCGCTGGGCGGCCGGGCTGGCGGTGCCAGGCGTGCCGGCAAACACGACTCCCGCCCGCGTGGTGAACCTCAGCCTCGGCGCATTGGAAGAATGCACGACGCCGTACCGCAACGCAGTCGATGAATTGCGCGCGCGGAACGTGCTGGTAGTTGCTGCTGCCGGCAACGATGGCGTCGGCGATGTCGCTGCGCCCGGCAACTGCCCCGGGGTCGTCTCGGTGACCGCGTTGCGCCACGTCGGCACCAAGGTCGGTTTCGCCAACTTCGGCCCGCGCGTCACGATCGCTGCGCCAGGCGGCAACTGCGTCAATGTCGGCCCCGGCGAGGCTTGCCTTTATCCGATCATCTCGGCCGACAACGCCGGGTTGAAGCAGCCCGGTTCGCTGATCTACGGCGGCAAGCTAGGCACCAGCTTCTCGACGCCGATGGTGGCCGGCGTGGCAGCGCTGATGCTGAGCCGCGATCCGCTGCTGACCAACGACGAGCTGATCGAGCGGCTGCGCGTCACCACCCGCGTGTTCCCGGCCGCTGACCCCGCACTGTTCTCCTGCTCCGATCCGAAATTCGTGCCCGACGAGGAGGGCAACCTGCCCAACGACGGCCAGTGCAACTGCACGTCGACATCGTGCGGCGAAGGCATGCTCGACGCCGGGCGAGCCGTTCGTGCCGCGACCAATGCCGTCGCGATCGTCTACGGCCCGTCGAGCGGCACGCAGGGCCAGGCGGTGAGCTTCGATGGTTCGCGCAGCCTGCCCGCACCGCGCCAGCGCTTGACCTCCTATCGCTGGACCGTCGTATCCGGGCCGGGAGGCGGCTCGTTCAGTGCGCCATCGGGATCGACTACGCAGTTCACCGGCAATGCCGGCGAGTACAGCCTGCGGCTGACGGTCACCGACGGCGCGGGGACGCTGGACAGCTACGACTTTTCGCTTGCCATCAGCGTCACCGGCGGCGGCGACGGCGGCGGCGGCGGCGCACTGCCCTTGCTGCACTTGGCGCTGTTGGCAGGTGTGCTGGCACTGTCTCGCCGCCGCGTCATCGGCTGAACCGCGGAAGTCGCCGCGCCTGCGCGGCAAAGAGCAGCCCGAGCGCCGTGCCGGCGATCGCACCGAACAGATGCGCCTGCGGCACGGTCGTAGCCGCGAGCCATTCGGCATAGGGCGCTGCACTGTCGCCGGGCTGTTCCAGGGCGACCTTGATCCAAGCGCCGGCCAGCAGCGCCAGCGGCATCAGCGCTGATTGCCACGTCCGCTCGCGCAGCGATGCACTGACAGCAGCAGTGGCGCCAGCGAAGAACAGCGCATGCAGAGCGCCGGAGGCGCCGCGGTACCAATGAATCGACGGATACCCGACGGCCAGCGCCAGCGATATGAACGCGGCGCCGAGCGCCATGCTCAGCACCTGGCACTTCACGTCGAGCTGCGGCGTGAACAGCCGCGCCAGCACCATCCAGGCCCCGGCGTTGACCAGCGCGTGGGTCCAGTTGATGTGAACGAGGTGGCCGGTGAGCAGCCGCCACGGCTCCGCCAGCAGTGCGGCCCGCCGATACTCGAGCGCGGGCAGGACCGCGGGCATCGCCTGCAGCAGCAAGATCAGCGCGCCGCCGGCCAGCGCCGCCATCAGCGGGGCAGACAGACCGGGCGGCGGGGGCCGGAGACTCATGCGGCAATGATGCCTCCATGCCGCTCCGCTCGGTGTGGCCGCGCTGCGTCACCGGCAGCGGGAAAGAGCGGCTTCGTATAATCGTCGTACCGCATACGGGTATCCATTGCGATCGGCGGCCACGCGACGGCCGATACGCCTTCACAGTCCCCTTCCTCGGTCCCTCGAAAATGAAAGTCAAGCTGCTCTCCGACCTGGCCACGGCGCGCGCGCTCGCCGGCAAACGCGTGTTCATCCGCTCGGACCTGAACGTGCCGCAGGACGACGCGGGCAATATCACCGAGGACACCCGCATCCGTGCCTCCGTGCCGGCGATCAAGATGGCGCTCGACGCCGGCGCGGCGGTGATGGTGACGTCGCACCTCGGCAGGCCCACCGAAGGCGAGTTCAAGCCAGGGGACTCGCTGGCGCCGGTGGCCAAGCGCCTTGGCGAGCTTCTCGGACGCGAGGTGCGGCTGCGCGCCAACTGGGTCGATGGCGTCGATGTCGCGCCCGGCCAGGTCGTGCTGCTCGAGAACTGCCGCATCAACAAGGGCGAGAAGAAGAACAGCGACGAACTCGCGCGGAAGATGGCGAAGCTCGCCGACGTCTACGTCAACGATGCGTTCGGCACCGCGCACCGCGCCGAGGCCACCACGCACGGCATTGCCAAGTACGCGCCCATCGCCTGCGCCGGCCCGCTGCTGGCGGCCGAGATCGACGCATTGACCAAGGCGCTGCTGGAGCCGAAGAGGCCGCTGCTGGCGATCGTTGCCGGATCGAAGGTGTCGACCAAGCTCACGATCCTGAACAACCTGGCGCAGAAGGTCGACCTGCTGGTGGTCGGCGGCGGCATCGCCAACACCTTCCTGCTTGCCGAGGGCATGAAGATCGGCAAGTCGCTGGCCGAGCCCGACCTCGTGCCCGAGTGCCGCAAGGTGCTGCAGACGCTGGCGGCCAAGGGCGGCACGCTGCCGCTGCCGAAGGACGTCGTGGTGGCGAAGGAGTTCAAGGCCGACTCGCCGGCCACCGTGCGCCGTGGCGACGACGTGCGCGACGACGAGATGATCCTCGACGTCGGCCCGCAGACCGCGCTGGAACTGGCGCGCGTGATCAACTCTGCCGGCACGATCATCTGGAACGGGCCGATCGGCGTGTTCGAGTTCGATGCATTTGCCAACGGCACGCATCAGATGGCGCTGGCCATCGCCGAAGCCACGGCGCGAGGCGCCTTCTCGATCGCCGGCGGCGGTGACACGCTGGCGGCGATCGCCAAGTACAACATCGGCGAGCGTGTCAGCTACATCTCGACCGGCGGCGGCGCGTTCCTCGAGTTCCTCGAGGGCAGGACGCTGCCGGCGATCGAGGTGCTGCAGCAGCGGGCCGCCGCGTGAGCCACGTGCTCGAGTTCGCGGCGGTCTGCCGCGCCGGGGCGCCGGTCGATGGCGCGCGGCAACGCCGGCAAGGGCGGCCCCCTCAGTCTCTGTCAATGCAGGCAAGATGAGCCCCGCGTGGTTGGCAAGATGAACAACAAGGATCCGGAAGGCATGCTCCGCAGCACCAAGATCGTCGCCACGCTCGGGCCGGCGTCGAGCGACCGCGACACCCTGCGGCGCATGCTCATGGCCGGCGTCGATGTCGTGCGTTTCAACTTCTCGCACGGCGACCCGGAGCAGCACCTGGCGCGGGCCAGGCTGGTGCGCGAGCTGGCCGCCGAGTGCGGCCGCGAGGTCGCGATCATGGCCGACATGCAGGGGCCGAAGATCCGCGTTGGCAAGTTCGAGGGCGGCCGGGTCGAACTGCACGAGGGGGCACGGTTCGTGCTCGACGCCAGTTGCGAACTCGGCAATGCCGAGCGCGCCTGCCTCGACTACAGGGACCTGACCAAGGACGTCCGCGCCGGCGACGTGCTGCTGCTGAACGACGGGCTGCTGGTGCTCGACGTCGACCGCGTCGCGGGCACGGAGATCATCACCACCGTGCGCGTCGGCGGCGAACTGTCCGACAACAAGGGCATCAACAAGCAGGGCGGTGGACTGTCGGCGCCGGCGCTCACCGCCAAGGACGTGCGCGACATCGAGACGGCGATGGAATGCGGCGCCGACTATGTGGCGGTGTCCTTCGTCAAGACCCGCACCGATGTCGAGATGGCGCGCCGCCTGGCAACCATCGCCGGCGAGAAGCACGGCATCCGGCCGCAGATCATCGCCAAGATCGAGCGCGCCGAGGCGATCCCCGTGCTGAAGGAGATCCTCGATGCCGCCGACGGCATCATGGTCGCGCGCGGCGACCTGGCGGTTGAGGTCGGCAACGCGGCGGTGCCGGCGCTGCAGAAGCGGATGATCAAGATGGCGCGCGCGGCCAACAAACTGGCGATCACGGCGACGCAGATGATGGAGTCGATGATCGTCAACGCCTCGCCGACGCGGGCCGAGGTCAGCGATGTCGCCAATGCCGTTCTCGATGGCACTGACGCGGTGATGCTGTCGGCGGAGACGGCCAGCGGCCGCTATCCGGTCGAGGTGGTCGAAACGACGGCGGCGATCGTGCTCGAAGCCGACCGTTCGGAGACGCCCGGGCTCGACCAGCAGTTCCTCAACGAGACCTTCATTCGCGTCGACCAGTCGATCGCCTACGGCGCGCTGTTCACCGCGTATCACCTGCGCTGCGCCGCGATCGTCGCGCTGACCGAGTCGGGCTCCACCGCGCTGTGGATGAGCCGGCACGACATCGACATCCCGATCTATGCGCTGACGCCGAGCGTGACCACGCAGCGGCGGCTGGCCCTTTACCGCAATGTGCGGCCGCTGCACTTCTCGATCACCGACGACCGCGACCGCGCGCTGACGGCGGCCGAGGAACTGCTGCTCGAGCACTCGCGCGTGAAGCGCGGCGACCTGATCGTGCTGACCTGCGGCGAGCCAATGGGGCAGCTGGGCGGCACCAACACGCTGAAAATCGTGCGCGTGGGAGAGCCAATTTGATTCGCGGCTTGCCATCCACGGCGTCGGCGAGGCTTACGTGAGCGTAGCGAGCGTCAAGGGCGCCGCAGGGCGCCCGGGCGGAGCCAAGATCGTGCGGGTCGCAGATCCGGTCTAGTGGCGGCGTTGGCGTGACTTTGGGCAAGGTCGAACAGAGGGCTTGAACTAGACTTCTTTCAACTTTCGGAGGACAAGATGGCACTGGTATCGATGCGGCAGCTTCTCGACCACGCGGCGGAACACGGCTACGGCATTCCCGCCTTCAACGTGAACAACCTGGAACAGGTGCAGGCGATCATGGAGGCGGCCGCCGAGGTCAACGCGCCGGTGATCATGCAGGCGTCGGCCGGGGCGCGTAAGTACACCGGCGAGAAGTTCCTCGCCCACCTGATCCAGGCGGCGATCGAGAGCTACCCTGCCATCCCGGTCGCCATGCACCAGGACCACGGTGCCTCCCCCGCGGTCTGCGAGAGCGCGATCCGGCTCGGTTTCTCCAGCGTGATGATGGACGGCTCGCTGAAGGAAGACGGCAAGACGGTGGCCGACTACGACTACAACTGGCAGGTGACGAAGAAGGTCGTCGACACGGCGCACAGGCTCGGCGTCAGCGTCGAGGGCGAGCTCGGCTGCCTGGGCTCGCTGGAGACGATGCGCGGCGACAAGGAGGACGGCCACGGCGCCGAAATCACGATGACCAAGGAGATGCTGCTGACCGACCCGGACCAGGCGGCCGACTTCGTCAAGCGCACCCAGCTCGACGCGCTGGCCATCGCCATCGGCACCTCGCACGGGGCCTACAAGTTCACCCGCAAGCCGACCGGCGACATCCTGGCGATCGAGCGCATCAAGCAGATCAACAAGCGCATCCCCAACACGCACCTGGTGATGCACGGTTCGTCGAGCGTGCCGCAGGACCTGCTCGAGGAGATCCGCAAGTTCGGCGGCCAGATGAAGGAGACCTACGGCGTGCCGGTCGAGGAGATCCAGGAGGCGATCAAGCACGGCGTGCGCAAGGTCAACATCGACACCGACATCCGCCTGGCGATGACCGCTGCCGTCCGCAAGTTCCTGTTCGAGAACCCCAGCCACTTCGACCCGCGCGACTTCCTCAAGCCGGCGCGCGCCGCGGCCAAGAAGATCTGCAAGGAGCGTTACCTGCAGTTCGGCTGCGAAGGGCAGGCCGGCAGGATCCAGCCGCTGCCCCTGACGGCAGTGGCGCAGAAGTACAACAGCGGCGAACTGAGCCAGCACGTTCACTGAGCCGCAGCCGGGCGGGCGGATCGCGATGACGGACCTGTCGCAATGGGTCGGCCGCACGCAGCAGTCGACCGAGACCCTCGATGCGCGGCTGGTGCGCTGGCTGGCGGCGACCCTCGACCGCACCGACCTGCTCGACGCGCGTGACGGAGGCGCTTTGCCGCCGGCGTGGCACTGGGCCTTCTTCAACGCCGTGGAGCCGATGGCGGCGCTCGGCCGCGACGGTCATCCCAGGAAGGGCAGCTTCCTGCCGCCGACCGCGCAGCCGCGCCGGATGTGGGCCGGCAGCCGCCTGCACTGGCACGGTACGTTGAAGGTTGGCCAGGCGGTGGAGCGCGTCTCGACGATCCTGAAATGCGAGGCCAAGCGCGGACGCACCGGCGATATGGTGCTGGTCACGGTCGGCCACCAGTTCTCCGCCGGCACGGCGCTGCTGCTCGACGAGCAGCACGACATCGTCTACCGGGACGAAGCCGGCGAGGACGAGCGCCGCTCGCTGGCCGGACTCGCCGCGCAGGCGCTCGCCGGCGGCGTGCAGTTCGAGCGGCAGGGCGAGATCACGCGCGAGGTCACCGTCGGCCCGGTGCAGATGTTCCGTTACTCGGCCGCGACCTTCAACGGCCACCGCATCCACTACGACCGCGACTACGCGCGCGAGACCGAGGGGTATCCGGGCCTGGTGGTGCACGGCCCGCTGATTGCCACCATGCTGCTCGAGTTCCTGCAGGCGCAGGTTGCACCGGGACGGCGTGTCGAGCGCTTCGAGTTCCGCGCGCTGCGGCCGACCTTCGACATTGCGCCGTTCGCGCTGCACGCCTCGCCGGCCTCGGCCGACGGCTCGGTCGCGCTCTGGTCGACCAACAACATCGGCGCAGTGGGCATACAGGCGACGGCAACCGTCCGCTGACTGTCCACGCCGTCGCGCGCCGGCGCGGTGCGCGGCGGGCGTTCGCTGCGCGCCGCCCGACCTCGGCATTCCCGACTGGTTCACGCAGCCGTCGTGCCGCGTGCATGCCATGCCCGCACGGTTACTGCCTATGGTCAACCTTTCCTTGACGTCGCGGTGCGATGCTTCATCGACGCTTGATTCGATGGCGTGAAATGGAGGGTGGGATGACGAGTGCGACGAAGTGGGTTTATGCCTTCGGCGAAGGCGACGGCAGTAGCAAGATGCTGCTCGGCGGCAAGGGCGCCAACCTGTGCGAGATGACGCGCATCGGCCTGCCGGTGCCGCCGGGATTCGTGGTCACCACGGAAGCCTGCCTGGCGTACCTGAAGGACGGTCGCCTGCCGCAGGGCCTGATGGACGAGGTCCATGCGCAACTGCGCCGCGTCGAGGAAGCCACCGGCAAGCGCTTCGGCGCAGCGGACAACCCGCTGCTCGTTTCAGTGCGCTCGGGCTCGGCGATGTCGATGCCCGGCATGATGGACACGATCCTGAATCTCGGGCTGAACGAGAAGTCGCTCGCCGGCCTGATCGAGGCGACCGGCAATCCGCGCTTCGGCTGGGACGCCTACCGGCGGCTGATCCAGCTGTTCGGCAAGGTAGCGCTCGGCGTGCCGGACGAGGCGTTCGACCACGAGATGACGGCGGTGAAGAAGGAAGTCGGCGCACGCCTCGACGTCGATCTCACCGCCGAGAACCTGCAGCAGCTGGCGCAGCGCTTCCTCGAAGCGGTGCGCACGCACACCGGCCACCCCTTTCCCGACGATCCGTACAGGCAGCTGGAGGTCGCCATCGCCGCGGTGTTCCGCTCATGGGGCGGCAAGCGCGCGGTCGACTACCGGCGCCAGTTCAAGATCACGTCTTCGATGGCCAACGGCACCGCGGCCAACGTCTGCACGATGGTGTTCGGCAACATGGGTAATGACTCGGCCACCGGGGTGGGCTTCACGCGCAACCCCGGCACCGGCGAGCGCGTCGTCTTCGGCGAGTACCTGACCAACGCGCAGGGCGAGGACGTGGTCGCCGGTATCCGCACGCCGAAGCCGATCGCCGCGATGGCGCAGGAGATGCCGTCGCTGCACGCGCAGCTGATGGAACTGGCGGCGAAGCTGGAGGCGCACTACCGCGAGGTGCAGGACTTCGAGTTCACCATCGAGCGCGGCAAGCTGTGGGCGCTGCAGACGCGCAACGGCAAGATGAACGCGCTGGCGCTGGTTCGCACCTCGGTCGAGATGGAACGCGAAGGGCTGATCGACCGCCGGCGCGCGCTGCTGCGCGTGCCGCCGGAGATGCTCGAGCAGCTGCTCGTGCCGCGCCTGGATCCGTCGTTCAAGGGCCAGCCGCTGGCCACCGGCCTGCCGGCCTCCCCGGGCGCCGCCTCGGGGCTGATCGTCTTCGATGCCGACACCGCCGAGACGCGCGGCCGCGCCGGCGAGAAGATCATCCTGGTGCGCGAGGAGACCAAGCCGGAGGACATCCACGGCTTCTTCGCCGCGCAGGGGATCCTGACCTCGCGCGGCGGCAAGACCTCGCATGCTGCCGTGGTGGCGCGGGGCATGGGCAAGCCGTGCGTGTCGGGCGCGGAGAGCATCGTCGTCGACGTGCACAACCGGGTCGCCAACGTCGGCCCGGCGGTGCTGAAGGAAGGGCAGGTGATCACCATCGACGGCTCCAACGGCGCCGTCTACTTCGGCGAGGTGCCGACCGTCGAGGTCGAGTTCTCGCAGGACATGGCCACGCTGCTCTCATGGGGCGACGAAGTCGCCAGGCTCGGCGTGCGGGCGAATGCGGATACGCCGCGCGACGCACAGCGGGCGCGCGACTGGGGCGCGCAGGGCATCGGCCTGTGCCGCACCGAACGCATGTTCAACCAGATGGACCGGCTGCATTTCGTCCAGGAGATGATCCTCGCCGACACGAAGGCCGCGCGGGTGGCCGCGCTGGAGAAGCTGCGGCCGTTCCAGAAGGCGGACTTCAAGGGTATCTTCGAGGCGATGGCCGGGCTGCCGGTCACAGTGCGGCTGCTCGATCCGCCGATGCACGAGTTCCTGCCGACCGTGGCGCAACTCGAACTGGAGATCGCCCACCTGCGGCACTTCCGCGAGGCCGTCGCCAGCCTGGAGGAGATGCCGGAGACGCTGAAACTGCTCTCGCCGCGTCTGCATCACAAGTACGAAGGCAGCCTCACCAAGCTGCTCGGTGGCCTGGGCGAATTCAGGGAGTCGCACCTCGAGGACGAGCTGATCGAGAAGAAGGCCGAGGTGCTGAAGAAGGTCAAGGCGATGGCCGAGGTCAACCCGATGCTCGGCCATCGCGGCGTGCGGCTGGCGATGACCTACCCCGAGATCTACGAGATGCAGATCCGCGCGGTGGTCGAGGCGGCGGCCGAGTGCTGCCGCGACGGCGTCGACGTGCGGCCGGAAATCATGGTGCCGCAGGTGGTCACGGTCGAGGAGCTGAAGCGCATCGGCGAGCTGGTGCGGAGCATCCACCAGGACGTCGAGGCGGCCTACGGCGTCAAGGTGCCGCTGAAGTTCGGCAGCATGATCGAGGCGGTTCGCGCCTGCCTGCGCGCGGCGCGGATGGCCGAGACGGCGGAGTTCTTCTCGTTCGGCACCAACGACCTGACGCAGGCGACCTTCTCGTTCTCGCGCGAGGATGCGGAGAACAAGTTCCTGCCGCTGTACTACGAGGCCGGACTGCTGCGCGACAACCCGTTCGAGGTGCTCGACGTGAAGGGCGTCGGCGAACTGATGAAGCTGGCGATCGCCAAGGGCCGGTCGCAGCGGCCGGACCTGAAGGTCGGCATCTGCGGCGAGCACGGCGGCGAGCCGTCGTCGATCCGCTTCTGCCATCACGCCGGGCTGAACTATGTCTCCTGCTCAGGTCCGCGTGTGCCGATCGCGCGCCTGGCGGCGGCCCACGCCAGCCTGCGCGAGGCGGAATTTCGCGACGAGTGAGCGCCACGGCGCGCCGCGCCCCCCGGTCGCCGCGAACCGGTCGCCGCGAAGCGGGCTACACCCGCTCGACGATCGTCACGTTGGCCAGCCCGCCGCCCTCGCACATTGTCTGCAGGCCGTAACGCGCGCCGCGCGCGTGCAGGGCGTGCACCAGCGTGGTCATCAGTTTGGCGCCGGAGGCGCCGAGCGGGTGGCCGAGCGCGATCGCGCCGCCGTTGACGTTCAGCCGCGCCGGGTCGGCGCCGGTGGCCTTCAGCCAGGCCAGCGGCACCGAGGCGAAGGCTTCGTTGACTTCGTACAGGTCGATGTCGCCGAGCTTCAGCCCCGCCTTGCGCAGCGCCACCGGCGTGGCCGGCACCGGCCCCTCGAGCATGATCACCGGGTCGTGGCCGACCACGGTCATCTGCCGTACCACTGCCAGCGGCTTGACGTGGGCTCCGAGCATCTTCAGCCCGCGTTCGTTGGCCACCACCAGCGCGGCCGCGCCGTCGCAGATCTGGCTGGCGGTGGCGGCCGTGATGCAGCCGCGTTCGGCGAGCAGCTTGACGCTGGCAATGCCTGCGAGCGAGGCATCGAAGCGGATGCCTTCGTCGGCGTCGTGCATCTCGCCGGTGGCCGCACCTTCAGCACTGCGCACAGCGACCGGCACGATCTCGTTCGCAAAGCGCCGCTGGCGAGTCGCCGCCGCGGCGCGCTGGTGGCTGGCGAAGGCGTACTGGTCGAGTTCGTCCTTGCTCAGGCCGTACTTCACTGCCAGCTGCTCGGCACCGGCGAACTGGCTGAACTGAACGCCGGGGTAGCGCGCCTGCATCGACGGGCTCATGTAGCTGCCGAAGCCGTTCTTGAACGGCAGCGTGGCCGGCAGGCCCATCGGCACGCGCGTCATGCTCTCCACGCCGCCGGCGATCACCAAGTCCATGCTGCCGGACATCACCGCCTGCGCGGCGAAGTGCAACGCCTGCTGCGACGAGCCGCACTGCCGGTCGACCGAAACGCCGGGCACCGACTCCGGCAGCTTCGAGGCCAGGATCGCGTTGCGGGCGATGTTGAAGGACTGCTCGCCGGCCTGGCCGACGCAGCCCATGATGACGTCGTCGATCTGTGCCGGATCGATGGCCAGTTGTGCGACCAGGGCGTCGAGCACCTGCGCGGCGAGATCGGCCGGATGCCAGCCGGCAAGCCGGCCGCCCTTGCGGGCGCCTGCGGTGCGCAGCGCGGCGACGATGAATGCTTCTGGCATTGCAGTTCTCTGACAGGGATGCAGTCGGTGTTCGTGACGGTTCGAGCCGCCGTCAAGTTGCCTGTTTCAGCGCGATGCTGGTGCGTACGCGGCCCGCCCGCTCGTGCCATGCGGTGAGCTGAACCTCCGCTCCCGCCGGTGCGCGCACGATCCAGTCCACATGCACCCGGTCGGCGGTCGGTCGCTTGTTCGGCCAGAAGCTGATGCCGGTGTGCAGGTAGGCCCAGCCTTCGAGTTCGCCGAGTTCCTCGCGCGGCTTGCCGTCGATCAGGCTCGCCCCGTCCGGCAGCGTGATCTCCGCCAGCACGCCGCGCAGCATCCTGTGCTTGATCGCCATCTTGGTCACGTAGGTCGGCAGCCAGCCGGAGTTCTGCAGCACGACCCGTACGCGCCAGGTGTCGGCGCCAACGTGCTCGACGGTGACCTCGCGCAGTTCGAGCTTCGGCGAGACCAGCGCCTGCCAGAGCAACCACTGCGGAAAGCGGGCGATCTCCGCTTCCAGCCGGTGCGGCGGCGGATTGTTGAACGCCTTGGCCTTGTTCCAGCCGCCCAGCTCGACCGGGCCTAGCTGCGGGTGGTCGTAGGGGCGCCAGTCGACGTGGCCGCGGCCGTCGAGCTCGCGGTCGCTCCAGTGCAGCATCTTCAGGTCGTCCTCGACCGGATGGTCGCGGAACCAGTGGATCCATTCCTTGTTGTCGATGCCGGCTTCCTTCTTGGGGTTCCAGATCTCCACCGTCCACATGAACATGCCGAGGTGCTCGTAGATCCAGTCGAAGGCGCCGGTGATGTATTCGTTCGGGTAATACTGGAACTCGTGCCAGATCGAGATCGCCGGGTAGCCGGTCAGCTCCTCGCCCTTCCTGCCGACCGCCTGGTAGACCCACAGGTCCTCGGCCGGCATCTTGTCGTCGGGCGCGTGGCCGAACGGGCGCAGCAGCACGCCGGAGAAGGTGTGGAAGCTGGTGCCGGCGCAGATGTTCGGGTGCTTGACGATGAAGTCGACCACCGCCCGCACCTCGGGCTCGGAGGTCGGGTAGGGGCCGGCGCCCAGCTGCTCGTACTCCTGCCGCCAGCCCGAGGGGAAGTTGCGATTCAGATCCAGCCCCTGCGCGTTGCCGCTCACGCCGGCCACCGAGACCGACACGCCGTCGTAGTTCTCGATTCGGCCTTCGGTCATCACGCGGAAGTACTCGCCGCCGGGCGGATCGGTCGGCTCGCGCCGCACCAGCAGCCGCGGCTCCTGCGGGTGTCTCTTCCACGGGCCGTTGGGATCGGCGATGCGCATCTGCAGTATGTTGCCGTCGCCGTCGATATCCTCGGCGATCAGCCCCTCGACCGGCTCCTCGTCGTAGGGGTATCGGCGGGTGGACGAGCGCACGTACCTGGGCCTTTCGGCCATCGCCCACTCGGCGCCGTCGGGGTTGATGCGCGGGCAGATGTAGAAGGCGCGCGTGGCCAGGCAGCGCTCGACGTCCGGGTTGTGCTCGCGGCTCTTCATCAGCCAGTCGATGAAGTACAGGCAGGCGGCCGAGGCCGACAGTTCCACCGAGTGGATATTGCCGTCGACCCAGAACGCCGGTTTGTCGGCAGCGGGCCCGGTCTCGGTGTCGGTGATCGTGACCAGCGGGATCTCGCGCCCCTCGAAGCTGCGGCCGATCGTCTCCAGCGCCACGAAGCGCGGGTGTTCCGTGGCGAGCGCGCGCAGCAGCGAAAGCAGCTCGTCGCAGCGGTAGAAGCGGGAGTGATCGATCGTCGGCATGGCAGCAGTCCGGGGCAGGTTGCTCATGATACGAGCGGGCCGCGGCTGCTCGCTTGACAGCGCGATTGGCTATGTTGAGACTTCGCCGACTCTGCCGCCGGCGCCGACGCGCCGCACCGCGCAGCAGCAGGTACGGACCACCACAGGAGACTCCATGAAGACCTTGCACCTTTCCCTGGTTGCGGCCGGCGCGCTGGTTTGCGCTGCTGCCGCCGCGCAGACGACGGTCCGCGTATCGCATCCGACGCCGGCCACCTCGCACTACGGCGTCGGCACGCAGGCTTTCTGCGCCGAGCTGGAAAAGCGCACCAGCAACCGCTACAAGTGCCAGATCCAGGCGGGCTCGAACGACGAGCGCGCCAGCATCGAGGCCGTGCAGCTCGGCACGCTCGACGTCACCAACACATCGACCGGGCCGGTGTCGAACTTCGTGCCCGAGGTCGGCATCGTCGACATCCCGTTCCTGTTCCGCGACTACGACCACGCGCGCCGCGTGCTCGACGGCCCGATCGGGCAGGACATCCTCGCCAAGTTCCCGGCCAAGGGGATCATCGCGCTGGCCTGGACCGAAAACGGCTTCCGCCACCTGACCAACAGCAAGCGCGCGGTGGTCAAGCCGGAGGACGTCAAGGGCCTGAAGGTGCGCACGATGCAGAACCCGGTGCACATCCAGGCTTTCCAGTCGATCGGCGTGCAGCCCACCCCGATGGCGTTCTCGGAGTTGTTCACAGCGCTGCAGCAGGGCGTGGTCGACGGCCAGGAGAACCCGATCCCGGTCATCCTGTCGTCGAAGTTCTCGCAGGTGCAGAAGCACCTGTCGCTGACCGGGCACGTCTATTCGCCGTCGCTGCTGCTGATGTCGCCCAAGCTCTACAGCTCGCTGTCCGACGCCGACAAGACCGCCTTCCGCGAGGCGGCCAAGGTCGGTGCCGCCGCCCAGCGCAAGAAGGTCAACGACGACGAGAACGCCGGCATCGCGCAACTGCGTAGCGAGGGAGTCGCGGTCGTCACCAACGTCGACGGCAACGCCTTCCGCACGGCGATGACGCCCGTCTGGGCCGAGTTCGCCACCAAGTACGGCGTGGACAACATCCGCCGAATCCAGGAGTTCAAGTAGGCACCGCCCGACACCGGCGAATATTGCGTCG
>CAZSYX010000002.1:98127-107079 GCA_964610575.1 uncultured Burkholderiaceae bacterium
CGCCGAATCCAGGAGTTCAAGTAGGCACCGCCCGACACCGGCGAATATTGCGTCGAAGGCTAACTTCGGCGCAGCCGAAGTTAAGGGCCGCAGGCTCGGCCGAAGACACAACATTCGCCGGATCGGGGAGTTCGAGCAGGGATCAGAGGCACCCGGCACAGCTCACGGGCTGCAGGTGCACCAAAGGCGGGCGCCGGCCCGCCTTTTCTTTTTCCGACGTCCGGCGAGCCGGGAGATCGACTCGAAATCGAGGAAGCCGCCGTCTACTTGACGGCCAGTCCGCTGAGCGACGGCAGCCAGGTCGACAGCGTCGGAATCAGCGTGATGGCGAGCAGCATCAGGCCGTGCGCGATCATGAACGGCTTCAGCTCGCGCGACAGCTCGGCGAGCGAGACGTTGGTCACCGCCGAGACGACGAACAGCACGCCGCCGACCGGCGGAGTGATCATGCCGAGCGTCAGGTTGTAGATCACGATCATCGCGAAGTGGATCGGGTCGACGCCGACCGCCTGGGCGGCGGGCGCCAGGATCGGCACCAGCACCATCACGCCGGGCAGCGGCTCGATGAAGATGCCGAAGATCAGCAGGAAGACGTTGATGATCAGCAGCAGCGCGATCGGGCCTAGGCCGAGGTGCGAGATCCACTCCGAGATCGCCTGCGGCACGTTCTCGGCGCTCAGCACCCAGGCGAAGGCGTTGCTGGCGGCGACGATGAACAGCACCGATGCGGTCAGAATGGCCGTGCGGGAGATGATCGCCGGCGTCGCCTTCCACTGCAGCGTCCGGTACACGTACCGGCCCACCAGCAGCGCGTAGACCACGGCCACCACCGAGGCTTCGGTCGGCGTGAAGATGCCGGCGCGCATGCCGCCGAGGATGATCACCGGCAGCAGCAGCGCCGGCACGGCGCGGACCGAGTTGCGGATCATCTCGGCGAGGTTCGGCCGCGGCAGGTCCGAGCGATAGTCGCGGCGGCTGCAGATGATCTGGTTGGTCACCATCATCGCCGCCGCGATCAGCAGCCCCGGGACGATGCCGGCCATGAACAGGCCGAGCGGCGTCACCCGGTCATCCTGCAGGCAGTAGATGATCATGATGATCGACGGCGGGATGATCGGGCCGAGGATCGAGACCGAAGCCGTCAGGGCGGCGGCATAGGCGCGGCCGTAGCCGGCCCGCTCCATCATCTTCACCAGCATCGCGCCGGGGCCGGCGGCGTCGGCCAGCGCCGAGCCGCTGATGCCCGAGAACAGCGTGATGCTCAGCACGTTGGCGTGGCCGAGGCCGCCGCGCCGATGGCCGACGAACTGGCTGGCGAAGCGCAGCAGCACCTCGGTCAGCGAGCCGCCGGTCATCAGTTCGGCGGCGAGGATGAAGAACGGCACCGCCAGCAGCGCGAAGCTGTCGATGCCGACGAACATCTCCTTGAGCACCACCACCAGCGGGTAGTCGCTGCCGAGCGCGACGGCGAGCAGCGTCGCGCCGGTCAGCGAGAAGCCGACCGGAACGCCCAACGTGAGGAACGCCGCCGTCGCGACGAACAGGATGATCGTCATCGTCATCGCCGCCCCCGCTGATTACAGCGCCGCGGCGGCGTCGTGCGACACGCCGTCGTCGCTGGCGAACTCGCGGCCGCGCACGTAGCGGCGGGCGACGAGCAGCAGGTGCGCGGCCAGCAGCGCGCAGCCGACCGGCATGCCGATGTAGACGTACATCATCGACACGCCGAGCGCCGCGCTGCTCTGCAGGCGCGTGCGCAGCGCATAGTCGACGCCGTACCAGGCCAGCGCCACGAACAGCAGCAGCATGCCGATCACCAGCAGCGCCCGCAGGGCGCGCGCCGCCGGGGCGGGCAACGCGTCCTGCAGCGTGTCGACGCCGATCTGCGCGCCGTTGCGCAGCGCCAGGCCGCTGCCGGCGAAGGTCAGCCAGATCATCAGGTGGCGCGCGACCTCCTCGGACCAGATCACCGAGGTGCCGATCAGGTAGCGCATGCAGACGTTGGCGAACACCACGGCGACCATGGCCGTCAGCAGCACGATCAGCAGCCAGCGATTGGCCTGCACGAAGTGTCGCTCGAACCTGTCCAGCATGGTCATCGGCACCGAAAGGGATCACGCGCGGCGAGGACCGAGACGATACAGGCATGCGGCGGCGCAGGGGCGGGCAGGTTCGCCGCGCTGTTCGGCCGGTGCCGTGCGCCCGCGGTGGAGCCGGCGGTTCAGCCGCCGGAGGCGATGAACGACGCGGTCAGTTGATGCCCGTCGACGGCCGACGCGGGGCCGGCGGCGAAGCCGTCGAAGACCTGCAAGGCGCCGCGGAAATCCTCGTCGCGCGTGTACAGGCTGCGCACGATCACCGTCGAGATGCCGGCGGCCAGCGCCGCCCGCAGCCCGTTGGCCGAGTCCTCGACGGCGAGGCAGCGCGTCGCGGGCAACCGCAGTTGCCACAGCGCCAGCGCGTAGGCCTCCGGGTCCGGCTTCTTGCGGCTGACGTCCTCGCCGCAGACCACGACCTCGAAGCGCTCCATGGCGGCCGTGCCGAGCGTCGCCTGCAGCAGGACGTCGAGGTTGGTTCGGCTGGTGGTGGTGGCGATGGCCAGGCGCACTCCGGCGGCGCCCAGTTCCTCGAGCAGACGGGCGACCCCCGGCCGCAGCTGCAGTTCGCCGGCTTCGACGATCTCCGCGTAGTGCTCGTTCTTGCGCCGGTGCAGCGCGGCGATCCGCTCGCCCGCGCGGTCATCGCTCAGCCACTGCGGGGCAAATCGCCGCGCATAGTGGGCGATCCGCTCCCTGCCGCCGGTGACCGCCAGCAGTTCGCCGTAGAGGCGTTCGTCCCACTGCCACGGCAGCCCCGCCTCGGCAAAGGCGCGGTTGAAGGCGACGCGATGGCCGTCGCGCTCGGTCTCCGCCAGCGTGCCGTCGACGTCGAAGACGACGGCGTCGCGCGTGCGCACTCAGCGCACGAAGTACATCTTCGACTTCTCGAGGTCGTAGTTCCAGGGCAGCCCCGAGCCCTTCCAGCCGCCGACGCGCTTGTTGGCCTTCTCGTCCCATACGCCCTCGAAGCCGCCGACCACCGAGTACACGCGCTTGTAGCCGAGGTCGGTGAGCAGGTTGGCGGCGCGCGAGCTGCGGTCGCCGGAGCGGCACATCACGACGACCGGATCGTCCTTGGTCAGGCCCTTTTCCTTCAGGCGCCGCTCGACCTCGGGGGCGAAATCGTTGAACGGCTCGTACTTGTAAGCGCCGCGGTTCTCGTCCCAGCCCCAGTCGGCGTTCATCTCCGGGTACTCGACGTACGGAACCAGCGCGTCGATCAGAGGCGCCCAGCCGATGTAGATCGGCTCCACGCGCGTGCGCACGTCCAGGAACAGCACCTTCTTCGGGTTCTTGGTGACGAAGTCTTGCGCCTGCTTCGGCGTCAGGTACAGGTTGAGCTTGGTGCGCTCTTCCTCGCGGACCTTCTTCGCATCGAAGGTCGACGCCGGCGCGGGCTGCGCCTGAGCGATGCCGATCAACGCCGCAAAGACGGCGAACAACAGGGTCTGCAATGCTTTCATCGTCGAATCTCCGCTAGGTAGGTGTCTAGTGGGCCGCCTCGCGCCACTTGATCGAGCAACCGATGCTCGGCGACTGCTCGGCCGGCCCCTTGCCGGTGGCGGCGATCATCTTCATCGCATCGAACAACTCGCGGCGCGCGTCGGGCGGCGCCGGATCGCGCCGCGACGCATCCAGCCGGCCTCGGTACTGCAGTTCGAGCCGCGCGTTGAAGCCGAAGAAGTCTGGCGTACAAACGGCGCCGTAGGCGCGCGCGATGGCCTGAGTTTCGTCATATAGATATGGGAACGGGAAGCCGTGCCGACGCGCCATTTCGACCATGTTGGCAAGAGAGTCTTCCGGGTAGGCGACCGGATCGTTGGCGCTGATCGCCACCACGCCCACGCCGAGTGGCGCCAGGTCGCGCGCGTCGCGCACGATGCGGTCGATCACCGCCCGCACGTACGGGCAGTGGTTGCAGATGAACATCACCAACAGCCCGTTGGGGCCGCGGCAACTGTCGCGGGTCCACACCCTGCCGTCGACGCCGGGCAGCGCGAAGTCCGGTGCTGCGGCGCCGGGGGTCAGCGGATCGGAATGAGCGGCCATAGGCAATACCTCGGCTCGGAAAAGCGGTACCGATGATACCCCCAATGGTATCCGCAAGCGCTCGGTGCGATCGCGCTATCGACCGATGGCCATGCGCGCAGCAGTGGCAACCGCGGCGGCGGTCAGGCCGAAATGAGCGTAAAGCTTCCCGGCCGGCGCCGACTCGCCGAAACTGGCGATGCCGATCGCCGCGCCCTCGAGCCCGACGTACTTGCGCCAGTAGTCCGGCTGGCCGGCCTCGACCGCCACTCGCGGCACGCCGGGAGGCAGCACCTGCGCCCGCCAGTCGGGATCCTGGCGGTCGAAGACCGAGGTGCACGGCAGCGACACCACGCGCGCGCCGATGCCCTCGTCGGCCAGCAGCTTCTGCGCCTCGAGCGCCAGCGCGACCTCGGAGCCGGTGGAGATCAGCACTACCTGCGGCAGACCCGCGCTGTCGGCAAGCACATAGCCGCCACGCGCGATCGCGCTTTCCGCCGCGGCGCTGCGCGGGATCTGCGGCAGGTTCTGCCGCGACAGCAGCAGCGCGCTCGGCCCGCTCGCGCGCTCGATGCTGGCGCGCCAGGCCGTCGCAGTTTCGACGCCGTCGCACGGCCGCCAGACGTCGAGGTTCGGGATCAGCCGCAAACTGGCCGCGTGTTCGATCGGCTGGTGCGTCGGGCCATCCTCGCCCAAGCCGATCGAGTCGTGCGTCAGCACGTAGATCGCGCGCGTGCCCATCAGCGCGCTCATGCGGATGCCGCTGCGCGCGTAGTCCGCAAACACCGCAAAGGTGCCGCCGTACGGGATGAAGCCGCCGTGCAGCGCGATGCCGTTCATCAGCGCCGCCATGCCGAACTCGCGCACGCCGTAGTGGACGTAGTTGCCGCCAGGGTTGCCGTCGATCGATGACGAGGCCTTCACCGCGGTGAGGTTCGACCAGGTGAGGTCCGCCGAGCCGCCGAGCAGTTCGGGCACGGCAGGCACCAGCATCTCGAGCACGTTCTGCGAGGACTTGCGCGAAGCGGTCGGCGCGGTCACCGCGCGCGCGGCGGCCAGCACGGCTTCCGCAGTCTGCTTCCAGTCGGCCGGCAGATCACCCTTCATGCGGCGGGCGAACTCAGCGGCCAGCGCCGGCTGCTCGCGCGTGTAAGCCTCGAAGCGCCTGTTCCAGTCGCCGTGCGCAGTGCGGCCGGCGGCTCGCGCATCCCACTGTGCGCGCAGCGCTTCCGGCACCTCGAAGGGTCCGTGGCTCCAGCCGAGCGCGGCACGGGTCGCCGTCGTCTCGTCGGCGCCGAGCGGCGCGCCGTGCACCTCGTGCGTGCCGGCGGCATGGGGTGCGCCCCAGCCGATCGTCGTGCGGCAGATCACCAGCGTCGGCCTCGCCGTCTCGGACTTCGCTGCCTCGATCGCCGCCTCGATGGCCAGCGCGTCGTGGCCGTCGACCGGCCCGACGACGTTCCAGCCGTAGGCCTTGAAGCGTGCCGCGGTGTCGTCGCGGAACCAGCCCTTCACATGGCCGTCGATCGAGATGCCGTTGTCGTCATAGAAACAGACGAGCTTGTTCAGTCCAAACACGCCGGCGAGCGAGCAGGCTTCGTGCGAGACGCCCTCCATCAGGCAGCCGTCGCCGAGGAAGACCCAGGTGCGGTGATCGACGATCGCGTGCCCCGGTTTGTTGAAGCGCGCCGCCAGCAGCTGCTCAGCCAGCGCCATGCCGACGGCATTGGCCAGCCCTTGCCCGAGCGGACCGGTAGTCGTTTCCACGCCCGGCGTCAGCCCGGTTTCCGGATGGCCCGGCGTCTTCGAGTGCAGCTGGCGGAAGTTCTTCAGCTCTTCGAGCGGCAGGTCGTAGCCGGTGAGATGCAGCGCCGCGTACAGCAGCATCGAGCCGTGCCCGTTGGAAAGCACGAAGCGGTCGCGGTCCGGCCAGCGCGGGTCCGCCGGATCGTGTTTCAGGAAGCGGCGCCATAGCACCTCGGCAATGTCGGCCATTCCCATCGGCATGCCGGGGTGCCCGCTCTTGGCGGCATTCACGGCATCGATGGCAAGGAAGCGCAGCGCATTGGCCCGCTCGCGCGCGGCGCGGGCGCGATTGGAAACGTTCTCTGGGGCGTTCATCTCATTGTTGCTCCGGTTGTCGTCCCGGCGCAGGCCGGGACCCAGTTTCGCTCAGCGTGCCACTTGGGCCCCGGCCTTCGCCGGGACGACGGGCTGCCTTGAATTCAATCGCAGCGCCTACGCCCGCCGCTTGCGATCCATCAGGCGCAGGATCATCGGCGTGAAGATCAGCTGCATCGCCAGGCCCATTTTGCCGCCGGGGCAGATGATGGTGTTCGGCCGCGTCATCCACGAGTCGTGCAGCATCGACAGCAGGTACGGGAAGTCGATGCCCTTGGGGTCGGCGAAGCGGATGATCACCATGCTTTCGTCGGCGCTCGGAATGTCGCGCGCGATGAACGGGTTGGAGGTGTCCACCGTCGGCACGCGCTGGAAGTTCACGTGGGTGACACCGAACTGCGAGCAGATGTGCTTCACGTAATCGGGCATGCGGCGCAGGATGGTGTCGACCACCGCCTCCTGCGAATAGCCGCGCATCTTCTTGTCGCGGTGCAGCTTCTGGATCCACTCCAGGTTGATGATCGGCACCACGCCGACCAGCAGGTCGACGTGCTTGGCGACGTTGATTCCGTCATCGACGTAGCCGCCGTGCAGGCCTTCGTAAAACATCAGGTCCGAGCCAGGCTCGATGTCCTTCCACTCGGTGAAGTGGCCCGGCTCGACGCCGAACTCGGCCGCCTCGCCGGCGTCGTGGATGTACTTGCGCACGCGGCCGCTGCCGCTGGCGCTGTAGCCCTTGAACAGCGCCTCGAGTTCTGCCAGCAGATTGGCGTAGGGACCGAAGTGCGAGTAATGCTTGTTGCCGCTGGCCTCCGCCTCCTTCATCAAGGCTCGCATTTCCATCCGGTTGTGGCGGTGGAAGGAGTCGCCCTCGACCACCTGCGCGCGGATGCCTTCGCGGCGGAAGATGTGCTGGAAACTCTGCATCACCGTGGTGGTCCCCGCACCGGAGGAACCGGTCACCGCGATGATCGGATGCTTGATCGACACTTCAGTACCCCCTTGTCCGTTTCTCGTGCGCTGAGCCGATCGACGGATCAGCGAAGTTGGATCACGGCCGACGCACCGCCGCTCAGGCCCGCGCCTCCGGCCGGTACAGCGAGCGCTCGTTGAACAGCGGCGACACGTAGGGCTTGTCGGTGCCGGCGTCGGACTCGGCGTGGTAGCGCTCGATGCGCTCGACTTCGGTCTTCGAGCCGAACACCAGCCCGATGCGCTGATGCAGGCTGCCCGGCTGCACGCCGAGCATCGGCTCGCGTCCGGTGCTGGCGCGGCCGCCGGCCTGTTCCATCACGAAGCCGATCGGGTTGGCCTCGTACAGCAGGCGCAGCCGGCCGGGCTTGCTCGGATCTTTGGTGTCGCGCGGGTACATGAACACGCCGCCGCGCATCAGGATACGGTGCGCCTCGGCCACCATGCTGGCGATCCAGCGCATGTTGAAGTCCTTGCCGCGCGGCCCGGGCTTGCCGGCCAGGCATTCGTCGACGTAGCGCTTGACCGGCGACTCCCAGAAGCGGCTGTTGCTGGAGTTGATCGCGAACTCCTGCGTGTCGGCGGGGACGCGGATGTCCGGGTGGGTCAGCTTGAACTCGCCGAGACTGGGGTCGAGCGTGAAGCCGGCCACGCCGTCGCCCACGGTGAGCACCAGCATCGTCGTCGGGCCGTAGATCGCGTAGCCGGCCGCCACCTGCCGGGTGCCGGGCTGCAGGAAGTCGGCCTCGACCACGTCGCGGCCGCTGTCGATCACGTCCTGCGGCGCGCGCAGGATCGAGAAGATGCTGCCGACCGAGACGTTGACGTCGATGTTGCTCGAGCCGTCCAGCGGGTCGAACACCAGCAGGTACTTGCCGCGCGAGTAGGTGGCCGGGATCTGGTAGGGCTCGTCCATCTCCTCCGAGCCCATGCCGGCCAGATGCCCCGACCACTCGGTGGTGCGCAGGAAGATCTCGTTGCTGATCACGTCGAGCGGCTTGACCACCTCGCCCTGCACATTGATCGGCGCGTGCTCCCGCGCGGCGGCGACGAGCTGCCGGCTCATCGGGTCGCCGAGCTCGCCGAAGGCGACCGCGCGGGCGATCGCCTTGGTGGCCAGCGCGACGTCGAGGATCAGCGCGTTCAGCGCGCCGCTGGCGCCGGGAAAGCGGCGGCGTTGCTCGATCAGGTACTGCGTCAGCGTGCGGCGGTTGGATAACGGCATGTCGTTCTCGCTTGAATCAGGAAGCGGGCGCCTGGAACACCCGGCTGGCGAGGATGTCGGCAGGCATGAGCGTGGTGAGGTCGGCCTCGGTCAGCACGCGGTCGCGGTCGGCGAACAGGCGCGAAGCGGCGCGCAGACGGGCGCGGTCGAGCGCGTTGCGCACGCTGCGCGCGTTGGCGAAGTGCGGCTGCTGCATGCGGCGCTGGAGATATTGGGCGAAGGCCTCGTGCGCGCCCTCGCCGAAGCGGTAGTGCTGCGCTTGCAGCATACGCTCGGCGATCTGCAGCAGTTCGCCACTCGAGTAGTCCGGGAAGTCGATGTGGTGCGCGATGCGCGAGCTCATGCCCGGGTTGGACTTGAAGAAGGTGTCCATCCGGTCCTTGTAGCCGGCGAGGATCACAACCAGGTCGTCGCGGTTGTTCTCCATCACCTGCAGCAGGATCTCGATCGCCTCCTGGCCGTAGTCGCGCTCGTTCTCCGGCCGGTAAAGGTAGTAGGCCTCGTCGA
>CAZSYX010000003.1:0-92469 GCA_964610575.1 uncultured Burkholderiaceae bacterium
CCTAGCCGCCGGCCAGCCGCCGACGCAGGATCTCGTTGACCTGCTGCGGATTGGCCTTGCCGCGGGTGGCCTTCATCGCCTGGCCGACCAGTGAATTGAAAGCCTTCTCCTTGCCGGCGCGGAACTCGGCGACCGGCCCCGGATTGGCGGCGAGCACCTCGTCGATCAGCTTCTCGATCGCGCCCGTGTCGGAGATCTGCTTCAGGCCGCGCGCCTCGATGATCGCGTCGGCCGAGTCGCCCTCGCCCTGCCAGAGCGCGGCGAAGACTTCCTTGGCGGTCTTGTTGTTGATCGTTCCGTCGAGCACGCGGCCGATCAGGCCGGCAAGCTGTGCGGGACCGACCGGCGAGCGCGCGATGTCGATCTGTGCGCTGTTCAATGCCGCGGAGACCTCGCCCATGATCCAGTTGGCGGCGATCTTGCGGTCAGGCAGCGCCCGCGCGACGGCTTCGTAGTAAGCCGCCATGCTCTTCGAGCCGGTCAGCACCGCGGCGTCGTATTCCGGCAGACCATAGTCGCGGACGAACCGCTCGCGCATCGCGCCAGGCAGTTCGGGCATCTCGCGGGCGATTGCGTCGACCCACTCGCGGTCGATCGCCAGCGGCAGCAGGTCCGGGTCGGGGAAGTAGCGATAGTCCATCGCGTCTTCCTTGCTGCGCATGCTCCGCGTCTCGTTGCGCTCGGGGTCGTATAGCCGGGTTTCCTGCACCACGATGCCGCCGTCCTCGAGCAGCTCGATCTGCCGCTGCACCTCGAAATCGATCGCCTGTTGCAGGAAGCGGAACGAGTTCAGGTTCTTGATCTCGGCGCGGGTTCCGAGCTTGGGGCTCCCGGCGCGGCGCACCGAGACATTGGCGTCGCAGCGGAAACTGCCCTCCTGCATGTTGCCGTCGCAGATGCCGAGCCACACCACCAGCGAGTGCAGCGCCTTCGCATAGGCGACCGCCTCGGCGGAGGAGCGCATGTCGGGTTCGGAAACGATCTCCAGCAGCGGCGTGCCGGCACGGTTCAGGTCGATGCCGGTCATGCCGTGGTAGTCCTCGTGCAGGCTCTTGCCGGCATCCTCCTCGAGGTGGGCCCGCGTCAGCCTGACCGTCTTGACGTACGGCTCGCCGCTCTTCGGCGTCACCACGCACGACAGGGTGCCGCCCTGCACGACCGGGATCTCGTACTGGCTGATCTGATAGCCCTTCGGCAGGTCGGGATAGAAGTAGTTCTTGCGCGCGAAGATGCTCTGCGGCGCGATGGTGGCGCCGATTGAAAGGCCGAGGCGGATCGCCCGTTGCACCGCGCCCTTGTTGAGCACGGGCAGCGTGCCCGGCAGCGCCAGGTCGATGACGCTGGCCTGCGTGTTCGGCGCTGCACCGAAGGCGGTCGACGAGCCCGAAAAGATCTTGCTCGTGGTCGAGAGTTGGGCGTGCGTCTCCAGCCCGATGACGACTTCCCAGTTCATCTTCAAAATCCCTGCGGCAGGTGACGATGCCAGTCGGTCGCCTGCTGGTACTGGTGTGCCATGCCGAGCATCTTCGCTTCCTGCAGATGGTTGGCCATCAGCTGCAGGCCCACCGGGCGCCCCTTGTCGCCGAAGCCGCAGGGGATGCTCATGCTCGGCACGCCGGCCAGCGAACCGGGCACCGTGTACAGGTCGGCGAGGTACATCGCCACCGGGTCGGTGGTCTTCTCACCGAAGCCGAAGGCGACCGAGGTGGTCACCGGGCTGGCGATGACGTCGCACTGCGTGAACGCGCGCCGGATGTCGTCGGCGATCAGCCGGCGCACCTGCATCGCCTTGATGAAATAGGCGTCGTAGTAGCCGTGGCTCAGCACGTAGGTGCCGATCAGGATGCGCCGCTTCGGCTCCGGGCCGAAGCCCTCCGAGCGGCTTTTCTTCATCATATCGATGAGATCGTCGTATTTCTCCGAGCGATGGCCATAGCGCACGCCGTCGAAGCGCGCCAGGTTGCTCGATGCCTCAGCGGGAGCAACGACGTAGTACACCGGGATGCCGAGCTCGGCATTGGGCAGAGAGATGTCGACCAGTAGCGCACCCAGACTCTCGTACTCGGCCAGCGCGGCGCGCACCGCGCGCTCGACATCCGGTTTGAGGCCCTCGCCGAAGAACTCCTTCGGCACGCCGATCTTCATGCCCTTGACCGGATCGTTGAGGTGCCGCGTGAAGTCCTCGCGCGGCGCATCGAGGCTGGTCGAGTCCTTCGGGTCGAAGCCAAGCATCTCGTTGAACACCAGCGCGCAGTCTTCCGCCGACTGAGTCATCAGCCCGGCAGTGTCGAGGCTGGAGGCGAAGGCGATCATGCCCCAGCGCGACGGCCGACCGTAGGTCGGCTTGGTGCCGGTGATGCCGGTGAACGCGGCCGGCTCGCGGATCGAGCCGCCGGTGTCGGTGGCAGTGGCCACCGGCGCCAGCCGCGCCGCCACCACCGCGCTCGAGCCGCCCGAGGAGCCGCCGGGCACCGCGCCCTTGTCCCACGGGTTCAGGACGTTGCCGTAGGCGCTGTTCTCGTTGCTCGAGCCCATCGCGAACTCGTCGCAGTTCAGTTTCCCCAGGCAGACCATGCCGGCGCGCGCCAGGTTGTCGACCACCGTCGCATCGAACGGGCTCATGTAGCCCTCGAGGATCTTCGACGACGCAGTGCTCGCCCAGTCGCGGGTGACGAAGATGTCCTTGTGGGCGATCGGCACGCCGAGCAGCGCCCCTCGCTCGCCGCGCGCGCGCCGCTCGTCCGCCGCTTTCGCCTGCGCCAGCGTGACCTCCGGGCGCAGGTCGAGGAAGGCGTTCAGATCCCGGTGCTGCTCGATGCGCGTCAGCTGCAGTCTCGCCAGCTCGACGGCCGAGACTTCCCGCTGCTGCAGCAGTCGGCCGAGTTCCGCCACGCCCGCGTGGGCCAGTTCTGACATCGTTGTCCTTCCTATTCGACCACGCGCGGCACGAGGAACAGGCCGTCGGCAGCCTGCGGGGCGTTCTTCATGTTCTCTTCGCGCGCGCTGGTCTCGGTGACCCGGTCGTCGCGCAGGCGCTGATGGCCGCCGAGCGGGTGCGCCATCGGCGCCACGCCGGTCGTGTCGATCTCCTGCATCTTCTCGATCATCGCGAAGATGTCGTTCAGTTGCGCCAGCATCGCGCGGCGATCCGCGTCCGAGATCTCGATGCGCGCCAGGTGCGCGATGCGGGCGACGTCGTTTTCGGTCAGGGCCATCGTTGTCGGAAGGATCGAGAGTCGCGGCTATCCGCGAATGCATTCGGACGAGCGCGAAAATGCCAGACGCCGGGTAGGTGGATGCGTCTATCCATCGGGCGTCGCAGCAGGCGTATTATCGCGCACCTGACGCAGCGGCGCGGTGCTTTCTGAACGTCGTCCGCGTTGCGCTCCAGATCGCCCGCCTCACCCCATCTTGAGTCCTGCATCCGCATGTTCGGCTTCATCCGCAGTTTCTTTTCCAACGACCTAGCCATCGACCTGGGCACGGCCAACACGCTGATCTACGTGCGCGGCAAGGGCATCGTTCTCGACGAGCCGTCGGTGGTTGCGATCTCCCAGGAGGGCGGACCCCATGGCAAGCGGACCATCCGCGCCGTGGGCAAGGAGGCCAAGCAGATGCTTGGCAAGGTGCCGGGCAACATCGAGGCCATCCGGCCGATGAAGGACGGCGTGATCGCCGACTTCACGGTGACCGAGCAGATGCTCAAGCAGTTCATCAAGATGGTGCACCCGTCGAGCCTGCTGGCGCCGAACCCACGCATCATCATCTGCGTGCCCTGCGGCTCGACCCAGGTCGAGCGGCGCGCGATCAAGGAGTCGGCCGAGGCGGCCGGCGCCAGCCAGGTGTTCCTGATCGAGGAGCCGATGGCCGCGGCGATCGGCGCCGGGCTTCCGGTTTCCGAGGCCTCGGGCTCGATGGTGGTCGACATCGGCGGTGGCACCACCGAGGTCGGCATCATCTCGCTGGGCGGCATGGTCTACGCCGGCAGCGTGCGCGTCGGCGGCGACAAGTTCGACGAGGCGATCATCAACTACATCCGCCGCAACTACGGCATGCTGATCGGCGAGCCGACCGCGGAGAGCATCAAGAAGCAGATTGGCAGCGCCTTCCCCGGCTCCGAGGTCAAGGAGATGGAGGTCAAGGGCCGCAACCTCTCGGAGGGCATCCCGCGCAGCTTCACGATCTCGAGCAACGAGATCCTCGAGGCCCTGACCGACCCGCTGAACCAGATCGTCAGCGCGGTGAAGATCGCGCTGGAGCAGACCCCGCCCGAACTCGGCGCCGACATCGCCGACCGCGGCATGATGCTCACCGGCGGCGGCGCGCTGCTGCGCGACCTCGACCGGCTGCTGATGGAGGAAACCGGCCTGCCGGTGGTGGTGGCCGAGGATCCGCTGACCTGCGTGGTGCGCGGCTGCGGCATCGCGCTGGAGCGGATGGACAAGCTCGGCAGCATCTTCGCGCACGGCTGATGCGGCGTTCGTGCCGCTAGCACGAACCCGATGGACCACGGCCCGCCGCCGCTGTTCAACCAGGGCGTTTCGGCGCGCGCACGGCTGGCTTTCTTTTCCTTCCTGGCGATCGCGCTGATCATCGTCGACGCCCGCGTGCAGGCGCTCGACACCATGCGCGCCGGCGTCGGCGTCGTGCTCTACCCGGTGCAGCGGCTGCTGCTGCTGCCGCGCGATGCGGCCTCGGCAGTCGGCGAGTACTTCACGACGATAGGCCGCCTGGTGGAGGAAAACGAACAGCTTCGCCGCGAGGCGATCGGGCAGGCGTTGCGAGCGCAGCAGGCGGCGGCGCTGGAGGCGGAGAACGCCCAGCTGCGGCGGCTGCTCGGCGCCAGCGAAAGCGCCCGCTCGCCGACCCTGCTGACGCGTGTGCTGTACGAGTCGCGCGACGCCTTCTCGCGCAAGCTGGTGCTCGACCAGGGCCAGCAGGCGGGCGTGCGGCCCGGCCAGCCGGTGATCGATGACCGCGGCGTGGTCGGCCAGATCACGCGCGTTTTCCCGCTCACCTCCGAGCTGACGCTGCTCACCGACCGCGATCAGAGCATCGCGGTGCAACTGCTGCGCAACGGCCTGCGTGGGGTGGTGTTCGGCGACGGCCGGGGACTCGAGCTGCGTTTCATGGCGGTGAACGTCGACATCCAGGAAGGCGACCAGGCGGTGACCTCGGGAATCGACGGCCTGTACCCGCCCGGCCTGGCGGTGGGTACCGTGACCAGCGTGCAGCGGGCGGACAAGGAACGGTTCGCCCGCGTCGAACTCAAGCCGGCGGCCGGCATCAGCGAGCGCGTCCACCTGCTGGTGCTGGCGATCGACCCGCAGGCCCAGCCGCAGCGGCCGGCCGAGGACAAGCGCGCCGAGCCGCGCCGCGGAGCGCGGAAATAGAGATGGGCTTCTGGCGCGCGCTGCGCACGTCGTTCGCGCTGAACCGGCCGCGCAATGCGGAGCCGGTTGAACTGGTGTCGGCCGGCGGGCTCGCTGCCGGCCGCGCCGCATATCGACCGAGCGCGCTGCTGCTGCCGGCCCGGCCGCTGTTCATCTGGGGGACGCTCTTTGCGGCGCTGGTCCTGAACCTGCTGCCCGCCGGCCTGACCGCCTGGGTGCCCGACTTCCTCGCGCTGGCCCTGGTGTTCTGGAACGTGCACCAGCCGCGCCGGGTCGGCATCGGCGCGGCCTTCGTTTCCGGGCTGTTGATGGATGTCCACAACGGCGCGCTGTTCGGCGAGCACGCGCTGGCCTACACGCTGCTGGCGTATGGCGCGATCACGCTGCACCGGCGGATGCTGTGGTTCCCGGTCGGCGCGCAGTCGCTGCACGTGCTGGCGCTGCTGCTGATCGCGCAGTGCGTGTCGCTCGCCGTGCGGCTGTGGGTCGGTGGCAGCTTCCCGGGCTGGGGCTACTTCGCCAGTTCGGTGATCGGGGCGGCGATCTGGCCGCTGGTCACCTGGATCCTGCTGGCGCCGCAGCGGCGTCCGCTCGAGCGCGACGACACGCGACCGCTTTAGCACCGGGCCGGCGCGCCGGCGAACGCATTAACCCCCATTATTGCGGCACCTGCGGGGCAAAGCTCAATAGAATCGCGCGCCATGGCAGCACGTTACGAATGCCCGCCGCCCGGCAGCATTCACGCATGAAAACATTTCGCAACCCGCAGCAGGAAGTCGATCTGTTCCGGTCGCGGGCGGCCGTCGCCGCACTGTTCGTGCTGGCCGCATTCGGCGTGCTGGCGGTGCGGCTGTTCTGGCTGCAGGTGGTCAAGCACGACGAGCTGCACCAGAAGGCCGAGGCGCAGCGCACGGCGCTGGTGCCGGTGACCGCCAATCGCGGCCTGATCCGCGATCGCAACGGCATCGTCATCGCAGAGAACTTCTCCGCCTACACGCTGGAGATCAACCCGCGCCGGGTGGAGGACGTGGCGGCGACGATCGACGACCTGGCCACGGTGGTCGACATCCAGCCGCGCGACCGGCGCCGCTTCAAGAAGCTTCAGGACGAGCTGAAGGGGGCCGACTCGATCCCCATCCGCACCCGCCTGTCCGACGAGGATGTAGCCCGCTTCACGGCACAGCGCTACCGCTTTCCCGGCGTCGAGCTGCGCGCGCGGCTGTTCCGCCACTATCCGCTCGGCGAAATCGGCAGCCACATGATCGGCCACATCGGCCGCGTTTCGCAGGCCGACAAGGAGCGCATCGAAACCTGGCCGGACGCCGCCAATTACGTCGGCACCGAGTACATCGGCAAGACCGGCATCGAGGCGAGCTACCAGCGCGAACTGCACGGCACGACAGGCATGCAGGAGGTGGAGATCACGGCCGGCGGCCGAGCCGTGCGCACGCTGACGCTCACCCCGCCGATGGCCGGCAATGCGCTTCGGCTGTCGATCGACATCCGCCTGCAGGAGGTCATCGAACGCGCCTTCGAGGACCGCCGCGGCGCGCTGATCGCGATCGAGCCGGAAACCGGCGACGTGCTGGCCTTCGTTTCCAAGCCGACGGTCGATCCGAACCTGTTCGTCGACGGCATCGATCCCAAGGTCTGGGAGGAACTGAACGCCGATCCGGACAAGCCGCTGCTGAACCGGGCCCTGCGCGGCACCTATCCGATCGGCTCCACCTACAAGCCGTTCCTCGCGCTGGCTGCGCTCGAAACCGGCAAGCGCCGGCCCGAGCAGGTGATCAACGACCCCGGCTTCTTCATGTACGGCGGGCGCCGCTTCCGTGACTCGAACAAGGTGCCGCTGGGGCAGGTCAACATGCACACGTCGATCGTCAGGTCGAGCGACATCTACTACTACCAGGTGGCCGACGACCTCGGCGTCGACACCATCCATGACTTCATGAAGCCGTGGGGCTTCGGCCAGATCACCGGCATCGACATCGACGGCGAGATGACTGGCATCCTGCCGTCGACCGAGTGGAAGCAGCGCCGCTTCAAGCAGAAGTGGTACGGCGGCGAGACGATCTCGATCGGCATCGGCCAGGGCTACAACGCCTTCACCCTGCTGCAGCTGGCGCACGCCACCGCCACGCTGGCCAACGACGGCGTGGTGATGAAGCCGCACATCGTCAAGGGCGTCGAGGATGCCGTCACCGGCGAGCAGCGGCCGACGGTGCCGAAGGAAGGCCATCGGATCCCGGTCAAGCCCGAGCACATACGCCTCGTGCGCGAGGCGATGGTCGACGTGAACATCAGCGGCACCGGCCGCGGCGCCTTTGCCGGCGCGCCGTACAAGGTGGCCGGCAAGACCGGCACCGCGCAGGTGGTCGGCATCAAGGCCAACGAGAAGTACGACGCCAGCAAGATCGACGAGCGCCACCGCGACCACTCGCTGTACATCGCCTTCGCGCCGGCAGGACCCGGCGAGAAGCCGGTGATCGCCATTGCGGCGCTGGTGGAAAACGGCGGCTTCGGCGCGCGCGCGGCAGCGCCGATCGTGCGCGCGGCCATCGACTACTACCTGCTCGGCAAGCTGCCGCAGGAAATGGCGCCGCTGAAGAGCGACCGTCTCCCCGCCGAGGCCGCGCGGCCGCAGGAGGCGCCGCGCCTGGCGCAGGCGGCGACAGGTGCGCCATGAATGAAGTTGCACTGAAGCAGCCGTGGCAGCGCTCGCCGTTCGCGCTGTGGCTGCGCGACCGCCTGCTCGTGCTCGACCCGGCGCTGCTGGCGATCGTCGGTGCGCTGGCGCTGGTCGGGCTGGTGACGCTGTATTCGGCGGCCAACGATTTCCCGTGGCGCTTCACCGACCAGCTGCGCAACTTCGCCATCGCCGCCGCGGTGATGTTCGTTGCCGCCAACGTGCCGCCGACGACGTTGCAGAAGCTGGCGGCGCCGGTGTATCTCTTCGGCGTACTGCTGCTGGTCGGCGTCGAAGTGGCCGGCGTCACCGTCAAAGGGGCGACGCGCTGGCTCGACGTCGGCGTGACGCGGATCCAGCCGTCGGAAATGATGCGGCTGGCGCTGCCGCTGATGCTGGCCTGGTACTTTCACAAGCGCGAGGGCGCGCGCAAGCCGCTCGACTTCCTGGTCGCCGCCATGCTGATGGCGGTGCCGGTGGCGCTGATCGCCAAGCAGCCCGATCTGGGCACCGCACTGCTGGTGCTGTCGGCAGGGGTGTACGTGATCTTCTTCGCCGGCCTGCCGTGGAAGTGGCTCGCGGTGCTCGGCGTGGCCGGCCTGGCCATGCTGCCGGTGGCCTGGACGATGATGCACGACTACCAGCGCACCCGTGTGCTGACGCTGATCGACCCGACCACCGATCCTCTCGGCAAGGGCTTCCACACGCTGCAGGCGACCATCGCCATCGGCGCCGGCGGCGCCTTCGGCAAGGGCTGGATGCAGGGCACGCAGACGCACCTGGAGTTCATCCCCGAGCGCACGTCGGACTTCATCTTCGCCGTGTTCTCGGAGGAGTTCGGCCTGGTCGGCAACGTGGTGCTGACGGTCCTGTTCCTGTCGCTGGTGGGGCGGTCGCTGCTGATCGCGGTCAACGCGTCGAGCACCTTCTCGAGGTTGCTCGCCGGATCGATTGGGCTGATCATCTTCACCTATGCGTTCGTCAACATGGGCATGGTCAGCGGCGTGCTGCCGGTGGTGGGTGTGCCGCTGCCCTTCGTCAGCTACGGCGGAACGGCGCTGGTGACGCTCGGGCTCGCCTGCGGCATGCTGATGAGCATCAACCGTCACAGGAAGCTCGTACAAAGCTGAACGAGATGACGGCGACTCCGTCGCCTGCGAAGCGTGCATGCGTGCGCACTGGCGCCGCATCACCGCCGCGCGCGCTCTTCGCCTTGGCGATGGCGGTCGCCATCGGCATTGCCGGCTGCAGCACGGCGCCGAAGCCTCCGCCGGCGGCCCAGCCGCCGCCATCAAAGCCGGGCGGCTTCTACCAGGATGACGGCCCGCCGTCGCAGGTGCCGGCCGACATCATGTCGACGCCGGACGCGGTGCCGAAGATCGAGCCGTTCCACAGCGGTGCCAGCCGCCCCTATGTCGCGCTGGGACGCAGCTACACGCCGATCACCGACGACCGCCCATTGGTGCAGCGGGGCTTCGCCTCCTGGTACGGCCGGCAGTTCCACGGCAACCGCACGTCGACCGGCGAGATCTACGACATGTTCTCGATGACTGCGGCGCATCCGACGATGCCGCTGCCGAGCTACGCGCGGGTGACCAACCTGCGCAACGGTGCCTCGGTCATCGTCCGCGTCAACGATCGAGGGCCCTTCAGTGACGGGCGGGTGATCGACCTGTCGTACGCAGCGGCGATGCGGCTCGGCATTGCCGCCACCGGCACCGGCGAGGTCGAGGTGCAGCGCATCACGCAGCGCGAGATTGCGGCCTCCTCGACGGTGCCCACCGCCGCTGCCGCGCCGCCGCTTCCTTCATCGGCCGGATCTGCAGCAGCCGCCACGGCGCCGGCGGCGACGGCGAACGGTCGCTGGGCCGTGCAATTGGGGGCGTTCACCGGGGCGGACCGCGCGCAGGAACTGCTGGCGCGCGTGCAGGCCGAACTCGCCAAGCCGCAGGCAGGCAGCTTGCCGGCCGACCTGCAGCCGCGAATCGAGAGCGACGGCGGACTGCATCGCGTATTGCTCGGCGCGCTGCCGGAGCGTGAAGCGGCCACGACGCTGGCCACTCGCATAGCCGCCCTGCTGGGCGGCGGCATCGCGACGTACGTAATTCTGCGCTGAGCGCCGACTGCGGCGCCGGCAGCTTCGCCCGTATAGTCCCTTTCCCTCTTGTTACGGCCTGCCGCCTGACCGGCAGCCGTTGAGCCGATGGAACTGATCCTGCTCGGTGTGCTGATCCTTCTGAACGCTGCCTTCGCGATGTCCGAGATGGCGGTAGTCTCGTCGCGCAAGGCGAGGTTGCAGCGCCTGGTTGACGACGGCATGCCCGGTGCCGGCATGGCGATATCGCTGCATGAATCCCCCTCGAACTTCCTGTCGACGATCCAGGTCGGCATCACCAGTGTCGGGATTCTGAGCGGTGCGATCGGTGAAGCAGCGTTGGCCGATCCGTTGACCGATTGGATCGCTGGCTCGCCGCTGCTGGCGCCGTACGCGAGGGCACTGGCCCTTGGCGCGGTGGTCGTCGGCCTCACCTATCTATCGGTGGTGGTTGGCGAACTGGTGCCCAAGCGTCTGGCGTTGCTCAAGCCGGAGGTGATCGCCGCTTTCATTGCGCGGCCGATGCACTGGCTGGCGCGGATCGCCCGTCCCCTGGTCTGGCTGCTGTCGGCCTCGAGCGACGGCATCCTGCGCCTGGTCCGCGCGCGGCGCGGCGGCGAGCCGCCGGTGACCGACGAGGAGATCGAGGTGCTGATGCAGCAGGGCGCGGACGCTGGCGTGTTCCACCGCAGCGAGCAGGCAATCGTCGCCAACGTGCTGCGCCTGGACGAACAGCGCATCGGCGCCATCATGACGCCGCGCGCCGACATCTACACGATCGACCTCGACGAGCCGGAAGCCACCGCTCGTGAGCAGTTGGCGGCCTGCCAGCATCATCGGGTGGTGGTCGTCCGCGGAGGTTTCGAGCGGGTGCTCGGCGTGCTGCACGTCACCGACCTGCTGATGCCGGCCTTCGAGGGCCGGCCGCTGGAGATAGAGCGCATCCTGCGGCCGCCGCTGTACGTGCCCGCGTCGGTCACCACCACCAAGCTGATGGAGCTATTCCGCAAGGCACGGGCGCAGTTCGCGCTGATCGTCGACGAGTACGGCGAGGTGCAGGGACTGGTGACGCTGACCGACGTGATGGCATCTATCGTCGGCGACGTTCCCGCGGAGGGTGTGGCTGTCGAGCAGGACGCCGTGCAGCGCGACGACGGTTCGTGGCTGATCGACGGCGCGGTGGGAATCGAGCGCTTCCGCAGCCTGCTCGATCTCGATCCGTTGCCCGGCGAGGATGAGGGCGCCTTCAACACGCTGGCCGGCTTCGCGCTGCACCAGCTCGGGCGCATCCCCGTGGTTGGCGAGCGTTTCGATGCCGCCGGCCTGCGTCTTGAGATCGTCGACATGGACCGCACCCGTATCGACAAGCTGCTTGTGTCGCGGCTGCCGGAAACGGCTTGACGCTGGCTCGTCAAGGACACCGGATCGCCGGGCTGCCGGGCCGCGACAAGGCTGTCGTGGTGCGCTAGCCTGCTGACCCTCTTCCTCGGAGCCGTTGCCATGAACCTTGCCGAAGCCCGCCAGTTTCTCGATCGCCGCTGGGACGAGGAACTGATCCCGCGCCTGGTCGACTATGTGAAGGTGCCGGCCAAGTCGCCGTCCTTCGACGCCAGCTGGGCGGCGCACGGGCATCTGCAGGCGGTGGTGAAGGACGCGCATGCCTGGGCCGCGGCACAGCGCATTGCCGACATGACGCTCGAAATCGTGGTCATCGAAGGGCGCACGCCGTGCCTGTTCTTCGACGTGCCGGCAACGAAGGGCCTGGGCAGCGACCGCACGGTGCTCTTCTACGGCCACCTCGACAAGCAGCCGGAGATGGAGGGCTGGCGCGAGGGCTTCGGCCCATGGCAGCCGGTGATCGAGGACGGCAAGCTGTACGGCCGCGGCGCGGCAGACGACGGCTACGCGATCTACGCCGCGCTGTCGGTGATCGCCGCGCTCGATGCGCAGGGGGCGGCGCGGCCGCGTTGTGTGGGCATCATCGAGACCTGCGAGGAGTCGGGCAGCCCGGACCTGCCGGCCTACCTGGAACTGCTGGCGCCGCGCCTGGGCGCCGTGGCGCTCGTTGCCGGGCTCGACTCCGGCTGCGGCAATTACGAGCAGCTGTGGGTCACCACCTCGCTGCGGGGACTCGCCGGCGGCACACTGACCGTCGAAGTGCTGTCCGAGGGCGTGCACTCCGGCAACGCCAGCGGCATCGTGCCCAGTTCGATGCGCATCGCCCGCCAGCTGCTCAACCGCATCGACGATCCGGCCACCGGCCGCGTGCTCGACGACGTCTTCCATGCCACGATCCCGGCCGAGCGCCTGGCGCAAGCGCGCGCTGCCGGCGAAATCCTCGGCGAGCAGGTGTGGCGGCAATTCCCCTGGATCGGCTGCTCGCACGGTGAGGGTGGCTATGCACATGCCATGCCCACGACCACCGATCCGGTCGAGGCGATCCTGAATCGCACCTGGCGGCCGGCGTTGTCGGTCACCGGCGCGTCCGGCTTCCCGGGCATCGACTCCGCCGGCAACGTGCTGAGGCCAAAGACGACCTTCAAGCTCAGCCTGCGGCTGCCGCCGACCGTCGACGGCGGGCAGGCGACCGCGCAACTGAAGCACCTGCTCGAGGCCAACCCGCCGTACAACGCGCGCGTGACTTTCGATCCCGACTGGGGCGCAACCGGCTGGACTGCGCCGACCACCGCGCCGTGGCTGGCGCGCGCGGTCGATGACGCGTCGCGTGCCGCCTTCGGCCGCGAGGCGGCCTGGATGGGCGAGGGCGGCACGATCCCGTTCATGAACATGCTCGGCGAGAAGTTCCCGCGCGCGCAGTTCCTGATCACCGGCGTGCTCGGCCCGAAGTCGAACGCCCACGGGCCGAACGAGTTCCTGCACATCGACTGCGTGAAGAAACTCAGCGTCGCGGTCGCCAGCATCGTCGCGCACGTGCCCGCCTGAGCACCGGCACGGATGGCCGCCGACTGGCTCACGCGCGCCGGCATCCTGGCGCGTCGCTACCCGGCGGCCATCGCGGTGACCCTGGCGCTGGTGTCAAGCCTCGGCGCCTGGGTCTACTCGGGGGTGCGAACGGCGCTGGTCGACCTGGCGGCCGCCAACCTGCGCTCGCTGGCGGCCAGCGAAGCGCTGGCCATCGAGACCTGGATCGGCGAGAAGCGGCTGAACGTCCTGCGCTGGGCGCGCGACGCGCGGGTGAGGGAGGCCGCCGAGCAGCTCCTCAGCGCCGCGCTGCGGGGTGACGCATCGCTGCGCGCGGCCTGCGCCGGCGCGCCGGGCGCACGGCTGGTGCAGGTGATCGATGCGCTGCGGCTCGAGGACGCCGCGGCGGCGATCTACCTGATCGATCGTGAGGGCCGGGTGCTGGCCGCGCGCGATTCCACCAAGTGCGCGCTGCAGGTCGCGCCGGCGTTGCGCCGTGCCTTCGAGCCCGCGCTGCAGGGGCAGGCGCAGTTTGCCGCCAGCCGCTACGCGGCCGAGCGCATCGGGGTGGTCGAGGCTGGCGACGCACCCAAGGTCTGGATCTCGGCACCGGTGCGCAATGCGGCCGGCGAGGTGATCGCCGTGCTCGACATCGGCAAGCCGGCGAACGAACGCTTCACGCCGCTGTTCTCTGCCGCCGGCATTGGTGACACCGGCGAGAGCTACGCCTTCGACGGCCGCGGCGTGCTGCTGACAGAGAGCCGGTTCCTGGACACGCTGGTCGAGCGGGGTGCGCTTCGGTCCGGCGAGGGTAGTGTGCTGCGCCAGCGGCTCGACGACCCGGATTCGAACGGCGAGCCGCAGCCCATCCGCCTCGTTGCGCAGGCGCTGGAGGGGCGCAGCGCCACGCCGGCCCGGCTGCAGGGCGACCTGTCGGAGCCTTACACAACCTACTACGGCGAACGCGTGGTCGGCGCCTGGCGGTGGCTGGAGCCGCACGAGTTCGGCATCGCGGTGGAAGTATCCGAAGGCGAAGCCTTCGCGCCGCTGCGGCGGATCGAGCTGGCGTTCCTGGCGCTCGGCGCGGCGGTCAGTGCGGTTGCGTTCGGCTTCCTGGTCGCGCTGCTGCGCATGCAGCGAATGGCCGAGGAAGTCGAGGCGGCGCAGCGGGTCGGCAACTACGAGCTGCTGGAACAGGTGGGCCAGGGTGGCATGGCGCGTGTGTATCGCGCCCAGCACCGGCTGCTCAAGCGACCGACCGCGGTGAAGATCATCGAGCTGGCGATGACCAGCGACGAGATGCTGGCCCGCTTCGACCGCGAGGTCCGGCTGGCCAGCCAGCTGATGCACCCGAACACGGTCGAGATCTTCGACTACGGCCGCACGCCGGACGGACAGCCGTTCTGCGCGATGGAGTTCCTCGACGGCCTGACCCTGCAGCAGATCGTCGAGCAGCACGGGCCGCTGCCGCCGGCGCGCGCGGCCCATGCGCTGCGCGGCATCGCCGGCTCGCTTTCCGAGGCGCATGCGCGCGGCCTTGTCCACCGCGACATCAAGCCGGCCAACGTGATGCTGTGCCGGCGAGGCGGCGAGGACGACGTGGTCAAGGTGCTCGACTTCGGGCTGGTCAAGGACACGCGCTCACCGCACACGCGCGACCTGACGCGCGCCCTGCGCGTGCTCGGCACGCCCGCCTACATGGCGCCCGAACGCATCGAGCAGCCGGACAGTGCCGACACGCGGTCCGACCTTTACGCGCTTGGCGCGGTGGGGTTCTTCCTGCTCACCGGGAAGGCTCCTTTCGAGGGCGACTCCGACCTGGCGCTGGCCTACCGGGTGGTGCACACGCCGGCGCCACGGGTGTCGTCGGCGACGGCCGAAGCGGTTCCGGCCGAGCTCGACGAGCTCATTGCGCGTTGCCTGGAGAAGTCAACGGAACAGCGTCCGGCATCTGCCGCCGAGGTGGCGGCCGGGCTCGATCATCTGCTGGTGGCGCTGCCCTGGACTAACCTGCAGGCGCGCCACTGGTGGGAAGCGCCTGGCGCGCGCAGCGCGCCGGTCAATGGCGCCGGCCGGCCGCCGTCATAGGCGCGGCTGCGCCGGCCGGTCGCCTGATCCTCAGTCCTTCGCCAGCAGCGCGTACAGCTGCTCGCGCGGCGCGCCGCTGACCTTGGCAGCGAGCGCCGCCGCGCGCGAGGCGGGCAGCACTTCGGCGAGCGCCGCCAGCCAGCGGCGCGTGACGGCGTCGATGTCGGCGGCAGCCGCATCACTGGCATCGACGAGCAGTACATACTCGCCGCGCGGCTCGGCGCCGATGGCCTGGCGCAGTTCTCCCGCCTTGCACGCCAGCAGCGTCTCGAATTTCTTGGTCAGTTCGCGCGCGATGACGACGCGCCGCTCGCGCTCGAGCACATCGGCCAGCTCGGCGGCGGTCGCGGCGACGCGATGCGGCGCTTCGAACAGCACGAAGGCCTCGCCGCGCGCTGCCAGTTCGCGCAGCAGGCGCTGCCGCTCGCGGGCGCCCGCCGGCAGGAAGCCGGCGAACGTCAGCAGGCTGCCACGCAGTCCGGCCGTGCTTGCCGCCGCCGTCAGTGAACTGGCGCCCGGTACCGGGACCACGCGCAGCCCGGCTTCCTGCACCGCGCGTACCAGTCGCGCGCCGGGATCGGAGATCGCCGGCGTGCCGGCATCGGTCACCAGCGCGATGCGGCCACCGGCACGCATGCGCTCGGCGATGGAGGCGGCCATCTCCCGCTCGTTGTGCTCGTGCACGGCAAGCAGCGGCGTGTCGATGCCGTAGCGCCGCAGGAGGGCGCCGGTGGTGCGGGTATCCTCGGCGGCGATGGCATCGACCCTCGACAGCACCCACAGGGCGCGCAGCGTGATGTCGGCCGCATTGCCAATCGGCGTGGCCACCACGTACAGCGATTGCGCCGGCAGGTCCTGCTCCGCGGCGCCGCTGGCGACGAGCAGCGGATCGGCTTCGATTTCGGGGCGATTCATGCGGGGCGTGCTGCTGTTGCTCGGGCTGCTGGCCACGGCATTGTCGGCGGCCGCCCAGCAGACCGCAAACCAGCCGGCGGAAACGCTGCCGGCGATCGTGCTGCTGCTGCCCGGCGCGACGACACCGTTCGCCCGCGCGGCCGAAGCGGTGCGATCGGGCTTCTTCGCCGCGCATGCCGCCGCCGGGGCGCCGATGGCGATCGAAGTCAGCGAGACCGACGAGACACCGGCGGCGGTCGCGGCGGCAATCGAGGCAGCGGCCGGGCGTGGCGTGCGGATGGTCGTCGGTCCGCTTTCGCGCGACGCGGTCGATGCGCTGGGGCGCGCCGGCGGTGCGCGGCTGCCGGTGCTGGCGCTGAACACGCCGGCGGGCGCCGCGCCGCTGCCGTCGTCGATGCTGGCGCTGGGCCTGCGCGTCGAGGACGAGGCGCATGGCATCGTGCGAGCGCTGGTGCGTGGTCCCCTGGCCGTCGGCGTGTCCGGCGAGTCGGTGCCATTCGCGGTCGTCATCGGCAGTGGCAGTCTCGAACGCCGTGCCGGCGCTGCGTTCGTCGCCGCCGCGCGCGAGTACGGGCGGCGGGCCGAGACCTTCGAGCTTTCGATCAGGCAGCAGCGCCTGGCCGATCTGTCCAAGCGCCTGGCGGCGCAGCCGTGGCGGGCGATCCTGCTGGCGCTTGATGCCGGCGAGGCGGCGGCGGTGCGGCCGTGGCTGCCGCCGGAGACGATCGTCGTGGCCACATCGAGAATTCACCTGCTCGAGCAGTCGAAGCTCGGGCTGGCGCAGGAGCTGGAGGGCATCGCCTTCGTCGACATGCCCTGGCTGGTCGAACCGGACCACCCGGCGGTGATGGTCTATCCGCGTGCAGCGACGCCGTACAGCGCCGAACTGGAACGGCTGTATGCACTCGGTATCGATGCGTACCGCATCGCGGCCGAGTGGATCAAGGGAAGCCAGCGCTTCGAACTCGACGGCGTGACGGGGCGGTTGCGCGTCGATCCCGCGCTCGCGGGCCGCGTTGAGCGTTTGCCGACGATCGCAGTCTTCGTTGACGGCAAGGCCGAACGAAGGGATGTGCTTCGATGAGTCTTCTGCGCCGGCGCAAACACGCGCGCCCGGCGGTGCGTACGCCGCGCCAGCGCGCCGGCGACGCGGCCGAAGCCGAGGCCTGCGCCAAGCTCGAGGCCGCGGGTTGTCGTATCCTCGGCCGCAACGTCCGCTTCCGCGAGGGCGAGATCGACATCGTTGCCGATGACCGCGGCACGCTGGTGTTCGTCGAGGTGCGCATGCGCCGCAGCGACAGCTTCGGCGGCGCCGACGGCAGCGTCGATGTCTTCAAGCGCCGCAGGCTGGTGCGCGCTGCACAGCATTTCCTGCTGCAGCATTACGGCGCCAGCGTGCCCCCTTGCCGATTCGACGTGATCACTGCCGACGGCGACGGCATCCGCGAGTGGATCCGCGATGCATTTGCTGCCGACTGACCTGAACCTGGGAGAACTGATGATGATGAACACCCGGCGCGCGATGCTGGCCGCCCTGGCGGCCGCTGCCGCACTTTCTTCTGCCGGCTGCGCGCCGCTGCTCGTCGGTGGCGCCCTCGCCGGCGGTGCCATGGTCGTCACCGACCGTCGCTCGTCGGGGATTCAGGTCGAGGACCAGGCGATCGAGCTGCGGCTCGTCAAGGCGCTGGGCGATGCCTTCCCGAGCGACCGCGCCCACATCAATGTCACCAGCTACAACCAGCGGGTTCTGCTGACTGGCGAAGTGACCACCGAGCAGGCGAAGCTCGACGCACAGGCCATTGCGCAGAAGTCGGAGAACGTCCGGGCGGTGGTCAACGAGCTGCATGTCGGCAGCCTGTCGACGATGAGCAACCGCAACTTCGACACGGCGCTGACCTCCAAAGTGCTGGCCGCGATGCTGCAGGCCAGTGACGTGCCGAGCAGCGCGATCAAGGTCGTCTCAGAGCGTGCCGTCGTCTACCTGATGGGACGTGTCACGCAAAGCGAGGGTGACGCCGCCGCGCGCGTCGCCAGCCGCGTCTCGGGGGTCCAACGGGTGGTCAAGATCTTCGACTACCTGTCCGAGAAGGAGGCGGCGGCAGAGGCAGCCAAGCCCGCCGAAGCGGCACCCGCCAAGTAGGGCGTCGCTCCGGCGGCAGTCCGCCGGCGTCGCCGACACCCAGCGGAAATTCATTGCGCTGCGACGCGTTTCTCTTATAGTCCGCCGCGACGCCGACGGCCGCGGTTCGCGACCCGGGCGCACCACTAGGAGAGGACAGCATGGGCTGGATCATCTTTCTTGGATTGATCGCAGTGGTCGTGTTCTGGGTCATCGGCGCCTACAACCGGCTGGTGAGCCTGCGCAACGTGTTCAAGAACGCGTTCGCGCAGATCGACGTGCAGCTGAAGCGCCGCTACGACCTGATCCCCAACCTGGTCGATACCGCCAGGGCCTACATGAAGCACGAGCGCGAGACGCTCGAGGCGGTGATCAAGGCGCGCGCCGGCGCGGTGGCCGCCAACACGGTCGCCGCCGCCAACCCGGCCGATCCGGCGGCGATGAAGCAACTGGTGGCGGCCGAGGGCCTGCTGTCCGGCGCACTGGGCAAGCTGTTTGCGCTGGCCGAGGCCTACCCGGACCTGAAGGCCAACCAGACCATGATGCAGTTGTCGGAAGAACTGACCAGCACCGAGAACAAGATCGCCTTTGCGCGGCAGGCGTTCAACGACTCGGTGATGAGCTACAACACGGTGGTCGAGCAGTTTCCGAGCAACATCATCGCCGGCCTGTTCTCGTTCAGGCAGGCCGAACTGCTGGCGGCCACCGAAAGCGCCGACGAGAAGAAGCCGGTCAAGGTGCAGTTCTGAGCCTCACCGCGGCCGCCTGACCCGCCGCGATGAACTTCTTCGAACACCAGGAAGCCGCGCGCCGGATGAGCCGGCGCCTGGTGGTGCTGTTCGCGCTGGCGGTGATCGCAATCGTGATCGCGGTCAACCTCACTGCCACCTTCGTCTATCTCGGCTTCTTCCCGCCGCCGCTGCCGCGCGGCTTCTACCTGACCAACACGCTGGTGACGCTGCTGATGATCGGCGCGGGCACCTGGTGGGAGACGGCGCGGCTGGCCAGCGGCGGCGAGGCGGTGGCGCAGATGATCGGCGCGCGGCGCGTCGATTCGTCGACGCGGGACCTGGCCGAGCGCCGGCTGGTCAACGTGGTCGAAGAGATGGCGCTCGCTTCCGGCACGCCGGTGCCGCGTGTGTACGTGATGGACAAGGAGATGTCGATCAACGCCTTCGCTGCCGGCCACTCACTGCACGACGCGGTGATTGCAGTCACGCGCGGGACGCTGACGAGGCTGACCCGCGACGAACTGCAGGGCGTGATCGCGCACGAGTTCAGCCACATCCTGAACGGCGACATGCGCCTCAATATCCGCCTGATCGGCGTGCTGTTCGGGCTGCTGATGCTGTCGATGTTCGGTCGCTTCATGCTGGAGATCGGACGCGGCAGCCGCGACAGCCGCGGCGGACTGGCGGCGCTGGTCATTGCCGGCGTCGCGCTATGGATCCTCGGCTATGTCGGCGTCTTCTTCGGCCGCCTGATCAAGGCCGCGGTGTCGCGCCAGCGCGAGTATCTGGCCGATGCGAGCAGCGTGCAGTTCACCCGCAATCCGGACGGCATCGGCGGCGCGCTGCGCAAGATCGGCGGCCTGACGCTGCCCGGCGAGCCCGGCAGTCGTATCGGGCATCCGCACGCGGAAACGCTGTCGCATCTGTTCCTCGGCGCCGCCAAGCCGAGCTTCGTCTCCGGTCTGTTCGCCACGCATCCGCCGCTGGCGGCGCGCATCCGGCGCATCTATGGGCGGGAGCTGCCGATGCTGCCGGCCACCGAGTTGCCGCTCGCCGAAGCGCTTGCCGCGACCGGTGCGGCGAAGCCGCCTGCGGGTGGCGCCGAAGCAGCGGCGGCCGTCAGCCCGCTGTCGGCGCTGGTGGCCGAGCCGCAGCGCGGCGAGTGGCTGGCGCAGTCGATCGGCGCGGCGAGCGTCGACGGTCACGAACTCGCACAGGCCGTGCTGCGCCTGCCGGGTGAGGCGCAGTTGGAGGCGGCGCTGGTCGACAGCGCGCAGGTGCAGCTCGTCGTGCTGGCGATGCTGATCGAGAAGGACAAGCCTTTTTCGGGCCAGCAACGGCAGCTGGTGGCCGAGGCATTCGGCATCGAGGCGGCGCAGCAGGTCGATGCCTTCCACGAGTCGATCCAGCGACTGCCGCCGGGGCTGCGCCTGCCGCTGCTCGACCGCGCCGGGCCGACGCTGCTGAAGCTTGCCGCTTCGATGCGCGAGCGGTTGCTGCTGCTCGTGCATGGGCTGATCCGCGCCGATGGGCGAGTGACGCTGCACGAGTTCCTGCTCTTCACGGTGCTCAGACGACGCATCGGCCGCGACGCCAACCGGCCGGTGCCGGTCCGCTTCACGAGCCTGACGCCCCTGCAGGCGGAGGTGGGGCTGGTGATGTCGCTGCTGGCCAGCGTGCGGCTGCCCGAGCGCCCGGAGCATGCCTACAACGCGGGCGTGCTGCTGCTCAGCGGGATCGAGCCGTCGCGCGTGCCGACCGAGGCCATCGACCTCGATGCGGTCGCTCGCGCCCTCGATCGTCTGAACCAGCTGGCCCCGCTCGTGAAGCCGCGGCTGATCAAGGCCTGCGCGGCGGTGGCGTTCGTCGACGGCGAGACCCACTGGAAGGCGGCCAGCTGCCTGCGCACCATCTGCGCCGCCCTCGATGCGCCGCTGCCGCCGCAACTGCGCGAGGATGCCGGCACTCTCGGCGGGCAGGAACCGGCTCCGCGCGCCAATCAGGTCGCCGGCGTCCAGCGAAGCCTGCTGTAGCTCGCCGCCGCGCGCTACTTCAGTGCGCCGAAGACCTTGCGCACGATCGCGCTGCTCGCCCCGACCGGGTTGCTGCGGATCTTGCGTTCTTCCTCGCCGATCATGAAGTACAGGCCGTCGAGCGCCTTGTCGGTGACGTGGTTCTCGATGCGCACCACGCCACTGCCGCCCAGACCCAGCTTGCCGGCCTGGTCGGCCAGGCCGTTGTACTGCTGGGCCAGGCCGATCTTCTCGGTCGTCTTCCTGACGATAGGCAGGAAGCGTTCGGTCAGCGGCGCCCGCGTCTTGCTGGCGAAGAACTTCGTCACCGAGTCATCGCCACCGGTCAGGATTGCCTTGGCATCAGTCACGCTCATCGACTTCACTGCATTGACCAGCAACTCCTGGGCCTGCGGCACGGCCTGTTCGGCGGCGCGGTTGACGCCGAGTTTCAGCGCATCGATGTCCTTGCCGAAACCGGCGAACTTCAGCGCCTTCTCCGAGCGCCGCAGCCAGTCAGGCAGCGGGATGCGCAGCTTGTCGCTGCCCCAGAAGCCGTCCTGGCGGCCGAGCAGTTGCACGGCGGTCGTTGCGCCCGTCTCGAGAGCGCCCTTCAGCCCGGCGGTGGCGTCGCTGTCGGTGAGCGCGGCAAGCTGGGCGTGCGCTTCGCGCCAGAACAGTCCCGGCGCTGCGGCGGCCATGGCGAGGATGGCGAGTGCAGCACGGCGTTGCGCACAAGGCTGCAATCGTTTCATTTTCTCCCTCCTGAAGCGTCTTGCGGAGGATGCGGCCGGGGAGACACGGGAACGACTCTCGACAAACCCGTTCATTCGTCTCCGTCAGTTGATCCATCGACAGAGTGCCACGCGCAGCGAAAACGAAGCTGCTCTTTGGTCAACGGATCGTCGATCACAGCCGGACCAGGGCGGCGGTCCAGCGCGGCGCGCCGTCTGCGTACGCACTTCGACGGCTGCCTTGGCGCTCTCGCTCGCCCGCGTTCAGCGGCGCGTCTGAGGCCGGCCGGTCCGACAGCCGGCCGCGGTCGCTGTCAGCTCAGCGGCGCTGCAGGCGGAAGACGATCACTCCCACCGCTGCCGGCGCTGCCGCCCACAGGAGCGCGAAAGCTGCCGAGGCGGTGGCGTTTCCGCTGCCGCGGTCGAAGTAGAAGAACAGCGCCGCCAGCGCCGCGGTGATCGCGGCCACCGCAATCGCACCGCCGCGGCGCGCCAGCAGCCACGGGTAGAGAAAGATTCCGCCGCCGACCAGTGCGATGACGGTGACCGCGCCGGCCAGCGAGTTGGGCACCGCAGGCATCGGCTGCCACTAGACGACGCCCGCGGCATGCGCCTGCGCATCGGCGTGGTACGAACTGCGCACGAGCGGGCCGACGGCGGCATGGCTGAAGCCCATCGACTTTGCCTCGCGCTCGAACATGGCGAAGGTCTCGGGCGTCACGTAGCGCCGCACCGGCAGGTGGTGGTTGCTCGGCGCCAGGTACTGGCCGATGGTGATCATGTCCACGTTGTGCGCGCGCAGGTCGCGCATCACCTGCACGATTTCCTCGTCGGTCTCGCCCAGGCCGACCATCAGCCCGCTCTTGGTCGGCACGCCGGGCACGCGGCGCTTGAATTGCTGCAGCAGCGACAGCGAGTGCGAGTAGTCGGAGCCCGGCCGCGACTCGCGATAAAGGCGCGGCACCGTCTCGAGGTTGTGGTTCATCACGTCCGGCGGCGCCGCCTCGAGGATGGCCAGTGCACGGTCGAGCCGGCCGCGGAAATCGGGCACCAGGATCTCGATGCGGGTGGCGGGCGACAGGTCGCGCACCGCGCGGATGCAGTCGACGAAGTGCTGCGCGCCGCCGTCCTTCAGGTCGTCGCGGTCGACCGAGGTGATGACGACATAGCGAAGCTTCAGTGCGGCAATGGTGCGCGCCAGGTTCAGCGGTTCGTCGGCATCGAGCGGATCGGGGCGGCCGTGGCCGACGTCGCAGAAGGGGCAGCGGCGCGTGCACTTGTCGCCCATGATCATGAAGGTCGCCGTGCCCTTGCCGAAGCACTCGCCGATGTTCGGGCACGAGGCTTCCTCGCACACGGTGTGCAGCCGGTGCTCGCGCAGGATGTTCTTGATCTCGTAGAAGCGCGTCGTCGGCGAGCCGGCGCGGACACGGATCCACTCAGGCTTGCGCGCCGGCACGGTGTCGGCGACGAACTTCAGCGGGAACTTCCTGACTACCGGCGCCGTCTTCGCCTCGCCCTTCTTCTTGGCGAAGGGGTCCTTTGGCGGTGCGCCCGGCGGGGCTTCGTTGCTCATCGGGCTACCTTATCGCTGCGCTCGAAGAATTCGCGCTTGGGGCGGCCCGGCGCGCTCATGCAGTGAAGTGCTGCTGCAGGCGGGCGACGAGGCGGTCGGCCGCCGCGCGCCAGGTGATCGAGACGCCGAGTGTAGACAAGTCGACCGTCGGCAGACCCGCATAGCCGCAGGGGTCGATGCGGGAAAAGGGCGCCAGGACCATCGCCACGTTCAGCGCCACGCCGTGGTAACTGCAGCCGCGGCTTACCTTGATGCCGAGGGCGGCGATCTTGGCGAAGCCGGCCAGTTCGCCGCCGGCACGCGAGGTCGGGTCGCGCACATACACGCCCGGGGCGCCGCGCACGCGCTGCGCGGCCACGTCCGATTCCTCGAGAGTCTGGATCACCGACTGCTCGATCCGGTAGACGAGTTCCTTGACGAAGATGCCGAGCCGGCGCAGGTCGATCAGCGTGTAGACGACCACCTGGCCGGGGCCGTGATAGGTCACCTGGCCACCGCGGTCGGTGGCCACGACCGGGATGTCGCCGGGATCGAGCAGGTGCTCGCGGCGGCCACCCTGGCCGAGCGTGAACACCGGCGGATGCTCGACGATCCACAGTTCGTCGACCGTGTCGGCCGTGCGCGCGGCGGTGAATTCGCGCATGGCCTGCCAGGTTGGCAGGTATTCGACGCGGCCGAGGTCGCGTACGACAGGCCCCGCAGTCAGCACCGTGTTCCCGCCTATAGCACCACCTTGACCAGCGGGTGGCTCGTCAGCGCGCGATACAGGTTGTCGAGCTGCTCGCGCGAGGTGGCGTTGATGGTCGCCGTCACCGACAGGTAGTTGCCCTCGCGCGAGGCGCGCAGCTCCAGCGTGGCGGCATCGAAGTCGGGCGCGTGCGCCTTCACCACCTCGACGATCGCCTGCGCGAAGTGATCGACGCGGCGCCCCATCACCTTGATGGGAAACGGCGTCGGAAAGGTGAGCGGCGACTCGCCGTCGGGACTGGTCATCACTGGCGCAGTGCCTCGATCGCCTCGTCGTAGGCGGCGCGCAGCTTCGCGTACAGCGGCCCGGGCCGGCCGCTGCCGACCGGTTTGCCGTCGAGGGTGACGATCGGCAGGATCTCGCGCGTGGCCGAGGTCAGCATCAGTTCGTCGCAACTTTCCACTTCGTCCCGGCGCAGCCGCCGCACCTCGAACGGCACGCCGATGCGCTCACACAGTTCGCCGACAAAGCCGTAGCGGATTCCCTCGAGGATCAACCGGTCGCGCGGCGGCGCGATCACGATGCCGCCGCGCACCACCCACATGTTGCTCGACGAGCCTTCGGTGAGCCAGCCGTCGCGGAACTGCACTGCCTCGTCGGCGCCGTTTTCGGTGGCGAACTGCCGCGCCAGCACCGCGCCGAGCAGCGACACCGACTTGATGTCGCAGCGCAGCCAGCGCTCGTCGGCGCGGGTGACCGCGCGCAGTCCCTGTTCGCGCTGCGCCTGCGTCGGCCGCGCGAACGGCGTGGTCATGGCGAACGCGGTCGGCGGCGTGTTGGCGGGAAACGAGAAGTCGCGCTTGGCCACGCCGCGCGTCACCTGCCAGTAGATGAACTGATTGTCGCTGTCGCAGGTGGCGACCAGCCGCTCGATGAGCGAGCACCAGCCGGCGCGGTCGAACGGATTGGCCAGGCCGATCTCGCGCGTGCTGCGCTCGAAGCGGGCCAGGTGATTTTCGAGGCGGAACGGCTTGCGGTAGTACACCGGCACCACTTCGTAGATGCCGTCGCCGAAGATGAAGCCGCGGTCGAGCACCGAGATCTTCGCTTCGGCGAGCGGCAGCCATTCGCCGTTCAGATAGCAGGTCGAATGCGGCCAGTCCATCGTTGTCCTCGTCGTGCTCGTCGCCGGCCGCGGCAGGGCGCGGCAGGGCGCGGCGGCAAAGGCCGCTATGGTAGCGGCGCTGGGCGAGCCGCCTCAGCGGCGCCGGATGGCGTCGATGAATGCCTGAGCGGCAGCGGCGCCGTGGGCCATGGCGACCAGGCGCTCCGCCTCGCGGATCAGCGGGCGCAGTTCGTCGCCGCTTTTCGCTGCTTCGATGGCCATCGCGAGCCGGTCGGCCGCCGGGCCGAGCAGGTCGTTGATCGCCCGCACCGCGCGCGTTTTGGCCTCCTGCACGGTGGTCATCTCCGCTTCCGGGATCGTGGTGGAAGCGCCCTGCACGGTGTTGGTGCCGCCGGTGGTGCTGCCGACCAGCGCAATGAATTCGCCCTGCTCGAGCACGCCCAGCGACTCCTCGATCCCGGAGGGCACGATCGCCGCCAGCTGATCGACGTCGCGCACGCCGTCGATCAGGATCAGCAGCCGGCGCTGGGCGAGCGAAAGCGCGCCGCTGCGCGCGGCAAGCTCTGCCGCGCCCTTGGGCGTCTTGCCGAACACGCGCAGGTCAGCCATCGCGATCGTTACCAGTCGAGGCGCCAATGCTCGCAGAAAAACGCCGCCTGGCAGCCCCGGTGAACGGATGAATCCTTGCGGCTCAGCAGCCAGCGCCAGCACGCGTCAGGGATGGGCGCCGCGCGCCAGCACGTGCTCGCAGACCAGCCTTTTCAGCGTCGACAGCCGGCGATGGAAGAAGTGGTCGGCGCCCGGCATGACCACCACCGGCAGGTCCTGTGGCCGCGCCCACTCGAAGACCTGCGCCAGCGGAACGGTCTCGTCGAATTCGCCGTGGATCACCAGCGTCTCGGCGGCCACGGCGGGCATCGGCCACTTTCCCGCTGCCGATCCGACCAGGATCAGGTGCGACGCCGGCGGTGCCAGGCGTGCCGCTGCCTGCGCAGCCACGAAACTGCCGAAGGAGAAACCGGCCAGTGCACGCGGCAGCCCTTCGACGTCGCGTCCCAGCCACTGCGGCGCCGAGCCGATCACGTGGAGGAAGTCGTCGGTCTCGCCGCGACCGTGGTCGTGCTCGCCTTCGCTGGCGCCGACACCGCGGAAGTTCGGACGCACCGCCAGCCAGCCCATGCTGGTGAACGCACGGGCAAGCGTCGCCGCCACCTTGTTCTCCAGTGTGCCGCCATAGAGCGGATGCGGATGGCCGATGAAGGCGAGCCCGGCCGGCGCACCTTCGGGCGCATCGACGGCAAGCTCGATGCGGCCGACCGGGCCGTCGATCAGCCGCCGTTCGCTGCGGATGTGCAGGCGGGCGGTCATCAAGCGCTTTCGCTCTGCCCGCCCATGGACTCCGAAACGCCTGGCTGGCTCAAGCGCTGTCCGGCAGGCGCAGCCGTTCGACCGGCTCGCCGCCGACGAGGTGACGGTCGATGATCTCGTCGATGTCGTGTTCGTCGACGTAGGTGTACCAGACCGCTTCCGGGTAGACGACCAGGCAAGGTCCCTCGTCGCAGCGGTCCAGGCAGCCGGCCTTGTTGATGCGGACCATGCCCTTGCCGCTCAGGCCAAGCGCCTTGACGCGGGCCTTCGCGTGGCCCTGCAGGCGCTCTGCGTCGTGCGCCGCGCAGCAGGCACGGCCGTCGTCGCGCCGGTTCAGGCAGAAGAAGACGTGTCGTTGGTAGTAGCTCATGGGCGATTCTCGCGAAAGGCCGATTCTACGAAGCGGCCGCTGGCGCAGCGCTCATTGACCCTGCGACGGACGAAGGGTCGGGCGCCGCTGCCTCAGCGACCACAGCAGCACCGCCAGCAGCGCGTAAGGCCAGGCCTGCGCGAGCCAGTCGGAGGCCGCCGCGACGTCGCGCAGCCGGCCGGGCTGCCAGGCGGCGAGCCATTGCGCGTGATACGGATTGGGTGGCACGACATTGACGGCGACGACCAGCAGCAGAAGTGCCGCCGCAGCCAGTGCCGCCGCGGCCCGTGCCGACACCGTGGCTGCGGCTGCGGTCACAGCCAGCCAGCCAACGGCCAGCCCGGCGACCGCGCCGGGCGTGAGCCAGGCGAACGCGCGTTCAGGCCCGAATTCGTGGCCGTAGGTGATTGCCTTGGTCGCCAGCGCGGCACCGAGCATCATCAGCAGCATGCGCAGGCGGGGTGCGCGCTGCTTCATCGCGGCGGTCAGCGCCGCGCCGGCGGCGAGCATTCCGCAGGCAGTGACCAGCACCTCTGCCGCGGCGAACTGGCTGGCGTCGAACACCGGCAGCGTGCGATCGAACATGCCTAGCACGGTCGAGATGAGATCGCGGTCCAGTTCGCCGTTGCCGAACAGCATCGGCCCGGGGTGGATCTGCGCCAGCGGCCACAGCGCGGCCAGCAGCAGCAGGGCCGCGGAATGCGGGCGTAACCAAAGCCGTCGCGCCTGCTGCAGCCGCCTGTCGTCGATCAGCGCCGGCGCGAGGGCGGTTCCTGCCAACGCACCCAAGGCCGCGCCGCCGACGTTGGTCAGCACGTCCAGGTTCGACGCGATGCGCGCGGGCAGGTAATTCTGCAAGGCTTCGATGAGGACGGAAACGCAGGCAGCGAGCGCCGTGGCGACTAGGATCGCCGGCAGGCCACGCGGACGCGGATGCAGCGTCAGCGCCATCAGCAGCCCCAGCGGCACATAGGCGAGCACGTTCAGGGCAAGATCGAAGCCGGTCACGTAGGCTGGCCACGGCGCGCCGAGAAATGCGAACGGGTTCACGCCGAGCGCGCGCCAGCCGGTCCACGGTGACAGGCTGCCGTAGATCAGCAGCACCACGTACACAGCGAGCGACGTGCGTGCCAGTGGCGAGCCGCGCCGCGTCACCGGCAGGCCGGCGCGCTGGCCGGCCGGCCGCGGGGCGATGGGTGCGGGCGACATCACGGTTGCTCGGATTGTGGTGAGCCGAGCCTGCAACAGGCAAGGCAAAGGTGGCGACGATGGTAAATTTTCGCTGCCCGCGGTCCCGCACGCCGGAAATCGTGATCGATCCTGGCCAGCGATAGAGGTCCGCCCCCGTTTTATAACCGGTGATCCGCTTTGTCCTGCATCGCTGACTCGAACATGCGGGCCGTCGACCGCGGCCGGGCGCCCGTCTCGCCGCTGAACCGGGAACTGATCGCGACGGCGGCGCCACAGTTCGACGTCGAGGTGGTCCAGGAAACAGGCTCGACGAACACCGACCTTCTGCAGCGGGCCCGGCGGACGCAGCCGGCGCGGCCACTGCTGCGCGCTGCGCTGCGACAGACGGCGGGCCGCGGCCGCCACGGTCGGCGCTGGTTCGCGGGCGCCGGCAACGCCCTGCTCTTCTCGCTGGCCGTGTCGATGAAGGCAGACGGCGCACGCCTCGCCGCAGCCACGCTGGCCTGCGGCGTTGGCGCCGCCGAGCGGCTGCGCGCCGCCGGTGCGTCCGTTTCGCTCAAATGGCCCAACGACCTGATGTTCGAGGGGCGCAAGCTCGGCGGCGTGCTGTGTGAACTGGCGGCCGACGATCAGGGCCGTCGCACGCTGGTCGTCGGCATCGGCATCAACCTGCATCTGGACGCGGCGACCCGTGACTCGATCGGACAGCCGGCCGCGGCCCTCGACCACGCGATGGCGCCGCTCGCCAGCCGCGAGTCGCTGATCGGCGGCATCGCCACCGCCGTCCTCGACGCCCTGCAACTGTACGACGAGCAGGGCTTCGTCCCGCTGCAGCCGCGGTTCATGGCGCTGTTCGCCCATCGCGACGCGCCGGTCGACCTGCTCGAGCTCGGCACGCGCGTGGCCAGCGGGCGCGCACTCGGTGTCGACGGCGAGGGAAGGCTGCTGCTCGATACCGGGCAGGGCCTGCGCGTGTGCAGCAGCGGCGAGCTTTCGCTGCGGGCGGCCGGATGAGCGCCGCTGCGCATTGGCTGCTGCTCGACGCCGGCAACTCGGCGCTCAAATGGGTGCTGATGACGCTCGACGGTCAGGTCGGGCCGGCGCACGGGACCCGGCGCAATGCGCCGCCGGACGAGCTGACCGCGTCGCTGGTGCGCGAATGGCGCGAGCGCGCCGGCATCCCGGTGCAGGCTGCGTACGGCTGCGCCGTGGCCTCGCCGTCGCTGATGCGTGCCATCGAGCAGGCGGTGCTGCAAGCCTTCGCGCTGCCCGTGCGCTGGTTCGAGTCGCAGCCGCGCTACGAGCACGGCGGCGTCGTCCTGCGCAACGGCTACCGCGACTGCACGCAACTGGGCGTGGACCGCTGGCACTCGCTGATCGCGGCGCGGGCGGCGCATCCTGATCGCTCGCTCGTCGTCGTGACGGCCGGCACGGCCACCACCGTCGACGGCGTGACGATCGACGGCTCGTTTGTCGGCGGCGCCATCGCCCCCGGGGTTCGCCTGATGTACGAAGCGCTGGCCAAGGGCACGGCGAGGCTGCCGGTTTCGCGCGGGCAGATGGTCACCTATCCCGACAACACCGATGACGCGATCGCCTCGGGCGTGCTCGGCAGCCAGCTCGGGCTCATCGAGCGTTTCGTGCGCAACTTCCGCGTCGAGCACGGCACGCCGCTGGTCGTCCTCACCGGCGGTCACGCGGCGCAGCTGGCGCCCTACGTCGGCGTCGGCACCTCGCTGCCGTCCGTGGTGCGAGAGGAGAACCTGGTCCTGCGCGGCGTCTACCTGCGAGCCTGCGAACTGACGGCGGCGCTGGCCCTTGCTGCCGGCACCGTCGGCGCCGCGCAATGAGAGCGGTGTTTCTCCTGCTGCTGCTCGCCAACGTCGTCCTGTTGGCATGGCAGCAGGGCCTGTTCGGACCCGCTGTCGAGGCCGGCCGGGAGCCGGAGCGGGTTGCCCGGCAGATCGCCGTCGAGAAGATCCGCGTCCTGGCGCCGGACCAGCTGGCCGCGCTGCGCAGCGCGACCCGGGCCGCAGGCGAAGGCAATGCCAGGCTCGCCTGCTTCGAATTCGGCGACTTCGACGAGGCGAGCCTCGCGCGCATCCAGTCGAGGCTGGCCGCGCTGGCTCTCGGTGACCGGCTGCGGGCGCGGCGCATCAGCGCGCCGGGCTGGTTCATCGTCTACCTGCCCCCGCTGGCGACGCGCGCCGAGGCCGACCGCGTCGCGCAGGACCTGCGCGGCCGCGGCGTCCGCGATCTGGCCGTCATGGGGCAGGACTCGCCGATGCCGAACGCGATCGTGCTCGGCTCGTTCCGCGATCCCGACGCGGCGCAGCGGCACCAGGCGGAACTGGTGCGCCGGGGTGTGGCCGGCGTGCAGGCGACCCAGCGCGCCGCCGCCGAGACGACGCGCTTCGAGATCCGCGACGTCGACGCGGCGCTGGCGCAGCAGCTGGCGGAGATCCAAGCGGAGTTCCCGCAGAGCCAGCTCGGCGCCTGCGCCAACTGAACGCCGCGGCCGGCCGATCCAGCAAGCGTCCCCGCCGCGATGTTCAACATCGTGCTCGTCGAGCCGGAGATCCCGCCGAACACCGGCAACGTCATCCGTCTGGCCGCCAACAGCGGCGCCCGCCTGCACCTCGTCCGGCCGCTCGGCTTCGACCTCACCGACAGGCAGCTGCGCCGGGCCGGGCTCGACTACCACGAGTACGCGCAGATCGCGGTGCACGACGATTTCGACGCGCTGCTCGCCGCCGAGCGCCCGGATCCGGCGCGGATGTTCGCCCTGACCACGCGCGGCGCGCGCCTCTATGCCGAAGTGCGCTATGCGCCCGGCGACTGGCTGGTGTTCGGCGCCGAGACGCGCGGACTGTCCGCTGCCATGCGAGAACGCTTCGCCGCCGAGCAGCAGCTGCGGCTGCCGATGCGACCCGGCAATCGCAGCCTCAACCTCAGCAACGCGGTGGCGGTAGTGGTCTTCGAAGCGTGGCGACAGCAGAGCTTTGCCGGCGGCGCCTGACTCTGCTCTCGCGCTTATGCCGCAGCACGCAGCTGCGAGGCGCGCAGCGCCTGGCCGATGTCGGCCAGCAGGTCCTCGATGTGCTCGATGCCTACTGACAGGCGCACCATGTCCTCGCTGACGCCGGCGCGCTCGAGTTCGGCCGGCGAGAGCTGCCGGTGCGTGGTCGAGGCCGGGTGGGTGGCCAGCGACTTCGCATCGCCGATGTTCACCAGCCGGGTGACCAGCTTCAGGCTGTCGAGAAACCTTTCGCCGGCGGCGCGGCCGCCGCGAACGCCGAAGGACAGGACCCCCGAGGCGCGCCCGCGCAGCAGTTGCTGCGCCAGCGCGTGGTCCGGGTGCGACGGCAGGCCGGCGTAACGGACCCAGGCCACCGCCGGCTGGTTCTGCAGGAAGCGGGCGATGTCGAGCGCGTTGTCGTTGATCCGGTCCATGCGCAGCGCCAGCGTCTCGATTCCCTGCAGCAGCAGGAACGCGTTGAACGGCGACAGCGCCGCCCCGGTATTGCGCAGCGGCACCACCCGCGCACGGCCAATGTAAGCGGCCGGGCCGAGCGCTTCCGTGTACACCACGCCGTGGTAGGACGGATCCGGGCTGTTCAGGCGGGGGAAACGCGCAGGCTGTTCCGCCCACGGAAAGCGGCCGCTGTCGACGATCAGTCCGCCGACAGTGGTGCCGTGGCCGCCGAGGTACTTGGTCAGCGAATGCACGACGATGTCGGCGCCGTGCTCGATCGGCCGCAGCAGGTAGGGGGTGGCCACCGTATTGTCGACGATCAGCGGTACGCCCGCCGAGTGCGCTGCCGCCGCCAGCCGCGCGATGCCGGCGATCCGGCCCGACGGGTTGCCGATCGATTCGACAAACACGGCCTTGGTCCGCGCATCGGCGAGCTGTCCGATGGCCTGCGGCTCGTCGAGGCTGAAGAAGCGGGTCTCGACGCCCTGCTGCGGCAGCGTGTGGGCGAGCAGGTTGTAGGTGCCGCCGTACAACTGGCTGGCGGCGACGATGTTGTCGCCGGCCTCGGCGATGGTCTGGATCGCCGCGGTGATGGCCGCCATGCCGCTGGCCACGGCCAGGCCGCCAATGCCGCCTTCCATCGCCGCCAGCCGCTTTTCCAGCACGTCGTTGGTCGGATTCATGATCCGCGAGTAGATGTTGCCCTGCACCTTGAGGTCGAACAGGTCGGCGCCGTGCTGTGCCGAGTCGAAGGCGTAAGAGGTGGTCTGGTACACGGGCACCGCCACCGCGCGGGTGGTCGGTTCGGGCGAATAGCCGCCGTGCACGGCGAGGGTCTCGAGGCGCATGGGAGTGCTCTCCGGGCAGAAGTGCCGACGAGCTTAGGCGGGAGCGGCAGCGCCCCTTAGACAAGATGGTTTGATGCTTATGGTCGCCGCCTGGCGCGCGAGGCCAGGCGTGGATCAGCTGCGGTCGAGATCGCCTGCGACGCTGTCGACAGCGGCTGCCTGCCGGGTCATCTGCTCGAGCAGGCTCGACGTACTGGCGCCGACGCTCAACAGGCCGCGGTGTTGCGGCCGGATGAACTCCTGCTCGGACGCGTGCTGCAGGAACGCCAGCAGGTGGTCGAAGTAACCGTCGACGTTGATGAGGCCGACCGGCTTGGCGTGCAGTTGCAGCTGCCGCCAGGTCACCATCTCGAACATCTCCTCGAAGGTGCCGTAGCCGCCGGGCAGCACGATGAAGGCATCGGACCGACTGGCCATGATGCGCTTGCGAGTGTGCATCGAGTCGACGATCAGCAGCTCCGTCAGCGCCTGGTGCGCCACCTCGGGCCGCATCAGGTGTTCGGGAATCACGCCGATCACCCTGCCGCCGGCGGCCAGCGTGCTGTCGGCGAGTGCTCCCATCATGCCGACGTGTCCGCCGCCGTAGACCACGTTCCAGTCGCGGCGGGCCAGCTGCGCGCCGAGTTCGCGCGCCGCCTGCAGATAGGCCGGCTTCGCGCCGGGCTGCGAGCCGCAGAAGACGCAGACCGCGCGTATCGGCGTCATTCGGGTCCTTCTCGCTTCGGGTGGCGGGCGAGCAGCAGATCGAGCGCCTGGCGCGGCGATGCCTTCTCCGCGAGCACGGCGCAGACGGCGTCGGTGATCGGCATCCGCACGCCGAGCGAGGAGGCGCGCTGCTGCACTGCCGCCGCCGACCAAACCCCTTCGGCAACGTGGCCGAGGCGGTCGAGGGCTTCCTTCAGCGGCAGGCCTCGGCCCAGCATCAGGCCGACCTGCCGGTTGCGCGACAGCTCGCCGGTGCAGGTGAGGATGAGGTCGCCGATGCCGGTCAGCCCCATGAAGGTCTGCGCTGAGGCGCCGAGCGCCACGCCGAAGCGGGTGATCTCGGCCAGCCCACGCGTGATCAGCGCCGCGCGCGCGTTGTGTCCGAGCGCCAGCGCATCGCAGATGCCGGTGGCGATCGCCATCACGTTCTTGACCGCGCCGCCGACCTCGACGCCGACGACGTCGTGCGTCGAGTAGATGCGCAGCGCCGGCCCGTGCAGCGCCCCGGTGACTAGCTCGCAGAACGAGTCGTGGCCGGCGACCGTCAGCGCGGTGGGCAGCCCCTTCGCCACTTCCTGCGCAAAGCTTGGCCCGGAAAGCGGTCCGGCGGGGTGGCCGCCGAGCTCGTCACGCACGATCTCGTGCGCCATCGCCGCACTGCCGCGCTCAAGCCCCTTGCACAACCAGACGATCGGCGGCAGCGCCGCGATGTCGTGCAGCTGACGCGCGAGGTCGCGCAGCGCGGCCGTCGGTGTCGCGATCAGCAGCAGGCCGTGGCGGGCGTGCGCAACCGCCGCTGTCAGTTCCCTCGCACAATGAAGTGCCGCCGGCAGTTCGATGCCCGGCAGGTAGCGCGCGTTGCGCCGCGTTTCGGCGATCGAGGACAGCGCTGCGCCGTCGCGTGCCCACAGGTGTACCGGGTGGCGCGGCGCCAGCGCGGCGGCCAGCGCCGTGCCCCAGGCGCCTGCACCCAGTACGGTGATGTGCACGACCGGGGGTCCCGTGCTGCCGCGGGCAGCCGAGCGGCGGCAGTTACTGCGTCGGCACCGCGGCGGCGGGTGCGGCCGCCTGCGCCTGCTGCTGCGCCAGGCGCTGCTGGTACAGCGCCTCGAAGTTGATTTCCGCCAGGTGGATCGGCGGCAGGCCGGTGCGGCTGATCAGATCGGCGACGTTGGCGCGCAGGTACGGATAGACGATGTTCGGGCAGACGATGCCAACGATCGGCTCGAACTGCTCCTTCGGAACGTTGCGGATTTCGAAGATGCCGCCCTGCTTGCCTTCGACCAGGAACAGCACCTTGTCGCCCAGCTTGGCGGTGGCGGTCACGCGGACCACGACCTCGTAGATTCCTTCAATCACCAAGCTGTTGCTGACCTCGAGCTGCACGTCGATGCTCGGCGACTGCTGCTCCAGAAAGATACCCGGCGCATGCGGCAGCTCGAGTGATGCGTCCTTCAGGTAGCAGCGCTGCAACTGGAAGGTCGGTCCCGCAGCGGCGCCGTGCGCGTTGCCGCCGGCCGGCTGGCCGGCGCCGTTGTTATCTGCCATGGTGGTTCCTGGTTGTCTGGATTGAACGGGCCCGCTTCAGCCAGCGAGCAAGGGGGTGAGCCGGCCTTCGCGGTCGAGCGCCGACAGATCGTCGAAGCCACCGACGTGGGTGGTGCCGATGAAGATCTGCGGCACGGTGCGGCGGCCGGTGCGTTCGATCATTTCTTCGCGCCGCGCCGGATCGAGGTCGATCCGGATGGTCTCGATGTCGGTGACGCCGCGCGCCTTCAGCAGCGCCTCGGCGCGGTGGCAGTACGGACAGTGCTCGGTACGGTACATCAGCACGGGGGCGGGCATGGTCGCTCTTCGTTCAGGTTGCGGTGCAATGAGCGCCGTGGTCAGGCCTTCAGCGGCAGGCCGGCCTCGCGCCAGGCACTCAGGCCGCCGGCCAGCACATAGACCTCGGCAAGTCCCGCGGCGCGCAGCTGCGCCGCAGCCCGGCCGGCGATGTTGCCGGCGTTGCACAGCACGATCACCGGCCGGTCCTTCTTCAGTTCCTTCGGCCCGCGCGTGCCCAGCTCGGCGAGTGGGATGTTCTTTGCGTTGGGCAGCGTGCCGCGCGCGAACTCGGCGGCGTCGCGCACGTCGACCACCTGCGCGTGCTTGCCGTTGATCAGTTGGGTGGCCTGCAAGGTGGTCAGCGACGGACCGCCTGCGCGCGAGCGCAGTAGCGGCCACAGCAGCATGCCGCCGCTCAAGAAGGCCACCCCGATCAGTAACGCGTTGTCGATGAAGAACTGCACGGATGCTCCCGCCTGCGCAAAAGGAACGCGATTATAAAATGAGGCCACGATCCATCAGCCGGAATCCGAAATGTACAAACTTGTGCTGCTGCGCCATGGCGAGAGCCAGTGGAACCTCGACAATCGCTTCACCGGCTGGACCGACGTCGACCTGACCGAGGCGGGCATCCGCGAGGCGCGCGCTGCCGGTGAACTGCTCAAGCGCGAGGGCTACGGCTTCGACATCGCCTACACGTCGGTGCTGAAGCGGGCGATCCGCACGCTGTGGCTGGCGCTCGACGCGCTCGACCTGATGTGGCTGCCGGTGGTGCACTCCTGGCGCCTGAACGAGCGGCACTACGGCAGCCTGCAGGGCCTGAACAAGGCGGAAACGGCGGCGAAGTACGGCGAGCAGCAGGTGCTCATCTGGCGCCGCGCCTATGCGATCGCGCCCGATCCGCTGGCCCCCGACGATCCGCGCTGGGCGGGCAACGACCCACGCTACCGCCATCTGAAGCCGGAAGAGATCCCGGCCACCGAATGCCTGAAGGACACGGTCGCGCGCGTGCTGCCGTTCTGGAACGATTCGATCGCGCCTGCCATCAAGCGCGGACGCCGCGTTCTGGTGGCCGCGCACGGCAACTCGCTGCGTGCACTGGTCAAGTACCTGGACGGCATCTCGGACGAGGACATCGTCGGCCTCAATATCCCGACGGCGCGGCCGCTGGTTTACGAACTGGATGCGGACCTGAAGCCGATCCGCAATTACTACCTCGGCGATGCCGAGGAGATCGCGCGCGCGATGGCGGCCGTGGCGGCGCAAGGCAAGGCCAAGCCGTAGTCGCTTGATTCCGACATCGACGGCGCGGCTGCGTTGCCTGTTCCTGGCCGTGGCGCTGGCCGTCTGCGTGCAGGCGCCTGCCGAGGCGCAGCCGGCAGCGGCGCCGAAATCCGGCACGCCGGCAAAGCCGACCCCGCAGCGGAAGCAGCAGCTACAGGGCGAGCAGCGCCGCCTGCAGCAGCAACTGGTCCAGCTCAGGCAGCAGGTCGCTGGCGCCGAGGCCTCGCGAGCGGAGGCCGCCGATGCGCTGCGTGAATCCGAGGCGGCAATCTCCGAAGCCAACCGGCGGCTGCGCGAACTGGCCGCGGAGCGGCGGCAGGTGCAGCAGGAAATCGACACGCTGGCCGCGCGCAGCAGTGCCATCGGTGCACGACGCCTGGAGGAGGAGAAAAGCCTCGGCTTCGTCCTGCGCGGCCAATACGTGCTGGCGCGGCAGACGCCGCTGCAGCGGCTGCTCGAAGGCGCCAGTCCCGGCGAGTTGCAGCGCGAGCTGATCTACCTGGACCACCTCGCCCGCGGCCGCTCGCGCACGCTCGGCGAGTTGCGTGCGCGGGGCGAAGAGCTGGCCGAGCTGCAGGCGCAGTCGGAGATCAAGCAGCTCGAGCTGGCGGCGCTCGCCGAGGACGAGGAGCGCAACCGGGCCGAACTGCTCAAGCAGCAGGCCGCGCGCAGTCGCACGCTCGACCGCCTTGCCAGGCAGCTCGCCGGCCAGCAGCGGTCGCTGCAGAGCCTGCAGCGCGACGAGAAGCGGCTCGCCTCGCTGATTGGCGAGATCGAGAAGCTGCTCGCGGAGCAGGCGCGGCGGCAGCCGCGCGAAACGGCGCGGGCCGGCCGACCCTCGACGGGCGCCGCGCCGGCAGCAGCGGTCGACGTGCCGGTCGACAGCGACTTTGCCCAGCTGCGCGGCAAGCTCGTGCTGCCGGTGCGCGGCGAGGTGGTGGCGCGCTTCGGCAGTCCGCGACCGACCGAGGCGCAGGTCGATGCGCCGACATGGAAGGGCGTGTTCATCCGCGCCGCCCCGGGCGCCGACGTGCACGCCGTGGCCGCCGGTCGGGTGGTTTTCGCCGACTGGCTGCGCGGTTTCGGCAACCTGCTCGTGATCGATCATGGTGAAGGCTTCCTTTCCGTCTACGGCAACAATGAGTCGCTGCTCGGCGATGTCGGCGCCCGGGTCGGCGCCGGAGACCCGATTGCCACCGTGGGAAGCACCGGAGGCGCGGCCGAGGCGGGCCTATACTTCGAGCTTCGTTTCAAGGGTCGTCCGATCGACCCGCTGCGCTGGGTCCAGGCCCGCTGAGACCGGAACTTCCCGGCCTTGCCGATGCCCAATGTGCGGCCTGCTTCCGGAGGTTTCATGAGCGGACGTTTGCGGACTTTCGCATTGATCAGCGTCGGCGCCTTTGCGGGTGTCGCGGTCAGCCTCGGCATCTCGGCCTATGCGTTCCGCGACAGCCGCGGCCCCATCCCGCTCGAGGAGATCCGTCAGCTGACCGACGTGTTCGGCGCGATCAAGAGCCATTACGTCGAGCCGGTCGAGGACCGCAAACTGATCCAGGAAGCCATCTCCGGCATGCTCACCGGGCTGGATCCACACTCCGCATTCCTGAACGCCGACGCGTTCAAGGACCTGCAGACCAGCACGCAGGGCGAATTCGGCGGACTGGGCATCGAAGTCGCGCCCGAGGATGGCGCGGTCCGTGTGGTGGCGCCGATCGATGACACGCCGGCCTTCCGCGCCGGCGTCAAGGCCGGCGACCTGATCATCAAGATCGACGACACGCTGACCCGCGGCATGCCGCTTTCCGACGCGGTCAAGCTGATGCGCGGCAAGAAGGGCACCTCGGTGACGCTGACCGTGGCGCGCAAGGGCGAGGCCAAGCCGCTGGAGTTCAAGCTGGTGCGCGACGTGATCCGCACGCAGTCGGTCCGCAGCAAGGTGATCGAGCCGGGCTATGCGTTCGTGCGCATCTCGCAGTTCCAGGAGCGCACCGTCGACGATCTGGCCAAGAGTCTGACCGAGGCCTACAAGGCCGGCCCGCTGAAGGGGCTGGTGCTCGACCTGCGCAACGACCCGGGCGGCCTGCTGCACTCGGCCATCGGCGTCTCGGCGGCGTTCCTGCCCAAGGGCGCGCTGGTGGTCAGCACGGACGGCCGGATGAGCGACGCCAAGCGGCGCTTCGTCGCTTCGCCGGAGGACTACCAGCGCGGTCGCGGCGACGATGCGCTGGCCCGTCTGCCCAAGGAAGTGAAATCGGTGCCGATGGTGGTGCTGGTCAACGGCGCCAGCGCGTCGGCCTCGGAGATCGTTGCCGGCGCGCTGCAGGACCACAAGCGGGCGACCGTGATGGGTCTGCAGTCCTTCGGCAAGGGTTCGGTGCAGACGATCATTCCGCTGCGCTCAGACGGCGACCGCCCGGCGGCGATCAAGCTCACCACCGCGCGCTATTACACGCCCAGCGGCCGCTCGATCCAGGCCAAGGGCATCGAGCCCGACCTGCAGGTGGACGACACCGCGCAGGGCGGCTTCGGCGGCCTGCAGATCCGCGAGGCCGACCTGGCGCGTCACCTCGAGGAGAAGAAGGGCGCCCCGGCGGCCGCCGGGGCCGCCCGCGACGCAGCGCCGGCCGACGCGCAGACCGAGTCGCGTGCCGAGAGCCCGGCGCCGCGGCGCTACGAGTTCGGCTCGCCGGAGGACTTTCAGCTGCAGCAGGCGATGAATCATCTCAAGGGCCTGCCGGTCGAAACGGCGAAGAAGCCGGACAACGTCGCGACCTCGTCCAGCTCGAACCGTTGAAGCGTCGCCTCCGTGCCGGCGACGCGAGCGGGGTAACGCCGCCGCAGTGCACGTGAGCGACACTGCCGGCGATGAACGCCGGATTCGGCCGTTCGCCTCTGTCGGCCACAGACGATGAACGACGACGAGCTGCTGCGCTATTCGCGCCACATCCTGCTGCAGGAGATCGGTATCGAGGGGCAGGCGCGCATCCGCGCTGCATCGGCGCTGGTCATCGGCGCCGGAGGACTCGGTTCACCCGCATCGATGTACCTGGCATCGGCCGGCATCGGCCGGCTGACCCTGGTCGATGGCGATGCGGTCGACCTGACCAATTTGCAGCGGCAGATACTGCACACCTCCGACCGCATCGGCGTCAACAAGGCGGTCTCCGGCCTGACCGCGCTGTCGGCCGTCAATCCGCAGGTGCAGCTGACCGGCGTCGGCGAGCGGGTCGGCGACGCGCGACTGCACGCGCTGGTGGCCGCTGCCGACGTGGTGCTCGACTGCACCGACAACTTCGCCACCCGGCACGCAATCAACCGCGCCTGCGTGGCGCACCGGCGGCCGCTGGTGTCCGGGGCGGCGGTCCGTTTCGACGGCCAGCTCGCCGTATTCGACCTGCGCCGGCCGGACTCCTCCTGCTATTCGTGCCTCTTTCCGGAAGGCGACGCCCAGGACGACCTGTGCGCGGTGATGGGCGTGTTCGCGCCGCTGACCGGCATCATCGGCGCCATGCAGGCCGCCGAGGCGCTGAAGCTCCTCGCGCAGGCGGGCGCGACGGTAAGCGGCCGACTGTTGATCCTGGACGCCCTGAGCATGGACGTGCGCGCGGTACGATTCGAACGAGATCCCGATTGCGCCATCTGCCGCCCAAGCACCCGCGGCTGAGCACGTGACGAGGCCCCTAGGTCTGCGCGTTCCGTTTTCGCCATGGCTTTCCTTGCTGATCTCTATCGCCGCGCCACGCCGAGGGCGCTGCTGGCGCTGATCGTTGCGGTCGTCGTGGCGGCGATGGCCGGCGGGCTCTTCTTCCAGCACGTCCTGCACTTGGAGCCGTGCCCGCTGTGCGTCCTGCAGCGGGTGGCGATCATCAGCGTCGGGATCTTTGCCGCGCTCGGCCTACTGACAAGCGGCGCGCGCTTCCAGCTGGTGGCGGCGGCGCTCGCAACGGTCTGTGCCCTGGTCGGCGCCGGCATCGCTGCCTGGCACAGCTGGATCCTCGTCTATCCGCCGGAGTCGATGAGCTGCGGCCGACCCTTCGAGTGGTTCCACGAAGACTTCCCGCTCGAAGCCTGGCTGCCGAAGCTGTTTGCCGGCCACGGCGACTGCCTGAAAGTCGACTGGACCTTCCTTGGGCTGGCGATCCCGAACTTGTCTCTGATCGCCTTTGCGCTGCTGATTTCCGTCACCGTGCTGGCGGCGCGGCGGGCCTGGCAGCGGCTGCGCTGAAGCGCCGCCGCGGTCGGGGCTAGACGAGCAGCGCCGGAAGCTGCGCGTCGACGCTGTCGGCCGGCAGCTTGCGGAAGCCGCTCTTGGCGAAGCGGTGCCAGCGGCCGATCACATAGGCGACGACCAGGGCCGCGCGCGAGGCAGCGTCGAAGTCCGCCGGCAGTTCCTTTTCCGTCACCGCCAGGCGGAAGCTCTGCTTCAGCGACGACTCGATGCGCTCGAACATCTGGTTCATGCGTTCCTGCAGGCGCTCGTTCTCGTTGACCAGCGCGTCGCCGATCAGCACCCGCGTCATGCCGCGGTTGGTCTGCGCGAACTCGAGCAGCATCAGTACGGTGCTGCGCGCCTGTTTCAGCCCGGAGGTCTCGCGGGCGGCGATGTCGTTGATCAGGCCGAAGATGGTGGTCTCGATGAACTCGATCAGCCCCTCGAACATCTGCGCCTTGCTGGCGAAGTGGCGATACAGCGCGGCTTCCGACACCGACAGCCGTTCGGCGAGCGCCGCCGTGGTGACCTTCTCCCCCTTCGGATCCTCGAGCATCGACGCCAGCGTCTGCAGGATCTGCAGACGGCGCGCGCCGGGCTTGCGCCGTGTCGATTCGCCCAGCGTGGAGACCGATTCCATCTTCATTGTTCCCGGGTGGCACGGCGCAGCCGCAGCGCCGTGCGGCGGAGGAACCGCGAATGGGTGCGTTGCCCTTTGCTGCGCTGATTCATGCTCGATGACCTCTGGGAGCCAGTTCTCCGATTCTGGCCGAAGCGGGACCGACGTGGGGAGTTACTTTCGTATTAGGTTTTGCGGATACTCGGTCCACGCCGGACCAGCGTCATCATCGGTGCCGGCCAGCCGCCGATCCCGCCGAGCGTGCCGTCAGTCCGGCCCGAACAGGCTTTCGGCCGAGCACAGGCAGTGCGACTGCGCAGCCAGCGGACTACGCGCGGCGTTGCGCAGCCAGCGCATATCGGAGCCGATCGACAGCATCGCATCGGGCATGACGGCGGCGCTGGGCAGCAGCAGGTTCAGCAGCGGCAGCGACGCAAGCGACGCCTCGCCGAACAGCATGCCGAGCAGGCGGTCGATGCCGCGCGGCTCGCGCTCGATGTAGGTGACGCGGAAGTCCTCGCCGAGCCCGCCGCGCTTCGCTGCGGCCTGCAGCGCTTCTCGGTAAGTGCCCAGGCGATCGATCAGCTTGTGCTCGTGCGCCTGCCGCCCGGTCCACACCCGGCCCTGCGCCAGTTCGTCCACCTGCTCGGTGGTGAGGTTGCGCGCGGTGGCGGCGCGGCCGACGAACTCCTTGTATATGTGCGTGACACCCGTCTGCAGCAGTTCGCGTGCCCGCGGATCGAGCGGGCGGCGCGGGTCGAGCGCGCCGGCCAGCCAGGTGGTGGTCGTGCCGTGCGTGTGCAGCGACAGTTTCTCCCACGCGCGGTCCGCGGACGGGAGCAACGCGAAGACGCCGATCGAGCCGGTGATGGCGGCCGGGTCGGCGATGACCTCGTCCGCCGACATCGACACCCAGTAGCCGCCGGAGGCGGCGACGTCGCCGAAGGAAACGAGCACAGGCTTGCCGGCCTTACGGGTGACGTCCAGTTCGTGGCGGATCTGTTCGGCAGCGAAGACGCTGCCGCCCGGCGACCGAACGCGCAGCAGGACGGCCTTGATCGAGTCGTCCTCGCGGGCGCGGCGGATCAGTTCCGCGATCGAGCGGCCGCCGACCAGTCCCTGCGGCTGGTCGCCGTCGAGCATCTCGCCGGAGGCGACCACGACGCCGACTGCATCGCCCTCCTTCTCGGGCAGGGTGCCGAGATACTGCGACAGGCCGATCTGGCGGAACGTCTTGTGCTTGGGGTCGGGCACGCCTTTCTCGATGAACATGGCGCGCAGTTCGTCGCGGGTCTTCAGCCCGTCGACCAGCTTCTCCTCGAGCGCGAGCTTGGCCGCGTCACCACCGGCGGCGGCGAAGCGCTGCGGCAGTTCGTCGATCAGCCGCGTAATGGTGCCGGCGGGCAGCTTGCGCGCCGTCTCGACCGCCGACAGGTACTGCGACCAGAGATCGCCGAGCAGCGCGACCTCGTCGCGCCGCGCATCCTCGGACGGCTCGTTTTGCGAGAACGGCTCGACCGCGCTCTTGTAGCGGCCGACCTTGAACACATTGACGGTCACGCCGACCGACTCGAGCGCGTCGCGGTAGTAGTTCCGGTAGCCGCCGAAGCCCTGCAGGACGACGCGGCCGAACGGATGCAGCAGCACCTGGTCGGTGTGCGCGGCGAGGTAGTAGCGGCGCTGGTCGAGGATCGAGCCCCAGGCGATCACCTGCTTGCCGCTCGCCCGTACGCGACCGATCGCCGCGGCGATTTCGCGCAGCGTGGCAAGCCCGGCGCCTTCCATGTCGTCGAGCAGGATCAGGACGCGGCCGATCTTGGGATCGGTCGCCGCGGCATCGAGTGCTGCCAGCACGTCGCGCAGCTGCGTCTCGCGCTCGCGGTCGGCCAGCGCCTGCAGCACAGTGAACCTGGCGGGCGCGCCGGTGCGCTGCTCGACGATCGGCCCCGCCAGATCGAGCACCAGCGCCGTGTTCGGGGCCAGCTTGGGACGGCTTTCGTAGAACCAGGCAGCGACGATCGCGGCGACGATGGCCAGGAACAGCAGGTTCAGCACGAGGGTGCGGAAGAAGCTGACCAGGTTCCAGATGAAGCCGAAGAATCGGCGGATCAGACCGGGGCGAGACGCCATGTACAGCTCCGTTGACCGGGCAGATTCAGGGCCGACAGCTTACCTGCGACCGGTCGGCGGTCCCCGGCCGTCAGCCGCGCAGGCGGGCGCGGGCGCGGGGAAGCTCGAGCACCGAGCGCACACGAAGGCCGATGTAGCTGCCGGCCTGGCGCGACGGACCTCGGCCGTGGCCGGTTACCAGCACGGTGCGGAAGCCGACCGCCCGCGCCGAGCGCAGGTTGGCGGCGCTGTCCTCGACAAGGACGGCCTTGCCTTGCTGGACTCGTTCGCGCGCCAGCATGTGGCGCAGCATGCTGCGCGACGGCTTGGGTCGGAAAGTGCCGTGCAGGCGCATCGTCTCGATCGTATAACGCGCCCCGAGATGCCGATCGATCGCCAGCGCTCGCACGACGGCTCTCGCGTAGCGTGCCGGCGCGTTGGTCAGCAGCACCTTGCGGCCGGGCAGGCGCGCGAACAGACGCCCGAGGCCGCGCTCGGCGCGCAGCAGCTCGTCGACCTCGAAGTCGTGCGTTTCGTGCAGGAAGTGGTGCGCATCGACGCCGTGGTGCCGAACGAGTCCGAGCAGCGTGGCGCCGTAGCGCAGCCAGTAGTGCCGGCGCAGCCGGTCGGCTTCGGCCCGGTCGACCTGCAGGTGTCGCTCGACGTACGACGTCATCCGCGAGTCGATCGCCCGGAATATGGCGTGCGACGCGTCGTGCAGGGTGTTGTCGAGGTCGAAGAACCAGACTGGATGTCGATCGCGTGTACGCGCCGCTTCGCGGCGCACGTGCACGCGATCGAGCGAAGATGGCGCGGCGGGCTTGGGGCGGCCCGGCGCCCGCCGCGACTTCAACTGCACGAAAGGCGCGCTGTCGCGCGCCCGACTGGCGCGGAGGTCATCGCAGTCAGCGGCTCTTGATCATCGTACCGACGCCGGCGTCGGTGAGGATCTCGAGCAGCAGACAGTGGTCGACGCGGCCGTCGATGATGTGCACGGCGGTTACGCCGCTCTTGGCCGCCTCCAGTGCCGAGGAGATCTTTGGCAGCATGCCGCCGGAGATGGTGCCGTCGGCGAACAGGTCGTCGATCTGCCGCGAGGTCAGCCCCGTGAGCAGCTTGCCGTTCTTGTCGAGCACGCCGGGCGTGTTGGTCAGCATCACCAGCTTTTCGGCCTTCAGGATCTCGGCGATCTTGCCGGCGACGACGTCGGCATTGATGTTGTAGGTCTCGCCGTCGGCGCCGAAGCCGATCGGCGAGATTACCGGGATGAAGGCGTCGTCCTGCAGCGCCTTGACCACCGCCGGGTTGATCGCCTCGATCTCGCCGACATGGCCCATGTCGTGGCTCTTGGTCGGATCGTCCTTGTCCGGCATGCGCAGCTTGCGGGCCCGGATCAGCGCGCCGTCCTTGCCGGTGAGTCCGACGGCCTGGCCGCCGAAGCTGTTGATCATCGTCACCAGCTCGCCCTGAACCTCGCCGGCCAGCACCCATTCGACGACTTCCATCGTCTCCGCATCGGTGACCCGCATGCCCTGGATGAACTGCGATTTCTTGCCGACGCGCTCCAGCGCCTCGTCGATCTGCGGCCCGCCGCCGTGCACGACCACCGGGTTCATGCCGACCAGCTTCAGCAGCACCACGTCGTGGGCGAAGCTCTCCTTCAGCTGCTGGTCGATCATCGCGTTGCCGCCGTACTTGACCACGATGGTCTTGCCGTGGAAGCGGCGGATGTAGGGCAGCGCCTCGGACAGGATGTCGGCCTTGATCTCCGGCGTGATCTGCGAGCGATCCATTGACAGTCTCTTTCTTCGACTCCTGTGAGGGAAAGAAGTCTAGCAAGCGCCCTTCGCGCAATGCCGCGCCGGCACCATCACGAGTGACGACGCTCTAAGATTCACCACCTTGCGGAGACGGAGCCATGGCCCGGGAATTCGAAATCAGCGGCATGCACTGCGGTGGTTGCGTCAATCGCGTCGCCAAGGCCCTGCGGACGATCGACGCCGGCGTCGCCGTCACCCTCGAGCCGCCTCGCGCGCGGTTTTCCGACGCAGCGCAAGTTTCGGTGGATGCCGTCAATGCGGCGCTGTCGAGGATCGGCGAGTACCGCGCCAGCGAAGTGGCGTAGCGGGGCCCTCGCCGCCGACCTGCCTCGCTAGAGCACGTAGCGGGCGAGGTCCTCGTTGCGCGACAGCTCGGCAAGGCGCGAATCGACATAGGCGGCGTCGACGCGCAGATCGCGCCGCTGGCCGCTGCCGGCATCGAAGGAGACTTCTTCCAGCAGCCGCTCCATCACCGTGTAAAGGCGGCGCGCGCCGATGTTCTCGGTCTTCTCGTTGACCGAGCAGGCGATCTCGGCCAGCCGCGTGATGCCGTCCGGCGTGAAGCTGAGCGTGACCTCGTCGGTGGCCAGCAGTGCTTCGTACTGGCGCGTCAGGCAGGCGTCGGTGCCGGTCAGGATGCGTTCGAAGTCCTGCACCGACAGCGAGCCGAGTTCGACCCGGATCGGAAAGCGCCCCTGCAGTTCCGGAATCAGGTCCGACGGCTTGGCGTAGTGGAAGGCGCCGGAGGCGATGAACAGGATGTGATCGGTCTTCACCATGCCGTACTTGGTGTTGACCGTGGTCCCCTCGACCAGTGGCAGCAGGTCGCGCTGCACGCCCTGGCGCGACACGTCGGCGCCGGCGACCTCGGAACGGGCGGCGATCTTGTCAATCTCGTCGAGGAAGACGATGCCGTTCTGCTCGACGCCCGCCAGCGCGCGGGTCTTCAGTTCCTCCTCGTTGACGAGCTTGGCGGCTTCCTCGTCGACCAGCATCTTGAACGCCTCGCGCACGCGCAGCTTGCGGCTGCGTTGCCGGCCCTGGCCCATGTTGGCGAACATCGACTGGATCTGCTGCGTCAGTTCCTCCATGCCGGGCGGCGCCATCACTTCCATCGTCGGCGCCGGCGCTGCCACCTGGATCTCGATCTCGGCGTCGTCGAGCTGCCCCTCGCGCAGCTTCTTGCGGAACTTCTGCCGCGCCGCACCTTCATCGTCGCGGCGCGTCTCGCCAAGGGGAAGCGGCACCAGCACGTCGAGGATGCGGTCCTCGGCGACATCCTCGGCACGGGCACGCATCTTCTTCATCTCGGCCTCGCGCGTGAGCTTCACCGCGATATCGACCAGGTCGCGGATGATCGAATCGACATCGCGCCCGACGTAGCCGACCTCGGTGAACTTGGTCGCCTCGACCTTGATGAAAGGCGCGTCGGCAAGCCGCGCCAGGCGGCGCGCGATCTCGGTCTTGCCGACCCCGGTCGGCCCGATCATCAGGATGTTCTTCGGCGTGATCTCGCTGCGCAGCGGTTCCTCGACGTTCTGCCGGCGCCAGCGGTTGCGCAGCGCAATCGCCACCGCGCGCTTGGCACTGTCCTGGCCGATGATGTGCTTGTTCAGTTCGTGAACGATTTCGCGGGGGGTCATCATGTTGAGTCGCGCCCCTCGCGTACGCGACCCTGCGGGTCGCACGTGCGCTCGGGGCGGTTGAAGTTAGGCGCGCGCCCTTCGGGCGGCCGGGCGGGCGCGCGCAGGTCAAAGACGGGAAGAACTCGTCACTTCGTCGCCAACGATTAGTCGATCGACTCGATGGTGTGCGACTGGTTGGTGTAGATGCACAGGTCGCCGGCGATGGTCAGGGCTTTCTTGACGATCTCGGCGGGCGCCAGTTCGGTGTTGTCGATCAGCGCGCGGGCGGCGGCCTGGGCGTAGGGGCCGCCGGAGCCGATGGCGATCAGGCCGAATTCCGGCTCCAGCACGTCGCCGTTGCCGGTGATGATCAGCGAGGTCTCGCGGTCCGCAACCGCCAGCATTGCCTCCAGCCGACGCAGGATGCGGTCGGTGCGCCAGTCCTTGGCCAGTTCCACCGCCGAGCGCAGCAGATTGCCCTGGTGCTTCTCCAGCTTCGCCTCGAAGCGCTCGAACAGAGTGAACGCATCGGCGGTGGCGCCGGCGAAACCGCCAAGAATGCGGTCGTGATACAGGCGGCGCACCTTGCGCGCGGTCTGCTTGACGACGACATTGCCTAGGGTGACCTGGCCGTCGCCGCCCATGGCCACCCGGCTGCCGCGCCGGGCGCTGACGATCGTTGTGCCGTGGAACGGTTCCATTGCTGCGATTTGGGGGCGATGGCGCCGGATTCAACCGGGGCGCGTCGCAGCTCTTCAGGTGTGGCGCGTATGCACCGGGGCGATCGCGGTGACGCCGAGAAGGTGCAGCAGGGACGCCACCAGCGTGTTGGCATTGCGCATTTCGATAGTCGCGCCGCCCTTGCGAATCCTTTGCAGTGTGCCCAGCAGCGCTGAGCCCGCCGAAAACGCCAGCCGTCGCAACTGCAGGCAGTCGATGACCACCTGCTGCTGGTTCTTCGCCGCGGCAACCAGGCGGCCGAAGTGCGGCTCGCCATCGCCCTCGACCACGCCGCGCAGCTCGAGCGGCGATCCCGCTGCCGCGCTGTCTGCCACGGCCGCCGGCGCGTTGGAAGCGGCGGCCACCTTCAGGTTGGCGGCAGGCGGCTCCCAGGACGGTGGCGAAACCTCGAAGGTGATGCAGTACTGGATGGCCGCTTCTTCGAACTCCTCGTGCTTGTTGAGCATGCGCAGCACTTCCAGCAGCAGCATCCACAATGCATCGGAAGGATCGCGGCGGCCCGACTCGACCGCGCGGGACAGGACATCGGCAAAGCCCGCCGCGCCGACCAGGGTCAGTTCGCGATGCGAGCGCTTGAAGGCGCTGAGCACGCGCAGCAGCAGGCTGGCCCCGGCGATGTCGACCGACCGCGCGTCCGACACATCGAGCTGCACGGCGGCGTGCGCTGCCGTCAGGCCGCGCAGCTGCTCGAGGAGGCCGACGATGCCGGCGTCGATCAGATGCGGCAGCCGTACGCTTGGCGCGCCGCTCTGGGTCGCCGCCTGCGGGGCGCCCTTCACGGCCGGCCGGTTGGGCGCGGCCTCGACATAGTTCATCCAGGCGGGCGGAGAGTTCTCGAAGCGCAGCGCGTAGTCCATGGTCAGCTGCTCGAACGCTGCCCGGTCGCCACGCTGGTTCACCAGTTCGAAGAGCATGTGCCAGGCCATCCGGGTGGCACTGCCGAGGTCGTCGCGCCGCAGACCGGCGCGAAGCACGGCCTCGGCGGCATCAAGCTGGCCATTTGAGAAGAGGATCGCCGTCTCGTCGATGACCGAGCTGCCGCCGGACGTGTTGATCTCGATCGCGTCGATGTCGCCGGCAAGCATGTCCGAGTTGACGTCGAGCGAGGCGACCACCGTGGCCACGACGGTGGTCGACTTGCCCAGCGGCGGAATGGTGTTGCCGGACTTGATGATCGTTGCTGGCGCTGGCGCTGGCACCGGCGCGGGCGATGGCGCCCGTGCGGGCGCGCCCGAGTTGCGGCCAGCGCCATGCATCATGTCCCGCGCCATCTCGGCCTCAATGGCGTCGATCTTTGCTGCCGTCTGGCGGGCGTGGTCGCGCTGGCGCTCGCGCTCGGGCACCGCGGTTTCCGTCATCGGGATGCCCGTGCTCGGCAGGCTGGACCGGTCGAGCGAACGGTTCGTCGGACCGGAAAGCGGCCGACCGATCGGCTTGGGCATCGGCCGGGTCGCCACGTCGGTTCCACCGCCCGTGCGCGGCGCCGCCGACGGCTTACCGCGGCCGCCGGGCCCCTTCTTGGCGTCCTTCGGATCCTTCTTGAAAAAGGAAAAAACCACCGCCTGTCCCGAATTGTTCCCGAAATCCCGCGGCCTCAATGTCCCAGGCCACGGGGAAGTGTCAGCGCCCAGTCGCTGCCGATGGCGGCAGCGCGGCCGTCGCCGGCGCGATGCCGGCTGCGCGGCACGACACGGGATTACCGTGAACGACTATAACAACTTTGCCTCTTGGCGCACCGATGCGTACGGACTAAATCGCCGCCTCATTCGTACCGCCAACGGGCTAGAACGTCACGACGGCATCCGGCCGACGATGGGCGCCGGCGACCGGGCCGCGGTTGGGCAGGCGGGCGCGGCCGCGCACCGCCGACGCGTCAGTCGCCGAACAGCTTCTGCTTCAGTTCGCGGCGCTGCTGCGCCTCGAGAGACAGCGTCGCCGTGGGACGCGCGAGAAGCCGCGGGATGCCGATCGGATCGCCCGTCTCTTCGCAGAAACCGTAATCGCCGCTTTCTATGCGCTGCAGCGCCGCCTGCACCTTCTTCAGCAGCTTGCGCTCGCGATCACGCGTGCGCAGTTCCAGCGCGTGCTCTTCCTCGATCGTCGCGCGGTCAGCCGGGTCAGGCACGATCACCGTCTCGCGCAGATGCTCGGTCGTCTCGCCGGCATTGTTGAGCAGTTCCTGCTCCATCCGCTGCAGCCGGTACTTGAAGAAGGCGAGCTGCTCGTCATTCATGTAGGCCGCATCCGGCATCTTGAGCAGGTGCTCTTCGGTCGGCAGGCGGCGGCCGTTCAGGACGACCGGCTCCTCGCTGCGGTGTGCGGAACGGCTGAGCAGGTACTCGTGCGCGGCCGCAACTTCCTTGGCGCTGGCCGGTGCGACCGGCTTGGGCGCCGGCCCCGGACGGCGCGCAGCCGCTGCCGGCGCGGCCGGCGAAGCCTTCGCTGCCACCGGCTTGGCAGCCGCAGCCCGCGCCTTGGTCGCTGCGGGCGCTGCCTTCGGGGCACCCTTCGGCGCAGCCTTCGGGGCAGCCTTCGGCGCCGGCTTGTGCGCTGCCTTCGCCGCGGGCTTCACCACGCGTTTCGCCACGTGTTTCGCAGCAGGTTTCGCGGCGGGCTTCGGCGTTTTCTTTGCCGCCGCCTTCACAGGCTTGGCTGCCTTCGCTGCCTTGGCGGCCACTTTCCTTGCCGGCTTCGCTGTCTTTGCTTTCGCAACCATGTCTTCCTACCTCGTTACCTGCCTCGCCGGGCTCGCGTTCAGCGCGCCAGGCAGGCCTCCAGGCCCTTGAGAATCGCGTCCTTCGGAAGGTTGCGCCCGATGAACACCATCTTGCTGCCGGGCTTCTCGTCTTTGCCCCAGGGGCGGCCGACGTCGGCGCCCATGAGCATGTGCACGCCCTGCAAGATCATCCGTCGCGGGCTGCCGTCCATAAAAAGCACGCCTTTATACCGAAGCATGTCCTGACCGTAAACCTGGGTCAGGGCCCCCATGTACTCCTCGAGCTTGCCGGCGTCGAAAGGCCGCTTCGACTGGAATACGAAAGCCTTGATCGCATCGTCGTGGTGGTGATGTCCGCCATGGCCATGATCGCCGTGATCGTGGTCGTGACCATGACCATGGTCATGATCGTGATGATGATCGTGGTGATGATGGTCACCCCGGGCGTGCGCCGCATCGGGGTGCTCGGCCGCCAGGAACTGCGGGTCGATCTCGAGGATGGCGTTCAGGTTGAAGCCGCGCAGGTCGAGGACCTCGGCGAGCGGGATTTCCCCCATCTGCACCGCGCGGATCGGCGCACGCGGGTTCATGTTCATCAGCCGCTCGCGCAGGGACGCGACCTCGTCGGCCGACGCCAGGTCGGTCTTGGTGAGCAGGATGCGGTCGGCGAAACCGACCTGGCTCTGCGCTTCCGGCTGCGCGTCGAGGGTGGCGTGGCCGTGTTTGGCATCGACCAGGGTGATCACCGCGTCGAGCAGGTAGTAAGACGCGATGTCGTCGTCCATGAAGAACGTCTGCGTCACCGGCCCCGGGTTGGCCATGCCGGTGGTCTCGATGATCACCCGCTCGAAGGCGAGTTCGCCGCGGCTGCGCTTGTCCTTCAGCTCGGACAGAATGCGCACCAGGTCGCCGCGCACCGTGCAGCAGATGCAGCCGTTGTTCATCTCGATGATCTGCTCCTCGGTGTCGGCGACCAGCAGATCGTTGTCCACCCCTTCGGGGCCGAATTCATTCTCGATCACCGCGATGCGGTGGCCGTGGCGCTCCTTCAGGATCCGGTTCAGCAGCGTCGTCTTGCCTGCGCCCAGGAACCCGGTCAGCACGGTGACGGGCACGTTCGGTTCGTTCATGGCTACCCCCGCCGGACATCCGGCGGCTGCGGAAGGGGCGCGATTGTAGAAGATCCGCGCTGCCGCTCTCAGAGTCGCTGCAGCAGCAGGCCCTTGAGGTATTCGCCCTCGGGGTGGGTCATACGTAGGGGGTGGTCCTCGCCCGCTGCCAGCCGGCGCAGCAGCAACGCCTCGACGCCGGCATCGATGACCGCGCCGGCGACGATCTTCTGGAACAGTTCGACGCCGATCGCGCCCGAGCAGGAGAAGGTCAGCAGGTAGCCGCCCGGCGCGAGCAGTCGCAGCGCGCTCAGGTTGATGTCCTTGTACGCGCGGGCAGCCCGGTCGACGTGGTGGTGACTGGCAGCGAACTTCGGCGGGTCGAGGATGATCAGGTCGAACGCGCGTCCGTCGGTGCGCAGCGAGCGCAGCGCATCGAAGACATTGGCCGCCTGCCACTGGCCGCCGGCCTCCGGCAGGCCGTTCAGCTGCCAGTTTTCCCTGGCCAGCGCCAGCGCCTCGGCCGACGAATCGATTGACAGCACTTCGCCGGCGCCTGCCGCCAGTGCGACCGAGAAGCCGCCCGTGTAGCAGAAGCAGTTCAGCGCGGTGACGGGACGACCGAGCTGAGCGCGGGCTCGTTTCGCCAGCTCGGATGCCAGTTCGCGGTTGTCGCGCTGGTCGATGTAGTAGCCGGTCTTGTGCCCGGCGCGCACGTCGACCCAGGATCGTCGACGGTGTTCGCGAATGCCGATGCGTGGGGGCGGCTCGGCGCCGCGCGCCACGCCGAACGTCGGTGGCAGGCCTTCGCGTGTGCGGCCGGCACTGTCGGAACGGTCGAAGATGTTTGCGCAGCCGGTCGCCGCGACCAGCGCGTCGAGCAGCGTTTCGCGGTGCGCCTCGACCCCGGCCGCCTGGAACTGCACGACCAGTTGATCGGCGTAACGATCGGCAATGAGTCCCGGCAGGCCGTCCGCCTCGCCGAACACCAGCCGCAGCGCGTCGCTCGCCGCAGCCAGATGCGCGCGCCGTGCCACTGCCTCGTGCACGCGCGCGGCCAGCCAGGAAGCATCGATGCGGTCGGTTTCGGCAAAGCTCCAGCAGCGCGCGCGCAAGGTCGACGAGGGTGAATAGGCTGCCCAGGCCAGCCATCGCCCGTCGTGGCTGCGCACGGCGATGGTTTCGCCCGATGCGGGCGTGCCCTTGACGCGGCCGATCGCGGTGTCATAGAGCCACGGATGCCGGCGCAGCAGCGAGCGCTCCTTGCCCGGTTTCAGGATCAGCTCAGCCGCGGCCTTCATTGCTCGCCGAATGCGGCCTCAGCCGCCCTTGCGCCGGGCGCGCGGGTGGGCGGCGTCGTACGTCTTCGCCAGGTGCTGCCAGTCCAGTCGCGTGTAGATCTGCGTCGTGGCGATGCTGGCGTGGCCGAGCAGTTCCTGCACCGCGCGCAGGTCGCCGCTGCTCTGCAGGACGTGCGAGGCCATCGAGTGGCGCAGCACGTGCGGATGTACGCGCATCCCCAGGCCGAGCGCGGCGGCCAGCCTGGCGAGCCGCAGCTGCACGCTGCGCGCGCCGATCCGACTGCCTTGCGCAGAGACGAACAGCGCCCGCGCCTGTGCGCCGGGCATGGCCGCACGGGCGCGCAACCACTGGCGCAGCGCTTCGATCGCCGGGCCGCCGACCGGCACCTGCCGCACCTTGCCACCCTTGCCGACGACCGTCACCCGCTTCGCCTCTAGATCGAGCCAGGAGGTCGAACCCGGGCCGTTGGCATCGGTGGCGAAGTAACGCCAGTCCAGGCCAACCAGTTCCGACAGCCGCAGGCCGCTGGAATAAAGCAGCTCCACTATCGCTTTGTCGCGCAAGGCCAGCGGTGCGGCGGTCGGCTCGTGGCCGGCCAGTTGCACGGCCTGGTCAGGGGCCAGCGCCTTGGGCAACCGCTTGGCCCGCCGCGGCGCCCGGATGCCGACGGCGGGATTGCCGGCCACTTCGCCGCGCCCGCCCAGCCAATCGAAGAAGCTGCGCCAGGCCGAGAGCTTGCGTGACAGCGACGCCGGCGCCATGCCGCCCGCGTGCAGCCGCGCCAGCGCGTGCCGAATATCGGCGGCGAGCAACTGCGGCAGTGGCTTGCCGCCTGTCAGTTCGGCCAGTTCGGCGAGATCGCTGCGGTAGGCGCTGATGGTGTGCGGCGACAGGCGGCGCTGCCGCGCGAGTTCATCGAGGAACTGACCGGCCGGCGCGCGCAGCGGGGCCGTCGTGCCGTCGGTTCCGTCGCTCATTGCGCCTCAGGCGCGAAGCCGCGCCAGCGCGGCGCTGGCCAGTTCGGTGATGCGCGACAGGAATGCCGTGCCCATGGTGATCTGGAATCGGTCGGGATCCGGCGAACCCAGCGCCAGCATGCCGAAGGCCTTGGGATCGCCGCCGACGCGCAGCGGCATCATCGTCAGGCTCTTGATCGTCGCGGGGTCGGGCGCCATCCAGCCCGCCGCCTCGAATCCGACATTGGAGCCGCAGAACGGCGCCTGCATGCTGCTGGCCAGGCGGACGATGTCGTCGCCGGCCGGTTGCGCCCACTCGTTGCCCGCGTACTCCACGGCAACCCCCCACAGACGCAGCGCGCCGAACGGCACATTGAACTGCCGCATCAGCTCGTCCAGCAGCGTGCGCGGAAGCTGGGCCGGGTCGGTCTGCGACAGCAGTGCCCGCGCCCAGCGCACGATCCGGTCGGCAATCGCGTCGTTTTCCTCGCCGTGGCGGAGCATTTCTGCCAGCCGCAATTCGAGCGTCTTGATCCGCTCGCGCAGGATCAGCGACTGCCGCTCGACCAGCGACACCGCATGGCCGTCCTGCGGATGCGGAATCGCCACGTTCACCAGCACTTCCGGGTGGTGATCGAAGAAATCGGGATGCTGGGACAGGAACTGCGCAACTTCTTCGTGGGTCATCAGGGGCCCTTAGACCTTAGAGGTCGATCTCGCCTTCGAAAACCGCTTCTGCCGGACCGGTCATGAGCACGGGCTGGCCGGCAGCCGCCCAGGCGATGCGCAATTCGCCGCCCCGGGCGTGCACCGTCACCGGCGACTCGAGCGCGCCGCGCAGGATACCGGCGACGGCTGCCGCGCAGGCGCCGGTGCCGCAGGCCAGCGTCTCGCCGACGCCGCGCTCCCACACCCGCAGGCGGATCGCGTGGCGGTCGAGCGCCTGCATGAAGCCGGCGTTCACGCGCCGCGGGAAACGGGGGTGGTGCTCGATGACCGGGCCATCCTTGGCCACCGGCGCCTGCTCGACGTCGTCGACCATCTGCACCGCGTGCGGATTGCCCATCGACAGCACCGAGAACTCGATCGTCCGTCCGTGAATCTCCAGCGGCCACAAGCGGTCGAGGTGCTCGGCGCGGGAGACCAGGCCCTCGGCATCGAAAGGAACGCGCGCCGGCTCGAGCACCGGCACGCCCATGTCGACCGTGACCCGGCCGTCATCCTCCAGCCGCGGCTCGATGATGCCGCCCAGCGTTTCGACGCGAATCGCCCGCTTGTGTGTCAGGCCACGGTCGTGCACGAAGCGCACGAAGCAGCGCGCGCCGTTGCCGCACTGCTCGACCTCGCCACCGTCGGCGTTGAAGATGCGGTAGCGGAAGTCGACCCCCGGCTGCCGGGCGCGCTCGACCAGCAGGATCTGGTCGGCGCCGATGCCGAAGCGGCGATCGGCAAGGCGCTGCAATTGTCCCGACGTGAGTTCGAGCCGCTGCGTGACGCCGTCGAGCACGACGAAGTCGTTACCTGCCCCCTGCATCTTGGTGAAGCGCAGTCTCATGGCGCCGATTATCGCCGCTCGATGAGCGGACCGAGCGCCGTTGCCGGGCCTCAGTAAAACGGCGGCGAGCCCGGCGGCCGCGTCTTGAAGCGTTTGTGCGTCCACAGGTACTGGTCGGGCAGGCGCAGCACCCAGCGCTCGATCTCACGGTTCATCCGCTCGGTGTCCTCCTCGACGCTGGCTCCAGGGAAATCGCGCCACGGCGCCTCGAAGTGCAGCACGTAGCCGTCGTCGGTCATTTCGGTGACCGCCATCACCACCTTGGCTCCGTTCAGGCGCGCCAGCCGGCTCACCATCGGGATCGTCGCTGCCTGCACACCGAAGAACGGCACGAAGATGGAGTTGGTCGGGCCGTTGTCCATGTCCGGCAGGTAGTAGAAGGGCAGCCCCGCCTTCATCGCGCGCAGGACCTCCTTCAGCTCCGAGGCACCGCGGCGCGGGATCAGCACCGGGGCATTGAAGCGCTGCCGGCCGGCGAGCAGTTGCGCATCCCAGGCGGCGTTGCTCTGCTTCGCATAGATCGACACGCCGCGCACCAGCGTGTTGACGCGCAGGCCGCCGGCGTCCAGTCCCACGAAGTGCGGCGCGAGCAGGATCAGCGGCCGGTTAGACAGGTCGCTGACGTGCTCTGCGCCCTCAACGCGCACCAGGTGCTCGACCGCCTCGCGGCTGCCGCGCCAGAGCACCGAGTGGTCGATCACGCTGCGCGCGATGTTGCGGAACAGCCGGCGACCGAGCGTGCGCCGCTCGTTCTCGGTCATCTGCGGGAAACAGGCGCGCAGGTTCGCCTGCGTGACGCGGCGGCGCGGTCGGATCAGCAGCCAAAGAATGTCGCCGATCAGGTTGGCCAGCCGCGCCCGCGCCGCGACCGACCAGCCGGCGGTGGTGCTGATGAGCGCAATCCAGGCCCGCGCCAGTGCCTCGGTCATGGCACGGTCTCCGACTGGGTGACGGGCGTCGGAGCGCCTGCGGGCGCCTTGTATCGGTTGTAACCCCACAGGTACTGTGCCGGGCACTGCCGGATCAGCGCCTCGAGCGCCAAGTTCAGCCGCTGCGTGTCCGCCTCGATGTCGCCTGTCAGGGGCTCGTCGAACGGCACCAGTCGAAGCCGGTAGCCGCGGCCTGCCGACAATCGCTCGCACAGCGCAAAGACGATCCGCGCGCCATTCGCCGCCGCCAGCCTCGCCGGCAGCGTCATCGTGTACGCGGGGCGCCCGAAGAAGCTCACCCACGCTCCTTCACCCTGAGAAGGCACCTGGTCGGGCAGGATGCCCGCCGTGCGCCCGCTTCGGAGAGCGCGCATCAGCATGCGCACGCCGGCAAGGTTTGCCGGTGCCAGCAGCAGGCCCGGCCGTGCCCGTTCACCGATCAACTGGCGCAACACGTCCTTGCGCGGCGGCCGGAACAGCACCGTCATCGGCCGCTCCCGTGCCTGCGGCTGCGTAGCGTAGTACTGGGCCGAGGCCTCGAAGCTGCCGAGGTGCGGCGTCAGCAGCAGCAGCGGCTGGCGCCGGGCCAGCAGCGCAGCCAGGCTGCCCGGTTCCGCTTCCTGCACGCATTCGACGATGTCGGCCGCCGGCCGCTGCCAGAGCCAGGCCGCCTCGATGCCCTGCCGGCCGGCGTGCGCGATCGCCGAACGGCGCAGCCTCGGTTCGTCGAGGCCGGCCTGGGCCAGGTTGGCCCGCAGCGTGCGGCGATAGGTCGGCGACAGCAGGTAGGTGAGCCAGCCGAGGGCGGCGCCCAGCGCATGCACCCAGCGCAGCGGCAGTCGCGACAGCAGGCGGAAGAGGGCGGACAGCACGACGGCCGGGACAGGCGGCGGACCCAGGGGGACAGGCAAGCCGCCAATGCTAGAGGATGGCCACGCCGGATCCCCTATAATCCGCGGCCATCCGCCGAGTTAAGGAACAACTTGCAGGGCGGGCCGGGCTGGATCCGGCGAATTCTGCTAAAGCGTCACCGCGCTCTCCACACGCGGGCTTGACGCCCGTTCGATATCAGCCTTCTGGAGAGCGACAAGTGGCAAGCGACTTCCTCTTTACTTCCGAATCCGTGTCGGAAGGCCATCCGGACAAGGTGGCCGACCAGATCTCCGACGCGATCCTCGACGCGATCTTCAAGCAGGACCCGCGCTCGCGCGTGGCCGCCGAGACGCTGGTCAACACCGGCCTGGTGGTGCTGGCCGGCGAGATCACGACCAACGCCTACGTCGACTACATCCAGGTCGCACGCGACACGATCAAGCGGATCGGTTACGACAACACCGAGTACGGCATCGACTACAAGGGCTGTGCGGTGCTGGTCGCCTACGACAAGCAGAGCAACGACATCGCGCAGGGGGTCGACCAGGCGTCCGACGACTACCTGAACCAGGGTGCCGGCGACCAGGGCCTGATGTTCGGCTACGCCTGCGACGAAACCCCGGAGCTGATGCCGGCGCCGATCTACTACGCGCACCGCCTGGTCGAGCGGCAGGCGAACCTGCGTCGCGACGGGCGCCTGCCGTTCCTGCGGCCGGACGCCAAGAGCCAGATCACCATGCGCTACGTCGACGGCAAGCCGCACTCGATCGACACGGTGGTGCTGTCGACCCAGCACAGCCCCGACCAGAGCGAGTCGCCGACCAAGCTGAAGGCAAGTTTCTACGAGGCGGTTCGCGAGGAAATCATCAAGCCGGTGCTGCCGAAGGAGTGGCTGACCAAGGACACCCAGTACCTGATCAACCCGACCGGCCGCTTCGTCATCGGCGGGCCGCACGGCGATTGCGGCCTCACTGGCCGCAAGATCATCGTCGACACCTACGGCGGTGCCTGCCCGCACGGCGGCGGCGCGTTCTCCGGCAAGGACCCCAGCAAGGTCGACCGCTCGGCCGCCTACGCGGCGCGCTACGTCGCCAAGAACGTGGTCGCCGCCGGCCTGGCGCGGCAGTGCCAGGTGCAGGTGGCGTACGCGATCGGCGTCGCCCGGCCGATGAACATCACCGTATACACCGAGGGCACCGGCAAGTTGTCCGACGAGAAGATCGGCCAGCTGGTGGCCGAGCACTTCGACCTGCGGCCGAAGGGCATCGTGCAGATGCTCGACCTGCTGCGGCCAATTTACGAGAAGACCGCCGCCTACGGCCACTTCGGCCGCGACGAGCCCGAGTTCACCTGGGAACGCACCGACCGGGCGGAAGCGCTGCGCAGGGCGGCCGGTCTGTAATTGATCGTGACGTCCGGCTGGCGGTTTGCCGCCGGCCGGACGGCAGGCGCTTTGCTTAGGCCAAGGCAGGCGCCGGGTCGGGCGCGGCCGACCGGTTAAACTCCGCGCTTGCTTCGAGGAGCGTTGCGACAGGCTACCCGGCCTGCCAGGCTCGAGGCGGCTGTCGTCCCGGCAGCCCGTATCAACGGCGCTCGCAAACTTCTTTTTTGACGAAAGGAGGGCGCGAGATGAGCGCCGTACTCAAACCAAGTACGACCAACGACTTCGTCGTTGCCGACCTCAAGCTTGCGGACTGGGGCCGCAAGGAAATCCGCATCGCCGAGACCGAGATGCCCGGGCTGATGGCGATCCGCGACGAATTCGCCGCCACCCAGCCGCTGCGCGGCGCGCGCATTACCGGCTCGCTGCACATGACGATCCAGACCGCGGTGCTGATCGAGACCCTGCAGGCGCTCGGCGCCGGCGTGCGCTGGGCGAGCTGCAACATCTTCTCGACGCAGGACCATGCCGCCGCTGCGATCGCGGTGAAAGGCACGCCGGTGTTCGCCGTGAAGGGCGAGTCGCTCGACGAATACTGGGACTACACGCACCGCATCTTCGAGTGGCCTGATGGTGGCTACAGCAACATGATCCTCGACGACGGCGGCGATGCCACCCTGCTGCTGCATCTCGGCGCCAAGGCGGAGAAGGACGCCTCGTGCATCGCCCAACCGACCTCGGAAGAGGAAGTGTCGCTGTTCAAGTCGATCAAGGCCAAACTGGCCAAGGACCCGGCCTGGTACTCGACGCGGCTGGCGAAGGTCAAGGGAGTGACCGAGGAGACCACCACGGGCGTGAAGCGCCTGTACCAGATGGCCAAGGACGGGCAGCTGGCGTTTCCGGCGATCAACGTCAACGACTCGGTGACCAAGAGCAAGTTCGACAACCTGTACGGCTGCCGCGAGTCGCTGGTGGACGGCATCAAGCGCGCCACCGACGTGATGATCGCCGGCAAGGTCGCGGTGGTCGCCGGCTACGGCGACGTCGGCAAGGGCTCGGCGCAGGCGCTGCGCGCATTGAGCGCGCAGGTGTGGATCACCGAGATCGACCCGATCTGCGCGCTGCAGGCGGCGATGGAAGGCTATCGCGTGGTGACGATGGACTACGCGGCCGACAAGGCCGACATCTTCGTCACTGCCACCGGCAACTTCCACGTGATCACGCACGATCACATGAAGAAGATGAAGGACCAGGCGATCGTCTGCAACATCGGCCACTTCGACAACGAGATCGACGTCGCCGGCCTGAAGCAGTACAAGTGGGAGAACATCAAGCCGCAGGTCGACCACGTCATCTTCCCCGACGGCAAGCGGATCATCCTGCTCGCCGAGGGCCGGCTGGTGAACCTCGGCTGCGGCACCGGCCACCCGAGCTACGTGATGTCCAGCTCGTTCGCCAACCAGGTCATCGCGCAGATCGAGCTGTACACGCAGACCGCGAAGTACCCGGTCGGCGTCTACGTGCTGCCGAAGCACCTCGACGAGAAGGTGGCGCGGCTGCAGCTCGCGAAGCTCGGCGCCCAGCTGACCGAGCTGACCGACGCCCAGGCCCGCTACATCGGCGTCGACCGGGACGGCCCGTACAAGCCGGAGCACTACCGGTACTAGGCGGGGCTCGCAGTCGTGGCGGCGTCGGTGCCGCGCCCGGCATCGACGCCCTGCCCTTCGAACACGGCTCGCGCCGCGCGCACAGGATGACTCAATGCGCATCGCAGTGATTGGGGCCGGTGGCGTCGGCGGCTATTTCGGCGCACAGCTGGCCCGGGCCGGCCACGCGGTCGCATTCGTCGCGCGTGGCAGGCACCTGGCAGCGCTGCGTGAAAACGGTCTGACGGTCGAAAGCGCGGTCGGCCCGGTGCAATCGATGCGGGTCGTCGCCACCGACAAGCCGGCCGAACTCGCCCCGGTCGACGTGGTGATGTTCTGCCTCAAGCTGTGGGACGTCGAAGCCAATGCGGCAGCGCTGGCGCCGCTGCTTGCCGCTGGCGCAGTCGTGATCCCGTTCCAGAACGGCGTCGAGAGCCACGAGATGCTGGCACGGGCGCTCGGCGCCGAGCGCGTTGCCGGCGGCGTGGCGCAGATCGGTGCGGTGATCAGGGCGCCGGGCGTCATCGCGCACACCGGCACGATGTCGAAGCTGCGCGTCGGTGCGTTCACCGGGGGGCAGCAGTCGCTCCTGCGCGATTTCGTCGCCGCCGGAAAGGCGGCAGGCATCGACATCGAATACGTCGACGACATCCGCCGCGCGCTTTGGGAGAAGTTCGTCTTCCTGGTGGCGATGTCGGGCGCGACCGCGCTGGCACGACAGCCGATCGGCGTGGTGCGCGCCGATGCCGACCTGCGCGCGGTGCTTGCGGCGTCGATGCGCGAAACGCTCGCCGTGGGCGCCACGCGGGGGGTCGTATTCGACGAGAAATTCGTCGACCGGCAGATGGCCTTCGTCGACGGCCTGCCCGCCGAGATGCGCACGTCGATGCTCAACGATCTCGTTGCCGGCAACCGGCTGGAGGCGCCCTGGCTCGCGGGCGCCGTGGCGCGGATGGCGACGGCGGCCGGTGTACCCGCACCGGTGAGTGCGACGATCTACGCAGCGCTCAAGCCCTATCTGGGCGGCGGCGCCCACTGAGGAGGAGGCATCAAGTGCGAATCCTGCTGGTCTGGATACTGAACGCGATCGCCCTGTGGCTGGTGACGCTGCTGATGTCCGGAGTGCGCGTCGACGATGAACCGAGCGCCTTGATCGCCGCGATCGTGCTTGGCCTCGTCAACGCGTTGATCAAGCCGATCCTGGTGATCCTGACGCTGCCGGTCACGGTGGTCACCCTCGGCCTGTTCCTGCTGGTGCTCAACGGCCTGCTTTTCTGGGGCGTGGCGTCGGTACTGCCCGGCTTCCATGTCGACGGGTTCTGGTGGGGCGTGGGCGGGGCGCTGCTCTACAGCGTCCTTACGTGGGCCTTCTCGACCCTGCTGCCGCAGGAGGCTCGCCGGTGACGATGCGGACCTTCAGCTTCGAGTTCTTCCCGCCGAAGAGCGACGAGGCGGCGGAGAAGCTGCGTGCGGTGCGGGCCCGGTTGGCGGAAGTCGGCCCCGCGTTCTTCTCGGTGACCTTCGGCGCTGGCGGTTCGACCAAGGAAGGCACCTGGAACACGGTGATGGAGATGCACCACGCCGGCCTGCCGGTGGCGCCGCACATCTCCTGCATGGGCACGACGCGGGTGCAGGTGGCGCACCTGCTGCACGGCTATCGCGAGGCCGGCGTGAAGCGGCTGGTGGCGCTGCGCGGCGACATGCCGTCAGGCGCGGCCGGCGGCGCGGGCGACTTCCAGTACGCGAACGAACTGGTGGCGTTCATCCGCGCCGAAACGGGCGACTGGTTCCACATCGAGGTCGCCGCCTATCCCGAATATCACCCGCAGTCGCGCTCGCCGGCCGACGATCTCGCCAACTTCGTGCGCAAGGTGAAGGCCGGGGCGAACTCGGCAATCACCCAGTACTTCTACAACGCCGAGGCGTATTTCCGCTTCGTCGACGAGGCGCGGCGCGCCGGCTGCAGCGTGCCGATCGTGCCGGGGATCATGCCGATCACCAATTTCGCCCAGCTGGCGCGGTTTTCCGATGCCTGCGGCGCCGAGATCCCGCGCTGGATCCGCCTGAAGCTGGCGAGCTTCGGCGACGACCGCGCCTCGATCCAGGCCTTCGGCCTCGATGTGGTGACGGAGCTGTGCGAGCGGCTGCTCGCGGCTGCCGCGCCGGGTCTGCACTTCTACACGATGAACCAGGCGGCGCCGACGCTCGAACTCTGGCGCCGGCTCCGGCTTCCGCGCTAGAGCACGCCGGATTCGGTGATGCCGAGGTCGAGCTGGATGTCGTGCGGCTTCGGGTCGATGCTCTTGACGCGGCCGCAGTCGAAGGCGATGCCGACCGTCGACGGCCGCACCGCCAGGCTCGCCAGCGTGCGGTCGTAGAAGCCGGCGCCGTAGCCGAGCCGATGACGCTGCTCGTCGATGCCGACGCAGGGGATCACCAGCAGCTGCGGCTTGAGCCGCTTGGGGGTATCCGGCACTTGGATTCCGAACTGCCCCGGCTTCATCGGCATGCGCGGATGCCAGGGCGCGAACTCGAGCAGCTGGCCGACGATCACCGGCAGCGCCGCGCTGCGGGCGGGACTCTCGGCGAGCCAGGTCGTGATGGCTGCCGTCACGTCGGGTTCGCCGCGCGTCGGCCAGTAGAAGGCGAGCCGCTGCAGCGGCACCGTGCGCAGCCAGCGCAGCAGCCGGTCGCTGAGCATGCGCGAGCGCGCCTCACGATCGGCCAGCTCGTTGCGCGCGGCGAGCAGCTTCGCGCGCAGCGCGCCGCGCGCCGGGTCGGACGGTAATGCTTTCGGCGCCGGTGGCGGTGGAGTTCGGAACATCGCTGCGGAATTGCCTGTGCTAGCCTGCCCGCATGCTGCAGCTCGGGCCAAGACGCATCGTACACATCGCTGTCCTTGCGCTTGCTGCCGCTGTCGCGTGCGGCTCGGCAGCAGCACAGCCGGCGGCCAAGCGTGGCGACGTCGCGAACGGCGACGCCAACTTGCTCGCTGCGCGCGAGACCTTTTCCGCCGGCGACCGCGGCCGGCTGGCGGTCGCCGCTGCGGCGATCGGCGAACACCCGCTGAAGTCGTACGGCGAGTTCTGGTCGCTGCAGCTGCGCCTGCGTGGTGAGCGCAACGGCACGGCGGCGACGGTCGACCAGGCCGTTGCCGACTTCGTGCAGCGGCATCCGCGCACCTATGTCGCCGACCGGATCCGCCTCGACTGGCTGCTGAACCTCGGCGCGCGGCGCGAGTTCGCCACCCTGCTGCGCGCGCGGCCCACCCTAATCTGGGGCGACGATGCGCAGCTGCGCTGCTACGAACTGCTGGCCCGCTACGTCACGCAGGAGCGGCCGCAGGCGCTCGCTGCCGAGGGTCGCAGCCTCCTGGCGGCGACGCGCGAATCGGCCACCGAGGGCTGCACGGCACTGGCCGACGAGCTGATCGCCGAGCGCCAGCTGTCGGCATGGACGCGAGTGCGGGCGCTGGTCGAGCACAACCAGCTCGCCTCGGCGCGGCGCGCGACCGCCGCGCTGCCGCCGGGGGATGCCGCGCAGGCGGCGCAGATCATCGAGCAGCCGGCGCGCTGGCTCACGACGCACGAGCGGCGTATCAGCCGCCAGCAGGTCGAGCCGGCGTTGCTCGCGCTGGCACGGCTGTCGCGCGACGACCCGGACAAGGCAGCCCAGTTCGCCTCGGCGCTGAACCTGCACTTCAGCCCCGAGCAGCGCGGCCTGGCCTGGGGCCGCATCGGCCACATGGCGGCGCTGAAGCTGATGCCGGAAGCGCTGGCTTGGTACCGGCACGGCGGGGAGCAGGTCGGCGTGGCGCCCGACACCGTGCGCGCCGACGAGGTGCTGGAGTGGCAGGTGCGGGCGGCGCTGCGCGCCGGCGACTGGCCAACGGTGCGCAGCACGATCGAGCGCATGCCCCCGCCACTGGCCGATGACCCGGCGTGGGTGTACTGGCATGGCCGCGCGCTCGCTGCCGCGGGCAATCGCGAGGCGGCCGAGCTTCAGTACGCGCGCATCGCCGACCGCTTCGAGTTCTACGGCAAGCTCGCTGCCGAGGAACTCGGCCGGCCGATCGTGCTGCCGCCGGCGGCGGCGGCCGTCAGCGCGGAGGAACTGGCGCCGATGCAGTCCAATGCCGGCTTCCGGCGGGCGCTCAGCTTCTACCGGCTCGGCCTGCGCATCGAAGGCCACCGCGAATGGAACTGGCAGCTGGGTGTGGCCAACGAAGGCGGCCGGATGACCGACCGGCAGATGCTGGCGGCGGCCGAGTACGCGCGCCGCAACGGCGTGATCGACCGCATGATCTCGACGTCCGAGCGCACGCGCGAGGAGTTCGACTTCGCGCAGCGCTTCCCGTCGCCCTACCGCGAGGCGCTGGAGGCGCATGCGCGCAGCGCCGGGCTGGAGCCGACCTGGGTCTACGGGCTGATCCGCCAGGAGTCGCGCTTCATCGAGGACATCCGCTCCTCGGCCGGCGCCTCCGGGCTGATGCAGCTGATGCCGGCCACCGCGCGCTGGGTGGCGCGCAAGGCGGGCATGAACGACTACAGCGCGGACCGCGTCACCGAGGTGGACGTCAACCTGCGCCTGGGCACCACCTACCTGCGCATGGTGCTCGACGACCTCGACGGCCACCCGGCGCTGGCCACCGCCGCTTACAACGCCGGCCCCGGGCGCCCGCGCGCCTGGCGCGCCGCGCTGCCGCGCGCGGTCGAGGGCGCGATCTTCGCCGAGACCATTCCGTTCAACGAGACGCGCGACTACGTCAAGAAGGTGATGTCGAACGCCGTCTACTACGCGGCGCTGTTCGAGGACCGTGCGCAGTCGCTGAAGGCGCGGCTCGGCACCGTGGCGCCGAAGGCGGCAGGCAGCACGTCGCTGCCGTAAGAGTCCCGACCCCTCGTCGACCTCGCCGAGCGCGCCTTGGAACGCGGCGTGCTCTCCGCGTCGTCGTTACGGCGCAGTATTCCGACCGATAGGCGGCCGGGGCTCCCTCCAGGGACATACCGCATTCCCGTCCAGAGCGACCTTCGTGGCGATTGCCGTAAGGTCGCCGCAAGAAAACTGGACTAGGGTTACTACTTAGGTGGAAACTCGGGGCATACAGGCCCGGGCAGCCGCCTTCACCGGCCCGGTAGGCAATCGACGGGGCCGGCGGGACTGGATGGACCGGCAAGCCAACAACGAGGGGGAGCACGAAATGTCCGCCACACCAACGGGGTCGTCGATCAATTGGGTTGCGATCGACAACGACCCGCGCTTTCAACGCCTGCATTCGAAGAAGGTCGCCTTTCTCACGAGCCTGATGGTGTTCTCGTTGATCTACTACTTCCTGCTGCCGATCGGCGCGGCCTATTTCACCGATCTCTTCAAGATCAAGGTGTACGGCGTCGTCAACGTCGGCATCCTGTTCGCGCTTTCGCAGTTCGTGGTGGCCTGGGGCATCGCCTTCTACTACACGGCAAGGGCCAAGGAGTTCGACGCCATGGCCGCCGAACTGGTCCGCGAAGCTGACAAGATCGGGAGGAAATAGGCCATGGACAAGAAACGAGTCCTTCTGTTCGCGGCCGGCGCGCTGGCGCTGCCGTTGATCGCATTGCCGGCACTTGCCCAGGGTGCCGTCGCCGACAAGTGGAAGTGGCTGACCTTCCTCGTCTTCGGCGCCATCATCGCCGTCACGATGTATGTCACCTTCGTGGCAGCCAAGCGCGTCAAGACGGCCGCGGATTTCTACGCTGCCGGCGGCGGCGTTTCCGGCCTGCAGAACGGCTGGGCAATCGCGGGGGATTACCTGTCAGCAGCTTCCTTCCTCGGGATCGCCGGCCTGATCTCGCTGTACGGCTATGACGGTTTCATGTACTCGGTGGGCTGGCTGGTGGCCTACATCACCGTGCTGCTGGTGATCGCCGAGCCGTGCCGGAACATCGGCAAGTACACGCTGTCGGACATCCTCGCCTACCGCAACGACCCGAAGAAGGCACGCATCGTCGGTGCGCTGTCCACCATCACCGTGTCCACCTTCTACCTGACCGCGCAGATGGTCGGTGCCGGCGTGTTGATCAAGACTCTCATCGGTATCGACTACGAGATCTCGGTCATGGTGGTCGGCGTGCTGATGCTGGCCTACGTGCTGTTCGGTGGCATGGTGGCCACCACTTGGGTGCAGATCATCAAGGCCATCCTGCTGGTGTGCGCCTCGATCCTCATGGTGATCCTGGTCTGGAGCCAGTACGGTTTCCTCGGCGACTTCCTCACCAGCGTCGTCGGCGATGCGAAGATCCAAGCCCGCGTCGCCGCCCTGATCGGCGACAAGGCCAAGAACCTCTCGGCCGAACAATTGGGCCAGATCTTCCTCGAGCCCGGCTTGTTCCTCAAGGTGCCGCTCGACCAGATCTCGCTGGGCATGGCCCTGGTGTTTGGCACGGCCGGCATGCCTCACATCCTGATGCGGTTCTTCACCGTGCCCACGGCGCAGGCCGCGCGCACGTCGGTGAACTGGGCAATGGCCATCATCGGCGGCTTCTACGTGCTGACGCTTTTCCTCGGCATGGGCTCGGCAATGAAGGTCGGCCCCGCCGCCATCGCCGCCATCGACGCCGGCGGCAACATGGCCAATCCGCTGCTGGCGCAATCCCTGGGCGGCGGCCCCGACTCGCTGGGCGGCAACCTCTTCATGGCCTTCGTCGCCGCCGTCGCCTTCGCCACCATCGTCGCGGTGGTCGCCGGGCTGGTGCTGGCCGCGGCCAGCGCGATGGCGCACGACCTGTACGTCGGCGTGATCCGCAGCGAACACGTGACGCCGCAGGAGCAGGTCAAGGCAGCGCGTATCGCCACGATCTTCGTCGGCGCCATGGCCATCGTGATCGGCATCTCCGCCAAGGGCCAGAACGTGGCGCACCTGGTGGCCCTGGCCTTCGCCGTGGCCTCTTCGGCCAACTTCCCGTGCGTGCTGCTGACGCTGTTCTGGAGGCGCTGCAACACCGGCGGCATCGTGCTGGGCATGATCGTCGGCACGCTGGCCGCGATCGGCCTGGTGATGGTGTCACCGAACCTGACCTATCCGAAGCCCATCAAGGCGGCCGCGCAGAAAGTCGTCGACGGCGCGCCGGCGAAGATGGCGCCGATCACCGAGGCACTCGCGTCGGGCGAGGCTTCCAAGGTCGCGCAGGCGGAGAAGGACAAGGCCGCGCTCGACAAGGCGGTCGGCGCTGCCAAGGCGAACCTCGAGAAGTTCAAGGGCGACGACACCAGTATCGTCGGCCTCGAGGCGCCGCTGTTCGGACTGCGCAACCCGGGGCTGATCTCGATCCCGCTCGGCTTCCTGGCGGTGATCCTCGGTTCGCTGCTGTATCGTGACAAGCGCGCCGACGATATGTGGGACGAGCTCTATGTGCGGCAGACCACGGGCATCCTCGCCGCCAAGGCGCAAGCCCACTGAGCGGCGACGCTCACACAATGAAGGCCCCGCTCGCGGGGCCTTTTTTTCTGCCAGCGCAAACCTGCGAAGATGTATCTGATCGGGACCGCCGCGGCTGCGCGCCGCTGCCACGCGTCGAATGAACGAACCCTCCACTCCGTCGCTTGTCTACGACTCGGTACGCGAGTTCCTGCGCCGACACCCGCCGTTCTCGACGATGAGCGAGGCCGCGTTCCAGTTCCTGATCCCGCGGCTGAAGCTGGCGTACTTTCCAAAGGACTCAATCGTCGTCGATCGACAGGCCGGGCCGTTTCCGCAGTTCCACATCATCGAGAGCGGCACGGTCACCAGCCAGACGGCCGGCCTGGACACGCTGCCGGACCGAGTGCTGACGACCGGGGAATGCTTCCCGGTCGGCGCACTGTCGGCCGGCGGCCAGCCGACCCGCAGCTACCGTGCGGTCGACGACCTTTTTGCCTACCTGCTCGGCGTCGATGACTTCATGCGCTTGCGCGAGTTGTCGCCGGAGTTCGAACACTTCTGCACGCAGGCGGTGACGGTGCTCGCCCAGCAGTCGCTGGCCGAGCTGCAGCGCCATTACAGCCAGCTCGCCGCCGACCAGCACTCGTTGACCCGGCCGCTGGCCGAATTCGTGGCGCGGGAGCCGGTGACCTGCGGCATGGACATGACATTGCGCGAGGCGCTCAAGCGCATGCGCGGCGATTCAGTGCGTTCGATCATCGTGGTCGACGAGGCGTCCGCGCCCATCGGCGTATTCACGCTCAACGATCTGCGCGACCGCGTGGTGCTGCAGGAGCTGTCGCTCGATGTGCCGATCGCGCAGGTGATGACCCACGACCCGAAGACGCTGCCAGCCGATTCGACCGCCCTGGAGGCGATGCAGCAGATGGCCGCGGGCGGTTTCCACCAGATGATCGTGACCGACCGCGGCCGCGTGCTCGGCACGGTGGCCGAGCACGACCTGTTCGCCCTGCAGCGGGTGTCGCTGCGCCAGATCCACCACGCGATCCGCTCGGCACGGACCATCCAGTCGATGGCACAGGTCGCCGGCGACATCCGCAACCTCGCCCACAACCTGCTCGCCCAGGGCGTCTCGGCCGAGGCGCTGACACGCACTGTCTCGGCGCTGAACGACGCACTGACGCGCGAGGTGCTTACCCGCATCATCACCGATTACGACCTGACCAACATCACGTGGTGCTGGATGGCGCTGGGCAGCGAGGGGCGGGGCGAGCAGACGCTGGCCACCGACCAGGACAACGCGCTCATCTATCACGTCGCGCCGGGCCTGTCGGCCGGTGAGGAACTGCGCCAGCGGCGCGAACTGCTGGCCTGTGCGCGCGAGGTCAACGAGGCGCTCGACACGCTCGGCTTCCCGCTGTGCAAGGGCGGCATCATGGCCAGCAACGCCGACTGGTGCCTGTCGGAGCAGAACTGGCGCGAGCGGTTCACGCAGTGGCTGACCGAACCGACCCCCGAAGCGCTGCTCCGTGCCAACATCTTCTTTGACTTCCGGCCGCTCGCCGGCGACAGTGCGCTGACCGACCGGCTGTCCGAGTGGCTGCTGGCGCGCACGCAGGACAACAAGCTGTTCCTGCGGCTGATGGTCGCCAACGCGCTGCAGACCGAGCCGCCGCTCGGCCTGATCCGTGCCTTCGCAGTCGACAGTGACGGCCCGCACGCCGGCACGCTCGATCTGAAGACGCGCGGCACGCGCGTCTTCGTCGACGCGGCGCGCGTCTTCGCGCTGGCCAACGGCATTGCCGAGACCGGAACCGCGGAGCGCCTTCGCATTGCCGGCGACAAACTGAAGGTCGACCGCCGGCACGTCGATGCGACGGTCGAGGCGTTCCACTACCTCCAGGTGCTGCGGCTGCGCAGCCAGGGGCGGGGCGATCATTCGGCGGCGCCGAACCGCATCGATCCTTATGCGCTCAACGACATCGACCAGCGCATGCTCAAGGAGGCGTTCCGGCAGGCACGCAAGGTGCAGCAGCGGCTGAAGGAAACCTACTCGATGTCGCTCTAGCGACCCGGCGGCTGTGGGACTGCTCGCGCGATTGTTCAGGACGGCGCCGCGGCTCGATCCGCAGCTGGAGGTGCGCTTGCAGCGGCTGACCGAGCTTTCGCCGCCGCCGACGCGCAACCGGCATCGCAGATCGCGCTACGTGACGGTCGATGTCGAGACCACGGGCCTGGACATGCGCCGTGACCGGGTGCTGTCGATCGGCGCCGTTTCGGTCACCGGCGGGACGATCGACCTGGCGGGCTGCTTCGAAGTGGTGCTGCGGCAGCCCGAGTCGTCCAGCCGCGACAACATCCTGGTGCACCGGATCGGCGGGCAGCGGCAGATGGCCGGCGAGGACCCGGCCGAGGCGCTGGTGCGCTTCCTCGAGTACGTCGGGCGAGCCCCGCTGGTGGCCTTCCGCGCCGATTTCGATCAGAACATGCTCGACCGCGCGCTGCAGGAGACGCTGGGCATCACCTCCCAGAGCGCGTGGATCGATCTCGCCAAGGTGCTGCCGGCACTGTATCCGTCGAACGACTGCCGCACGATGGACGACTGGCTGGCGATGATGCACATCCGCATGCTGGCCCGTCACGACGCGCTGGCCGATGCGCTCGCCACGGCGCAGATGCTGCAGGTGGCGCTGCACGCGGCGGACCGGGTCGACATGACCTGCCCGGCGCACCTGATCGAGATGCAGAAGGCCCAGCACTGGCTCGGCAAGCGATGATGCCGTGCCGACTGCCGCCGGTTGGCGGCTTGGGCGCAGGTGGTGGAGTTGCGCCGGAACGTAGAATCCCTCCGCGGTTACAAGAGCGGGAAGATGCAGCACAAGAACATCCTCGTCATCGGCGGCGCAGGCTTCGTCGGTCGCTACATCGTCAATGAACTGGTGGGCCGCGGCTGTCGGGTCGTCGTGCCGTCACGCCGACGCGACAAGGCCAAGCACCTGATCATGCTGCCGACCTGCGACGTCGTCGAAGCCAGCGTGCACGACGACGCGACACTCGAGGCGCTCGTCGCCGGCCAGGACGCGGTCATCAACGTGGTCGGCATCCTGCATGGCAGTGAGGCGCAATTCGAGCGCGTGCACGTGGCGCTGACGCAGCGCGTGCTCGTCGCCTGCGCCCGCGCCAAGGTCCGCCGCTACCTGCACATGAGCGCACTCGGTGCCGATCCGCAGGGGCCGTCGATGTACCAGCGCAGCAAGGGCCGCGCCGAGCAGGCGGTGCGTGAGTCGAAGCTGGCCTGGACGATCTTCCAGCCGTCGGTGGTCTTCGGCGCCGAGGACAGTTTCCTCAACATGTTCGCCAAGCTCGCCGCAATTGCGCCGGTGCTGCCGATCGGCGGTGCCGACGTGAAGTTCCAGCCGGTGTGGGTCGAGGACGTGTCGCGCGCCTTCGTCAACAGCCTGGACAACGAAGCCACCGTCGGCAAGACCTACGAGCTGTGCGGACCGAAGGTCTACACGCTGCGCGAACTGGTGCAATTCGCGGCGGGTGCGGCGGGGCACAAGCGGCCTGTGCTTGCGCTGCCCGAAGGCATCGCACGACTGCAGGCGCGGCTCATGGAACTGACGCCGGGCGAACCGCTGCTGTCGCGCGACAACCTCGACTCGATGAAGCGGGACAACATCGCCAGCCGGCAGCCGTACATGCCGGCGCCGGAGCTTGGCATCACGGCGACGCCGATGGAGCCCGAGGCGTCGCTGTACCTGGCCGGGCTGCACCCGCGCACGCGCTTCGGCGGCTTCCGCGCCCGCGCCCGCCGTTGACCCGACGCCGGGCGTCCGCTGTCCTCGGGCGGACCGCCGGCGTCACCCACCCCAGGAGCAACCGATGGCACTGACGCTGGTGATCGGCAACAAGAACTACTCGTCGTGGTCGCTGCGGCCGTGGCTGGCGATGAAGATGGCCGGCATTGCCTTCGACGAGATCCGCATTCCGCTCGACCATGCCGACACCAAGGCAAACATCCTGCGCTATTCGCCGACCGGCAAGGTGCCGTGCCTGATCGACTCCGGCAGCGCGGGCCGGCTGACCGTCTGGGACTCGCTGGCTATCTGCGAGTACGTCAGCGAAGCCTATGCGGACGGGCGCATGTGGCCGGCCGAACAGGCAGCGCGGGCACACGCCCGCTCGGCCGCGGCCGAGATGCACTCCGGATTCGCCGCCCTGCGCACGCACATGTCGATGGACATCCGCGCGCGCAAGTACGAGCGCGGCGCCGCTGCGATGGCGCGAGAGGACGTCGCTGCCGACATCAAGCGCATCCGCGCGTTGTGGTTCGACGCGCTGGTTCAATCGAGCGGACCATTCCTGTTCGGCGATTTTTCGATCGCCGACGCTTTCTTCGCGCCGGTGGTGATGCGCTTCGTCACCTATGGCGTCGACCTGCCGCCGGCGCTCGCCGCCTATCGCGACCGCGTTGTCGGGCTGGCGCCGATGCAGCAGTGGATCGCGGAGGCGACGGCGGAGGTCGAAGACCTCGGCGACCATTGAGCCCCGGCCGGCGATGAAGATCTACGCCGTCGGGGGCTGCGTGCGCGACCAGTTGCTGGGCGTGCCGGTCACCGACCGCGACTGGGTGGCCGTCGGGGCGACGCCCGACGAGATGATCGCCGCCGGCTTCCGGCCGGTCGGCAAGGACTTTCCGGTCTTCCTGCACCCGCAGACGAACGAGGAATACGCGCTGGCGCGCACCGAGCGCAAGACCGCGCCGGGCTATCACGGCTTCACCTTCCACGCGGCGCCGGACGTGACGCTCGAGGACGACCTGGCGCGGCGCGACCTGACGATCAACGCGATGGCGCTCGACGAGGCGGGCGCGCTCATCGATCCCTTCGGCGGCCGCGCCGATCTGCAGGCGAAGGTGCTGCGCCACATCGGTCCCGCCTTTGCCGAGGACCCGGTCCGCATCCTGCGCGTGGCGCGCTTCGCCGCGCGCTTCGGCGATTTCGGCATCGCCGGCGAAACGATGCGGCTGATGCGGTCGATGGCGGGGGCCGGAGAGGTCGACGCGCTGGTGCCTGAGCGGGTCTGGCAGGAACTGTCGCGTGGGCTGATGCAAGCGCGGCCGTCGCGGATGTTCGAGGCGCTGCGAGGCTGCGGCGCGCTGGCGCGGTTGCTGCCGGAGGTCGACCGGCTGTGGGGCGTGCCGCAGCGGGCCGACGTTCACCCGGAGGTCGACACCGGCGTGCACATGATGCTGGTGCTTGACACCGCCGCGCGCATCGGCGCGCAGTTGCCGGCACGCTGGGCGGCGCTGCTGCACGACCTCGGCAAGGGCGCCACGCCGAAGGACGAATGGCCCCGCCACATCGGCCATGAGGAGCGCAGCGTCGAGTTGGCGCGCGCGGTCAACGAGCGGCTGCGGGTGCCGAACGACTGCCGCGACGCCTCGATCCTCGCCGCGCGCGAGCACGGCCATATCCATCGCGCCCTCGAACTGGATGCCGCCGCGCTGCTGCGGCTGCTCGAGCGCTGCGATGCGTTGCGTCGGCCGGCGCTGCTGGCACGGGTGCTCGACGCCTGCGAGGCCGACGCGCGCGGGCGCACCGGTCACGAGGACGACGCTTACCCGCAGCGCGGGCGGATCATCGATGCGCTCGATGCTGCTCGCGCGGTGAACGCCGGCGCCATCGCGGCGCGCGTGGGCCCGGATGGGGAGCGCATCGCGCAGGCCTTGCATGCGGCGCGCGCGGCGGCGATCGCGACCGCGTTCAGATGAACCGGCCGATCAGGAACATCAGCAACGACAGCACCGCGGTGCTGGCGAACGGGAACGAATACTCGCGGCCGCCGATGCGGAAGTTGACGTCGCCCGGCAGCCGACCGATGCCGATCTTGCGCAGCCACGGCTGCAGCGCGGTGAGCACCACCAGCGCGATGAACATCGTCAGCAGCCAGCGCATGATCCGGCCCTAAAGCGTGTGCGTGCGGTCGCCACGGGCGAAGCCTAGCAACGGCGCGTCAATCCCGCGGCCGACCGCCAGTACCTTGACCAGTTCGCCCATCTCTGCCTCGGAGATCAGGCGGTGTGCGGCATTCGCAGCCGCCGGGGTGCGGTTCTCTTTGAGCAGATCCAGCAGCCCGCAGTTGAGCAGGAAGTGCGCCTGCGTCGTGTAGCCGAGCACGTCCAGCCCACCTTCGTGCGCAGCCTGCGCCATCGCACTGAAGTCGACGTGGGCAGTGATGTCGTTCAGGCCCGGCAGCCACAGCGGATCGGCGTGCGCATGGTGGCGGTAATGGCACATCAGCGTGCCCATCAGCCGCTGCGGGTGGTAGTACTCGCGGCGCGGAAAGCCGTAGTCGATGGCCAGCAGCGCGCCGCGCGCCAGCCACTGCCCGGCCGAGCGCATCCACCCGCGCGCAAGCAGCCCGACTTCGGAACCGTAGTCGTCGGGCAGGGTGCCAACCTCGGCCTCGATGTCGGTCACCGCCTCGGCAAGCGATGTGTCAGCGGGCCGACCTTCGAAGGCCAGCGAACCGTCGCGTAGCGTCACGCCGCGCTCAAGAAGCTCGCCTCGCTCGCGTAGGAACAACCGCACCGGCATCACGTCGAGCACTTCGTTGGCGACGATCACGCCGGAGAGATCCTGCGGCGGCGAATCGAGCCACCGCATACGCGAGTCCGTCAGGAGGCCCTGCTGCCGCTCGCGCAGATCGGCCGACAATTCGACGATGCCGTAGCGTTCCACAGCCGCGCCGCGCGCATCGAGCGCATCGATCAGGTCGCGCGCCAGGCGCCCCGTGCCAGCACCGAATTCGACGATGCGCGGCGGCACGTGCTCGAAGACCTGCGCGACTTGCGCGGCGAGTGATCGGGCGAACAGCGGCGAGATCTCCGGCGCAGTGACGAAATCGCCGCCCTCGCTTCCGCCGCCGAACTTGCGCGCGCCGGCGGTGTAGTAGCCGAGGCCGGGCGCGTACAGGGCGAGTTCCATGTAGCGGTCGAAGCCGATCCAGCCGCCGGCCGCGGCGATCTCGGCGTGGATCAGCGCAGCGACGCGTTCGCTGTGCGCCATCGCCTCGGACGAAGGCGCGGGCATCGATGCGCGGTCAGGTGTCATGGGCGCGGGCATGCTACCGGTAAACTTCGCCGCCCCATGGATGCGAATCGACAACGCCCAGGTGTGGCGCTCGTGACCGGCGGCGCGAAGCGCATCGGCCGCGCGATCGCCTTGGCGCTCGCCGGCGACGGCTGGGATGTCGCCGTGCATTACAGCCGCTCCGCCGCCGAGGCGAGCGACACGGTGCGGGCGATCGAGGCGCTCGGCCGTCGGGCCGTGGCGCTCGACTGCGATCTTGCCGACGCCGCCTCGGTGCGCGCGCTGCCGGCGCGCTGCGCGCAGGCGCTCGGGCCGCTCTGTTGCGTGGTCAACAACGCCTCGCTGTTCGAGTACGACAGCGCCGCTGATTTCAGCCCGGAACTGCTGGCGCGCGTCAACGCGGTCAACGTCGCCGCGCCGGTGCTGCTGGCGCAGGCGCTGGCCGCGCAGCTTCCGGAAGGCAGCCAAGGCGTGGTGATCAACCTGCTCGACCAGAAGCTCTTCAACCCGAATCCGGACTTCCTCAGCTACACGCTGTCGAAGAGCGCGCTGAAGGAGGCCACCGTGCTGCTGGCACGCGCGCTGGCGCCGCGCGTGCGCGTGGTCGGCATTGCGCCGGGCATCACGCTGCCTTCCGGCGAACAGTCGGACGCCGGTTTCGCCGCCGCGCACGTGAAGACGCCGCTCGGCCGCTCCTCGACCCCCGACGACATTGCCCAGGCAGTCGTCTACGCGGTGCGCGCCCCCGCGATCACCGGCACCACGCTGCTGGTCGACGGCGGCCAGCACCTGGTGCCGAGCGATCGCGATGTGATGTTCCTGACGGAGAAACCGTGACCTGGCTGCTCGACCCCCGGCTGGCCAAGTGCCGGCGTATCTTCCTGCGCGAGGTGCTGCTCGACGCCAACATCGGCATCCACGACTTCGAGCGCGCCGGCAGCCAGCGGCTGGTGATCAACGTCGACGTGTTCGTGCACCTGGCGGTGAGCACGCCGCGGCACGACCGCTTCAGCGAGGTGCTCGACTACGACTTCGTGCGCCTGACCATCCGCCGCCGCATCGAGCAGGGTCACATCAACCTGCAGGAGACGCTGGTCGACGACATCGCGCGCTCGCTGCTGGCGCATCCGAGCGTGGCGGCGGTGCGGGTAGCGAGCGAGAAACCCGACGTGTATGCCGATGTCGAGGCGGTCGGCATCGAGGTGTTCCACTTCAAGGAGGGCGCGGCATGAGCGCCGCGGCGGAATTGCACGCGCCGACCGTGCGCGCGGCGCAGAAGGCGGCGCACGAAGCGAACAAGCTGGAAAAGCGCCTGCTGCGCCTCACCGGCCAGGCGATTGCCGACTACAACATGATCGAGGCCGGTGACCGGGTGATGGTCTGCGTCTCCGGCGGCAAGGACAGCCACGGCCTGCTCGACCTGCTGCTCAAGCTGCGCGAACGCGCGCCGATCTCCTTCGACGTCGTCGCCGTCAACCTCGACCAGAAGCAGCCGGGCTTTCCGGCGGACGTGCTGCCGGCCTATCTGACGTCGCGCGGCGTGCCCTTTCACATCGAGACGCAGGACACGTATTCGATCGTCACCCGCGTAATACCCGAGGGCAAGACGATGTGCTCGCTGTGCTCGCGGCTGCGGCGCGGCATCCTGTACCGGGTGGCAGCCGAACTCGGCGCGACCAAGATCGCGCTCGGCCATCACCGCGACGACATCGTCGCCACCTTTTTCCTCAACATGTTTCACGGCGGCAAGCTCAAGGGCATGCCGCCGAAGCTGGTTTCCGACGACGGCCGGCACGTCGTCATTCGCCCGCTGGCCCATGTGAAGGAAGCCGATCTCGCGCGTTACGCGCAGGTGAAGCGGTTTCCCATCATCCCGTGCAACCTGTGCGGCTCGCAGGACAACCTGCAGCGGCAGGAAGTCAAGAGGATGCTGGCCGATTGGGACCGCCGTCATCCGGGCCGCGTGCAGACCATCTTCAGCAGCCTGACGCGGGTGGTGCCATCGCACCTGATGGACGCTTCGCTGTTTGCTTTCAGGGACCTGGTGGCCACCGGCGTGGCCGATGCCGACGGCGACATCGCCTTCGACGAGGAGCCGTGCGATTCGCCGGATCCCGCCATCGAGGTGATCCGCTTCGCTGGCAGCGACTAGACCGCCGCCGAGGCAGCGGTTTCGTCGCACCGGCGGGCCGGGCGCTTGATTCAGGTCAGCGCCAGCGACGCGCATCGGCGCAACATGGGTTCCAAGGAGGCTGCCATGAGAGCCCGTACCGTAACCGTGCGCGACCTTGCCGCGCATGAAGTGGTGACCGTCACGCCGACAACCACGCTGGCCGAATGCGCGCAGATCATGCGCGCGCAGCACGTCGGCAGCGTGGTGGTGATCGACGACCAGGGTCAGCGTGACAACCCGCGCGGCATCGTCACCGACCGCGACATCGTGCTCGAGGCGGTGGCCGTTGGCCTCGATCCGACCACGCTGACCGCTGGCGATGTGATGACGACTCCGCTGGCCACCGTCCGCGACGGCGACGATATCCTCGATGCGCTGGCACGCATGCGCGAGCACGGCGTGCGCCGGCTGCCGGTGCTCGACGACGCCGGGCACCTGTCGGGGATCGTCGCCGTTGACAACCTGCTCGAGACGATGGCCGAGGAACTCGACGCCGTGGTGCGCGTGCTCAAGGCCGAGCAGACGCGCGAGACTGCAACGCGCAAGTAACGCCGTCAGCGCTTCGGCGGCGAGGGCGCGGCCGCGCAGTGGCCGGCGCCGCTGACCGGGCCGCTGCCGATGGCAAAGGGCGGCGGCTCGTCGAAGCGGTTGCGCTGCGGCGCGCGCGTCCAGTCGAAGACCACGAAGGCGATCGTCAGCGCCCAGAAGACGGCGGCCATTACGGCAGCCGGCGCGGCGCGCGGCGGCTGACCGGCGCTCATCCGCTGAACCCCAGTCGTTCGCGCAGCCGCACGCCGAGCACCGAGCCGGCGAACGCCGCCGCGAACCAGACCCAGCCATGCAGGCTGCCGGTACTGATGCCGGAGAAATACGCGCCGACATTGCAGCCGAAGGCCAGGCGCGAGCTGTAGCCGAGCACCAGTCCGGCGACGATCGCGGCAAGCCATTGCTGCGATGTCACCCGAACGACCGGGCAGGCGGTGCCGCGCCAGGTGGCGGTAACGAACGCGCCAAGCAGCAGCCCCAGATTGCTCGCCGAGGTGACGTCGTCGAGCAGCGGCGCGGCGATCTGCGCCTGCTGCGCCTCGCGGCCCCAGAACGCATTGGCCGCGAGATCCATGCCGGCCCAGCTAGCGATCTTCGCGCCCCACAGGCCGAGTCCGTAGACGATCCCCCAGGGTTGGCCAGCGACGAGCAGATTCGCCACTGCGAAAAGGGCCAGCAGCGCGGCGCCGATGAACACGCCATGGCCGCGCCAGCGCGTCCCCATGGCGCCGCGACGGCGCCAGAAGTACGTTCCGAGCAGCGCCAGCACGGCGGCTTGCAGCAGCAGGGCAGGCATGGCGCCTAGTGTCTGCGGCAGCGATACGGCCGGCAGGCTGCCGAGTGCCAGCCAGCCGTTCAGATGCATCGCGCCGAGGAAGCTGCCGGCTACGAAGCCGGGCAGGGCGGCGAGGCTCACCGCGTTGCCCTGCCCGGCCTTGTACAGCGTGCCCGAGCCGCAGCCGTCGGCCACCTGCATCGCCGCGCCGAAGACGAAGGCGCCGACCAGCAGGCTGACCGACAACGGGCCCATCGCGCCGACCAGTTCGGGATGCGCGGCGAGCAGCGGGATGGAGATCGTCATCGCCACGCCGATGGCGACGAACTGCGCCAGCAGGCCGGTCGGGTCGCGTTCGCGCAGCCATACCCGCCAGCCGGTGGTAAAGCCGAACGAGACGCCGGCGAGCACCGAGCCCAGGCCGATGCCGATCAGGAAGGTGAAGCCCTGGCGCAGGCCGGCGAACCACGTGACGGCGAGCCACGCGGCAAGGACGAGCAGCACGAGCGCAGGGCGCCTGGACAGTGGCATCAGGGAGGAATCCGCGAGGGCGGGCGGCAGGCTGCGATCGTACTGAAGCCCGTGCACCGCCGTGCGGCCCTGCATCGGCGCAACTCAGCCGGCACCGAACGCAGCGCGCAACTGCATCCAGAACTGCTGCAGGCGCGTGGGCACGTTGGCCATCGCCTGGCCGGAGCGTGACCAGTCGACCATCGACTCCGGGTACAGGCGCATGTCCCGTCCGCCGAGCACCTCCGACAGCACGAACCATTGCGTCGCCGCCCAGTGACCGGCGTTGCAGAACGACACCGTCGGCGCATCGGCGTCGACGCCGAGCCGCTGCGCGGTGGCACGGATCGCCTGCGGCGCGGCCAGTTCGGCCGTGCCGGGGACGAACCAGACCGTGTGCTCGACGTTCCTCGCGCCGACCAGCGTGCCGGGCGTGCGCGCTGACGGATGGCGCTGCTCGCCGCGGAAATACGTCGCCGGCCGCGCATCGAGCAGCCGCCACGAGGGGCTGCCCGTCGCCGCGGCCACCTGCGCACGGCTGGCCAGCCAGCGGCCGTCGATGCGCGCCTGGTAGTGCGTCGGCGCGGGCACGGCGGGCGCGGGCGCGGTCGGCAGGCCAGCGGCCCGCCAGGACTTCATGCCGCCGTTCAGGATCGACACCTGGCCGATGCCGGCCGTTTTCAGCGTCCAGTACACGCGCGCCGCCGCACCGAAGTCGCTGGGATCGTCGCCTTCGTAGACGACCACCACGGGCGTCGAGCTGTCGATGCCGAGCCGCTGCAGCAGGGCGGACAGCGCTCCTGCATCCGGCATCCGGCCCGGGTTGTCCGCCGGGCCGCGCCATTGCGCGTACGGCGCGGCGACCGCGCCGGGCACATACGTCGGTTCCTCGTCGGCGCGGATGTCGATGACACGCAGCGGCCCGTCGGCGAGCCGCGCCGCGAGTTCGCTCGCGGTGAGCAGCGGCGGCAGCGGGGCCGCATGTGCCACGCCAGCCAGTAGCAGGAGGATGAGTCGGGCAAGCCAGGTCTTCATTTCGTTGCGGGCCAGTCGGCCATCGGTAGATCTGCGACTGCGATGATGCACCCGCACAGGGCCGCCGCTCAGAACCGCCGGTCATGCCCGTATGCCCGCGCCGGGCGTGCTTGATTCCGGTCACGGCGGCGCAGGACGCGGCAGCTACATTGAGTCGAGGTCAAACGCCGGGGGTGTTCGCGGTGCCGAAAACCAATGCCGATCTGGCTGCCGCCTTCGAGCAGACCGCCGACCTGCTCGAACTTCAGCAGGCCAATCCGTTCCGCGTCCGCGCCTATCGGAACGCGGCACGGGTGGTCGGCGAACTGAAGCTCGACCTCGTCACGCAGGTCGAGCAAGGGAAGGCGCTGCCAAGGCTGCCCGGCATCGGCGCCGATCTCGCCGGCAAGATCGAGGAGTTCGCCCATTCTGGCCATCTGGCGCTGCTTGACCGGTTGCGTCAGCAGATCCCGGCCGGAGTGGCGGAGATGCTGCAACTCCCCGGCCTCGGCCCGAAGCGTGTGCGTGCGCTATACGAGGAACTGCATGTCACCAACCTCGCGCAGCTGGCGCGCGCGGCGCGCGACGGCCGTATCCACACGCTGCCCGGATTCGGCGCAAGGACCGAGGCGCGCATCCTCGAGGCGATCGACGCGCACGGCCACAGGTCGCAGCGGCTGAAGCTGGTGACCGCGGCGCAGTACGCCTCCGCGCTGATCGCCTGGCTGCGCAAGGCGCCCAAGGTGAGCGAAGTGACGGCCGCCGGCAGCCTGCGCCGCTCGCGCGAAACGGTCGGCGACCTCGATCTGCTCGCCTGCGCGCCCGACGGCGCCGCCGTGTGCCGCCACTTCGTCGCCTATCCCGAGGTTGCCGAGGTGCGCGCCGCCGGCGACACGCGCGCCACCGTGCAGCTGAACTCCGGCCTGCAGGTCGACCTGCGGGTGGTGCCGAAGACGAGCTTCGGCGCGGCGCTGCTGTACTTCACCGGCTCGAAGGCGCACAACATCCGCCTCAGGACGCTGGCCATCGAGCGGGGACTGAAGCTGAACGAGTACGGGCTGTTCGCCGGCCGCAAGACCGTTGCCGCCGCGACCGAGGAGGAGGTCTACCGGGCGCTTGGCCTGCCGTGGATTGCCCCGGAACTGCGCGAGGACCGTGGCGAGGTCGAGGCAGCGCTGAAGGACAGGTTGCCGGCGCTGATCGAGCGCGGCGATCTGGCCGGCGACCTGCACGCGCACACCGACTGGAGCGACGGCACCGCCAGCATCGAGGCGATGGCGAGAGCCGCCAAGGCGCACGGCCTGTCGTACCTGGCGATCAGCGACCACAGCCGGCGATTGACGGTGGCGCACGGGCTGGACCCGGTTCGCCTTGCCAAGCAATGCGCCGAGGTCGAGGAGTTCAACCGCACACTCAGGGGCATCGAACTGCTGACCGGCATCGAGGTCGACGTGCTCGAAGACGGCAGTCTCGACCTGCCCGCGGGGGCGCTTGAGTCCCTGGACGTGGTGATCGCGGCGGTGCACTCGAAGTTCGATCTGTCGCGTGCCGCGCAGACCCGGCGCATCCTCGCCGCGATCGACCAGCCGAAGGTGAAGATCCTCGCCCACCCGGTCGGCCGGCTGATCGACAAGCGCGAGCCCTACGACGTCGACATGCTGGCGGTGATCCGCAAGTGCAAGGCGCGCGACGTGGCGCTCGAACTGAACGCGCACCCGCAGCGGCTCGACCTGACCGATGTTGCCTGCCGGATGGCGAAGGACGAGGGCGCGCGGATTGTCATCAACTCCGACGCACACGCGGAGCACGAGTTCGACAATCTCGACTTCGGCATTGGCCAGGCGCGGCGCGGCTGGCTGGAGAAAGCCGACGTGATCAACACGAGGCCGCTGCGTGAGGTGCGCGCATGGCTGGCCGGTAAGGAGAAGCGATGAAAATCACATCGACCGCATTCGCCGACAACGGCGAGATCCCGGCCGTCCACACCTGCGAGGGCCGCGATATTGCGCCGCCGTTGCAGTTCAGCGGCGTGCCCGCCGGTGCGAAGTCGCTGGCGCTGATCGTCGACGACCCCGACGCGCCGGACCCTGCCGCACCGAAGATGACCTGGGTCCACTGGGTCGTTTACGACATCGCGCCGACGACCGCCGGCCTGCCCGAGGGCGGCGCACTGCCCGCCGGCGCGCGTGATGGCCTCAATGACTGGAAGCGGATCGGCTACGGCGGGCCGTGCCCGCCGGTAGGCCGGCACCGCTACTTCTTCAAGCTCTACGCGCTCGACACGGCGCTGTCGTTCGCCCATCCGCCGACCAAGCCGCAGCTCGAGCAGGCGATGAAGGGCCACGTGCTGGCGCACGCTGAACTCATCGGTACCTACGCGCGCCGCAGCGCGCGCAAGTAAGCCGCCTACTTCGCCGCGGCGGCGACAGCGGCGCGCAGGCTCGCGGCTTCCGCCGCCACCGGCTTGCCGCGCACCAGGATGTCGAGCGGCGAGACCTTGGCCTTGTAGTAGGCGTTGTTCAAGCTCTCGCGCACGTCGAGCACCGAGCCGTCGAGGCTGATGCCGGCGTATGCGCACTTGCTGCGCGAGAAGCTCATCATGTCGGTCGTGAAGGTGACGTTGCCGCCCTGACCCACCGGTCCGGCGGAAACCGAGCCATCGGCGCCGAGCTTGAACTTGTTGGCGTACAGGCCGTCGAGCGCCTTCTGCGAGTTGACGACGATGACCGTTTCCCCGGCCTCGCCGCCGAAGGCGATGCCGATGCTGGCCGAGCCGATGGTGTAGAAGGCCGGACCCTTCCACGCGCCTTTCTCATCGCGCGACAGCAGCACGCCGCTGCCGCCCGAGCCGCCGACGAAGAACGCGCCCTTGATGATCTGCGGGAAGAGCAGCACGCCGCGCGCCTGCTTCAGCGCCGCGCGCATTGCGCCGAAGTTCTTGTCCGCGGCGCAGTGCCGCTGCTAACGATGCCAGTCTATCTGCTCTCAGAGAAGCGGCGTGTTCATCTGCTTCTCGCCGCGCTCGTAGACGACATTGGCGCGACCGACCAGCAGCGGGTCGATCGGGCCGATGCCTTCGAGGTCCTTGTTCCTGTAGGGCAGCCTGTGCAAGATGTAGCGCATCGCGTTCAGGCGCGCCCGCTTCTTGCAGTCGGACTTGATCACCGTCCACGGCGAGTCGGCGGTGTCCGTATAGAAGAACATCGCCTCCTTGGCCCGCGTGTACTCGTCCCACTTGTCGAGCGACGCGACGTCGATCGGCGACAGCTTCCACTGCTTCAGCGGGTGGATCTCGCGCTCCTTGAAGCGGCGCCGCTGCTCCTTGCGGCTCACCGAGAACCAGAACTTGATCAGGTGCACCTCACTGTGCACGAGGTTGCGCTCGAACTCCGGGCACTGGCGCATGAACTCCATGTACTCCTGCTGGTTGCAGAAGCCCATCACCCACTCGACGCCGGCGCGGTTGTACCAGGAGCGGTCGAACATGACGATCTCGCCGCGCGTCGGCAGGTGCTGCACGTAGCGCTGGAAGTACCACTGGCCGCGTTCGTATTCGCTGGGCTTCTCCAGCGCCACCACCCGCGCGCCGCGCGGGTTCAGGTGTTCCATGAAGCGGCGGATCGTGCCGCCTTTGCCGGCGGCGTCGCGCCCTTCGAACAGGATCACGACTTTCTGGCCGGTCTCCTTGACCCAGGCCTGCAGCTTCAGCAGTTCGACCTGCAGGCGGTACTTCTGCCTTTCGTAAGAGCGCCTTGATAGCAGGTTCTTGTATGGGTAGCCGCCCTTGCGCCAGTCGTCGGCGAGCGCCAGATCGGGGTCGGCCTGCCGCGGCTGCGTCGTCGCCTCGCTCTGCTGCTGCAGAATCTGCATCAGCGCCTCGCGGTCGCGCGGCGCCTCCCCCTTCAGGATGTCGGTGATTGCGGCGATCTCGTGCTCGTTGGCGGCGGCGACTGCCTCGTTCACCGCGAAGCTGTCGACCGCGCGCGTGCTCCGCGCCGGAGCGACATCGCCGGCGGCCACCGGCCGGGCGCCATTGCCGCGACGTGGCGCCGGTCGGGCGCTGCCGTCCGGCTTGGGCGGCGTGGCGCGCTTGGGTGAGGTCGTGGCGCGAGTTGGTGCGCGGGCAGCTTGGCGGGTCGTTCGCGTGGTCATTGGTTCTCCAAAATTGTTCAGCTCAGCGTAGCGGCGAACGGCGCGCTGTGCGCAATCTCAAGAGGCTGCTGCAGGCCCGGCGGGGAGCGAAGTTTCAGCGTGCCGCGGCGTCGATGTACGGCTCGCCGAGTTCCTTCTGCAGCAGCTTCAGGTTGCGTTGGTGCGCGCGGAACAGCACGTCGAAGTAGTCGCCGAGCAACGGCACGACGCCGACGAGGAAATCGAGCAGCAGGTTGCCGACCATCCGTGCCAGCAGCCAGCGCGAAGCGCCGAGTTCGCGCGCCTCGAGCACCAGATACAGGCCGACGCCGGCCGAGACCAGGTCGCCGACGACTGGCACCAAGCCGATCAAGGCGTCCAGTCCGACCTTGCGCCGCAGGACCGGAATTTCGAACAGCCCGTCCATCAGCCGGGTCAGCGTGATCAGCCGTTCGCGCGCCGCCTGGCGACGGGCAGCCGTGGCGGTGCGTGCGGACGAGGCCTTCTTCGCGGCGCCGGTACGTGTCGACCGCGGGCGGATGGTGGGGCTGGCGGTGATGGCTTGCATTGGGGTCGGATCCTCCTGGGACGACATCGATTCTAGATGGCGATCGGTCGGCCCCTTGCAACCCCGCGCTGCTAGCGCAGCAGCCAGTAGCCCGCGAGGCTGATGGCCAGCATCCACAGCAGGCTGGCGCGGGTGCGCGGTCGAGTCCGTGCCGCTGGGGCACGGCGTCGCGGCCGTCGGGGGGTGGCGGCCAGCAGAGCGCGGAAGTGTTCCGCGCGCAGCGCGGCGCCTATCCACTGCTCCCAGCGCGCCGCCGCCACCTCGATCGACGCGAGGGACGGATCCATGGCTGCCTCCTTGTGCTGTCGCGATTTGAATCACGCGACTGCGGAGCATCTTGCGGAGGACTTGCGCCGAGCGCTGTCGGAAATTCCGTGTGCGCTGGAGTGAAGATTCGGCAGGCGGGCCGTTGACTCAGCCGAGGAACAACCGGTATGCCGGGTGCCCGCTCTCATCCCAATGCCGGTATCCCAGCGTGGCGAGGAACTCTCTCAACTGCCGCTTTTCGCCCGCAGGCACCTGCATGCCGACCAGGATGCGGCCGTAGTCGGCACCCTGGTTGCGGTAGTGGAACAGCGAGATGTTCCAGTTCGGCGACATGCTGGTGAGGAACTTCATCAGCGCGCCGGGCCGCTCCGGGAACTCGAAGCGATAGAGCAGCTCGTCCTTGGCCAGCGGCGAGTGGCCGCCGACCATGTGGCGCAGGTGCTGCTTTGCCAATTCGTCGTCGGTCAGGTCGAGCGTGGCGAAGCCGTGCTTCTCGAAGCTCTTCGCCAGCAGTTTGGCGTCGCGGCGGTCGGCGATCTGGATGCCGACGAAGATGTGTGCCGCCCTGCTGTCGGCGATCCGGTAGTTGAACTCGGTGACGTTGCGGCGTCCCACCAGCGCGCAGAAGCGGCGGAAGCTGCCGCGCTCCTCGGGAATGGTCACCGCGAACACGCCCTCGCGCTGCTCGCCGACCTCGGCGCGCTCGGCGACGAAGCGCAGCCGGTCGAAGTTCATGTTGGCGCCGCAGGCGATCGCCACCAGGGTGCGGCCCTTCAGCTTCTCGCGCGCGGCGTACTTCTTCATGCCGGCGATCGCCAGCGCGCCGGCCGGCTCGAGGATCGAGCGGGTGTCCTGGAACACGTCCTTGATGGCCGCGCAGATGGCGTCGGTGTCGACGGTGACGACCTCGTCGACATAGAGCCTGGCCAGCTTGTAGGTTTCCTCGCCCACCATGCGCACCGCCGTGCCGTCGGAGAACAGCCCGACGTCGTGCAACTGCACGCGGCGGCCGGCGGCGAACGAGCGGGCCATCGCGTCCGAGTCCGCGGTCTGCACGCCGATGACCTTGATGCCCGGCTGCAGCGCCTTGATGTAGGCGGCAACGCCGGCGATCAGCCCGCCGCCGCCGATGGCCACGAACACCGCGTGGATCGGCCCGTGCTCCGCCGGATGATGCTGGCGCAGGATCTCCATGCCGATCGTGCCCTGGCCGGCGATCACGTCCGGATCGTCGAAGGGGTGCACGAAGGTCAGGCCCTTCTTCTTCTGCAGCGTGAGCGCGTAATCGTAGGCGTCCGAGTACGAGTCGCCGTGCAGCACGACGGAGGCCCCCCGCGCGCGCACCGCATCGATCTTCACCTGCGGGGTGGTCACCGGCATCACGATCACCGCGCGGCAGCCGAGCTTCGCCGCGGCCAGCGCCACGCCCTGCGCGTGATTGCCGGCGGAGGCGGCGATCACGCCGCGCTTGCGCTGCGCCGGCGGCAGGTTGACCATCTTGTTGTACGCGCCGCGCAGCTTGAAGCTGAACACCGGCTGCAGGTCCTCGCGCTTCAGGAGCACGCGGTTGGCCAGCCGCGCCGACAGCTGCGGCGCAACCTCCAGCGGCGTTTCCTCCGCTACGTCGTAGACGCGCGCATTCAGGATGCGGCGCAGGTATTCCTGGGCGGGCATGGCTTATGTCTTGGTCCTGGGGAAGCGCTCAATGGCTGTCGGTCTAGGCGCATGCGGCGGGGCGCGGAAGGACGCGCGATCGCGGGTCGTGGCAATCGGAACTGTAGCCGCAGCGTGGGATGTGCCTCTGGCCGGCAGCTTGCCGTGCTGGAAGGAGCCTGAGGCCGCCATCGCGCCGGGTACTCGAACGGGCGACCTGCGGTGCGAGCGCTCGCTAACTGTCGACCTTCTTTACGGTTTGTAGCCTGCCAGCGGGCGTACGAATCTCAAAATCATTGTTTTTCAATTAGTTAACAGTCATGGCATACCGCTTGCTTGGTATCACGTAAATAAGTTACCGGGCGAGAAGATAGTGAAGAAGCTCCGAAACCTGCTGTCGTTGTCTTTGCTTGGCGTTGCATCCTCGGTGTCGGCCGCGGAGATCTGGAACCACTCCTTCAACGCGACTGGCCAGCTCCGGTGGAACGGCTTCGACAGCGGCAGCACCAGCGTCTACGTTCAGAAGACCAACGGACCCTCGGTTTCGTACAACGGTGCAGGCGGCCAGTTCAACGGCTACTTCTATACCGACAACGTGGAGAGTTCGGACGAGTTCTTCCGCTTCTTCTGCATCGATCTGTCCCAGGTAGCCACTGGCGGACCGTTTACCTACGAGGCGTCGATCCTTCAGAGCAGCGCACTGGCGCGGCTGTTCGACATCGCCTATCCGAACAAGGCGCTCGGGGACTTCTACAACGGCGCTGCGACGGGCTTCGGTCAGTTCAGCTCCGGCATCCTCTCCTCCGCTTTCCAGCTCGCGGTGTGGGAGATCTTCTTCGAGTCGGAGGCCAGCTTCAGCCTGGCTGGCGGAACCTTTATGAGCAACACCAGCGCCAACAGCGTGGGCAAGGACCGAGAGAAGGCCGTGGCACAGGCTGACGCTTGGCTGACCGATCTCAACGCAGGTGAGGGCTCGGCGTCCGGCTGGATGCTCTACAAGTTCAGCAACGACAGCAAACAGGACTACCTCTCCGCAACCTACCGCCCGGTGCCGGAAATAGCCCGCCTGAACTCAGTCCCGGAACCGGGCACGCTGGCCATGCTGGGCCTGGGCATCGTCGCTCTCGGCGCGATGCGCCGACGACAGAGATAGCTGCGCTTTGCCGAGCCGAACCCGCCCGCGTGGCGGGTTTCTTTTTTTGGGGGGAGCCGCATGCCGGCATGAGCGCGGCCGATCGCCGGCTACGATCCGGCGCATGCCATCCGCCTCCGAAGAGCACGCAACAGCAGCGCCGTTCGCCGACCTGACGCCGGACGCGGTGCTCAACGCGATCGACGCGACCGGACTGGTCACCAGCGGCACCCTGCTGACGCTGAACAGTTACGAGAACCGCGTCTTCCAGGTCGGCGTCGAGCACCCCACAGACCGCTTCGTCGTCGCCAAGTTCTACCGCCCGGCGCGCTGGACCGATGCGCAGATCCTGGAGGAGCACGCCTTCACGCAGGAACTGGCCGATGCAGAAGTGCCGGCGGTGCCGCCGCTCGCCATCGGTGGCAGCACGCTGCACGAGCGGGGTGGCTATCGCTTTGCGCTGTACCCGCGCCGCGGCGGCCGCGCGCCCGAGGTCGAGGACCGCAACGTGCGCGAGTGGCTCGGCCGCTTCATCGGTCGCATCCACGCCGTGGGGGGCGCGTCGCGTTACCAGCACCGACCGTCGCTCGACATCGCCACCTTCGGCAAAGAGCCGCGCGCGTATCTGCTGGGAAGCCGCTGGCTGCCGCACGAACTGCGCGACGTTTACGCGGGAGTCAGCGCGCAGGCGCTGGACGAGGTCAGCCGCTGCTACGAACGCGCCGGCGACGTGCGGACCATCCGCGTGCACGGCGACGTGCATGTCGGCAACGTGCTGTGGACCGATGCAGGCAGCCAGCCCGGCCCGCACTTCGTCGACTTCGACGACTCGCGCATGGGCCCGGCGGTGCAGGACCTGTGGATGCTGCTGTCGGGGCCGCGCGAAGAGCAGCAATCGCAGCTTGCCGACCTGCTGGCTGGCTACGAGGACTTCGCCGAGTTCGAGCGGCAAGAACTCGGCCTGATCGAAGCGCTGCGCACGCTGCGGCTGATCCACTACTCCGCGTGGATCGCACGGCGCTGGGACGATCCGGCGTTTCCGGCCGCCTTCCCTTGGTTCGACACGCCGCGCTACTGGGAGCAGAAGATCCTCGAACTGCGCGAACAGATCGCGGCAATGAGTGAACCACCGCTGGCCTGAACCAAGGCATTCCGCCGCCTCGGCGCGGCGTTCGGCCAGTCACACGCCAGATCAATGCCCACGCGCGGTGAGCGCTGCCGTGAAGTGCGTCAACCGCCACAACCAGGCCAGCACGACGAAGAAGACGGTGAACACCAGGGTGCCCCACCATTCGGTGATGTTGCCGAGCGCGTCCTGCGCCGCTTCGCTGGCGAGGTACAGCGGCGAGGTGGAATTGACGAGGCCCAGCATGGGCAGTGCCGCGACGAGCGCATACAGCACCACCCCGGCGTGGCGCAACTCTCCGGTGGCGGCGGTGACTCGCTGCACCGCGCCGCCGACGATCAGCATGGCGATGCAGGTGAAGCCGAAATAGACAACCACGCCATAGCGGCGCATCCACTGGTAGCCGGGACCCTCGGTGCCGAGAAAGGTCCCATAGAGCAACAGGAACAAGGCCGCGATCACGCCCACCCACGGCAACAACACGAGTAGGCGATCCCGCGGCGCGCCGAGCCGCCGCAGCCACGTGCCGGTCAACAGCCAGACGATCGCCTGCAACGTCGCACCCGGCAGCAGCAGTGCGCGAAAGACGATGTTCGGCAGATCATGGCGCCCGGCCCGGCTGATCGACACGCAACCCTCGAGCAGCGGATTGCACGAGGGAAACTGCCCCTGCGCCACCGCCAGGTTGAAGGCGACGATCGTGCCCGCGGCCGGCAGCAGCCCCGCGGCCAGGGGCAGCCACCACAGCCGAACCGAACCGTGCGCATCGCTCGTTGTCACGTCCATATGCCCGCATCACCGTCTTGCTCACGATAGCGGCTCGGCATTGGGGCTGTTGACCCCATGTCGTGTGCAGGTGTTGATGCACCGCAGCAGATACACTTGAGCCGTGCGGGAGCCTGCCGCACTTCGTTCGCCGTACCCGCCATGAACGCCCCCCCGCCTGCCGGTTCGCTGAAGCCCGCCGCTCCGCCCGTCGAGGTGGTTCGCCTGCGCGAGATTCCGTACAACTACACGTCGTTCTCGGACCGCGAGATCGTGATCCGCCTGCTCGGCGCGGATGCCTGGCGGGTTCTCGACGAACTGCGCAGCGAGCGCCGCACGGGGCGCAGCGCGCGCATGCTGTACGAGGTGCTCGGCGACGTGTGGGCGGTGCAGCGCAACCCGTACCTGCAGGAGGACCTGCTCGACAACCCCAAGCGCCGCGCGATGCTGGTCGAGGCGCTGCACCACCGCCTGCACGAGGTCGAGAAGCGCCGCGACGCGGCGGACCCGGTGCGCGATGCCAAGGTCGGTCAGCTGCTGGAGGCGGCGACCCGGTGCGTCGAAGCATTCAAGCGCGAGTTCTCCGACACCTGGGACCTGCGCAAGGCGGCGCGCCGCAAGTTCGAGCGCATCACGCGCGCCGACAACGTCTGCTTCGACGCCTTCGCCCGCGTCTCGCACGTCACCGACGCGACCGACTGGCGCGTCGAGTACCCGTTCGTCGTGCTGGCGCCGGACGACGAGGACGAGGTGCCGGCGCTGGTGCGCGCCTGCTTCGAACTCGGCCTGACGGTAATCCCGCGCGGCGGCGGCACCGGCTACACCGGCAGCTGCGTGCCGCTGACGAGCCGCTCGGCGGTGATCAACACCGAGAAGCTGGTGCAGGTCGACGCGGTCGAGCGCGCCAGGCTGCCCGGCGTCGACGCCGACGTGCCGACGGTCTTCACCGGCGCCGGCGTGGTCACGCGGCGCGTGGCCGATGCCGCCGAGGCGGCCGGGCTGGTGTTCGCGGTCGACCCGACCTCGGCCGATTCGTCGTGCGTCGGCGGCAACATCGCCATGAACGCCGGCGGCAAGAAGGCCGTACTGTGGGGCACCGCGCTCGACAACCTCGCCTGGTGGCGGATGGTCGACCCGGAAGGCAACTGGCTGGAGGTCACGCGGCTCGAGCACAACCTCGGCAAGATCCACGAGGCGCCGGCGGCGAAGTTCGAGCTGGTGTGGAAGGACGGTCGGCAGCCGGCGGCGCACGCCAGGGAACTGCGCCGCGAACGGCTGGAAGTCGAAGGGCGGCGCTTCCGCAAGCCCGGGCTCGGCAAGGACGTCACCGACAAGTTTCTCGGCGGGCTGCCCGGCATCCAGAAGGAAGGCTGCGACGGGCTGATCACCTCGGCGCGCTGGGTACTGCACACGATGCCGCCGCATATCCGCACGGTGTGCCTGGAGTTCTTCGGCCCGGCGCGCGAGGCGGTGCCGTCGATCGTCGAGATCAAGTCGTTCCTCGACCGCAAGCCTGGCGGCGCCATCCTCGCTGGCCTGGAGCACATGGACGAGCGCTACCTGCGCGCGGTCGGCTACACGACCAAGTCGCGGCGGGCCGCATTGCCGAAGATGGTGCTGATCGGTGACATCGTCGGCGACGACGACGCGGCGGTGGCGCGCGCGGCCAGCGAAGTCGTGCGCATCGCCAATGCGCGCGGCGGCGAAGGCTTCACCGCGGCGAGCCACGAGGCGCGCAAGAAGTTCTGGCTCGATCGCGCGCGCACGGCGGCGATCGCCCGCCACACCAACGCCTTCAAGCTGAACGAGGACGTGGTGATCCCGCTCGAGCGGATGGGTGACTACACCGACGCCATCGAGCGCATCAACATCGAGCTTTCGATCAGCAACAAGCTGGCGCTGCTCGAGGCGCTCGAGGAGTACCTCGGCACCGGCTTCGCGCTCGGCACCAGCGGCGATCCCGAGTTCGATCGCCAGTCGCGCGACGAGGTCGTCGGCGACCGCGTCGAGGCGGCGCGCGAACTGCTTTCCTTTACGCGGCGTCGCTGGACCTACCTGCTGCAGCACTTCGACCTGCCGGCGGCGCAGGCGGCGCCCGAACTGGCGAAGCTGGGCGTCACGCACGTTGCCGGCGAGGATGGCCGGCCGCAGTCGCGGATCATCGACCTGCTGCAGGAGCGCACGATCCGCGTGTCGTGGAAGACCGAAATCCGCGCGCCGCTGGAGCGCATCCTCTCCGGGGCGGCATTCGCGCCGGTGCTGGCCGAGTGCCAGGCAATCCACGAGCGCGTGCTGCACGGGCGCGTGTTCGTCGCGCTGCACATGCATGCGGGCGACGGCAACGTGCACACCAACATCCCGGTCAACTCCGATGACTACGAGATGCTGGCCACGGCGCACCGTACGGTGGCGCGGATCATGGCCATCGCCCGCGAACTGGGCGGCGTGATCTCCGGCGAGCACGGCATCGGCATGACCAAGCTCGAGTTCCTGGCCGACGAGGAACTGCGCGAGTTCCGCGCCTACAAGAACCGCATCGACCCCGAGGGCCGCTTCAACAAAGGGAAGCTCCTGCCCGGCGCGACCCTCGAGACGGCCTACACGCCGAGCTTCGGCCTGATGGGCCACGAGTCGCTGATCATGCAGCAGTCCGACATCAAGGGCGTGTCGGACGCGATCAAGGACTGCCTGCGCTGCGGCAAGTGCAAGCCGGTGTGCGCCACCCACGTGCCACGCGCCAACCTGCTCTACTCGCCACGCAACAAGATCCTCGCCACCTCGCTGCTGATCGAGGCCTTCCTGTACGAGGAGCAGACCCGGCGCGGCATCTCGCTCGCGCACTGGGACGAGTTCGACGACGTCGCCGGCCACTGCACGATCTGCCACAAGTGCGCCGCGCCGTGCCCGGTCGACATCGACTTCGGCAACGTGACGATGGCGATGCGCGACCTGCTGCGGCGGATGGGCAAGAAGCGCTTCAACCCCGGATCCGCGACGTCGATGTTCTTCCTCAACGCGACGCGGCCGGAGACGATCAAGCTGGCACGCAAGCTGATGATCGACTGGGGCTTCAAGGCGCAGCGACTCGGCAACCGTATCTTCGCCCTGGCCGCGCGGGCGCAGACGCGCCAGCCGCCGGCTTCCACCGGCCGGCCGCCGGTGAAGGCGCAGGTGATCCACTTCGTCAACAAGAAGATGCCGGCCGGCGTGCCGAACAAGACGGCGCGCGCGCTGCTCGACATCGAGGACCGCCGCTACGTGCCGATCATCCGCAACCCGCAGACGACGGCAACGGATGCGGAAGCGGTGTTCTATTTTCCCGGCTGCGGCTCCGAGCGGCTGTTCTCGCAGGTGGGGCTGGCCACGCAGGCAATGCTCTGGCACGTCGGCGTGCAGACGGTGCTGCCGCCGGGTTACCTGTGCTGCGGCTATCCGCAGCGCGGCTCCGGGCAGTTCGACAAGGCGGAGAAGATCATCACCGACAACCGGGTGCTGTTCCACCGCGTCGCCAACACCCTGAACTACCTCGACATCAAGACGGTGGTGGTGTCCTGCGGCACCTGCTA
>CAZSYX010000004.1:0-29012 GCA_964610575.1 uncultured Burkholderiaceae bacterium
CGCCGCGACGCGCAGGCTCACGCGAACGGCATCATTCGTCATTGCGGCCACGTGCGGGGAGAGGTCGGCGCCAGCAGCGGGAATCCGGGCGGGATCGAACAAGAACAAACGGCGGGCTGTGCCCGCCGTTTGCGCTCCGTCAGATGGGGGCTTAGCGGCCGTACAGCACGCTCGGCAACCACAGGCCGATGCCGGGGAAGATGTATAGCAGCGCCAGCGCGATCACCTGGATCACCATGAACGGCATCATGCCGGCGAAGATCTGGTTCAGCGTCACGTGCTTCGGCGCCACCCCCTTCAGATAGAAGGCGGCCATCGCCACCGGCGGCGAGAGGAAGGCGGTCTGCAGGTTCAGCGCGACCAGCAGGCCGAAGAACAGCGGGTCGATGCCGAACTTGGGCAGCAGTGGAATGAAGATCGGCATGAAGATGACGATGATCTCGGTCCACTCCAGCGGCCAGCCCAGGATGAAGATGATGAACTGCGCCAGGATCATGAACTGCACCGGCGTCAGGCCCAGCGAGAGCACCCACTTCTCGACCAGATCCTGGCCGCCGAGCAGGGCGAAGGCGGCCGAAAAGATCGACGAGCCGACGAACAGCCAGCACACCATGGCGCTCGTCTTCGCGGTCAGGAACGACGAGTCCTTGGCGATCACGCCGAGTTCCTTGATCGTGCGCAACAGCGGGCCGCTGTTGCCGGACGGGGCTTTCGCGTGCGCGATGAAGCGGTAGATCGCCGCCAGGATGAAGCCGCCAAAGGCGCCGACCGCCGCCGCTTCGGTCGGTGTGGCCAGCCCGAAAACGATCGACCCGAGAACCGAGAGGATCAGCAGCGCCAACGGAAAGAACGAGGACAGCAGCATCTTGAAGACTTCATGCCGCTGCCAGTTCCACTTCGCGTACAGCGCCGCCAGCAGCGCAGCGCCCAAACCGAGCACACCCCAGAACCACGTCGGCACCGGCAACCGCTCGGCAGCGGGTTGCTCGGCGGGAGCCTTCTCAGCGGCCTTTTCCGCCACCTGCGCCTTTGCCGGCTCGGCAGTCTCCTTCTTCTCCTCAGCGCCGGCGCTGGGCGGCTCCTGCAGTCCCGTGCCTTCCTCCTTCGGCTCCTGCACCCCGCCGACCAAGCCCGCCGACTCTTCCTTGATTTCGGCGGAGATTTCGCCGCCGGCCTGCTCCAGTCCAGCGATGTTCTCGACCACCACCGGCGCCGTCGCCGCCCGATAGGTAACGGCCAGAAGCGCTGCGACTGCCAGCAGCGGCAGCAATGAAACAAACAACTGCCTCAGCGCCACGGTCGAAGACACGCCGGCGCTGCCACCCGCAGCGCGCAGCAGGCCAGCGAGCGCGTTGGCGCCGCGCGCCGATAACGTCTGCGCGAAGGTCGGCAGCGTCACCTGGCGCTCCGCTTGCGAAAGCGGCGGCATCAGTCGCGGCTTGAACTTTGCCAGCACGATCACGTAGCCGACATACAGCGCAGCCAGCATGAAACCCGGGAAGAAGGCACCCGCATACAACTGCACCACCGACACGCCGGCAGTGGCACCGTAGACGATCAGCAGCACCGACGGCGGAATCAGGATGCCGAGGCAGCCGCCGGCGGTGATCGCGCCGGCCGAAACCCGGATGTCATAGCCGGCCCGCAGCATGGCCGGAAAGGCGAGCAGCCCCATCAACGTCACGACCGCGCCGACGATGCCGGTGGCGGTGGCAAAGATCGCGCAGGTGACGATGGTCGCCACCGCCAGCGAACCGGGCACGCGGGCCAGCGCCAGGTGCAGGCTCTTGAACAGCTTGTCGATCAGCGCCGCGCGTTCGACCAGGTAGCCCATGAACACGAACAGCGGAATCGCAATCAGTACGTCGTTCGACATCACCGAGTACGCGCGCTGCACCATCAGGTCGAGCACCTGGCGGACGGCCAGATCCGGATTGACGCTGCGATAGGCCAGCCAGGCGAAGAACACACCCATGCCCATCAGCGTGAACGCCGTCGGAAAGCCGAGCATGATCGCCACCACGACCAGCGAAAGCATCAGCAGGCCGAGGTGGCCAAGGTCCTCCTTGGTCAGATGGCCGTCGATGATGTTGCCCCAGGGCGTGAAGATCGCCGTGGCGGCCAGCAGCACCGCCATCAGCGAGAAGCCGAACCACAATTCCTTGCGGATCTTCATTTGGTCCGCTCCTGCTGCACGACGAGTTCATCGAGTTTTTCGATGTCTTCGTCCTTGACGTGGACCATTTCCTTCAGCTTGTCGACATCGACTTCCTCGACGTCCTCTTCGCGCGACGGCCACTCGCCCTGCTTGATGCAGATCACGCAGCGGATGATCTCGACGATGCCCTGCACCAGCAGGAACACGCCGGCAAGCGGAATGACCGTCTTGAACGGATAGATCGGCGGGCCTTCGGCGGTAATGTTGGAGTGCTCGTTGATCGCCCACGACTCGGCCGCGTAGTAGTAGCCGGCATAGGTGAGCGCGAACACCCCGGGAATGAAGAACACGATGAACAGGATCAGATCGATGGTCGCCTGCGTGCGCGGCTCGAAGAACCCGTACAGCACATCGCCACGCACATGGCCGGACTTTGCCAGCGTGTAGGCGCCGGCCATCATGAACAGGGTGCCGTACATGATGATCATGACGTCGAAGGCCCAGGAGTGCGGATGGTCCAGCACATAGCGCGAGAACACTTCCCAGGAGATCATGCAAGTGAGCGCGACGATCAGCCAGGAAAACGACTGACCGACGAAGGTGCTGATCTTGTCGATCGTGAGAAGCAGTTTCTGCATGTTCTGGCCCGCCAAGAGAAACCAGCCACCCGGACCGTGCCCGGATGGCCGGTGACTGGTGCGAAAGGCCCTCAAGCTTTCTTGGGCTCAGCCTTCTTGGCGCCGAAGAAATGGATCACGGCCATGCGACGGCTGACGTAGGTGTCCTGGTCCCATTTCACGGCGCGCTCGGCGAACGCCCTCTGCGACTCGGCGATCTCCTTGAACAGGGCGTTTTCCGCCGATTTCTTCACCAGTATCGCGTCCCACAGCGTGAGTTGGTCCTGCAGCACCGGATCCGGGGTCTTGTAGAACCTGACCTTGTCCTTGGTCTGCAACTCGATGTAGTCCTTGGAATAACGATCGATAGCTTTCCAGGACATGTCGGCGGACGCTGCCTCCACGGCATTGGCAATGATCGCCTTCATTTTCGCCGGCAGCGCGTCGTACTTGGTCTTGTTGAACGTGATCTCGAACGTTTCGGCGCTCTGATGGTAGCTCTGCAGCATGCAGACCTTGGACACATCCGGGAAGCCCAGGATGCGGTCGGAGGTGGCATTGTTGAATTCGGCCCCATCGAGCAGGCCACGGTCCATGGCCGGCACGATCTCGCCGCCGGGAAGTGCATTGACCGCAGCACCCATCGCGGTGAACAAGTCGATTGCCAGGCCGTTGGTGCGGAACTTCAGGCCCTTGAAATCCGCCGTCTTGGTGATCGGTTTCTTGTACCAGCCAAGCGGCTGCGTCGCCATCGGGCCGTAAAGGAAAGACACCACATTGCCGCCGATGGAAGCGTAGAGCTTCGTCAGCAGTTCCTGGCCGCCGCCATACTTGTGCCAGGCGAGAAGCATGTTGGCGTCCATGCCGAATGCGGGGCCCGAATTCCACAGCGCCAGCGCGTTCTGCTTGCCGTAGTTGTAGCCCAATACTCCATGCCCGCCATCCAGCGTCCCCTTGGACACCGCGTCCAACAGCCCGAACGCAGGGACCACCGCACCGGCCGGCAGCACCTCGATCTTCAGGTCGCCGCCGGTCATGTCGTTCACTTTCTTGGCGTAGTCCAGCGCGTACTCGTGGAAGATGTCCTTCGACGGCCAGGTGCTCTGCCAGCGCATCGAGATCGGGCCGGTCTGGCCCTTGGCGATCATCGGCGTGCCGAGCGCCGCCGCCGCTGCCGCGCCCATGAACTTGCGCCGCGCCGGTCTTGCGTCCTTGCTCTTGAGGAAGTCCATTGTCGTCTCCTTGGTAAGAAACTTCCGGTTCAATCTGCCTGCGGTCCAGAACTGTGGTGCGTCGACACCTGGCGACCGTCCGGTCGCCAGCGAGCCGTGGGCGGAAACCACGCCTAACTATAGACTCAGAAGAAGCCAACTCCAACCTGGAACATCTTTTCGACGCGGGCAATCATTCGCTTGTTGGCGACGAAGACGATCAGGTGGTCCTCGGGCTCGATCACCGTGTCGTGATGCGCCATCAGCACGCGGGCGTCGGCGCCGGTGCCACGGATCACCGCACCGATGGTCGCCCCCTTCGGCAGCTCGATCTGCTCGACGCGGCGGCCCACCACCTTCGAGCTTTTCGAGTCGCCGTGGGCGATGATCTCGAGCGCCTCGGCCGCGCCGCGCCGCAGGCTGTGCGCGGCGACCACGTCGCCGCGGCGGACGTACTTGAGCAGGTTCGACAGCGTGGCGTGGCTGGGCGAGATGGCGATGTCGATCTGGCCGCCCTGCATCAGCTCGCCGTAGCTCCTGCGGTTGATCAGCGCGATCGTTCGCCGCGCGCCCATCCGCTTGGCGAGCAGGGCGCTCATGATGTTGTTCTCGTCGTCGTTGGTGAGGGCGGCGAACAGGTCGCATTCGGCGACCGCTTCCTCGTTCAGCAGGTCCTCGTCGGTGGCGTCGCCGTTGAGCACCAGCGTCCGGTTCGACAGCTGCGCCGCCAAATATTCGCAGCGGCGCTTGTTGGACTCGATGATCTTGACGTTGAAGCCCGCGCCCCGGTCGATGCCCTCGCCGGTGTCCAGCGCCCGCGCCAGCCGCAGGCCGATGTTGCCGCCGCCGGCGATGATCACCCGCTTCACCGGCTTGTCCATGCGGCGCAGCTCGCGCATGACGGTGCGGATGTGCTGGCTGCCGGCGAGGAAGAACACCTCGTCGCCGGGCTGGATCATCGTCGAGCCCTCGCACTGGATCGAACGGTCGTTGCGGAAGATGGCGACGATGCGGGTGTCCACGCCCGGGATGTGCTTGCGCAGGTCCTGGATCGGGTGCGACACCAGCGGGCCGCCGGCGAAGGTGCGCACCGCGATCAGGCTCGCCCGGCCGTCGGCGAAGTCGAGCACCTGCAGCGCCTCGGGAAACTCGATCAGCCGCAGCAGCATGTCGGTGACGCTCTGCTCCGGCCAGATGATGTGGCTGACGCGGAAACCCTCGTCGCCGAGGAGCCGCGGGTGCTGCTGCAGCTCGGTGTTGCGCACGCGGGCGATGCGTGTTGGCACGTTGTAGACGTCGGCGGCGATCTTGCAGGCGACCAGGTTGACCTCGTCGATCGCGGTCACCGCGATCAGCATGTCGGCGTCGACGGCGCCGGCGTCCTTCAGCAGCGACGGCTGGGTGGCGTTGCCGACCAGGCCGCGCAGGTCGTAGCGGCTCTGCAGGTCGGCGACGCGGACCGGATCACTGTCGATCACCGTGATGTCGTTTGCCTCCGACACGAGGCTCTCGGCCACCGAGGTGCCGACCCGGCCGGCGCCGAGGATGATGATCTTCATCCCCGCCCGCTCGATTGGTGCGCCGGTGCCGGTCGCCTGCCGTCGCGGAAAGGGAAGTGCCCTCGCGGCAGGCTCGGCAGTCCACCATTGCGGTGGCGGCCCGGCGGACGCATCGGCTGCGCCGCTGTGCTCGGGTCAGCGATCGCCGCCCTCGGCCGGCTGCGGCAGCGGTTCGCCGGCCGCGGGCTCCTCGGCGCCCTGCGTGCGCCGGTTGCCGCGCACCAGCTCGATGCCGAGCTGCTTGAGCTTGCGATAGAGGTGCGTGCGCTCCAGGCCGGCACGATCGGCCACCCGGGTCATCGAGTAGGACTCGCGCGCCAGGTGGTATTCGAAGTAGACGCGCTCGAACTGGTCGCGTGCTTCGCGCAGCGGCTGGTCGAGCGCCACCGAGGCAGCGTTTGCCGGCGGCGCGGGCGGCGCTGGCGCGGCCACCTCGCGCGCTTCCGCGGCGGCCGGTCGTGCCTCGTCGCCGCGTGGGGCGACGCCGGCGAGCGGCTGCGCAGCGCTGGCCGCCATCATGCCGAGCCTCGACTTGCCCCGCTCGAGCCCGCTGCGCACGGCGGCCAGCAGGCGCGCCAGCGCTATCGGCTTCTCGAGAAAGTCGAGCGCGCCGAAACGGGTGGCCTCGACCGCGGTATCGATGGTCGCGTGACCAGACATCATGATCACCGGCATCGTCAGCTGTCCGCTGGCCGCCCACTCCTTGAGCAGCGTCACGCCGTCGGTGTCGGGCATCCAGATGTCGAGCAGCACCAGGTCGGGCATCTCGGCCTGGCGCAGCGCGCGCGCCGCCGCGGCGTTCTCGGCCGTCAGCACCGCGTGGCCCTCGTCGGAAAGGATCTCCGACAGCAGTTCGCGAATCCCGATTTCGTCGTCGACAACCAGAATGGTGGACATGTTCGGCAGTCAGCGCCTGTGCTTGACCGGCGTCAGTTGGGGTGGCGGCATGATGGCCGGCCAAGCGGATGGGCGGCGCCGAACGCGCACGATTGCGGCCGCTGCAGCGGCCGCGGGCAACACGCACTGACCTTTGTTCGCATCTTCACTTCAGTGGACCGACGCCGTTGCATCGGCGATTGCCTGCGCGGCCTCATCGGCGAGGCGGCGGAACACGATCGTCACCGCTGCACCGCCCGCACCGAGGTTCGCCAGTTCGATGCGCGCGTCATGCTCCTCCACGATCTTCTTCACTATCGGCAAGCCGAGACCCGTGCCGCTGGGCTTGGTCGTCACGTAAGGCTCGAAGGCGCGGCGAAGTATATTCGCTGCGAACCCCGGCCCATTGTCCTCGACGGTCAGGCGCACCGCCTGTGCCGCTGCGCCGGCGTGCGCCGACAGCGCCTCGGTGCGCACCGTCACTCGCGGTGGCCGAGTGCCGCCTTGCGCCGCTTCCTGCGCGTTGGCCAGCAGGTTGTGCACCACCTGGCGCAGCTGCGTCGCGTCGCCCCGTATGCGCGGCAGGCCGCTGGCCAGTTCCAGCCGCAGCGGCACATCGCCGCTGGCGCCGCGCTCGGCGCCATAGAGCGCCGCCAGTTCCTCGACCAGTCCGTTCAGGTCCAGCGGCGCCAGGTGCGCCGGTGGCACGCGCGCGTAGTTGCGGAAATCGTCGACCATGCGCTTCATCGCGGCGACCTGGTTGACGATGGTTTTCGCGCCGCGCGTCAGCACGGCCGCGTCCTCGAGCGAAAGCCGCTTCACCAGCTTCATTTCCAGACGCTCGGCGGCAAGCTGGATCGGCGTCAGCGGGTTCTTGATCTCGTGCGCCAGGCGGCGCGCCACCTCGCCCCAGGCCAGCGCCCGCTGGGCGGAGATCACCTGCGTGATGTCGTCGAACACGACCACGTAGCCGGGGCCGTCCTCGAGCGGCAGCTGCGAGCCGCGCGCCAGCAGCGACAGCGTCTCGCCGTCGACCGCGGAGGAGCGCTTGATCTCGATCTGCCGTTGCCAGGACTCGTTCGGCAAAGTGGCCAGTGACTGGTCCGCCAGTGCGGCCTCCACCTGGCTGGCGAACTCGGGCACCAGCTCGGCCAGCTTGCGGCCGCCGGCGGCCAGCGGCAGGCCGAGGATGCGACTGGCGCCATGGTTGGCGGTGACGAGCCGCAGCTCGCGGTCGAGCACGATCACGCCCGCCGACAGGTTGGTCAGCACGCGTTCGAGATAGGCGCGCGCGTTTTCCAGTTCGCGCGAGCGCGCCTCGACGGCGTCGCGCGCCTCCGACAGCTGGCGCGTCATCGCGTTGAACGACTGGGTCAGGTCGTTCAGTTCGTCCTTGCCGGCGAATTCGCGCAGGCGGCGGAAGTTGCCCTCGGCCACTGCCTTGGTGCCCTCGGCGACCTGCACCAGCGGCGCGGTCATCGAGCTGGCGAGCAGGATGCCGCCGGCCACCGCCGCAAACACGGCAAGGATCAGCGTCAGTGTCAGCGTCACGGTGTAGATCTGCTTGAGCCCGCTGCGGGCGAGCGACAGTTCCTGGTAGTCGCGGTAGCCGCTTTGCAGCGCCGCAGCGTTGGCGGCAACCGTCGGCGGCAGCCGCTGGGTCATCTGCAGGAAACGTGGCTCGGCGCGGCGCGGCGCGAGGCTCGGCGCCGAGGGTTCGGCGCGAAAGGCTTCGCGCAACTGGCTGCCGGCGAGGCCGGGGGAGGCACCGAGCGCCGGGATCGCCACCAGCACCCGCGTGCGCACGCCGGCGCGCTCGTCGGTGGCCAGCGGATCGCCCTCGATCAGCGCCAGCTGCCGCTGCGTGCGAGCCAGGTTCAGATCCGCGGCCGACGGCAACTCGGGCACCCAGCTCGCGGGGCGCTGGCCTGAAGAGCCGACCAGCTGGCCGCTGCCACTGATCAGCAGCGCCTCCTGGATGCCGGCACCTTCGCGGGCGCGATCGAGGGCAGCCAGCTGCATTGATTCCGGCACCTCGGCCAAGTCCAGCGCGATGGTGCGCGCCTTGGTGGTCAGGTCGGCAAGCTGCGCTTCGAGCGCGGCGCGGCCGATCGACAGGCCCGATTCCAGCGCCCGGTCGACCCGGACGTCGAACCACGACTCGATCGAGCGCGACAGGAACTGGACCGACACCACGTAGATCAGCGCGCCGGGCAGCACGCCCATCATCGCGAAGGCGACCGCGAAGCGCGCCATCAGCTTGGCGCCGAAGCGGCGCGCGCGGTAGCGGCGCACCACCCGACCGACGAGCGCCAGCACGAGCACCAGCAGCGCCGCCGCGATGGCGCCGTTGATTGCCAGCAGCAGCGGGTAGTGGCGGCCGAAGGTCGCCGTGCTGCTCGCCGCCGAGGCGAGCAGGAACAGCGCGACGCCGCCCAGTGCGAGCGCGGTGATGAACGAGTAGCGGATCAGCGGCGACATGGTGCGATTCGGTCAGGCCGGCCAACGCAGTTCCGGCAACCGCTGGTGCCGACCGCGCCGCGCCCGGTCAGCGCACCAGGTCGGGCCTGACCGGCACATTGCGCCATTCGGACAGCAGCGTCCAGTCCCGGCTGGTGATGGCGCCGATCTGGAACGGTCGTGGCAGTTGCGTGGTGTCCAGCCGCATGCGCACCTGGGCCCAGTAGCTCGGCCCGGGGGTGAGTACGCCTCGCTCGACGACGGTCCAGTTGCTGACGCGGCGCAGGACGGCCAGCGCCTCGCCAAGCGTGTCGAACGGCAGCGCCAGTGTGCCGCGCGCCAGCCGGTACTCCCGGGTCAGCGGGCTGTAGCTCAGCCGGTAGGTCAGCGACGCGGCGACGCGGCGTTCGTCGAACCAGTACCAGCGCGACCGGTAAAGCTCGAAGTCGACCACGAAGTAAAGCGGCACGCCGCGGCTGACTGCGTCTTCCAGCGTCCACGGCAGGTCGAAGTCGAACGTGGCATCCAGGTCGATGCCGTCGCCATCGGCGGCGGGACGCAGTTCGGCGCTGCGGACCTCGATGCGGTCGCTCGCGCTGGCCGGCGCGGCGAGGCAAAACAGCGCCCCCAACGCCAGGAGGGCGGCGCACAGCATGTGCCTGACCGGCGATGCTTTCGGCGCAGCGCCGTCGAGGACCGGACCGGCCGCGCGCAGCATCGGGATCTACGTCTTTTCGAAAATCGCGAAAAAGAAGCCGTCGTGAACGCTCGGCAGGCCCTCTGCCCAGGCCGTGCCATGTGTCGGCGGCAGCCGCAGCTGACCGCCGTCGATGCCGGGCAGGGCCAGCGGCCGGGCATCGCCATGCCGCGCCGCGAAGCGATCGGCCTGGCGCGGCCCCTCTTCGGCAAATACCGAGCACACGACGTAGAGCAATCTACCAGCGGGCTCCAGCAGCGGCCACAGCGCGTCCAGCAATCGCGCCTGCAGCGTTGCTAATTGCGCAACATCAGCCGGCCGGCGTAGCCACGGGATGTCGGGATGTCGGCGCACGATGCCCGAGGCCGTGCACGGCGCATCGAGCAGGATGCGCTGGTAGCGCCCTTGCGCAAAGCGCTCCGGCTGCGCCGCGTCGGCGACATGCAGGCGGATCAGCGCGTGGCTGCGCGCGCGGGTGCGGCGCAGGTTCTCCTCGATACGCTCGGTCCGCGTCGCATCGAGTTCGACCGCGTCGATGGTGAGGTTATCGGCGACCTCGGCAAGGTGCGCCGTCTTGCCGCCGGGCGCGGCGCAGGCATCCAGGACGCGCATGCCGTCTTCGACCTGCAGCAGTTGCACCGCCAGCTGGGCACCGGCGTCCTGCACCGAGACGTCACCCGTGACGAAGCCGGGAATGTCCGCCACCGGCAGCGGCGTGTGCAGCCAGACCGCGGTTGGACCGACCCGGCTCGCCTCGATGCCTTCGTCGTGCAGTCGCTGCAGATAGGCCTCGACACTGCCGCACCGCCGGTTGACGCGCAGCACAAGCGGCGGCACCTGCTGCTGCAGCTGCAGGATCCGCGCGAAGTGCGCCGGCTCGGCTTCGCGCAGAAGATCGATCCACCAGCGCGGCGCATTGAAGGCGACGGTCGGCTGCCGCTCGAGTTCCGGTCGCAGCGTCGGCATCCGGCGGATCGCGTTGCGCAGCACCGCATTGACGAAACCGGCGGCCGCGCGCGTTTCAGACTGCGCCTTGGCGGCCTGCACGGCCTGGTCGACCACGACGTAGCTCGCGTGGCGCGGCGCCAGCAGCTGTCCGAGCGCCACCGCAAGCAGCGACGAGACCGCCGGGTCGGGTGCGCGATGCGCGAGCTTGTCCAGCATCGCCTCGATCAGCGCCAGGTGCCGCGTTGCGCTGTAGGCGATGTCCTTCGCCGCCGCGGCCAGCCGCGGGTGGGCGGGTGCGGGCGTTGCCGCGGCGAACTCGTCCATCGCGCCGGCGAGCGCACGGTCGAGCGAATTGCCGCTGCGCAGCCCGCGCCAGGCCGCCGCCGCCACGCGCAGCGCATCGGCCAGCGGCGGCGCGTTGCCGTTCATGCGGCGGCGGCCGCCTCGGGGGGCGGGCCGGCGAGCACCTCGCCGACAGCGATCGGCATGCCGGCAAGGAAGTCGGCGGCGTTCACTCGCCGGCCGCCGGGTCGCTGCAGTTCGCTCATCACCAGTGTGCCCTCGCCGCAGGCAACGTGCAGTCCAGGTGCGCAGGTCGCCAGCACCGTGCCGGGCGAAGCACCGGCGTGGCCCGGCAGGGCACGCGCGCGCCAGAACTTCAGCGTCGCTTCGCCGCGGCGCGCGCAGGCAACCGGGAACGGATCGAACGCGCGGACCCGGCGGGCGAGCAGCTCGGCGTCGAGGGCGAAGTCGAGCCAGGCCTCGCGCTTGTCGAGCTTATGCGCGTAGGTCACACCTTCAGCGGGTTGCGGCAGCGCCTTCAACCGACCCGCCGTGCCTTCGCGCAGCGCATCGACGATCAAGCGCGCGCCGATCGAGGCCAGGCGCGCGGTCAGCGTCGCCGTGCTGTCCTGCTCCAGGATCGGCGTCGATTCGGCGAGCAACATCGGGCCGGTATCGAGGCCGGCGTCCATCTGCATGATCGTGATGCCGGTTACAGCGTCGCCGGCCTCGATCGCCCGCGCCACCGGTGCCGCGCCGCGCCAGCGCGGCAGCAGCGAGCCGTGGATGTTCAGTGCGGTGATGCGGCCGCAGCCTGCATCAGGCAGGCCGCGCGGGATGTCGAGCACGGCCTGCGGCAGGATCAGCCCGTAGGCGGCAACCACCATCACGTCCGCCTGTGCCGCCCGCAACTTTGCGTGCGCGGCGACGGCGGCCTCGCCGCCTTTCTTCAGGCTCAGCGACTGCGGCGTGGCGACTTCGATGCCGCGCGCCAGCGCCAGTTGCTTGACCGGGCTCGGCGCCAGCTTCATGCCGCGGCCGGCGGGGCGGTCCGGCTGGGTCAGCGCGAGCACCACCTCGAGCCCCGCGTCGACGATTGCGGCCAGCGCGGTGGCGGCGAATTCGGGGGTGCCGGCGAAGACAATGCGCATGCGCGCATTCTAGGAGGAGCATGGCGGCGGCCCGCGGCGGCGTACGATCGGCGGAGGCGTGACGGCCTTGCAGCCGACATCAGGACAGACGAGATGAGACCGCTGGGCGGGATCGACGCGCTTTTCCTCCACCTCGAAACGGCAGATACGCCGATGCACGTCGGCGCGCTGCATCTGCTCGACGCACCGGCCGATGGCGTCGACCTCTTTTCGGTCATTCGCCGTCATCTCGCTGAGCGCCTTGCGACCTCGCCCGTGTTCACGCGGCGCCTGCGCACGCTGCCGCTGGCGGTGGCCAATCCGGTCTGGGTCGACGGACGCGTCGACATGTCGCATCACCTGAAGCGGGTGCGGCTGCCGGTGCCGGGCACGCTGCGGCAACTCGAAACGACAGTGGCACGGCTGCATGGGCAACGGCTCGACCGCAGGCGGCCGCTGTGGCAGTTCTTCCTCATCGAGGGCCTCGCCGACGGCGGCTATGCGCTGTATTCGAAGCTGCACCATGCAGCCATCGATGGCGCTGCCGGCGTCGTGCTGGCACAGGCGCTGCTCGACGCCGAGCCCGACACCGCCGCAGCGAGGCGGGAGATTCGCGACGACAGCTCTCCCGCAAGGGCAGAGGAGCCGGCGCCGGGCGGGGTGAAGCTGCTCGCTGCCGCGCTCGCGCACAACGGCCGTGCCGGCATCAGTCTGCTGCAGCAGGCGCCGTCGCTCGCGCGCGCGGCGTTCGGCGCGCTCAGGGGCGGCGGTAGCGGCATGCTCGCGGCCTGGGCCCGCCACCTCAGCCTCGCGCCCGAAACGGTCTTCAACCAGTCGATCGACGGCCGCCGCAGCATTGCCACGGCAAGGCTCCCGCTGGCGACATTGCAGGCCATCGCCGCCGCGCAGGAGGTGACGCTCAACGACGTAGTGCTGGCGGTCGTCGGCGGCGCACTGCGCGAATACCTCGACGCACGCGACCAACTGCCGGACAAGTCGCTGCTGGCGGCGATGCCGGTGTCCTTGCGCGCCAGCGGCGACCAGCAGATGAACACGCAGGCAACGATGGCGCAGGCGAGCCTTGCCACCGACATCGCCGATCCGCTCGAGCGGCTGCGCGCCGTTCATGTCGCGGCCGGTGCGGCCAAGGCGATGTCGCGTGGACTGCAGCCGGCCTTCGGCCTGTCGTTGCCCTCTTTCGGATTGCCCTGGCTGCTCACCGCTGCCGCCGCGCTGTACGGCAGCGGGCTGGCCGAGCGGCTGCCGCGGCTGGCCAACGTGGTCGTCTCCAATGTGCCCGGGCCGCCGATGCCGCTCTACATCGCCGGCGCGCGGCTGCGCACCTGGTGGCCGCTGTCGATCGTCGAGCACGGGCTCGGGCTCAACATCACCGTGATGCGCTACACGGATTCGCTGGATTTCGGCCTGGTGGCGGCGCAGCGGCTGGTGCCCGATGCCGCGCCGCTGGCGCAGTCGCTGCGCGCCGCCTTCGATGAGCTTGCCGCACTGGCGCTGCCACCGCTGCCGAAGCGCAGGCGGGCATCGGCGAAGCCGCGCCGCGCGGATCGAACCACTGCCACGCCTGCGCGCGCGCCGCGCAAACCGCGCAGCAGCCGGCGCGAGGCCGACTGAGCCGCCTCGCCGCCTTCGACGCCGGGAGATCGATGCCTACCGTGACAGTCAGCGGGCTGACGATCGACTACGAGGTGCGCGGCGCAGCGGGCGCGCCGCCGCTGCTGGCGATCATGGGCCTGAGCATGCCGGCGGCGGCCTGGCCGCCGGCGCTGGTTGACCTGCTCATCGAGCGCGGTGCCCGCGTGATCACCTTCGACAACCGGGACGCCGGCGGCTCGACGAAGTTCAGCGGCGTGCGGACAATTCCGGTGCCGATGGCCATTGCGCGCGCCGCGCTGAGGCTGCCCGTGCCGGCGCCCTACACGCTGCACGACATGGCCGCCGACGCGGTCGGCCTGCTCGATGCGCTCGGCATCGCGCGGGCGCACATCGTCGGCGTGTCGATGGGCGGCATGATCGCCCAGCTAATGGCGGCGAATTACCCGCAGCGGGTCATGAGCCTGACGTCGATCATGTCGTCGACCGGCAACGCGAGCCCGCGGGTGGCTTGGGGGCGTCCGCGGGCTATCCGCGCCGTCCTGCGACGACCGAAGGATCCGCGCGACCTGCAGTCGCTCATCGACGGCCTGGAGCGCAAGTTCAGCGTGATCGGCACGCCGATGGCGCCGCAGGAGCGCGCCGCCCAGCGGGCGCATTACGAGCGCATCGCCCGCCGCGGCCTGGACACGGCCGCCTCGCGCCGGCAGCTGCTCGCGGTGCTTGCCACCGGCGACCGGCGCGAGTGGCTGAAACGGATCACCGCGCCGACATTGGTGCTGCACGGCCGCCTCGATCCGCTGCTGCCTGTGGCGGCGGGCATCGAAACCGCCGAGTCCATCCCCGGCGCGAAACTGGTCGTCATCGAAGGCATGGGCCATGACCTGCCGCCGGCGCTGCTGCCGCGGATCGCCGACGAGATCGCGTCGATCGCCGCGCTGCCGGCCAGGGCTCCTGCCTGAGCCGGGCTGCTAGGCGGCCTCGCGCGCCTTGCGCTTCTTCAGCTTGGTGCGGATGCGATCCTGCTTCAGCGCCGACAGGTAGTCGACAAAGACCTTGCCGGTCAGGTGATCCATCTCGTGCTGCACGCAGACTGCGAGCAGCCCCTCGCAGTCGAGCTCGAACGTCTTGCCATCGGCGTCCTGCGCGCGCACGCGAACGCGTGCCGGCCGCCGGACCTCGTCGTAGATGTCGGGCACTGACAGGCAGCCTTCCTCGCACACGACGGTTTCGTCCGAGGCCCAGGTGATCCGGGGGTTGATGAAGACGCGCAGCTGGTCCTTGGTCTCGGACACGTCCATGACGATCAGCTGGATGTGCTGGTCGACCTGCGTGGCGGCCAGGCCGACCCCCGGCGCGGCATACATGGTCTCGGCCATGTCGCTGATCAACCGGCGCAGGCTGGCGTCGAAGGCCGTGACCGGGCGGGCGACGGTGCGCAGCCGCGGATCGGGATACTCGAGGATGGTCAGCTTGGCCAAGGTCTGTCTTCAGGCGTCGGGTCGATACTGCATTGTGCGGGCGAGCCGTTACGATGCCCACCGATCATCCGCAAGGCCTTGACTTCGCCGCTTGGGCTAATCGCTTCGGCTGAGCGATATCCGTTGCGGCATCAAGCCCCTACGGGCAGAATTTTAAGCAGTCTCTGATGTTGTGGCGCTGCCTCGGCGGCGCACCCATCGTCAGTTGCCGCGATTGATCCGCGCCTGGGAGTCTCAATGTTCGCGCTCCAGCAATCCATCCGCAGTGCCGCGCTGCGCGCCGGCAAGGTGGCCGTGGCGACGGCCCTCGTCGCCGGCCCGGCCATTGCGGCCGCTCAGCCGGCCACGGTCCGCTATCCGGTCACCGAGGAGCAGCGGCAGACGGCCAGCCAGGTCGCGCAACTCGGTGTTCCGCTGTCGGCGCTGGCCGCTAATGCGCCGGACAGCTACACGGTGAAGCGCGGCGACACCCTGTGGGACATCTCGAGCATCTTTCTCACCAGCCCGTGGCGCTGGCCCGAACTGTGGGGGATGAACAAGGAGCAGATTGCCAATCCGCACCTGATCTATCCGGGGCAGACACTGCGGCTCGTCAAGAGCGACGGCCGGGCGCGGCTCGAGGTCGCCGGCGGCGAGACCGCGCAGGCGGGCGACGTGGTCAGGCTGTCGCCGGCCGTGCGTGATGTCAGCGGCGATCGGGAGGCGATCCCCAGCATTCCCAACCGCGTGATCGAGCCTTTCCTGTCGAAGCCGGCGGTGGTTTCGCCGGAGGAACTGGCCAAGTACCCGCGCATCGTCGCCACCCAGGAAGGTCGCGTCTATCTGGGCGTCGGCGACACCGCCTATGCGCGCGGCATCACCGACGACAAGGTCGATCGCTACCACGTCTTTCGCCCCGCCCGCCCGCTGTACGACCCGGACGACGTCGAGCGGCGCAGGCCGATCGCCCACGAGGCGTTCTATCTCGGTGTCGCGCAGATGACCAAAGGGGGCGAGGTCGCCACCATGAAGATCCTGGAGAGCACCCAGGAGATCGGCATCGGTGACCGCCTGGTGCCGATTACGCGCCTGCCGGTGATGGCCTACGTGCCGCGCCGGCCGGATGCGCCGATCGACGGCCGCATCGTCTCGGTCTACGGCCACCTGACCGAAACCGGCACGCAGGGCATCGTCGCGCTGAACCGGGGCGCCCGCCACGGCGTGCAGGTCGGCTATGTGCTCGCGCTGCTCGATATCGGCGAGTCGGTGCTCGACCGCACCAGCGACCGGCGCGAGGTCATCAAGCTGCCGGACGAGCGCATCGGCGCGATGTTCGTCTTCCGCGTGTTCGACGAGATCTCCTACGCGCTGGTGCTGCGGGTGACCAAGCCGGTCAAGGTCGGCGACCGCTTCGTCCAGCCCGACTAGAAGCCTGTACGACGGGCGTGCATCTGAACGGCCGCCTCGGGCGGCCGTTTCGCTTTCCTGCGCTGCAAACGCCGGGCCGGATTTCGTCGCGCGCTGTCGGATATTCGTGTCGAGCGATGCGCCGGCCGACGCTACGCTTGCGCCATGGAACCTGCCGAACGCGCTGCCTGGCTGCGGCTGACACTGACCCCCGAGATCGGTCCGCGCACGGCTCGCATGCTGCTTGCCGCCTATGGCCTGCCGGATGCGATCTTCGCCGCCGGTCGGCAATCGCTGGCGCGCTATGTGCCGGAGTCGTTGGCCGGCATGCTCGCTGCGCCGGCCACAGCCGCGGTCACCAGTGCGGTGCAGGCGGCCGAACGGTGGCTGGAACTCGATCCGTCGCATGCGCTGCTGACGCTGGCCGACGACGACTACCCGCCGCTGCTGCTGGCCACTGTCGATCCGCCGCCGGTGCTGTTTGCCGTCGGGCGGCGCGAACTGGTGCAGCGCCCGGCGCTGGCCATCGTCGGCAGTCGCAGCGCCACGCAGCAGGGTGCGGCCAACGCGGAAGCCTTTGCGCAGCACCTGGCGCGGGCCGGGCTCACCATCGTCAGCGGCCTGGCGCTGGGCATCGACGCGGCGGCGCACCGCGGCGCGCTCAAGGCGCTCGAAGACGGCGCGGCGGCCTCGACGATCGCCGTGCTCGGCACCGGTGTCGATGTCGTCTATCCGGCCAGCAATCGCGCCTTGTACGAGGCAATTCGCAGCCGCGGCCTGCTGCTTTCCGAGTTTGCGCTCGGCACGCCGGGCATCGCGCACAACTTCCCGCGTCGCAACCGCATCATCAGCGGCCTGGCGCGCGGCGTGCTGGTGGTCGAGGCCGCCCTGCGCTCGGGCAGCCTGATCACCGCGCGTCTGGCGGCGGAGAGCGGCCGCGAGGTGTTCGCGCTGCCGGGCTCCATCCATTCGCCGACGGCGCGCGGCTGCCACCGGCTGATCAAGGACGGTGCCAAGCTGGTCGAGTCGGCGCAGGACATCCTCGACGAACTGCGCATAGAGGCGAGCGTCGGCGACAGGCGGGCGCCCCGGCCCGCCGCGCACGACGCGCTGCTGGCGGCGCTCGGCTTCGACCCGGTCGACCTCGACACGCTGGCGGCGCGCACCGGCCGCGACGCCGGCAGCCTGACCGCCGAGCTGCTCGAGCTTGAACTGGCCCAAGATGTTGAGCGTCTGCCCGGTAACCGCTACCAGCGGTTGCGGTAGCGCTGCGACGAAATGTTTGCCAGCACGCTCTTTCGCCGCTACATTGGCGTCGAACCGATGTTCGACGTCCTCGTCTACCTTTTCGAGAACTGCGCCGCCTTCCAGGCGTGCCGGGACGCCGACTCCATCACGCAGCAGCTGGCCGAGGCGGGCTTCGACGACGAAGAGATCACCGACGCCATCGCCTGGCTGCGCGACCTCGATCAGGTCACCAGCGACAACATCGCGCTGCGCGCGCCGACTGCCGGCGCCTTCCGCGTCTACGCCGGATTCGAGGTCGGCCGCCTGACGCCGCCCGGCATCGCCTTCCTGACCTTCCTCGAGACCGAGGGGCAGCTGACCCCGACCCAGCGCGAGATCGTCATCGAGCGCGCGCTGGCCGTGCGCGAGGCGCCGGTGGCGCTGGCCAAGCTGAAGGTCATCGTACTGATGGTGCTGTGGAGCCAGCAGGCGGACATCGACGCGCTGATGCTCGAGGAACTCCTCGACGACGGCGCCGACCGCGAAATGCATTGATATCAAAGCCTTGACGGCGGACAGCGGCAGCCGCGTTTGCATGCCGGTCCCGTTTCGTTGTTATCCTGAAAAAAGACAGAAGGCCGCCGCGGGCGGCTTTTGCATCTGGAAATTCCCCGATGAGCAAGGCACTGATCATTGCCGAGAAGCCCTCGGTCGCGGCCGACATCGCCCGCGCGCTCGGCGGCTTCACCAAGCAGCAGGACTTCTACGAGAGCGACGCTTACGTGCTGAGCTCAGCGGTCGGCCACCTGCTGCAGCTTTCCAATCCCGCCGAGGTCACGCGCGGCAAGTGGAGCTTCGCCCACTTGCCGATGATTCCGCCGCACTTCGACGTGGCGCCGATCGACAAGCGCGGCGAGGACCGGCTCAAGCTGCTGGCGCGGCTGATCAAGCGCAAGGACGTCACCGAACTGATCAACGCCTGCGACGCCGGCCGCGAGGGCGAACTGATCTTCCGCTACATCGTGCAGCACACCAAGGCGAAGCATCCGGTCCGCCGGCTGTGGCTGCAGTCGATGACGCCGGCGGCGATCCGCGATGCGTTCGGCGAACTGCGGCCGGACAAGGAGATGCGCCATCTCGAGGACGCCGCGCGCTGCCGCGCCGAGGCCGACTGGCTGGTCGGCATCAACGGCACGCGGGCGATGACCGCCTTCAACAGCAAGGACGGCGGCTTCTTCAAGACCACCGTCGGCCGGGTGCAGACGCCGACGCTGGCGATCGTGGTCGAGCGCGAAGAGAAGATCCTGGCGTTCGTGCCGCGCGACTACTGGGAGGTGCGCGCCAGCTTCGGCTGCCGTGCCGGCGAATACGAAGGGCGCTGGTTCGATCCCGACTTCCGCAGGCCGGAGGACGACGAGCACGCCCGCGCCGAACGGATATGGGACCAGGCCAAGGCCGAGGCGATCGTTGCCGCCTGCCGGGGCAGGACCGGCACGGTCAGCGAGGAAGCGAAGCCGAGCACGCAGGCGGCGCCGCTGCTGTTCGACCTGACCTCGCTGCAGCGCGAAGGCAACGGGCGCTTCGGCTTCTCGGCCAAGACCACGCTGTCGATCGCGCAGGCGCTGTATGAAAAGCACAAGGTGCTCACCTACCCGCGGACCGATTCGCGCGCACTGCCCGAGGACTATGTCGCGGTGGCGAAGAAGACGATCGATGCGCTCGCCGGCCAGCGGTCCTACGCACCGTTTGCGAAGCAGATTGCCAGGAGCGGCTGGATCAAGCCCAACAAGCGGATCTTCGACAACACCAAGATTTCCGACCACTTCGCCATCATTCCGACCCTGGAGGCGCCGCGCAGCCTCAGCGAGGCGGAGCAGAAGATCTACGACCTGGTGGTCAAGCGCTTCCTGGCGATCTTCTTCCCGTCGGCCGAATACCTGGTGACGACGCGGATCACCACGGTCGAGGGCTACCCGTTCAAGACCGAGGGCAAGGTGCTGGTCGAGCCGGGCTGGCTGGCGGTCTATGGCAAGGAGGCGATGGAAGAGCAGGGCGCGCTGGTCAAGGTCGATGCGGGCGAGCAGGTGGCCACGCGCTCGATCGAGGCCGCCGGCCTGCAGACGAGGCCGCCGGCGCGTTACAACGAGGCCACCCTGCTCACGGCGATGGAAGGCGCGGGCAAGCTGGTCGAGGACGACGATTTGCGCGCGGCGATGGCCGGCAAGGGCCTCGGCACCCCTGCCACGCGGGCGGCAGTGATCGAGGGACTGATCGACGAGAGCTACCTGGCGCGCGAGGGCAAGGAGCTGCACCCGACCGCCAAGGCGTTCCAACTGCTGCGGGCGCTGCGCGGCTTCGGCGTCGATGCGCTCGACCTGCCGGAGCTGACCGGCGAATGGGAATTCAAGCTGGCGCAGATGGAGCGCGGCCGGCTGAGGCGCGAAGAATTCATGCGCGAGATCGAGCAGATGACGCGCGACACGGTCGAGCGCATCCGCACGGGTGCGGAAAAGGGCGAGGTGCCGGGCGACTACGTGACGCTCAAGACGCCGTGCCCGCGCTGCGGTGCCGTGGTCAAGGAGAACTATCGCCGCTTTGCCTGCACCAAGTGCGAGTTCTCGATCAGCAAGCATCCGGGCAGCCGCTTCTTCGAGGTCGACGAAGTCGAGGCGCTGCTGCGCGAGAAGCAGATCGGCCCCATGACCGGTTTCCGCAGCAAGATCGGCCGGCCGTTTTCTGCCGTGCTGAAGCTGGTGCCGCCCGAGTGCAAGCTCGAGTTCGACTTCGGCAACGCGCCGGCCGGCGAGGGCGAGGAGGCGGAGGCGGTCGACCTGTCCGGCCTGACGCCGCTCGGCAAGTGCCCGAAGTGCGGCGGCAGGGTGTTCGAGCAGCCGATGTCCTATGTCTGCGAGAACAGTGTCGGCGGCAGCCGCAACTGCGACTTCCGCTCCGGCCGGGTGATCCTGCAGCAGACGATCGAGCCCGAGCAGGTGAAGAAGCTGCTCGCGGCGGGCCGCACCGACATCCTGCGCAACTTCGTCTCCAACCGAACGCGGCGCAAGTTCGCCGCCTTCCTGGTCTGGAAGGCCGACGAGGGCAAGGTCGGCTTCGAGTTCGAGCCGCGCGGCAAGGGCGCCAAGGCAACGGTCGTCACCGCTGGGGAGCCAGCGCCCGTGGCCGCCAAGCGCGCCGCGGCCGCGAAGGTCGTGAAGACAGCAAGAGCGGCGAAAAAGACTGCCACTGCTGCCAAGACCCCGACTTCAGCGAAAGCGGCAGCACGCGCCGCACCGGCGCGCCGTACGACTACCACCGCCAGGAGCGTCGGCGCAAAGAAGACGACCGTCGCCCGTAAGGCGGCGCGGCGCTGACGGCTTCCTGTCTGCGTCGCTGAAGCCGGCCTCATGCAGCGCGCGCTGATCGTTGCCGGCATCGTCCTGCTGGTGATCGGGCTGGCCTGGCCCTGGCTGTCGAAGCTGCCGCTCGGCCGCCTGCCCGGCGACCTGCGCTTCGAGCGCGAGGGCTTCACGTTCTTCTTTCCACTCGCCAGCGGCCTGCTGATCTCGGCCGTGATCTCGCTCATCCTGTGGTGGCTGCGCAAATGAACAACCTCGTCAAGGAACGATTGGCGGCGGGCGAACGGTTGTTCGGCTGCTGGTTGACGCTGGCCTCGCCGCTGGTGGCCGAGGCGCTTGCCTGCGCCGGCTTCGACTTTCTCGTCGTCGATGGCGAGCACTCGCCGGCCGACTCGATGGACACGGTGGCGCTGCTGCAGGCGATTGCCGCCGGCGGCAGCCAGCCGATCGTGCGGGTGACCGACAACACGACCTGGCTTGCCAAGCGTGCGCTCGACGCCGGCGCGGCGACGCTGCTGTTTCCGATGGTCGCCAGCGCCGACGAGGCGCGGCGTGCGGTGGCCGCCATGCGCTACCCGCAGCAGGGCAACGGCGGTGAGCGCGGCGTAGCCGGCATCGTGCGTGCGGCGCGGTTCGGGCTTGCCCCCGACTACGTGCAGACGGCCAACGAGGCGGCCTGCACCATCGTGCAGATCGAGTCGGCGGCAGGGGTCGAAGCCAGCGATGAGATCGCCGCGGTCGACGGCGTCGATGCGCTGTTCGTCGGTCCGGCCGACCTGGCGGCGAGCCTCGGCCATCTCGGCGACAGCCGCCACGCCGACGTGCAGCAGGCCATCGACCGCGTGCTGGCCGCCGCGAAACGGAGCCGCAAGGCGGCCGGCATCTTCGCCGGCAGCGCGGCCGAGGCGCGCGATTACGCGGCGCGCGGCTTCACCCTGGTTTCGCTGGCTGCCGACGTCGTCTGGCTGCTCGCCGGCGCGCGCCAGGCGCTGGCCGCGGCGCGCGGCTGAACCGGGCGCAAATCCCGACACTTTCCTCAATGCCTCTCGTCGCCGTCACCATCGCGCTGTCCGCGTTCCTGCTTTTCCTGGTCCAGCCGATCATCGCCAAGCAGATCCTCCCGTGGTTCGGCGGCACCTCCGCCGTCTGGACCACCTGCATGGTGTTCTTCCAGGTGGTGCTGCTCGGCGGCTATGCCTACGCGCATGCGCTGACCAGTTACGCCGGCGCGCGAACCCAGGCGCGCGTGCACATCGTCCTGCTGCTGGCCAGCCTGCTGTTCCTGCCGATCATTGCGCGCGAGGCATTCAAGCCCGCTGGCGAAGAGGACGCGGCGCTGTCGATCCTGTGGCTGCTCGCCGTCACGATCGGCCTGCCGTACTTCCTGCTGTCCTCCACCGGCCCGCTGCTGCAGCGCTGGATCGCGCACCGCTACCCGGAGAAGACGGTCTATCGGCTGTTCGCGCTGTCGAACTTCGGTTCGCTGCTCGGCCTGCTGGCGTTTCCGTTCCTGATCGAGCCCTTTGCGCCGTCGGTCGCGCAGGCCTACGCGTGGAGCGCCGCCTACGCCGTGTTTGTGCTGGCCTGTGCCACCACGGCATGGCAGGCGCAACGGGCGCTGACGGCGCGCGCCGGTGAACCGGTCGATGCGGGCGGCGCCACTGTTACGGCGCAATCAGCCGTCGATGCCGCGCCCGCCCTCGGCGACTACGCGTTGTGGCTGGCGCTTTCCGCGCTCGGCTCGGTGCTGCTGCTGGCGGTGACCTCGCACGTCACGCAGAACATCGCCTCGGTGCCCTTCCTGTGGGTGCTGCCGCTGACGCTGTACCTGCTGACCTTCGTGCTCGCCTTCGAGGGCCGCGGCGGGCGCGGCTGGTATGAGCGGCGCTGGTGGCTGTTCCCGACCCTGCTGCTCGCGGTGGCGATGAGCTGGGGCCTGTCGGCCAGCCGCGGCGTGCTCGACATCGGCCTGGCGGTGCCCCTGTACTGCATCGGCCTGTTCTTCGCCTGCATGTTCTGCCACGGCGAACTGGCGCACGCCAAGCCGGCGCCGCGCTACCTGACCCACTTCTACCTGACGTTGTCGGCCGGTGGCGCGCTCGGTGGCATGGCGGTCGGCCTGCTGGCGCCGCGCGTCTTCCCGGCGTATTTCGAGCTGCCGCTGGCGTTGTTTGCCTTGGCGGCGCTGGCCAACTGGCTGACCTGGCGCGCCGTGCGCTCGGCGCTGGGCGGTTCGCCGCCGAAGCAGTCCGGCTGGCTGCTGACGGGCAACCAGATGCTGCTCGGGCCGGCGCTGGTGGCTGCCGTGGCGACCGCTTACTCCGGCTGGCACTACGTCGACTTCCTTAAGGACGACACCATCGTCATGCAGCGCAGCTTCTACGGCACGCTGCGCGTGCGCGAGACGGGCGGCGGCGAGCAGCAGGTACGCCGCCTGCTGCACGGCGTGATCCTGCACGGCGAGCAGTTCACCCAGGCGGAGGACCGGCTCGAGCCCGGCACCTACTATGCGCGCAGCTCGGGCATCGGCCTGGCCATTGCTGCCAAGCAGGCGGCCGGGCCGGTGAAGCTGGGCTTCGTCGGTCTGGGTGTGGGCACGCTGTCGGCCTACGGGCGCGCCGGCGACGACCTGCGCTTCTACGAACTCGACCCGCAGGTCATCGACGTGGCGCGGCGCCACTTCAGCTACCTCGGCTCGACCAAGGCGAAGCTCGACTTCGAGATCGGCGATGCGCGGCTGTCGCTCGAGCGCGAGCTCAAGCGGCAGGGCCCGCGCGGCTACGACGTGCTGGCGATCGACGCGTTTTCGAGCGACTCGATCCCGGTGCATTTGATCACGCGCGAAGCGGTCGACCTGTACGCGCGGCACATCGCAGCCGACGGCATCATCGCCATCCACATCTCCAACCGTTTCCTGGACCTGAAACCGGTGCTGGCCAACATCGCCCAGGCCGCCGGCCTCACGGCGCGGCTGGTGAGCGATTCGCCGGAGGACGACCGCGCCGCCAGCAGCACCGATTGGGTGCTGCTGGCGCGCGATGCGAAGGTGCTCGACGATCCGCAGATCGCCGACCGCGCCGAGACGCTGCCGCCGGTGGCCGGCTTCTCGCTGTGGACCGACCAGTTCAACAACCTGCTCGACGTGCTGAAGGTCCGTCCGCTCGACGAGCTGAAGAGCCTGCTCGGCGTGAGCTGACGTGCCAGATCGTGCACGCGCCATCGCCGAGTCCGCGCTGCGCGCCGCCGGCCTCGGCGCTGTGCAGGGGCTGCAAGCGGTTGGCGTCGGCGACATCGCGGCGTCGTATCGCGTCGAGGCGGCCGCGCAGCGCGCTTTCCTGAAGATCGGGGCGGCTTCCCATCCGTTCGAGGCCGAGGCGGCCGCGCTCGCGGAGATTGCTGCCACGCGCACGCTGCGCGCACCGCGCGTGCTCGCGCACGGCGTCGCCGAAGGCGCCGGCTACCTGCTGCTCGAATGGATCGACCTCGCCGAGAGTGGCGACTGGGCTGCCGCCGGCCGGCAGCTCGCCGCGATGCACGCGAGTGTGCAGGCGAGCCACGGCTGGTCGCGCGACAACACCATCGGCGCCAGCCCGCAGTTCAATTCGCCGAACGCCAGCTGGGCCGAGTTCTATCGCGAGCGACGATTGCGGCCGCAGTTCGGTCTCGCCCGTGCCAACGGCCTGGTGCAACTGGCGGCGCTCGAAGCGACGGCCTGCCGAGCAGCCGACGCGCTGCTAGCCGGCCACGGGCCACCGCCGAGCCTGCTGCACGGGGACTTGTGGCGCGGCAACCTTGCCTTCGGACGCAGCGGCGAGCCGGTGCTCTTCGACCCGGCCACCTATTACGGTGACGCCGAGACGGACCTCGCGATGACGCGACTGTTCGGCGGCTTTCCGGAGCGGTTCTATCGCGCCTACAACGAGGCTCGGCCGCCGGCGACGGGCGCGGCGCAGCGCCTGCCTCTGTATCAGCTCTATCACGTGCTGAACCACGCCAACCTCTTCGGCGGCGGTTACGTCGCGCAGGCGATCGCGTTGATCGGGCGGTTGTGACGCCGCGGGCTGGGTCATGCAGTTGGGGCATACTTGCGCGCCCTCAATGACCGCAATCGCCTGACGAATGCCCGCCGCCAGCAAGTCCGCCCGCAAGCCCAAGATCATCGTCCGCACTTCGCGCATCCATGGCCGCGGCGTCTATGCCGGCCGCAACCTCAAGAAGGGCGAGCGCATCATCGAATACAAGGGCGAGGTGATCACCTGGCGCGAGGCGGACCGCCGGCCGCCGTCAAACCCGGACGATCCCAATCACACCTTCTTCTTCTCGCTCGACGACCACAAGCACGTGATCGACGCCAACGTGGACGGCAATGCCGCGCGCTGGATCAACCATTGCTGCGATCCGAACTGCGAAACGGAAGAGGACGACGGCCGCGTGTTCATCGAGGCGCTGCGCGACATCAGGGCCGGCGAGGAACTGTCCTACGACTACGGGCTGATCATCGACGAGCGCATCACGCCGACGCTGAAGAAGCAGTACCAGTGCCTGTGCGGCGCCAAGGACTGCCGCGGCACCATGCTGGCGCTGCGCAAGCGCAAGAAGAAGTAGGAGGGACGCCATGAAGGCTTCGATGTACGCGTTCAGCGTGCCGGTGTTCGTCAAGACGCTCGGCAACCTGTCGGCGATCCTCGGCAAGGGTGCGGCCTACGCCGAGCAGAAGAAGTTCGATCCGGCGGTGCTGCTGGCGATGCGACTGGCGCCCGACATGTTCCCGCTGACCATGCAGGTGCGCATCGCCTGCGACTTTGCCAAGGGGGCCGTGGCGCGGCTGGCCGGCGAGGAACCGCCGAAGTGGGAAGACAGCGAGACGACGATCGCCGAGCTGCAGGCACGCATCGCGCGGACCATCGACTTCATCCAGGGCTTCGACCCGTCGCGCTTCGACGGCGCCGAGACGCGGACCGTGACGCTGACGATCCGCGGCGAGCCGATCGAGTACGCGGGCCTGTCGTACCTGGCGCACGTGGTGCTGCCCAACTTCTTCTTCCACGCCACCACCGCCTACGACATCCTGCGCCACGCCGGCGTCGAACTCGGCAAGCGCGACTTCATCGGCAAGGTCTGATCCGCCTGCGCCCGGCCGGCGCGGGCGAGTTGCATCGCCGTCTTGAAAGACGGCGCAGCGTGCTTCATGCTGCGCGACGGACCGCATTCAGGAGCACTGCGATGGCCGATCTGTTCGACAACCCGATGGGGCTCGCGGGATTCGAGTTCGTCGAGTTCGCCTCGCCCGAGCCCAACGTGGTCGAACCGGTTCTCGAGAAGCTGGGCTTCACGCGCGTCGCGTGCCACCGTTCCAAGAACGTCGATCTCTTTCGGCAGGGCGACATCAACTTCATCGTCAACAACGAGCCGAAGAGCCTCGCCGCCTATTTTGCCGCCGAGCACGGCCCATCGGCCTGCGCGATGGCTTTTCGCGTCAGGGACTCGCACAAGGCCTACGCCCGCGCGCTCGAACTCGGCGCGCAGCCGGTCGACGTGCCCACCGGCCCGATGGAACTGCGGCTGCCGGCGATCCGGGGGATCGGCGGCGCGCCGCTGTACCTGATCGACCGCTTCGAGGACGGCAAGTCGATCTACGACATCGACTTCGAGTTCATCGACGGCGTCGAGCGCCACCCGAAGGGGCACGGCTTCAGGGTGATCGACCACCTGACGCACAACGTCTACCGCGGCCGCATGGCCTACTGGGCCGGTTTCTACGAACGGATCTTCAACTTCCGCGAGTTCCGCTACTTCGACATCAAGGGCGAGTACACCGGCTTGACCTCGCGCGCGATGACCGCGCCCGACGGCAGGATCCGCATCCCGCTGAACGAGGAGGCCTCGAAGAGCACCGGCCAGATCGAGGAATTCCTGATGAAGTTCAACGGCGAGGGCATCCAGCACATCGCACTGCTCACCAACGACCTCGCCGCCAGCGTCGACAGCCTGCGCCGTGCCGGCGTGCCGCTGATGAGCGCGCCGCCGGCCACCTACTACCGCATGCTCGAGCAGCGGCTGCCCGGCCACGGCGAGAATCCCGCCGAGCTGCAGGCGCGCGGCATCCTGCTCGACGGTTCCACCGCCGGCGACGGGCCGCCCCGAGCCGGCGAGCCCCCTCGGGGGGCCGACGCCGAAGGCGTCCTGGGGGCCAACGCGCGCGCGCGGCCGCGGCTGCTGCTGCAGATCTTCTCGCAGCTGCTGCTCGGCCCCGTGTTCTTCGAGTTCATCCAGCGCAAGGGCGACGAGGGTTTCGGCGAGGGCAACTTCAAGGCGCTGTTCGAGTCGCTGGAGCGCGACCAGATTGAGCGCGGCGTGATCCAGGCCGCATGACGTGCCGGCGCTAGAGTCTGCGACTTGCCGGCTGAGCCACAATCACCGATGCAATCCGCGGCCGTAGCGGGCCGCAGGGAGTCGCCACCATGAAGATCGAGAAGATCCATCACGTCGCCTATCGCTGCCGGGACGCCAAGGAAACGGTGCTCTGGTACCAGAAGATGCTGAACATGGACTTCGTGCTGGCCATCGCCGAGGACCGGGTGCCGTCGACCAAGGAACCCGATCCGTACATGCACATCTTCCTCGACGCCGGCGACGGCAACGTGCTGGCTTTCTTCGAGCTGCCGACCAAGCCCGAGATGGGGCGCGACCCGAACACGCCGGGCTGGGTGCAGCACATTGCCTTCAAGGTCAAGGACCGCGCGGCGCTGCTCGAGTACAGGGCGCACCTGGAGAGCAACGGTGTCGAGGTGCTCGGCGTCACCGACCATGGCGCCTTCCACTCGATCTACTTCTTCGACCCCAACGGCCACCGCATCGAACTGGCCTGCCCCGACCCCGACGAGGAGGCGACCATGAAGAAGCTCGACGCGGTCAAGTGGGACATGCTCGAGGAATGGTCGCGCACCAAGCGCGCGCCGAAGCACGCCGCCTTCCTGCACGAGCGCGAGTTCAGGCAACCGGCCTGAGCGGCGACGGCCGGCGCCGCCCGGCGCGGCGCCGCTCATGGGGCCAGCGGCTCGATGCTCAGCAGTTCGAGCGTGAAGGGCCCGCGCCCGTCGCGGTGATCGTCCTTGGTGATCATCACGCCGATGCCGATCACGTCGATGAAACGGATCGGCGGCGCGTCCACGGCGCGGCCGCGGAAGCTCGCCGCAAACTGCGGCCAGCGCAACTGCACGGACGTGACTTCGCCGGCGCGGGTGTCGAAGGTCGCGTAGTGCGCGTACCAGTGCTCGCCGCCGGCCGCATCGCGCGTGTACACGCGCAGCCGGTAACGGTTGCCGTCGCCGCGCACCTGCAGCGCGAAGCCGGCCGCATCGCCGCCCCGGGCCGCGGCGTCGAATGACCGGCGCACGGACGCGAAGCCGCCGTTGTTATCCAGGCTGATCTCGCCGGCAAAGCGCAGCGCGTCGCCGGCACGGCTCACGCGTGATGTCGAGACGCCGCCCATGACGCCGTCGTTGACGATGCGCCAGGCGGTCGGGTCGACGGCGAGGTTGATCGGGATGGACGCGGCCACGGCGCAGCACAGGCACAACAGCGCGGCCGCCGGAACGTACTTGGCTCCTCGCATGGAACCGAGTCTAGCGTCGACACATCCAACGCAGGTGCGCGGCAGACGCGGCGACGCGGGGCGCGACAGATCCCGGCGCCGCGACGTCGGCGTACGCTTGTCGGCCCTGAAGAAAACGCTGCCGAGATGAACGCCCCCGAGACCGTCGCTATGCGGCTCACCCTGCCGGTGCACGGCATGAGCTGCGCCTCGTGCGTGGCGCATGTCGAGAAGGCGCTCGCCGCGGTGCCCGGGGTGGCAGCGGTCGCGGTGAACCTGGCCACCGAGTCGGCCACCGTGCAGGGCGCGGCGCTGGACGCCGCGACGCTGCGTCATGCAGTCGACGAGGCCGGCTACGAGGTGCCCACCGACACGCTGCAACTGGCCATCGAGGGCATGACCTGCGCCAGCTGCGTGGCGCG
>CAZSYX010000004.1:29112-89474 GCA_964610575.1 uncultured Burkholderiaceae bacterium
TACGTCGCCGCCGCCAAGGCGGTGCGCGCCGGCAGCGGCAACATGGACCTGCTGGTGTCGATCGGCACGCTGGCCGCGTATTGCCTGTCGCTGTACCTGTGGCTGGTGGCGGGCCACGGCGAGCATCTGTACTTCGAGGCTGCCGCGGTGGTGATCGCGCTGGTGCTCGCCGGCCGCTGGCTGGAGGCGCGGGCGAAGAAGCAGACCTCGGAGGCGATCCGCCTGCTCGGCCAGCTGAAGCCGGCGACGGCCCGCGTGCTGCGCGACGCAGGCGAGCAGCAGGTGCCGCTGGAGGACGTGCTGCTTGGCGATCGCGTGGTGACGCTGCCCGGCGAGCGCATTGCGGTGGACGGCGTGATCCGCGAGGGTGCAACCTCCGTCGACGAGTCGATGCTCACCGGCGAAAGCCTGCCGGTGGACCGACACCCCGGCGACAAGGTTGCCACCGGCGCGCTGAACACGACCGGCCGCATCGTCATCGAGACCACCGCGGTCGGCGGCGACACCATGCTGGCGAAGATCATTCGCCTGGTCGAGGACGCGCAGGCCGCCAAGGCGCCGATCCAGCGCCTGGTCGACCGCGTCGCCGCGGTGTTCGTGCCGATCGTGCTGGCGATCGCCACGGTGACCGTCGTCGGCTGGCTCCTCACTGGCGCCCCGCTCGAGACCGCGGTGATCAATGCGGTGAGCGTGCTGGTGATTGCCTGCCCCTGCGCGCTGGGGCTGGCCACGCCGACCGCGATCATTGCCGGCACCGGCGTGGCGGCGAAGCACGGCATCCTGATCAAGGACGTCGAGGCGCTGGAGGTGGCGCGCGGCGTCGAGGTGGTGGCTTTCGACAAGACCGGCACGCTCACCGAAGGCAAGCCGCGCGTGGCGGCGGTGGTGGGAGGCGATACCTTCGGCGAAGGGCAGATACTGGCGCTCGCAGCGGCAATCAATGCCGGCTCGACGCACCCGCTCGCCGCGGCGGTCGCGGCTGCCGCTGCCGAGCGTGTGATCGCCGTGCCGGCGGCAAGCAGGCACAAGGTCGTCGCCGGTCGCGGTGCGCAGGCACGCACGCGTCTCGGCGAGGACGAAGTCGAGGTGCTGCTCGGCAGCCGGAGCTGGATCGCTGAACTCGGTGCCGACGCGGCCCGGTTCGTTGCCGCCGCCGACGAGCATGAGCGTGTCGGCCGCACCGTTTCCTGGCTCGCGCGGCGCGACGGCGAACAGGTCGCCGTGATCGGCCTGATTGCCTTCGCCGACACGCTGCGGCCGGGCGCGCGAGCAGCGATCGAGCATCTGCGCAGACTCGGCATCGATACGACCATGATCTCCGGCGACAACCAGGGCGCGGCGGCGGCGATTGCGCAGTCTCTCGGCCTGGCGCACTTCGAGGCCAACGTGCTGCCGCAGGAGAAGAGCGCGAGGGTGACCGCGTTGAAGGCCGGCGGCAGGAAGGTGGCGATGGTCGGCGACGGCATCAACGACGCGCCGGCCCTGGCCGCCGCGGACCTCGGCATCGCCATGGGCAGCGGCACCGACATCGCCATGCACGCCGCCGGCGTCACGCTGATGCGCCCCGACCCGCGGCTGGTAGCGGCGGCGATCGAGCTGTCGCGCGCCACCGTGCGCAAGATCCGCCAGAACCTCTTCTGGGCCTTCATCTACAACGTGGTCGGCATCCCGCTCGCCGCGCTAGGCTACCTGTCGCCGGTCTTTGCCGGGGCGGCGATGGCGATGTCTTCCGTCAGCGTGGTCAGCAACGCGCTGCTGCTGAAGCGCTATCGGATGCCGGCAAGCGAGTCGCACGGCGAGAGGGGGCAGTCATGAATGTCGAGCAGTTCCGCGAACTGGTGAAGCCTGTGGCGGAGGCCGTCGCCGGCCGGCCGGTGGCTGCCGAACTGGCCGATGAACTCGATCGTCGATTCCCGCCGGACGGTGCGCAGTTCCAGGCGATCGAAGCAGCCTGTCATCAGGCGATCGCCGCTGGCTGGATGTGCGCGCAGGGCGGCGCCGGCCGCCGCTTCGGCCGCGTGATCGAGCCCGGCCCGCAGACCTCGGAGCTGAGCGTCGACGTGGTCGATCTGACGGACATCGTCGGCCCGCATCATCGCCACCCCAACGGCGAGATCTGCATGGTGATGCCGCAGACGCCGACGGCGCGTTTCGACGGCAAGGGCGCCGGATGGAAGGTCTACCCGCCCGGGTCGGCGCATCGCCCCACCGTCACCGACGGCCGCGCGCTGGTCCTTTACATGCTGCCCGGGGGTCAGATCGAGTTCACCGCGACGGCCTGAACGCCGCGCTGAAACCTACTTGCGCCAGAACGCCGGCGTGAAGAGCACGAAGACCGACATCATCTCCAGCCGCCCGACCAGCATCGCTGCAGTGCAGATCCAGGTCTCGAAGTCGGTCAGTCCGCCGTAATTGGTGGCCGGTCCGACCTGGTTCAGCCCGGGGCCGGTGTTGTTGATGCAGGCGACCACCGCCGAGAACGCACTGATCACGTCCAGGCCGGAGACGATGAGCAGAAACGTCAGCACGATCAGGGTGGTGCCGTACATCAGCATGAAGGCGAGGACGGCGAAGATCACGTTGTTCTCGACCACCGCGTCGCGCAGCCGCACCGGGCTGATCACCGCCGGGTGCAGCGCCCGCAGCATCTCGCGCCGCGCCTGTTTCACCAGCACGATGAAGCGCACCATCTTGATGCCGGCACCGGTGGAGCCGGCGCTGGTGGCCACGCCGCACAGCATCAACATGAACCACGGGGCGAAGCTCGGCCACTGATTGAAGTCGACCGTCGAATAGCCGGTGGTCGAGGCGATCGACACCACGTTGAATGCCGAATGGCGCAGCGCAACCAGCGGTTCGGCGTAGACGCCCTGCCAGAGCAGGTACGCGGCGACCAGCAGCACACTGCCCACCATGACGAGCAGCGTGCCGCGCGCCTCGATGTCGGCCAGCAGCACGCCGAAGCTGCGCTTGCGGATCGACAGGAAGTACAGGGCGAAGTTGACGCTCGCCGCCACCATGAAGAACACGGCGATCCACTCCAGCAGCGGCGACTGGAAGTGGCCGAAGCTGGCGTCGTACGGCGACAGTCCGCCCAGGCTCATCGTCGTGAACATGTGCATCGCCGCGTCGAGCTTGCTCATGCCGCCGGCCCAGAAGGCGAGGAAGCAGGCCAGCGAGATCGTGCCGTAGACGCTCCACAGGCCGATCGCGGTGTCGGTGATGCGCGGCGTCAGCTTGGCGTCCTTGATCGGGCCCGCCGTCTCGGCACGGAAAAGCTGCGTGCCGCCGACGCCGAGCAGCGGCAGGATCGCCACCATCAGCACCAGGATGCCCATGCCGCCGAGCCATTGAAGCAGGCAGCGCCAGAAGTTGATCGACGCCGGCAGCGCATCCAGGCCCGAAAGCACCGTCGCGCCGGTGGTCGTCATCCCCGACATGGTCTCGAAATAGGCGTCGGTGAACGACAGCCCCGGCAAGTGCAGCAACAGCGGCAGGGTGGCAAAGGCCGGCAGCATGGTCCAGATCAGGACGACCAGCAGGAAGCCGTCTCGCGGCCGCAGTTCGCGCCGGAACCGCCGGGTGGCCAGCCACAGCGACGCACCGCTGGCAAAGGTGATCAGGAAGGCGGCGTCATAGGTGACGAGCGCAACTTCGTGGTTGAAGAAGGCAACCGCCAGCGGCGCCAGCATCGTCACCGCGAAGACCGCGACGCTCGCCCCCAGGATGTTGACGATCGGGAACAGCGAGTGGGCGAGTGCGGACATGGGCGGCTGCGCGAAGGCGAGCGGGATTATGATGCGCTGCTTCGATCGGGGTTAACCCATATTCGACCTTGACCTCCAGGGTTGCCGGCGGGCGCTTTTGAGGCCGGAAGGCCGTCTGCTCCGCCGCGCGGCGCATCGGCTGGCCAGCCGTGCAAGCCCTGCGACAGATCAATACGCCGCCCGCGACGGACTTGCGTCAGCGCAAAGTCCATGCCGCGGTCCGGAAGTACTGTGAGCATGGCCGGAGCGGAACGGCGGAAGAGGTGGCGAAAAATCCCCCTTTTCCGTATGCTGCGGTCCTTTCAACCGATGGAGGTGGCTTCATGAAAAACAGCCTTCCACTCGTCGCATCGCTCGGCCTCTGCGTAGCCCTCGTGGGCGGCACGGCTAGCGCTCAGACGCCGGAAGAACTCGCCTGCGCGAAGACACGCGCCGAGGTGAGAAACGATTGCGTACAGTATCTGAAGACGCACGTGTGGAACGACGGCCTCGGCACTTATGTGCTGAAGCAAGGCGCCAGCGCCCCGGAAGGTGTGCCGACCCGCGCGCAGATCGTCGGCGAGCGCAACAAGTTCCTGGCTGCCAACCGCTGGAACGACGGCAAGGGCATGTGGGAACCGATCCCCGGTAAGCCGCGCGACGTTGCCGCCGAACCGCTCGAGTGCAAACAGGTTCGTGCCGATGTTCAGAAAGACTGCACCGCCTTCCTGAAGACCCATCGCTGGGACGAAGGCAAAGGCACTTACGTCGCGATCAAGAAGTAAGTGCCGCGCCAGCGGCGGTAGAGCGAATCTCTTCCGCCGCTGAGCGGTTCTCTTGCGTCCCGACCCGGTCACCGCACGCGGTAACCGAGCAGGCGATGCGCGATGTTGTTGCCGTGACTGTGCTGCCGGCAGGCAGCACAGTTGCGGTTTTTGCGTTCGCGCCTGTTGCCTCGTCGCCGGCTGACAGCCGGGTCGCGGTTCGTCTCCTCAAGCGAGGTTGCGCAGTTCGCGCAACGCCACCGAGGCGGTTGCCAGGTCCATGCTGCGTACCTGCGCCAGTTCGTCGATCAGCCGCCGCGCGCGAGCCAGCGCGTGCGCGTTCGCCTTCTCCCAGGCAGCCACTGCGGCCTTGGCATCGACTCCGCCATGCAGCCGCACCGCCTGTGCGGCGAACTCGCGTTGCAGGTCGGCGAGGTCGTCGCCCAGCGCGGCCTTCGCTCGCGCCTGCCAGTAGCCGTCGGCGTGCAGCTGCACGATCTGGGCCCGTAGCCGGTCCAGCCCGAGCGCGTCGCCGAGCGCGAAATAGGCACCGGCGACCTCGTCGAGGTTGCGCTGCGCCTGTTCGGCGATCTCCGCCACGTCCAGCGCGGCAAACTGCGCCTCTGCCGAAGCCACCCGTGCAGCGAGTTCGGCCGGCACGCCTGCATCGAGCCAGCGCTCATGCTGCTGATGCCGCTGTCGGGGTTTGCCTGGCTCGGCGGCGATAAAGGCAAGCAGTCGCGCGGCGGCGGGCCGCAGGCGGGCAATAGTGTCGGCCATCGGATCAGTGAGCCGGCGGGAGCGCAGGAACCAGATCGTCGCGCGCTCGGTCAGCCGGGCCAGTTCGATCAGCATCTCGGCCTGCAGCTCGTCGGGCACCTTGCAGTCGAGCGCCTCGATCGCAGCCCTCGCCTCGCCGTTGGCGAAGCTCTCGCGCGCCAGCAGGTAGGCGCGCACCACCTGCGCCGGCGGCGCGCCGGTGTTCTCCGACAGGCGATGCACGAAGGTCGCGCCGACCCGGTTGACCATGCTGTTCAGAACGTAGGTGGCGACGATCTCACGCCTGAGCGGGTGGCGATCCATGTAGGACGCATAGCGTTCGCGCAGCTGCGTCGGGAAATAGCGGTGCAGCGCATCGGCGACGAACGGGTCCTCGGGCAGGTCGGAGGCGAGGAGTTCGTCGAACAGCCATAGCTTCGAGTAGGCGAGCAGCACCGCGCTCTCCGGCGCGGTCAGCCCGATCGCCTGTTCGCGTCGCTCGTCGATCGTCGCGTCGTCGGGCAGGAACTCCAGCGCGCGGTTAAGCCGTCCCGCCTTCTCGAGGAAACGCATGAAGCGCGCCTGCTGCTCGAGCAGCGGCCTCGCCAGCCGCTTGCTTAGCGACAGCGCCTGCGTCTGGTAGTAGTTGTCGCGCAGCACCAGCGTGGCGACCTCGTCGGTCATCTCGGCGAGGATCTTGTTGCGCTGCTTCTCGGTCAGCTCGCCCTCGGCGATCACCAGGCCGAGCAGGATCTTGATGTTGACCTCGTGGTCCGAGGTGTCGACGCCGGCCGAGTTGTCGATCGCGTCGGTGAAGATGCGGCCGCCGATGCCGCCGCAGCCCTGCAGTGCGTACTCGATGCGGCCAAGCTGGGTGCAGCCGAGGTTGCCGCCCTCCGCCACCACCTTGCAGCGCAGCTGCCGGCCGTTGACGCGGATGGCGTCGTTGGCGCGGTCGCCGACGTCGGCGTTCGTTTCCGTCAAGCTCTTCACGTAGGTGCCGATGCCGCCGTTGTAGAGCAGATCCACCGGCGCCTTCAGGATGGCGTTGATGAGCTCGTTCGGCGGCATCGACTCGGCCTCGATGCCCAGCCGCGCCGCCGCCTGCGGCGAGATCGGCACCGACTTCGCCGACCGTGGCCAGACGCCGCCGCCTTCGGATATCAGCGCCGCGTCGCAGTCGGCCCAGGAAGAGCGCGGCAGCTCGAACAGCCGCTTGCGCTCGTCCCAGCTACTCGCCGCATCGGGGTTCGGGTCGATGAAGATGTGCCGGTGGTCGAACGCGGCGAGCAGGCGGATGTGCTTCGACAGCAGCATGCCGTTGCCGAATACGTCGCCCGACATGTCGCCGATGCCGACGCAGGTGAACTCGGTCGTCTGCGTGTCGACGCCCATTTCGCGGAAGTGCCGCTTGACGCTTTCCCAGGCGCCGCGCGCGGTGATGCCCATGCCCTTGTGGTCGTAGCCGGCGCTGCCGCCGGAGGCGAAGGCGTCGCCGAGCCAGTGGCCGTACTCGGCGCTGATCGCGTTGGCGTAATCGGAGAACGACGCCGTGCCCTTGTCGGCGGCGACCACCAGGTACGGGTCGTCGGCGTCGTGCCGCACCGTCTGCGGCGGCGGCACCACGCGCCCCGTCACCAGGTTGTCGGTCAGGTCGAGCAGCCCGCGCAGGTAGTCCTGGTAGCAGGCCACGCCTTCCTTCAGATACGCCTCGCGGTCGGTCGCGGGCGGCGCCTTCTTCAGCACGAAGCCGCCCTTGGAGCCGACCGGCACGATCACCGTGTTCTTGACCATCTGCGCCTTGACCAGGCCCAGCACCTCGGTGCGGAAGTCCTCGTGCCGGTCGGACCAGCGCAGCCCGCCGCGCGCCACTCGGCCTCCGCGCAGATGCACGCCCTCGAACCGCGAGGAATAGACGAAGATCTCGAACATCGGCTTCGGTTCGGGCAGCCCCGGCACCTTGCTCGGGTCGAACTTGAACGACAGGAAGCCGCGTCGCTCGCCCTTGTCGCTGGTGCGCCAGAAGTTGGTGCGCGTGGTGGCCTGGATCAGCGCCAGGTATTGGCGCAGCACGCGGTCCTCGTTCAGGTTCTCGACGTCCTCGAGCGCCTGCACGATCTCCCTGGCCACCGCGTTGCAGTCGATCTCGCGTTCGGCTTCGGTGCGGTCGGCGGCCGGCTCGAAGCGGCGCCGGAAAAGCTGCGCCAGCAGCCGTGCCATGCGCGGATGGGCGTTGAAGGTGCCTTCGATGAACGCCGGCGTCAGCGCAAAGCCGATCTGGCGCAGGTACTTGGCGTAGGCGCGCAGCACCAGCACCTCGTCGGCGGCGAGTCCTGCGCGCAGCACCAGCCGGTTGAACTCGTCGTTCTCGATGTGGCCGTCGGCCACGCGCAGGAACGCCTCCTCGAACAGCGGCCTGACGGTGTCGACCTCGACTGCGTCGGTCGACAGCGCCAGCAGCTCGAAGTCGTGCACCCACACCGGCCCGCCGTCGGCCGGCTGCAGCTTCGCCGGGTGCTCGGTCAGCACGCGCACGCCCATGCGCTCGAGCATCGGCAGGCTGTCGGACAACTCGACCGGCCCGCCGGCACGATAAATCTTGAAGCCGAGCGAGCCGGCGGGCGCGCCGAGCGGCCGGTACAGCTTCACGTCGGTGCGGCCGTCGGCCAGCGCCTCGAGCTTGCGGATGTCGGCCACCGCGGCGCGCGGCGCAGTTCGCTCGCGATAGGCGCTCGGGAACGCGCGCTGCCAGCGCTTGAAGAGCTGCGTGCCGACGGCCTCGCCCTCGGAGTCAATCAGCGCCGCCGCCATGTCGTCTTCCCAACGGCGGGCGGCGGCGGCGAGCGCCTCCTCGAGTTCGCGCCGGTCGACCGCCGGCACCTGGCCGGGCGTGGTGCGCACGGTGAACAGGATGCGGGCCAGGATGTCGTCGGTCAGCAGCACGTCGAACTCGTTGCTGGTGCCGGCGAACGCGTTCATCAGGATGTCCTGGAACTTGAGCCGCAGGTCGGTGCCGTAGTTCTCGCGCGGCACGTAGATCAGGCAGGTGACGAAGCGTTCGAACGGATCGCGGCGGATGAACAGCCGCAGCCGCTGCCGCTCGCCGAGCCGCAGGATGCCGATCGCGGTGTCGTACAGATCGTCGTCGCCGATCTGGAACAGCTCGTCGCGCGGATAGGACTCGAGGATCTGCACCAGCGCCTTGCCGAGATGGCTGTCCGGCGCCAGCCCGGCGCGGGTGATCACTGCCGCCACCTTGCCGCGCAGCAGCGGAATGTCGATCACCCGCGCGCTGTACGCCGTCGAGGTCAGCAGGCCGAGGAAGCGGTGCTCGCCGTTCACCTTGCCGTCGGGCGAAAAGCGCTTGATGCCGATGTAGTCGACGTAGCCGGGCCGGTGCACGGTGGCCCGCGCGTTGGCCTTGGTCAGGATTACCAGCGGAGTAGGCGAATGCGCCATCGCCCGTGCCTGCTTCGGCAGGGCGGCGAAGCTGCCGGAGATCTTCTCCTCGCCGCTTTCGCGTAGCACGCCCAGGCCGCTGCCGGTCACCAGCCGCAGCGCGTCCTCGCCGTCCTCGACCACCAGGTCGTGGCGGCGATAGCCGAGCAGCAGGAAGTTGCCGGCCGCCAGCCACTCGACGAAGGCCCGGCTCTCTGCCAGTTCGCCCTGCGCCGCTTCGGGCACCTGCCTGTCCAGCTCGCTGACCACATCGATCAGGCGGGCCAGCATCTTCTTCCAGTCGGCGGTGACCGCTCGCACGTCGGCGAGCACACGCTCGATGCCGGCGGCCAGCCGGGCCCGGCTTTCGTCGTCCACCAGGCGGTCAACCTCGATGTGCATCCACGATTCGCGTGCTGCCAGCGGCTTCTCGCTGCGCGGCCACAGCCCAACCAATGTGCCGGCGGCGTCGCGCTCGACCGCGTACACCGGGTGCACGCGCATGTGCAGCGTCAGCCCCTGCCGGTTCGCCTCCATCGTCGCCGAGTCGACCAGGAACGGCATGTCGTCGTTGATCACTTCGATCACCGTGTGCCGCACGGCCCAGCCGTGTTCAGCCGCGCTGGGGCTGAACACACGCACGCGCGGCGTGCCCGGGACGCGCACGCGGCCGAGTTCCCAGTTCGACAGCGCCGCACCGGCCAGATCGTCGGCGCTGCGAAGCAGCAGGTCCTCCGGGTCGATCTGCCGGTAGTACTCGCGGATGAAGACCTCGATCAGCGCGCGCTCGCCGGCGGCGACCTTCTGCTGCGCGTGTTCGACCGCCTCGGCGAGCCGCTCCTCGTACGCTGAGCTGGCCGGCTTGTTCATCGGCGTCCCCTCCTCATTCGAATCCGCAAAGTATGCACCGCGAAGGGCCATTGCCCATGACATCACTCATCTGGCGATGACTAAACTCGCCCGCATGTTCGGGGCCTTCGCTGACCGGCGCTGGGTGTTCGTGGACGTCGAGACGACGGGCTCGTCGCCTGCCCGCGAGCGCGTGACCGAGGTGGGCGTGGTTACGGTGGAGACCGACGGCGACGCGCAGCGGATCACCGAGTGGTCGTCGCTGGTCAACCCCGGCGTGCCGATCCCGCCCGAGATCCAGTGGCTGACTGGCATCACCAACGAGATGGTGCGCGATGCGCCGCGCTTCGCCGAGCTGGCCGATGCGCTGTATGACCGGCTGGCCGACGCCATCTTCGTCGCCCACAACGCCCGCTTCGACTACGGCTTCCTGAAGGCGGAATTCGCCCGCGCCGGCTACGACTGGCGCTGCGCCACGCTGTGCACGGTGCGGCTGTCGAGGCACCTGTACCCGGACCGCGGCCCGCACTCGCTCGATGCGATCGTCCAGCGCTTCGGGCTGGACGGCGAGCAGCGCCACCGAGCGCTCGGCGACGCGCGCGTGCTGTGGCGATTGATCCGGTGCCTGCGCCACCGCCACGGCGACGCCGAGCTCGAGGCGGCGGTCGACCGCCTGCTGGCGCGGCCGAGCACGCCGCCGGCGCTGCCGCCGGGCGAGCTGGACGAGATCCCGCACGCGCCGGGCGTGTACGTGTTCTATGGCGCCAATGCGCACCCGATCTACATCGGCAAGAGCGTCGACCTGAAGACGCGGGTGCTTAACCACTTCTCCAACGATCATGCTTCCGGCGCCGACCTGCGGCTGTCGCAGGAAGTGCAGCGCATCGAGTGGGAGCAGACGGCGGGCGAGACCGGCGCGCTGCTGCGCGAGGCGGAACTCGTCAAGACGCGGCTGCCGGCGCACAACATCGCCCTTCGGCGCAAGCGCAACCAGGTGTTCATCACGTTGGACGCCGAGGCGCGGCCGCGCTTCGTGCCGGCCGCGGCAGTGCCGCTCGAGCGGCTGCACGAGCACTACGGGCCGTTCTCCTCGAGGCCCGGTGCGCGGCGCTTCCTGCAGGAACTCGCCGCCGAGCACGGCCTTTGCCTGAAGACGATGAAGCTCGAGGCCCGCGCGCGTGCCGCGGCCGACGCGGCATGCTTCAACCATCAGATCAGGCGTTGCCTCGGCGCCTGTGTCGGCGCCGAGCCGCTCGACGCGCACGCCGCGCGGCTGCGCGAACTGCTCGAGGCGCGCCGCGTGCCGCCCTGGTCGTATTCGGGTGCGGTGGCGCTGATCGAGCGCGACGCTGCTGGCACGCGCGAGGACCTGCACGTGTTCGACCGCTGGTGCTGGCTGGGCACGGTTCGTACCCACGAGGCGGCCGAACGGCTGGCTGCCACGGCGCCGCGCGTGTTCGACGCCGACGTGTACCGGATCGCGCACAAGGCGCTGCCTTCGGCCAACGCGCTGGCGGTGGTCGAACTGACTGGCTGACGCGCGGACGCCTGGCAGCCGCGCGACTCAGACCACTGCGCCGAACAGCTTGCCGACGAGCGCAGTCAGCACCATCGCGAGCGCACCCCAGAACGCCACGCGCAGCGCTGCCCGGCCAACCGGCGCACCGCCCGTCACCGCGCCGATTGCGCCGAGGCCGACCAGAAGGGCGAGCGATGTGGCAGTGACGACCGGCACGGCCTTCGCCGCTGGCGAAACGAGCGCGGTGGCCAGCGGCAACGCGGCGCCGACGGCGAACGTTGCCGCCGAGGTGAGCGCAGCCTGCACCGGGCGCGCCGAAAGCGTCGACGAGATGCCGAGCTCGTCGCGTGCATGCGCGCCCAGCGCGTCATGCGCGCTCAGTTGCCGCGCGACCTCGCCGGCAAGCTCGGGTGTGAGCCCGCGCGCCACGTAGATGGACGCAAGTTCACGCAGCTCCAACTCGGGCTCGGCAGCGAGTTCGGCCCGCTCGCGGGCGAGGTCGGCGCGCTCGGTGTCCGACTGCGAACTGACCGACACGTATTCGCCCGCCGCCATCGACATCGCGCCGGCGACGAGCCCCGCGACACCGGCAACGAGCAGCTCGCTGCGACTGCCGCCGGCCGCGGCCACGCCGACCAGCAGGCTTGCGGTCGACACAACGCCGTCGTTGGCGCCGAGCACCGCTGCGCGCAGCCAGCCGATGCGTTCGGTGCGGTGCAGCTCGGGATGGGTGGTGCGCGGCATGATCTCGTTTGGCTCAAATCGTTCGCCGCGGGCGCCGCGGCAGGCGCGTTGACTGACTGACCGACCACGTACACGACGTGGTCAATGGTCCGGCTGTGTGTTTCGCGGCCCGATGGCGCGGCCAGTATTCGCCGCGGCCCTCGCGCTGGCCTGATCCAGATCATCCTTCGGCGTCGTCGGCGGCGTTTCCGGCCATCCTGCGCTTCGCCGCCGTGTGCCGTCTCCCTATACTGCCGCCGCACGGCGTCGGGGGAGGCACCGATGAGCGAAACAGGCACCAGCCAGCAACTGCAGGCGCTGCGCGAACTGCGCCGCCGCGCGGTACTCGGCGGCGGCGAGAAACGCATCGAGCAGCAGCACGCCCGCGGCAAGCTCACGGCGCGCGAGCGGCTCGCCCTGCTGCTCGACGAAGGCTCGTTCCAGGAACTCGGCGCGCTGGCCACGCACAACGTCGCCGACTTCGGGCTGGAGCAGCAGCGGTTCCCGGGCGACGGCATCGTCACCGGCTTCGGCAAGATCAGCGGCCGCCGGGTGGCGGTGTTCGCGCAGGACTTCACCGTGCTCGGCGGCTCGTTCTCCGAGGTGCAGTCGCGCAAGATCTGCCGCATCCAGGAGCTCGCGCTGGAAAGCGGCATCCCGCTGATCGGGCTGAACGACTCCGGCGGCGCGCGCATCCAGGAGGGCGTGCGCAGCCTCGCCGCCTACGGCGAGGTGTTCGTGCGCAACGTCATGGCCTCCGGCCTGATCCCGCAGATCTCGGTGATCCTCGGCCCCTGCGCCGGCGGCGCCGTGTACTCGCCGGCGCTGATGGACTTCATCGTCATGGCCGGCGGCAGCTCGATGTTCCTCACCGGACCCGACGTGATCGAGGCGGTGACCGGCGAGAAGGTGAGCGGGCAGGAACTCGGCGGCCCGCCGGTGCACATGGCGCGCAGCGGCGTGGCGCACCTCGAGGCGGCCACCGAGGCGGCGGCGCTGCAGCTGGTCAAGCACCTGCTCGGCTACCTGCCGCAGAACAACAACGAGGACCCGCCGCAGATCACGCCCTACGACCTCGCCGACCGCATGGAGCCGGCGCTCGACTCGTTGATCCCGGCATCGGAGAACGAGCCCTACGACATGCGCGACGCGATCGACCTGATCTTCGATCGCGGTAGCCTGCTCGAGATCCATCCCGACTACGCGCCCAACGCGGTGGTCGGCTTCGCCCGGCTCGACGGCTATTCGGTCGGCATCGTCGCCAACCAGCCGGCCTACATGGCCGGCGCGCTCGACATCGACGCCAGCGACAAGATCTCGCGCTTCATCCGCACCTGCGACGCCTACAACGTGCCGGTGATCACCTTCATCGACTGCCCGGGCTTCCTGCCCGGCACCGACCAGGAGTACCGCGGCGTGATCCGCCACGGCGCCAAGATCATCTACGCCTACTGCGAGGCGACGGTGCCGAAGATCTCGATCGTCACCCGCAAGGCGATGGGCGGCGCCTACGTGGCGATGAGTTCCAAGCAGATGCGCACCGACCTCGCCTTCGCCTGGCCGACCGGGCAGATCGCGGTGATGGGCGCCGAGCCGGCGGTGCGCGTGCTGTACCGCGACGAGGTGAAGAACGCGGCCGATCCGGCGGCGAAGGAGCGCGAACTGATCGCCTACTACCGCGAGAAGTTCTTCAACCCGTACCGGGCGGCCGACGTCGGTCAGATCGACGAGGTGATCGAGCCGCGGGAGACACGGCCGCGGCTGATCCGCGCGCTCGAAGTGCTGCGCACCAAGGTGCAGCAGAACCCGCCCAAGAAGCACGGGCTGATCCCGAGCTGACGCGGGCCGCGCGCGGATCGCCGGAGCGCCACGATGGAGAACCTCGGCTGGGGCCTGCAGATGACCGTGCTCGGCATGGGGCTGGTGTTCGCCCTGCTGGCGCTGCTCTGGGGCCTGCTGACGCTGGTCCTGAAGTTCGATCCGGCGCCCGCCGAGCCGGTCTCGCCGCAGGCGGCCACGCGCGAGGCGGAGCACATCGCGGCCAAGGCCGGCGCCGCGGTCGGCGCGCAGGTGCCCCTGGTGCCCACGGTCAACGGCATGGATGCCGATCTGGTGGCGGCGATCACGGTCGCGGTGCTCACGCACAAGGCGGTGCGGCGGGGCGAGGCGGCGCCGGCGATGCGCAGTTACTGGCCGGGCAGCCTGCTCTATGCCTCGCGCTGGGTGGCCAGCGGGCGGGCGCGACAGAACCGCAGCTGGCACAGGGGGCGATAGCCGATGCGACGCTACACGCTGACGATTGGCGACCGCGAGTTCGTGGTCGATGTCGACGACCTGGCGGCCGACCGCTTCGCGGTGCAGGTCGGCGAGCAGTCGTACGAGGTGACGCTGGCCACCGACGAGGACCTGCCGATGGGAACGATTTCGCCGCAGATCGCGCCCGTGGCGACGCCCGCCGAGCGCGCGGCGGCCGGCAACGGCGTCGCGGCGCGAGCGCGGCCGACATCGTCGCCCGCTGCGGCGGCGCCGGCGCGGGCCGCGCCCGCCGGTGGAGCGGACATCCTCAAGGCGCCGATGCCGGGCGTGATCCTGGCGGTCAGCGTCGCCGCCGGCGTGCGGGTCGAGCGCGGCCAGGACCTCGCCGTGCTCGAGGCGATGAAGATGCAGAACACGATCCGCTCGCCGCGTGCGGGCATGGTGGCCGAGGTGTTCGTCGCCGCCGGGCAGAGCGTCGGCCACGGCGAGCCGATCCTTCGCTTCGAGGCGGGCAGCTGATGAGCGCGCCGGGCCTGTCCAAGCGCGAATCCTTCGAGCGCAGCGAGAAGGCGGCCTCATGAGCGGCGAGACTCTGGCGCTGCTGGCGCAGGGAATCCACGGCGTCACCGTGCCGTCGCTGGTGATGATCGCGGTGGCGCTGGCGCTGCTGTACCTGGGCATCAGCCGCAACTACGAGCCGCTGCTGCTGGTGCCGATCGGCGCCGGCTGCCTGCTCGCCAATCTGCCGCTGTCGCCGCTGGTGGGCGACGACGGCATGCTGCGCCAGCTCTACCAGATGGGTGTGGGCAACGAGCTGTTTCCGCTGCTCATCTTCATCGGCATCGGCGCGCTGACCGACTTCGGCCCGCTGCTGGAGAACCCGCGAATGGTGCTGCTCGGCGCGGCCGGGCAGTTCGGCATCTTCATGACACTGCTGGCCGCCCTCCTGCTCGGCTTCTCGCGCGAGGAGGCGGCCTCGATCGGCATCATCGGTGCCATCGACGGGCCGACGTCGATCTACGTCAGCGGCATCCTGGCGCCGCATCTGCTGGCGCCGATCACGGTGGCCGCCTACAGCTACATGTCGCTGGTGCCGATCATCCTGCCGCCGATCATGCGGCTGCTGACCACGCGCAAGGAGCGGCAGATCCGCATGCCGTACTCGAAGCGCAAGATCAGCCGGCGTACGCGGATCCTGTTCCCGATCGTGGTGACGATCGTTGTCGGCACGCTGGTTCCGTTCGCCACGCCGCTGATCGGCATGCTGATGCTCGGCAACCTGATGAAGGAGTCCGGCGTGGTCGAGCGGCTGACCAAGGCCTCCTCCGAGGAGATCGCCAACGTGGTGACGCTGTTCCTGGGGCTCGCGATCGGCTCGACGATGGTGGGAGCCGAGTTCCTCAAGGTCTCGACGCTGGCGATCCTGCTGCTCGGCATCGTCGCCTTCGCGCTCGATGCGGTGGCGGGCGTGCTGTTCGGCAAGCTGCTGAACGCCGCCAGCGGCGGCCGCTTCAACCCGCTGATCGGCGCCGCCGGCATCAGCGCCTTCCCGATGGCCGCGCGCGTCGTGCAGCGCGTGGCGCAGGAAGAGGACTTCGAGAATTTCGTGCTGATGCACGCGATGGGCGCCAATGCCGCCGGCCAGGTGGCGAGCGTCGTCGCCGGGGGCGTGCTGCTGGCGCTGATGGGCGCGGGCTGAGAGGGCGGCGGTCCGTCGCCGCTCAATGCGGCCGCAGCCGCGTGACGCCGGCCAATGCAGCGATTTTCATCGACGCCGATGGCTGAGACGATCTTCATGATCCACGGCATGTGGGGCGGGCCATGGTACTGGGCGAACTACCGCTCGGTGCTCGAACGACAGGGCTACCGCTGCGTTGCGACCACATTGCCGTATCACGACATGGACCCGCGCGGCGTTCCCGATCCGCGCCTGGGAACCACCGGGCTGCTCGACTATGCAGCGGCTGTCGAGGACGAACTGAGACAACTGCGCACGAAGCCGATCCTGATGGGGCACTCGATGGGCGGCCTGCTGGCGCAGATGCTTGCTGCGCGCGGTCTGGCCAAGGCGATCGTCCTCCTGGCTCCCGCCGCTCCCGCCGGCATCTTTGCCGTCGCCCCGTCGGTGATCCACAGCTTCTGGTCGATCCAGACGACGTGGGCGTTCTGGCGCAGGCCGGTGCGGCCGACGTTCGGCGAGGCGACCTATTCGATGTTGCACCTGCTGACGGAAGAGGAACGGCGCGAGATCTACGACAGGCTCGTTTACGACTCCGGCCGGGCCGTGTTCGAGATCGGTTACTGGTTCTTCGATGCAAGCGGCGGCTCGCGGGTCGATGAGGCGAAAGTGACTTGTCCGGTGCTGGTCGTTGCCGGCTCGCAGGACCGCATCACGCCCGCCTGGGCGGTCCGCCAGGTCGCCCGGAAATATGGCGCTGTGTCGACCTTCAGGGAATTCGAACGGCACGCGCATTTCCTGGTGGGCGAGCCGGGCTGGGAGGAGGTTGCCGGCTATGTCGGCGAGTGGCTGCGCGCTCAGCTGCCTTGAGCCGGGCGTTGGTGCTCGCCAGCCCGCTCCGCCCGCCGCGCGATCTCCCGCGTCATGCCCTTGAAGATGAACAGGTGCGCCGGCACCAGCGCGTACCAGTACAGCAGCCCCCATACGCCCTGCGGGTGCCAGTAAGCGGTGACGGTGACGCGCGTGTGCTCGGCGTCGACCGGTTCGATCTCGAACTCAATCACGCCAGCACCCGGCGCGCGCATGCCGAAGTCGAGTGTCAAGCGGCGCTCTGGTTCCAGCGCCATCACCGTCCAGTAGTCGATGGTGTCGCCGATGCGCAGGTCGCTCGGATGCCGCCGACCCTTGGTGAGCCCCGGCCCGCCGGCCAGCCAGTCGATCCAGGCGCGGATCTTCCACAGCGGCGCGGCGTAGTAGTAGCCGACGTCGCCGCCCAGCCGGGTGACGATGTTCCAGATCGCTGCGGGCGTGGCCCGCGCCACGGCGCTGCCCGCGGCGCGCTTGGCATAGAAGGCGTAATCGTGGCGGCCGCCGCGGAACATCAGCGCACCTTCGGTCCAGCGCGCGGCCACCTTGTGCGCCTTCTCGGCTGCAAGCGCGGCGGCGACTGCATCCTTGAAGGTCAGCAACTGCTGCGGTACCAGTGCGCGCAGCCTCGCGTCATCGGCCGGAATGTCGTGCTTCAGCCCGCCGATCAGCGCGCGCGCGATGCTGGCCGGCACGGTGGTGACCAGCGCCAGCCAGTAGCTGGAAAGCTTCGGCGTCAGCACCGGCACGGCGATGAGTCGCGGCTTGCTGCCGATCACCTCGCCGAAGGCGCGCATCATCTCCGCGTAGCTCATGTACTGCGGCCCGCCGGCGTCGAAGATGCCACCTTCGGCCTGCGGCAGCATCGCCACGCGCACCAGGTATTCGAGCAGGTTGGCCAGCGCGATGGGGCTCGACTTCGAGCGCACCCAGCGCGGCGTCACCATCACCGGCAGGTGGTAGACGAGGTCGCGCATCACCTCGTAGGCGGCTGAACCAGGCCCGACGATGATGCCGGCGCGCAGCTCGATGACCGGCACCGCGCCTTCGCGCAGCTTGTCGCCGGTTTCCTTGCGCGAGACGAGGTGCTCGGAGTCGGCGCCTTTCGGCACGAGGCCGCCGAGGTAAACGATGCGCCTGACGCCGGCCGCGGCGGCAGCGCGCGCGAAGTTCTCGGCGGCCTGCAGGTCGAGCTGGCCGAAGTCGCGTCCGGCCGCCATCGAGTGCACCAGGTAATAGGCGATGTCGACGCCGGCAAGCGCGGTCGCGAGTGTCTCCGGCTGCAGCGCGTCGCCGGCGACGAGGTCGACAGAGCGCCACGTCGGGTCGTCGCAGCGCGCCTGCAGCACCTTCGGGTTGCGCGCCGCGGCGCGCACGCGCCAGCCTTCCCGCACCAGCCGCGGCACGAGGTTGGTGCCGATGTAGCCGCTGGCGCCGAAGACGAGGGCCGTCGCGGGCGCCGCTTCTGGGACCGCGGAAACACGATCTGGACGTGGCTCGGTCATTGTGTCGGGCGGATGCGACGCGGCGCCTTGGTTTGATATTGCGACCCAAGCGTACCGTCAGTCGACGGCGTACAGTCCTGCCGTCTTCCGGCGAATTTCGGCTCCGAGGGCAGTACACGAATGTCGACGGCGACTGCACATACCGACCCGCAGGCAGAGCGCTCCCGGTTTCCCCTGCTCGTGCTCGGCGCCATCGGCGTCGTCTTCGGCGACATCGGCACCAGCCCCCTGTACGCGCTGAAGGAAGTATTTGGTTCGGCGCACGGGATGCCGCTGACGGAGGCCAATGTCTTCGGCGCCCTGTCGCTGGTCTTCTGGACGCTGGTGGTCATCGTCACCTCGAAGTACGTGACGCTGATCATGCGCGCCGACAACCACGGCGAGGGCGGCATCCTCGCCCTGCTGGCGCTGGTGGTGCGGCTCACCCGCGAGAACAGGCGGCTGCGCTACGTGCTCGGCCTGCTCGGCGTGTTCGGGGCGACGCTCTTCTACGGCGACGCGGTGATTACGCCGGCCATCTCGGTGCTGTCGGCGGCCGAGGGCCTGGAAGTGATCGCGCCGCAGCTGCATCCGTTCGTCGTGCCGGTCTCGCTCACCGTGCTGATCGGGCTTTTCCTTATCCAGGCCCACGGAACCGGAAAGGTCGGCGTGTTCTTCGGGCCGATCACTCTGCTGTGGTTCGTCACCCTCGGTGTGCTCGGCGTTGTCAGCATCGCCGAAACGCCCGGCGTACTGGCGGCCGTGCATCCGAACTACGCCTATCGCTTTTTTGCCGACCACCCGCTGATCTCGTTCATCGCGCTCGGCGCGGTGGTGCTCGCCGTGACCGGCACCGAGGCGCTGTACGCCGACATGGGCCACTTCGGGCGCGGGCCGATCCGCGTCGCCTGGGTCTCCGTGGTCTGGCCGGCGCTGCTGCTCAACTATTTCGGTCAGGGCGCGCTGCTGCTGCGCCGGCCGGAGGCGGCCGAGAACCCGTTCTACCTGCTGGCGCCGGAGTGGTTCCTGGCGCCGCTGGTCGTGCTGGCCACCTGCGCGACGGTGATCGCCTCGCAGGCGGTGATCTCCGGCGCGTTCTCGCTCACGCAGCAGGCGATCCAGCTCGGGCTGCTGCCGCGCATGCGGATCACGCACACGTCGGCGCGCGAGGGAGGGCAGATCTACATCTCGACGGTGAACTGGCTGCTGCTCATCGGCGTGGTGTTTCTGGTGCTGGAGTTCCGCTCCTCCTCCGGGCTGGCCGCCGCCTACGGCATGGCGGTGACCGGGGCGATGATGGTCGACACGGTGCTGGTCGGCGCGGTGATGGTGCTCTTGTGGCACTGGCCGCGGCCGCTGGCAGCGGTGATCGTCGCCGTGCTGCTGGCGATCGACATGACTTTCTTCGCCGCCAACACGCTGAAGTTCTTCGCCGGCGGCTGGCTGCCTTTGCTCATCGCACTCGCCTTGTTTGCGGTGCTGACGACGTGGCGCCGCGGGCGCCAGCTGCTGATCGCGCGCAAGAAGGAAAAGGCGATTGGCCGCGATGCCTTCATCGGCATGATGACCGACGACATTCCGCGCGTGGCGGGAACGGCGGTATTCCTCACCGGCGACCGCGACATCACCCCCGGGGCGCTGCTGCACAACCTCAAGCACAACAAGGTGCTGCACGAGCGGGTGGTCTTCCTGACCGTGAAGGTGGAGGACGTGCCGTTCATCGCCGACGCCGACTGCGTCGAGATCAAGGACCTGGGCAAGAATTTCTACCGCGTGCTGCTGCGCTACGGTTTCATGCAGCAACCCGACATCCCACGGGCGCTTGAATTGTGCGGCCGCGCCGGGATGCCGTTCGAGATGATGGAGACCACCTTCATCCTTGGCCGCGATACAGTGATCCCGACGCCCGCCCCTGGCATGGCGCTGTGGCGCGAGCACCTGTTCGCCTGGATGACGCGCAATGCCGCCAGCGCCAAGGACTTCTTCCGCATCCCCGCCAACCGCGTGGTCGAACTCGGCTCGCAGATCGAGATCTAGCGAAGCCCCGCCTTGGAAGCACTGCTTGTCTCCACCGCGCTGGTGGCGCTCGCCGAGATGGGCGACAAGACGCAGCTGCTGTCGTTCGTCCTGGCAGCGAAGCTGAAGCGGCCGTGGCCGATCATCGCCGGCATTTTCATCGCCACCCTGGCCAACCACTTCCTGGCCGGCTGGGTCGGCGCCTGGCTGGCGACGCTGGTGTCGCCGGCGACGCTGAAGTGGATCATCGCCCTGTCGTTCTTCGCTTTCGGCCTGTGGGCGCTGAAGCCCGACACGCTGGACGGCGATCGCGAATACACCGGACGAAGCGCTTTCCTGACCACGCTGGTGGCGTTCTTCCTCGTCGAAATGGGCGACAAGACGCAGCTGGCCACGGTGGCACTCGCCGCGCGCTTCGACTCGCTGGCCGCGGTGGTGATGGGAACGACGCTCGGCATGCTCGTTGCGAATGCGCCGGCGGTGTGGCTCGGTGAGGCGCTGGCGCAGAAGGTCAACATGAAGTGGATGCGCTGGATCGCCGCGCTGCTCTTCATCCTGCTCGGCGTGCTGACGCTGGTCGCCGGCGTCGAGCTGCGCTAGACGCCGCCGGCGCACGGCGGCTGTCACCTCCGGTTACCCGTCGGGGTATCCCGATGCCGCCCGGCTTGACCGGCCGCAAGCCCCCCGCGAACGTCTGTGCCGATACTGCCGCCATCGTTTGCTTCAGGAGGATGGGGCGATGAAACGGATCCTGGCTTGTCTGCTGCTTGCCTGTGCCGCCGGCGCCGCCGTGGCGCAGGCGCCGGCCGCGTTGCGCGCCGACATGATCGCGTTCGACCGCGCCTACATCCCGGCGCTGGTGGTCACCAACCGCCCCGACGCCCAGGTTGCGGCACGGGCGATGAATGCGCTGAATGCGCAGTGGCGGACCTTCAAGGGCCGCTACGCCGGCGCCGCCACCGGCGACCCGAGGTGGGCCGAGACCATCAAGGACGTCGATGACTACATCGGCCGCGCCGACCGCATCGTCGCCGAGGGCAAGGACCTGCCGGCGGCGCACGACCAGCTCGAGGGCGTGCGCGCGACGCTGCTTGAATCGTGCACGCGAATGAAGATGCCGTACTACCTCGACGGACTGACCCGTTACCACGACTCGATGGAGTCGATCTACCTCGCCGGCAAGGGCAAGGATGCGGCGACGATGACCGACGAGCTGGTCGCCTCGATCCGCAAGGAACTGCCGGCGGCCGAGCAGTCGTGGCAGGCCGCGCGGGCGCAGCCGATCGAACCCGAGTTCGGGTTGACGCCGGCGAAGCAGGCTGACGTGGAGGCGCACTACGGCAAGGTCGACCGCTCGCTCGCCGACCTGCGCGCCGCCCTGGCCAGCGGTGACAAGGGAGCGATCGCCAAGGCGGCGCAGGGCGTTCGGCCGCCCTTTTCGGCACTGTTCTCGTCGTTCGGCGATTTCGGGCCGGTGCTGGCGAAGTAGATTCCTCGCGACGGCAGGCTCTGGCGACCGTGCCGTGCCCCGAAGAGCCCGCGGCGGGGAGTCGCGGCATCGGCCGTGGTCGACGGATCACTGGCCTGCTCCTCATTCATCTATGCTTGCCGGCGCACCTGACAAGCTAGGAGGAAGTTCCATGCTGTTCCGATTCGCTCGTGCGGCGGCGTTCGCGCTCGCCGCCGTCACCGCTAGCGCCTCCGCGCAGGAGCTGGTGATCGGCCTGTCCACGCCCGTCACTTCGCTCGACCCGCACTTCCACAACCTGACGCCGAACAACAACGTGGCCGACCACGTGTTCGAGAAGCTGGTCGGCAAGGATGCGAAGGAGGCGCTCAAGCCGCTGCTGGCCGAGTCGTGGAAGACGACCAACGACACGACCTGGGAGTTCAAGCTGCGCAAGGGCGTCAAGTGGCACGACGGCACCGAGTTCACCGCCGAGGACGTGATCGCCAGCATCAAGCGCGTGCCGACCGTGCCTAACAGCCCGGCGTCCTTCGCCACCTACACGCGGCCGATCAAGGACATCAGCGCGCCCGACAAGCACACCGTGCGCATCGTCACCGAGCGGCCGCACCCGCTGCTGCCGAACGACATGGTGGCGGTGCGCATCGTGCCGGCCAAACTCGCCCCGACGGTCAAGTCCGAGGAGTTCAATTCGGGCAAGGCGATGATCGGCACCGGCCCGTACAAGTTCAAGGAGTACGTGGCGGGCGACCGCGTGGTGCTCGAGCGCAACGACGCCTACTGGGGCGCCAAGCCGCACTGGAAGACCGTGCGCATGCGGATGATCACCAACGCGCCGGCGCGCGTGGCGGCCCTGCTGGCCGGCGACGTGCAGATGATCGAGGCCGTCCCCACCGCGGACATCGCGCGGCTGGAGAAGGATGCGCGAGTCACGGTGTCCTCGTCGGTCAGCAACCGGCTCATTTACCTGCACATGGACAGCGACCGCGCCGTGACGCCGTTCGTTACCGGCAAGGACGGCAAGCCGCTGGACAGGAATCCATTCAAGGACGTGCGCGTGCGCAAGGCGGTGTCGCTGGCGCTCGACCGCAATGCGATCGTCAGCCGCATCATGGAAGGCCAGGCGCAGCCCGCCGGCCAGCTGCTGCCCGACTTCTTTCCGGGCACCAGCAAGCGGCTGCCGCCGCCCAAGCAGGACCTCGACGCGGCCCGCAAGCTGCTGGCCGAGGCGGGCTACCCGAACGGCTTCGCGGTGACGCTGCAGTCGCCGAACAACCGCTATATCAATGACGAGAAGGCGGCGCAGGCGATCGCTGGCATGCTCACCCGCGCCGGCATCGACACCAAGCTGGAGGCGATGCCGTCGAACGTGTTCTTCTCGCGCGCCGGCAAGCTGGAGTTCAGCTTCTTCCTGGCCGGCTGGGGCGCGGAGACCGGCGAGACCAGTTCGCCGCTGCGCGCACTGATCGGCAGCTTCAACACGCAGACCGGCATGGGCCAGGCCAACCGGGGCCGCTTCTCGGATGCCGGCGTCGACGCGCTGATCCTGTCGGCGATGACCAACATCGACGACACCAAGCGCAACCTGATGCTCGCTGCCGCCAGCGACAAGGCGCTCGGCGAACTGCAGGCGATCGTCCCGCTGCACTACGAGGTATCGAGCTGGGGCTTGCGCAAGGGCCTGCAGTACACCGGCCGCGCCGACCAGTACACCTACGCCTTCGAGGTGCGGCCGGGGAAATAGCCGAACTCGGCCCCGGGTCGTCAACGTGATCGACAGCAGTCGCGGTGTGGCGGACCCGCCCTGCGGGCCCGCTCGTGGCTCTTGCGCAGCGCGCCGCGCCGAGCTGCCTCAAGCGGCGCGCTCTGAGGTTTCCGTTGCGCGTGCACGTGCGACCCGAAGGGTCGCGGACACGCGCAACGACATCCAATGACGGTCTTCGTCCTCCGCCGTCTGCTGCAGACGCTACTGGTGCTGTTCATCACGTCGCTGCTCGTGTTCTTCGGGCTGTACGTGATCGGCAATCCGGTCGACATCCTGGTCAATCCGGTGGCCGACGAGGTCGAACGCGCGCGTGCGGCCGCAGCACTCGGCCTGGACAAGCCGATTGTCGAGCAGTACTGGGTGTTCCTGAAGGGCGCAGTCACCGGCGAACTGGGTACGAGCTTCGTGTTCGGCCGCCCGGCGATGGACGTCATCCTCGAGCGGATGCCGGCCACGATGGAACTGGCTTTGCTGGCGATGGTGATCGCGGTCGCGATCGGCGTGCCGCTGGGCATGTATGCGGGGCTCAAGCCCGATTCGTGGCTGGCGAGGACGATCATGGCGGGCTCGATCGTCGGCTTCTCGCTGCCCACTTTCTGGGTCGGCCTGCTGCTGATCCTGGTGTTCGCAGTGCAGCTCGGCTGGCTGCCGTCGACCGGCCGCGGGCCGACGGTCGACTTCCTCGGCATGAAGCTGTCGATCCTGCACTGGGAAGGCCTGAAGTACGCGCTGCTGCCGTCGATCAACCTGGCGCTGTTCAAGCTGTCGCTGATCATCCGGCTCACGCGCGCGCAGGTGCGCGAGCAGAGCCTGCTCGACTACATCAAGTTCGCGCGCGCCAAGGGCCTCGCCCGCAGGCGCGTGATCGGCGTGCACCTGTTCAAGAACATCCTGATCCCGCTCGTCACCGTGATCGGCCTCGAACTGGGCTCGGTGATCGCGTTCGCGGTGGTGACCGAGACCATCTTCGCGTGGCCGGGCATGGGCAAGCTCGTCATCGATTCGATCTTCCAGCTCGACCGGCCCGTCGTCGTCGCCTACCTGATGATGATCGTGTTCATGTTCATCCTGATCAACCTGGCGGTCGACCTGCTGTACTCGGCGCTCGACCCGAGGGTGCGACTGGCGGAGCAGAAGTGACGCGGATGTCCGCAAGCAAGCGGCCCGGCCGCGCGGCGTGCGGGAACAGCCGCGTCATCCCGGTTTCGCGCAGCGAAGACCGGGATCCAGTCGCCGTGACCTTGGGCACCGGCCTTCGCCGGGGCGACGACCGATGAATGCCGTCGCGCCGCCCGCCGCCGAGACCCCCCTGCGACGCTTCTGGTCGCAGTTCGCCGAGAGCCGGCTGGCGCTGCTCGGGCTGGCGATGCTGGTCGGCGTGATCGCGATCGCGCTGCTCGCGCCGTTCATCTCGCCGCAGAACCCATACGACCTCGGCAAGCTCGACTTGATGGACGCGCGCCTGCCGCCGGGCGAGAAGGCCGCCGGCGGCGAGATGGTCTACGCGCTGGGCACCGACGGCCAGGGCCGCGATATGGTGAGCGCGATCTTCTACGGCCTGCGCGTTTCGTTGTATGTCGGCGTGGTGAGCGGCGTGATCGCGCTCACGCTGGGCGCGGTGCTCGGCGTGCTGGCCGCCTACCTCGGCGGGCGTTTCGAACAGGTGCTGATGCGCATCGTCGACATCCAGCTCGGCTTTCCTGCGATCCTGGTCGCGCTGATCCTGCTGGCCGTGCTGGGCAAGGGCGTGGACAAGATCATCATCGCGCTGGTCGCGGTGCAGTGGGCCTACTACGCCCGGACGGCACGCAGCGCGGCACTGGTGGAGCGCAGCAAGGAATACATCGAGGCGGCACGCGGGCTCGGCCTGTCCAGTGCGCGCATCGTGCTGCGGCACCTGCTGCCCAACGCACTGCCGCCGCTGATCGTGGTCGGCACGGTGCAGGTCGCGCATGCGATCGCGCTCGAAGCCACGCTCTCCTTCCTCGGCCTCGGCCTGCCGACCACCGAGCCGTCGCTCGGGCTGCTGATCGCCAACGGCTACGAGTACCTGCTGTCCGGCAAGTACTGGATCAGCGTCTATCCGGGCGTGGCGCTGCTGGTCACCATCCTGTCGATCAACCTCGTCGGCGACCAGCTGCGCGACGTGCTGAATCCGCGGCTGGCCAAGTGAAGGGAAGTTAGGTGCTGCTGGAAGTCGACAACCTGCAGACGGAGTTCGCCACCCGCGACGGCGTGCTGCGCGCGGTGCAGGGGGTGTCGTTCGGGCTCGACCGCGGGCAGATCCTGGGGCTGGTGGGCGAGTCGGGATCGGGCAAGTCGGTGACCGGCTTCTCGATCTTGGGTCTCATCGATCCGCCGGGGCGCATCGCCGGCGGCAGCGTCAGGTTCGACGGCCAGGAACTGGTGGGCGCGCCGGAGCAGCGGCTGCGCGCGCTGCGCGGCAAGCGCATCGCGATGATCTTCCAGGACCCGATGATGACGCTCAACCCGGTGCTGTCGGTCGAGACGCAGATGGTCGAGACCGTGCTGGCGCACGAGCAGGTGTCGCGGCAGGCGGCTCGCGATCGCGCGCTCGACGCGCTCGGCCGGGTCGGCATCGCCTCGCCACAGGAGCGTCTGGCCCAGTACCCGCACCAGTTCTCCGGCGGCATGCGGCAGCGGGTGGCGATCGCCATCGCGCTGCTGCACAACCCCGATCTCATCATTGCCGATGAGCCGACCACCGCGCTCGACGTTACCGTGCAGGGGCAGATCCTGTACGAGATGCAGAAGCTGGTGCGCGAAGTCGGCTCGGCGCTGATCTGGATCACCCACGACCTGGCGGTGATCGCCGGGCTCGCCGACCGTGTCGCGGTGATGTACGCCGGCCGCATCGTCGAGGAAGGCGCTGTGGACGAGGTGCTCGGCGCTCCGGCGCATCCATACACGCGCGGACTGCTCGATTCGGTGCCGGCGAACAACGTCGGGGCTCGTCGCCTGAACCAGATCCCCGGGATGACGCCATCGCTGCTGAAGCTCGCGCCCGGCTGCGCCTTCCGCGAACGCTGCAAATACGCCGCCGAACGCTGCGGCCAGATGCCCGAACTCGCGGCGCTCGGCGCGCGTCGGGTGCGTTGCCATTTTCCGCTCGCCGTCACGGCGAACGTGGCGTGAGCGAGAAGCTGCGCATGACCGAAGCCCTGCTCGAGTTCCGCGCGGTATCCAAGCGCTTCGTCAAGCGGCTCGACGCGGTCGAACGGCTGGCGAAGAGGCTCGGCGCGCAAGTCACCGAGCACACGGTGCACGCGGTCGATCATGTGAGCTTTGCGGTGGCGCAGGGCGAAGTGGTCGGCCTGGTGGGCGAGTCCGGCTGCGGCAAGAGCACGCTGGGCCGGCTCGGCTGCGGGCTGCACCGGCCTACCGAAGGCGAGGTGCTTTATCGCGGCGTCAGCGTGTTTGCCGGTGGCGGCAGGCAGCCGCCGATCCAGATGATCTTCCAGGATCCGTTCGCCTCGCTGAACCCGCGCATGCGCATCGCCGAGATCGTCGGTGAGGCGCCGCGCGTGCACGGCCTCGTGCCCAAGGCGCAGGTCGCCGACTACGTCGCCGATCTGCTCAAGCGCGTCGGGCTGGATGCCAGCTACGCGCGACGCTATCCGCACCAGTTCTCCGGCGGCCAGCGGGCGCGCATCGGCATCGCCCGCGCACTCGCCGTCAAGCCCGAGTTCCTGATCTGCGACGAGGCGGTGGCCGCACTCGACGTGTCGATCCAGGCGCAGGTGCTGAACCTGTTCATGGACCTGCGCGAGCAGTTGGGGCTCACGTATCTGTTCATCAGCCACGACCTTGGCGTGGTGCGCCACCTGTCGAACCGGGTGGTGGTGATGTACCTGGGCCGGGTGGTCGAGATCGCGCCGACCGCGGCGCTGTTCGCCTCGCCCAATCATCCGTACACGAAGGCGCTGCTGGCCGAGGTGCCGCGCATCGACCGCAAGCGCCGCACCTTCGTGCCGATCAAGGGCGAGATCCCGTCGCCGCTGGCGCCGCCGCCCGGCTGCCACTTCCACCCGCGCTGCCCGCAGGCGATGGCGCGCTGCTCGGCCGAGGCACCCGCGTTGCGCGAGATCGCGCCCGGGCGCTGGTCGGCGTGCCACCTGAACGACTGAACAGGCGAGGTTGGCGGGTTTTCGCGATGACATCGAGGTCCTTTGTCCAGCATGGCCCCGCCGCGGCCGCGGTGCCGCTGGTGCTCGACTCGCCGCACTCGGGCCGGGAGTTCCCGGCCGACTTCGACGCGGCCGTGACCGAGTTCGACCTGCGCGAGGGCGAGGACTGCTTCGTCGACGAGCTTTACCTGCCCGCCACCGAACTCGGCGTGCCGCTGCTGGCGGCGCTGTTTCCGCGCACCTACCTGGACCCGAACCGGCACCGCGGCGACATCGACCTCGAACTGATCGCGGGCGGGCGCTGGCCGCACGAACACGTGCCGAGCGGGAAGAGCCGCATCGGCAAGGCGCTCGTCTGGCGCACGCTCGACGACGGCCGGCCGATCTATTCGCGCAAGCTGGCCGTGGACGAGGTGGTGGCGCGGATCGAGCGCTGCCACGCGCCCTACCACTCGCGGCTGCGCCGGATGCTCGACGAGTGCTACGGCCGCTTCGGCGTCGTCTATCACATCAACTGCCACTCGATGCCGGCGGTGGGCGGCAAGCAAGGCGAGGGCGGCGAGGGCGAGCCGCGTGCGGAGTTCGTGCTCGGCGACCGCGACGGCACCACCTGCGACCCGGCCTTCACCGAGTTCGTCCGCGCCACGCTCGTGGCGATGGGCTACAACGTCGCGGTCAACGATCCGTACAAGGGGGTCGAACTGGTCAAGGCCTATTCGGACCCGCGCGAACGCCGGCACAGCCTGCAGGTGGAGATCAACAAGAAGCTGTATATGGACGAGGCATCGCGGAACAAGCACGGGGGCTTCGCGCGGCTTCAGGCCAACCTGACGCGCCTCGTCGCGGCGATCAGCGATTACATCGGCTCCGAGTCGCGCCATGACTGAACACTTTCCAATCGACCTTTCGCCGCCGGACATCACGCCGTACCGCGCCGGCAACACCGGCGTCGACTACGTGCACGTGCTCGACTCCGGCCGAGCGGGCCCGAACGTGATGGTGCAGGCGCTGACGCACGGCAACGAGTTCTGCGGCGCGATCGCGCTGGACTGGCTGTTTCGCGAGCGCGTGCGACCCGTGCGCGGCAAACTGACGCTTGCCTTCGCCAATGTCGAAGCCTACGGGCGCTTCGACTTCGACGATCCCGATGCCTCGCGCTACATCGACGAGGACTACAACCGCGTCTGGGCCGATGACGCGCTGTTCGGTCCGCGCGACTCGATCGAACTGCGGCGGGCGAGGGCGTTACGGCCGTTCGTCGATGCTGCTGACTTCGTTCTCGACCTGCACTCGATGCACGAGCCCGGCCGGCCGATCATGGTCTGCGGCACGGTGGACAAGAACGCGTCGTTCGCGCGCGAGATCGGCGTGCCGGCCGACCTGCTGCTCGACACCGGCCACCCGGCCGGGCTGCGCATGATCGAGCGCGGCGGTTTCGGCGACCCGGCCAGTCCGAAGCGGGCGGTGCTGATCGAATGCGGCCAGCACTGGGTGAAGGAGGCGGCCGACGTTGCCGTCGATACCCTGGTCCGCTTCCTGCGCGCCACCGGCGCGGTCGACGCCCCGTGGGCGCAGACGCGGTTGTGGCTGCCGACGCCGCCCGAGCAGCGGCTGGTGCGGGTTACCGAGGCGGTGGTCGCAAGATCGATGGGCTTCCGCTTCCTGGTGCCGATCGAGGGGCTCGGCGTGGTCGAGAAGCAGGGAACGCCGATTGCCGAGGACACCGATCCCGCCACCGGCGAGAGGATCGTCTGGCGCGCGCCTTGCGACCGCACCGTGCTGGTGATGCCGTCGCTCAAGCACCTGCGGCCGGGCAACACCCAGGTCAGGCTCGGCCGCTTCGTCTGACTCCGGCGTGCGGCCGCCAGGGGTGCTGGCGCCCCAGCGCCTGCCGGCAGCCATGGACCGCACGCCTTTGTCGAGCGTTTTGCTGCGGTATTGGCGGCGCATCTGCGTGTAACTAATCCCGTTACCTATTGACGGCTGCCTCCACGCTTCTTGATGACCGTCAACCACCCGGCCAGCCCACCGGCGCACATTTGCGCGGAAGTACCGGCGGCCGGCGCGGAGCGTCAGTGATGTGCCTGCTTGCCGGTCTCTCGGACCCTCCGGAGACGGCAATGATCGAGACCTTCTACGACCTCCTGCGGCGGCAAGGCATCACACGGCGCAGCTTCCTCAAGTTCTGCAGCCTGACCGCGGCATCGCTCGGGCTGACTCCCGCTCAGGCGCAGGAAATGGCCAAGGCGCTGCAGGCCAAGCCGCGCCTGCCCGTGGTGTGGCTGCACGGGCTGGAGTGCACCTGCTGCACCGAGTCGTTCATCCGCTCCGCGCACCCGCTGGCCAAGGACATCGTCCTGTCGATGATCTCGCTCGACTACAACGACACGATCATGGCCGCCGCCGGGCACCAGGCCGAGGCGGCGCTGGAAGACACGATCACCAAGTACAAGGGCAACTACATCCTGGCCGTCGAAGGCAACCCGCCGCTGGGCAACGACGGCATGTTCTGCCTGCCGGGCGGCCGGCCTTTCGTCGAGAAGGTCAAGCATGTGGCCAAGGACGCCAAGGCGGTGATTGCCTGGGGCTCCTGCGCCAGCTGGGGCTGCGTGCAGGCGGCCAAGCCCAACCCGACGACAGCGGTGCCGATCGACAAGGTGATCACCGGCAAGCCGATCATCAAGGTGCCGGGCTGCCCGCCGATCGCCGAGGTGATGTCCGCCGTGGTGACCTTCGTCGCCGCCTTCGACCGCATTCCGCAGCTCGACCGGCAAGGCCGGCCGGTGATGTTCTACAGCCAGCGGATCCACGACAAGTGCTACCGGCGGCCGCACTTCGACGCCGGCCAGTTCGTCGAGCAGTGGGACGATGCCGGGGCGCGGGCCGGCTACTGCCTGTACAAGATGGGCTGCAAGGGCCCGACGACCTACAACGCCTGCTCGACCACACGCTGGAACGAAGGCGTGAGCTTCCCGATCGGCTCCGGCCACGGCTGCATTGGCTGCTCGGAGGACGATTTCTGGGACCGCGGGTCGTTCTACGACCGTCTCACCAACATCAAGGACTTCGGCGTCGAATTCAACGCCGACCGGGTCGGCGCGGTGGCTGCCGGGGTGGTCGGCGCGGCGATCGTCGCGCACGCGGCGGTGGGGGCGATCCAGCGTGCCGCCACCAACAAACCCAAGGCCTAAGCGAGTCGGAGGAAACAAGCCATGTCAGTCATCGAAACCCAGGGCTTCAAGCTCGACAACTCCGGCAGGCGCGTGGTGGTCGACCCGATCACCCGCATCGAGGGCCATCTGCGCATCGAGGTCAACCTCGACAAGGACAACGTGATCCGCAACGCGGTATCCACCGGCACCATGTGGCGCGGCCTCGAGGTGATCCTCAAGGGCCGTGACCCGCGCGACGCGTGGGCCTTCGTCGAGCGGATCTGCGGTGTGTGCACCGGCGTGCACGCGCTGGCCTCGGTGCGCTGCGTCGAGGACGCGCTGAAGATCAAGATCCCCGACAACGCCAACATCATCCGCAACCTGATGCACTCGACGCTCTACGCGCACGACCATCTGGTGCACTTCTACCACCTGCACGCGCTCGACTGGGTCGACGTGGTCAGCGCGCTGGCGGCCGACGTCAAGAAGACCTCGGAACTGGCGCAGGCGATCAGCAGCTGGCCGATGTCCTCGCCCGGCTACTACCGCGACCTGCAGGGGCGGCTGAAGAAGTTCGTCGAAAGCGGCCAGCTGGGGCCCTTCAAGAACGGCTACTGGGGCCACCCGGCGTACAAGCTGCCGCCCGAGGCCAACCTGATGGCGGTCGGCCACTATCTGGAGGCGCTCGACTTCCAGAAGGAGATCGTCAAGATCCAGACCATCTTCGGCGGCAAGAACCCGCACCCGAACTGGCTGGTCGGCGGCGTGCCGGCGTCGATCAACGTCGACGGCGTCGGCGCCGTCGGCGGGATCAACATGGAACGCCTGAACATGGTGGCGAAGATCATTGACGACACCATCGCCTTCATCGACAACGTCTACATCCCCGACCTGCTGGCAATCGCCTCCTTCTACAAGGACTGGGGCGCGATCGGCGGCGGCATCTCGAGCAAGAACCTGCTGTGCTACGGCGAGTTCCCGGACATCGCCAACGACGACTCGAACAAGAGCCTGCTGATGCCGCGCGGCGCGATCCTCGGCGGCAACCTGAAGGAGATCCACCCGGTCGACCTGAGGGACCCGAACCTGATCCAGGAATACGTGACGCACAGCTGGTACAAGTACCCCGACGAGAGCAAGGGCCTGCACCCGTTCGACGGCGTCACCGAGCCGAACTTCGTGCTCGGCAAGAACACCAAGGGCACCAAGACCGCGATCGACAACGTCGACGAGAGCGCCAAGTACTCGTGGGTCAAGTCGCCCCGCTTCAAGGGCCAGCCGTGCGAAGTCGGCCCGCTGGCGCGCTACGTCACCTACTACGCGATGGGCATCCCGGAGTTCAAGGAGCCGGTCGACATGGTGCTGAAGAAACTCGACGTGCCGCTCACGGCGCTGTTCTCCACCCTCGGCCGCACGGCGGCGCGCGGGCTCGAGGCATCGTGGGCCGCGCACAAGATGAAGTACTTCTTCGACAAGCTGATGGCCAACATCAAGGCCGGCAACCTCTCTACCGCCAACGTCGAGATGTGGGAGCCAAGGACCTGGCCGGCCGACGCGCGCGGCGCCGGCTATTGCGAGGCCCCGCGCGGTGCGCTCGGGCACTGGATCAGGATCAGGAACACCAAGATCGACAACTACCAGTGCATCGTGCCGACCACCTGGAACGCCGGGCCGCGCGATCCGCAGAACCAGATCGGCGCCTACGAGGCGTCGCTGATGAACACCAAGATGGCGAAGCCGGACGAGCCGCTGGAGATCATTCGCACGATCCACAGCTTCGATCCGTGCCTGGCCTGCGCCACGCATGTGATCTCGCCCGAGGGTGAGGAAATCACGCGCGTGACGGTGCGCTGACAAGGGGAGGCCGCAATGGCAGCAGTCACGAAGCCGGCCGGCTCAACGCCGCACGCCGTCTACGTCTGGGAAGCGCCGGTGCGCCTGTGGCACTGGGTGATGATGTTCGCGATGTTCGTCCTCATCGCCACCGGGTTCCTGATCGGCGTGCCGCCGCCCGCGGTGGGCGGCGAGGCCTATGACACCTTCTGGTTCGGCTACATCCGCTTCCTGCACTTCGCCGCCGGCTACATCTTCGCGGTGTTCTTCGTGCTGCGGGTGTACTGGGCGATCGTCGGCAACAAGTACGCGCGCGAGATCTTCTTCGTGCCGTTCTCGCTGTTCACCGGGAAGTTCTGGAAGGGACTGATCAACGACGTGCTCTTCTACCTGTACATCAAGAAGGAGCCCGGCAGCTACGAGGGGCACAACCCGCTGGCTGCGGTGGCGATGTTCTTCATGTACCTGCTGGGCACGGTGTGGATGATCCTGTCGGGCTTCGCGCTGTACGGCGAAGGCGCCGGCATGGGCAGCTGGCAGTTCAGGTTCTTCACCTCGTGGCTGCAGCCGCTCATCGGCGACAGCCAGCAGCTGCACACCTACCACCGGCTCGGCATGTGGTACCTGATCATCTTCTCGTTGGCGCACATGTACATGGTCGTGCGCCAGGACGTGTTTACCAAGGAGACGATCATCAGCACGATGGTCAACGGCTGGCGGGTCCAGAAGCCCTGACCTTCGATGATGGCGAGCATGGCGCGCACCAAGACGGCGGCGCGCGGACCTGCGGCAGCAGGACCGCCGCGCACGCCGCGCGCTCCCCGGCTGGCGACCCGGCGGGCCCCGGTGCATCCGGGTTACTTCCTCGACACGCGCTTCCTCAAGCCGCTGGGCATCACCCAGCAGGCGCTGGCAACATCGCTCGGCATCTCGCGCCGGCGGGTCAATGAGCTGATCCGCGGCCACCGCGGCATCACCGCCGACACTGCCGTGCGGCTGGCGCGTTACTTCGGCAACGAGGCGACGTTCTGGATGCAGCTGCAGTGCGACTGGGACCTGCACGAGGCCGCCAGGCGGTTGAAGCTCTGAGCCGCTGAAACGCCTTCCCGCCGACAAGGGGCAGGAAGCGCCACGGGCCACGACCCGAACGGCGCGGACACCCGCGGCGCGGCATCCGCCGTCAAAGACCCCCGGACGGGTACTGGAGTCAAGTTTCGTCTTGACTCAGGTCAACGCGCGATACGCGCCGGCGCTTAAGGTCCGCCCATTCTCTCTTTGTTACGGATCACGTAACACCATGGCGGATAGCGGCAGGATCGAGTGCCCCCTGGGGGGCGCGCTGGTGCTGGGAATCGGCAACGTCCTGTGGGCCGACGAGGGCTTCGGCGTCCGGGCGGTGGAGGCGTTTCACGCCACCTACGCGCTTCCCGCCACGGTCGAACTGCTCGACGGCGGCACGCAGGGCATGAATTTGCTGGAGCCGGTGGTGAGCCACGGCGCGGTGCTTGTCTTCGATGCGATCGACTTCGGGCTGGAGCCGGGCAGCCTGCGCGTGATGCGCGACCGCGATGTCCCCGCCTGGGCGGGCGCCAAGATGAGCCTGCACCAGCAGAGCTTCCAGGAACTGCTGGCGATCGCCGACCTGCAGGGGCGCTTTCCGCCGAAGCTGACGCTGATCGGCGTGCAGCCGGAGCGGCTGGCCGATTTCGGCGGCAGCCTGAGCGAATGCGTCCGGCAGCGGCTGCCGCTCGCCGTCGAACTGGCGGCGCTCGAACTGGCCGGCTGGGGGTTTGCGGCGCAGCCGCGCAGCGGCGCCGCGCCCGAGCGCCTCAATGCCGAGGCGCTGGCGCTGCCGGCCTACGAATCCGGCCGCCCGGCCGAGACCGAGGCCTGCCGCGTCGGCGACGCGCGCTTCCTGAACCGGCGCCACGAACTGGAGTCACGCTGATGTGCATCGGCGTGCCCATGCGGATCGAAAGCGTCGACGGCATGGTCGCGGTCGCGGTCAGCGAGGCGGCGGACGGTGCGGTCGAGCGCCACACGCTCGACATGCTGATCGTCGGTCCGCAGCCGCCGGGCACCTGGGTGCTCGCCTTTCACGGCGCGGCCCGGCGCGTGCTCGACGAGGCCGAGGCGCGGCAGATCCTCGATGCGCTGTCGGCGCTTGCCATTGCGCTGGACGCCGACGGCGGCGCAGCCGAGCCGCGGAACCAGGCGCTCGATGCGCTGTTCGCCGACCTCGTCGACCGCACGCCGCAGCTGCCCGAACACCTGCGATCCAACTGAGGAGCCAAGCCGATGAGTGTCGAAGCCGCTGCCACCGTCGCTGCCCCGCGTGCGATGCATCCGCTGATCGAGCGTCTTGTCGGTCAATGCGCTGCGACCGTGCTCGAACCCGGCGACTTCGACGCCTGGGCCGATGAGCCGGGGGCGGCCTTGCTGGTGTTCACCGAAGACCCGGTCCTGTATCGCGAGACGCTCGACCTCGCGGTGATCGTGCCCGAACTGGCGCAGGCGATGGCCGGCCGCTTCCGCACCGGCGTGCTGCTGCCGGCGGCGGCGCGGGCGCTGGCGCCGCGCTACGGATTCCGCCGCTGGCCGGCGCTGGTGCTGCTGAAGGGCGGCCGCTACGTCGGCGCCGTCGACGGCCTGCGCGACTGGCAGGTCTACGTCGAGGAGATTTCGCGCTTGCTCGAATCCGAACCGACGCGCCCGCCGACGGTGGGCATTGCCGTCACTGCCGAAGGCGAAGCTGCCGGCCGCAGCTGCCACTGATTGCCGAACCGATCCCGTTGCGAGAAGAAATCGATGAAAGAGTTCCCGATTCCCGTGCGCCCTGCGCCCGACGTGTTTGGTCCCGGATCGCAGCCCGACGAGGGCGAGGGCTTCAGCTACCTGGCCTTCCCGCGCGACGTGCAGACCTTCTCGATGCCGCAGGTGCCCGAGGATGCCGACGCAGCGAGCGTTGCCGCGGCCCGTCGGCTGCTGACGCGCTTCGTCGAGCAGATGGAGGACGGCGGCACGCCGCGCACCGAACTGTCGTCGATGCCGGGCAACGTGCTGCGAGTGCTGAACGACTCGCTCGGCGAGGGCGAGGTCTCCGTGCGCATCGCCACGCGCAACGGCGACAGCGCTGAGATCCGCATCCAGGAAACGATGTTCGCCGGCGTCTGGCGCGAACTGCACCTGCGTCCCGACGGTGCAGTGGAGCACGACTGGCTGCTCGCCTGCCCGGTGCCGCCGGTGGCGCTCGAGCGCGCGCAGCGCGCCGCCACGACGCACCTGGCACCGTTCGAAGTGCCGCGCGGGGCGATGAACTCGCCGGCGCTGCTCACCGAGATCCGCGAGCAGGTGCTGCACTTCCGGCCCGGCCAGGCGCCGCACGTGATCAACCTGACGCTGCTGCCGCTGACCCCCGAGGACCAGGTGGTGCTCGAGCAGGCCGCGCCGGTGGGGCCGGTGGCGATCCTGTCGCGCGGCTTCGGCAACTGCCGCATCAGCTCGACGACGCTGCGCAACCTGTGGCGGGTGCAGTACTTCAACAGTATGCAGACGCTGATCCTAAACACGTTCGAGGTGGTCGAGGTGCCCGAGGTGGCGATGGCAGCCGCCGACGATCTCGCCGACAGCCGCGAGCGCCTGCGAGAGCTGCTCGACTGGATGGGCGAAAGCGGCTCGGCCTGAGGCGCGGCGGCCGATGAGCACCGACGCGAGCGCGCGGCTCGAATGCAAGGTCTGCTGGTATGTGTACGACCCGGCGGTTGGCGACCCCGTCTGGCAGATTGCACCCGGCACGGCGTTTGCCGATCTGCCGCCGCACTGGACCTGCCCGAACTGCGCCACCGAGAAGAGCGGATTCCTGCCGCTGGGCGATGACTGAGCCCGCCCGCGCCGATGCCCACGCGACGGCGCTCGCCGCGCGCGTGCAGGCGACGTTCGAGCGTGTGCGGCGCGAGAGGATGGTCGGCCTGCCGTTCCTCAACGAGGCCTTGCGCGTCGAGCTGGTGGGCCTGCGCCGTTGGCATGGTCTCTGGCTCGGTGTGCTGGTCACGCCGTGGTTCATGAACCTGCTGCTGCTACCCGGCGACGGCGTGGCCGACGGCGACGGAGTGGCCGCGAGCTGGCCCACCGTGCGCACCGGCGAATACGCGTCGTTCGCCTTCCCCGCCGGCGTGCTGAGCTTCCTCGCTGGCAACGAGGGCGAGGTCGGCGACCATCTCTCCTGCTCGCTGTTCTCGCCGGTGTTCGAGTTTGCCGATCACGACACCGCCCGGCAGACCGCCGAGGCCTGCCTCTCCGCGCTGTTCGACGCTGCAACCGCAGCGAAGCTGCCGGCGGTTGCCGACGACCGTGCGGCACCGGAGTCGGCGAGCAAACGTGATTTCCTGCGCGGCCGCTGGCAGTCCTCAGGGGCAACATCAGGCGCGGAGCGATGATGGCCACGCCCGACCTGGCAGGTGAACTGAAGGTGACGATCCGGGTGCACGACGGCCGCGTGCAGCAGGCCCGGATCGAGTCGACGCGACCGCAGCTGGCCAGCCGCCTGCTGGCGGGCAAGCCTGCCGCCGAGGCGGTCGCCCTGGTGCCGCAGTTGTTCTCGATCTGCGGCAAGTCGCAGCACATCGCGGCCGAACTGGCGCTGGCCGCCGCGCGCGGCGCGCCCGCGGCCGTCGACGCGGCGCAGGTGCGGCGCGTCGAGGCCGAGATGGCGCAGGAGTACCTGTGGCGCGCGCTGATCGACTGGGCGCGCGCGGCGGGTGGCGCTGCCGACGCGACCACGCTGGCTGCCGCCCGCTCGGCGCTGGCGCACGACGACCGCGAACTGCTGCGGGTGATCGTCGAACGCGACGTGCTCTGCGCGGACGCGCGCCAGTGGTACGAACGCGAGCACGTCCCTGACTTCGAAATCTGGATCGCCCGCGGCGCCACCTCGGCCGCGCGTTTCCTCGGCCAGGTGCAGCGCGACGGCCCGCGGCACGGCGCAAGCGACGTGCCGCTGCTGCCGCGCTTCGACGACGAGACCGCGGAGCAGATCGTCGCCGCGCTCGATGCCGACGCGGATTTCGAGCGGCTGCCGACTTTCGACGGTCGGCCGGCCGAGACCGGCGCCATCGCCCGGCTCGCCTGGCAGCCGCTGGTGGCGGCGTTGAGCGATTCCTTTGGTCGCTCGACGCTGGTGCGCTTCGCCGCGCGCCTGTCGGAGCTGGCGCGGATCGCCTGCGGCGATCCGCCGGCCGCGCCGCTGGCCGGCAACCTGCAACTCGGCGCCGGGCGCGGGCTAGGCTGGGTCGAGACCGCGCGCGGGCTGCTGCTGCACCAGATCGACCTGGACGGCGAGAAGATCCGCCGCTATCGCATCGTCGCGCCGACCGAATGGAACTTCCACCCGCAAGGCGCGCTGGCCGCGGCCACGCCTGGCGTGCACGAGATGAGCGCCGCCGAACTGAAGCGGCGCACGGAGTGGCTGCTGCAGTCGCTCGACCCTTGCGTTGCCTACCAGCTGGAAGTCGACCATGCATGAGATGTCGCTCGCCGAAGGCGTGCTCGGCGTGGTGCAGGACGCCGCCGGCGCCCATCAACCATGCACCGTGCGCACGGTGCGGCTGGAGATCGGCGCGCTGGCGGCGGTCGAGTGCGAGGCATTGCGCTTCGCCTTCGAAGTGGTCAAGCGCGGCTCGGTGGCCGAGACCGCGGCGCTCGACATCGTCCAGGTGCCCGGCAGCGCCTGGTGCATGCAGTGCTCGCGCAACGTCGCCATCGCCGAGCGAGGCGACCCCTGCCCCGAGTGCGGCAGCTGGCAGCTGCAGGTCACCGGCGGCGACCAGATGCGCGTGAAGGAACTCGAACTGGCCTGAGGATGTAGACATGTGCACGACCTGCGGCTGCGGCAGCGGCCAGACCAAGATCGAAGGCGAACACGAGCACACGCACGTGCACGCTGACGGCACGATGCATTCGCATCCGCACGCGCACGGTCATGGCGATGAGAACCATGATCACGCGCATCCCGAGCATCATCACCACGGCCACGAGCACCTGCACGAACACGAGCACGTCCATGCGGACGGCACGCGCCACGCGCATGCGCACGACCACGTACACGGGCCGGAGCACGAACACGCGCACGAGCACCATCACGGCGACGGTCCTGCCCACTCGCATGCATCGGGGCTGACGCCGGCGCAGATGGTCAGAATCGAGCGCGACATCCTCGGCGCCAACAACGAGATCGCCTCGCGCAACCGGCGCCGCTTCGAGGACGCGGGCATCTTCGCGCTGAATCTCGTCTCCAGCCCCGGCGCCGGCAAGACCACGCTGCTGGTCGAGACGATCCGCGCGCTGGGAGCCGAGGTGCCGCTGGCGGTGATCGAAGGCGACCAGCAGACCTCGTTCGACGCCGACCGCATCCGCGCCACTGGCGCGCGCGCGATCCAGGTCAACACCGGCAAGGGCTGCCACCTCGACGCGGCGCAGATCGAGCGGGCACTGGCGCAGCTTGCGCCGGCCGATGAGTCGGTGCTGTTCATCGAGAACGTCGGCAACCTGGTCTGCCCGTCGGCGTTCGACCTCGGCGAGGCGCACAAGGTGGTCGTGCTGTCCGTCACCGAAGGCGAGGACAAGCCGCTGAAGTACCCGGACATGTTCGCCGCCAGCTCGGCGCTGCTGCTGAACAAGGTCGACCTCCTGCCGCACGTGAACTTCGACGTCAAGCGGGCGATCGAGTACGCGCGCCGCGTGCGGCCGGGCATCGAGGTGCTGCAGGTCTCGGCCACCGCCGGCACCGGCATGACGGCCTGGCTCGACTGGGTACGGGCCGGAGCCGCGCGCGCCCGCGAGCGGCACCAGCAGACAGTCGCTGCGCTGCGCCGGCGGATCGCCGAACTCGAAGCACAGGTCGCGCAACAGCGCTGACAGCAGAGATGGATAGCATCGTCGTCAGCGGACGGAACCGGCAGGCGCTGCGCGTGCGCGGGCGCGTGCAGGGTGTGGGTTTTCGCCCGTTCGTCTTCCGGCTGGCGACCGACCTCGGCCTGGACGGCTGGGTGCGCAACGACGGCGAAGGCGTATTGATCGCGCTGGCCGGCAGTTCGGCGCAGCTCGCGCATTTCGGCCGCCGGCTCGCCGCCGAGGCGCCGGTGCTGGCGCGCATCGACAGCGTCGAGACGCTGCCGGGCGAGCGCCTGTCGATTGCTTCCGGGTTTTCGATCGAAGCCAGCGCCGCCGGGCCGGTGACGACCGGCATCACGCCTGACGCGGCGACCTGCAGCGCCTGCCTGACCGAGCTGTTCGAGCCCGCGGATCGCCGCTGGCGCTACCCTTTCATCAACTGTACGCACTGCGGCCCGCGCTTCACGATCACTGCCGGCCTGCCGTACGACCGGCCGATGACCAGCATGGCGCGCTTCGCGCTGTGCCCCGCCTGCCGGCGTGAATACGAGGATCCGCGCGACCGCCGCTTCCATGCGCAGCCGAACGCCTGCCCGGTGTGCGGGCCCAGGCTATCGCTGGTTGACGCGACAGGCAGGCCGCTCGCCACTGAGGACGTGATTGCCGAGGCGCTGGCGCGCATCGCCGACGGCGAGATCGTCGCAGTCAAGGGACTCGGCGGCTTTCACCTGGTCTGCGATGCGCGCAATGGCGAGGCGGTGGCCCGCCTGCGCGCGCGCAAGCACCGCGACGAGAAACCGTTCGCGGTGATGGTTTCCAGCGGCGCCTCGGCGCGGCGTTTCGCCCGCGTCGATGCCGCCGCAGTGGCATTGCTCGAATCGGTCGAGCGGCCGATCGTGCTGCTGCCAAAGACCGACGACTGCGATGCGGCGCTGCCCGGCGTGGCACCGGGCCTTGCCGAGATCGGCCTGATGCTGCCGGTCACGCCGATCCAGTACCTTCTGTTCCACGAGGCCGCTGGCCGGCCGCGGGGCACGGGCTGGCTCGCCGAGGCGCAGCCGCTGGCGCTGGTCGCGACCAGCGCCAACCCCGGCGGTGAACCTCTGGTGATCGGCAACGACGAGGCGATCGAACGGCTCGGGGCAATTGCCGATGCCTTCGTGCTGCACGACCGCGACATCCTCGTGCGCTGCGACGACAGCGTCGTCCGTCCGGGCCCCGTGTCTGCAAGCCACTCACTGAGCTTCGTCCGCCGCGCCCGGGGCTATACGCCGGCGCCGATCGAACTCGCGCGCAGCGGCCCCTCGGTGCTGGCGACCGGCGCCTACCTGAAGAACACCGCGTGCCTGACGCGCGGCGCGCAGGCATTCCTGTCGCCGCACATCGGCGACCTGGACAACGCCGCCAGCCGGAATGCGCTGGACGAGGCGGTGGCGCATCTGCAGTGCGTGCTGGCGATCCGCCCCGCGGCGATCGCGCACGACCTGCATCCCGATTTCTTCAGCACGCAGCTTGCCCTGCGGTTGGCCGACGAGCTCGGCGTGCCTGCCATCGGCGTGCAGCATCACCACGCGCACATCGCCGCCGTTGCGGCCGAGCATCGGCTCGAGACGCCAGTGCTCGGTGTGGCGCTCGATGGCGTCGGCCTCGGCGAGAACGACGAGGCCTGGGGTGGCGAGCTGCTGCGTATCGACGGCGGCAGCTACACCCGCCTCGGCCACCTGCGCGAACTGCCGCTGCCCGGCGGCGACCGCGCCGCGCGCGAGCCGTGGCGGATGGCGGCCGCGGTCCTGCACCAGTGCGGCTGGGGCGACGAGATCGCCACCCGCTTCGCTTCCCAGCATGGGGCCGCGGCCGTGGCCGAAATGCTGGCCCGCGACCTGAACTGCCCACGGACGAGCAGCGCCGGGCGCTGGTTCGATGCCGCCGCCGGATTGCTGGGGGTCAGCACAGTGATGAACTACGAGGGGCAGGCAGCGATGCAACTCGAAGCGCTCGCCGCGCGCCATCGCGGCGCCGTCCTCGAAGGCGGCCTGTGGCGGCTCGATGGCGGCGTGCTCGATCTGCTGCCACTGCTGCAGCACCTCGCCGACGAGCGCGACGCCGTTGCCGGCGCGGCGCTATTCCACTCGACGCTGGCCGCGGCGCTGACCGAATGGATCGCGCTGGCAGCACGCCGCGAGCGAATCACCACCGTGGCGCTCGGCGGCGGCTGCCTGCTGAACCGCGTGCTCGGCGCGCAGCTTTGCGCGCTGCTGCGTGCGCGCGGGCTGAAGGTGCTCACGGCCATGCAGGCGCCGCCGAACGACGGCGGCATCTCGCTCGGCCAGGCCTGGGTCGCGCAGCGCAGGCTGATGGAGGATTGACGATGTGCCTGGCCGTTCCGGTCCGTGTGGTTGAACTTCGCGGCGGCGATGCCGCCATCGTCGATCTCGGCGGCATCCGCAAGGAGATCTCGCTGGCCTTGGTCGAGGACGTTGCCGTGGGTGACTACGTCATCCTGCACGTCGGCTATGCGCTGACCAAGCTCGACCCGGCCGAGGCGGAGCGGACGCTCGCTCTGTTCGCCGAGGCGGGAGCGGCTCCGCAGTGAAATACATCGACGAGTTCCGTGACGGCGAACTGGCACGCGGCATTGCGGCGCAGATTGCGCGCGAGGTCAGGCCGGACCGCCGCTACCAGTTCATGGAGTTCTGCGGAGGGCACACGCACGCCATATCTCGCTACGGGGTCACCGACCTGCTGCCGCCGCAGGTGAAGCTGATCCATGGCCCCGGCTGCCCGGTGTGCGTGCTGCCGATCGGCCGCGTCGACCTGGCGATCAGGCTGGCGCTCGAGCACAAAGTGACCCTGGCCACTTATGGCGACTGCCTGCGCGTGCCGGCCTCCGACGGACTGTCGCTGCTGAAGGCCAAGGCGCGCGGCGCGAAGATCGCGATGGTCTACTCGGCGGCCGACGCGCTCGATCTGGCGCGCCGTCAGCCGGAGCAACAAGTGGTGTTCTTCGCCATCGGCTTCGAAACCACCACGCCGCCCACCGCGCTGGTGATCAAGCAGGCGGCCGCCGAGGGCATCGCGAACTTCAGCGTGGTGTGCAACCACGTGCTGACGCCGTCGGCGATCACCAGCATCCTCGAGTCGCCCGAGGTGCGTTCGCTCGGCACGGTGCCGCTCGACGGCTTCATCGGCCCGGCGCACGTCAGCACGGTGATCGGCAGCCGGCCGTACGAGCATTTCGCGCAGGAATACGCCAAGCCGGTCGTGATCGCTGGCTTCGAGCCGCTCGACGTGATGCAGGCGATCCTGATGCTGGTGCGCCAGGTCAACGACGGCCGCGCGGAAGTGGAAAACGAATTCACCCGCGCGGTGACTCGCGACGGCAATTTGAAGGCGCAGGCGCTCGTGTCTGAAGTGTTCGAACTGCGGCGATCCTTCGAGTGGCGCGGCTTGGGCGACGTGCCGTACAGCGCACTCGCCATCCGCGAGGCCTACGCCGCCTTCGACGCCGAGAAGAAGTTCGCCCTCGAAACGCGCAAGGTGCCTGACAACAAGGCCTGCGAGTGCGGCGCCATCCTGCGCGGCGTCAAGCATCCGCGCGACTGCCGGATCTTCGGCACCGTCTGCACGCCGGAGAATCCGATCGGCTCGTGCATGGTCTCCAGCGAAGGAGCCTGCGCCGCGCACTACACCTACGGCCGCTTCCGCGAGATCGCGGTGCAGGCCGCCTGAGCAGCAGATGAACGCGCCGATCAAGCCCGGCTACGTGCGTCCGCTCGATCTGAAGCACGGCCGGATCGACATGACGCACGGCGGCGGCGGGCGGGCGATGAAGCAACTGATCGAGCAGCTGTTCGCCGCAGCCTTCGACAACGAATGGCTGGCGCAGGGCAACGACATGGCCCGCGTGGTGCTGCCGCCCGGCCGGGTAGTGATGGCCACCGACAGCCACGTCATCACGCCGCTGTTCTTCCCCGGCGGCGACATCGGCTGCCTGTCGGTGCACGGCACGGTCAACGACGTGGCGATGGCCGGCGCGGTGCCCGTCTATCTCGCGGCGAGCTTCATCCTCGAGGAAGGGTTCCCGCTCGACAGTCTCAAGCGCATCGTCGATTCGATGGCGCGCGCGGCGCGCGACGCGAACGTGGCGATCGTCACCGGCGACACCAAGGTGGTCGAGCAGGGCAAGGGCGACGGCGTGTTCATCACCACCACCGGTGTCGGCGTGGTCGACGAGGCCTTCGTGATCGGCGGCGAACGCGCGCGACCGGGCGACGCGATCCTGCTGTCCGGCTTCATCGGCGACCACGGCATGACGATCATGTCGACCCGCGAGTCGCTTGCCTTCGGCGCCGACCTGCAGTCCGACACCGCGGCGCTGCACGGCCTGGTGGCGGCAATGCTCGATCCCGTGCGCGAGGCGATGCGGGGCGATGCAGGCCGTGGCATCCACGTGCTGCGCGATCCGACCCGCGGCGGGCTGGCCACCACGCTGAACGAGATCGCCGGCCAGAGCGGCGTCGGCATGCTGATCGAGGAAGGCGCAATCCCGGTGCGGCCGCAGGTCGAGGCCGCTTGCGAGTTCCTGGGGCTGGATCCGCTGTACGTCGCCAACGAAGGCAAGCTCGTCGCGATCGTCGCGGCGGAAGATGCCGAGGCGGTGCTGGCCGCCATGCGTGCGCATCCGCTGGGCGCCGATGCCGCGCTGATCGGCACCGTGACCGAGGACCCACACCACTTCGTGCAGATGGCGACGCGTTTCGGCGGCCGCCGCGTCGTCGACTGGCTGACCGGCGAGCAGTTGCCGCGCATCTGTTAGGGCCACGCTGCCGCGGGCGGCGGCATCGAAACGATGCGCATCCTCTTCCTGGCCCGCAGCTTCAACAGCCTGACGCAGCGGCTGTACGTCGAGCTGACCACGCGCGAGCACGAGGTGTCGGTCGAGTTCGACATCGCCGACTCGGTGACCGAGGAAGCGGTGGCGCTGTTTCGCCCGGACCTGATCGTCGCGCCTTTCCTCAAGCGGGCGATCCCCGAGAGCGTCTGGCGCAGGAACGTGTGCCTGATCGTGCATCCCGGCATCGTCGGCGACCGCGGGCCCAGTGCAATCGACTGGGCGATCCAGGAGGGCGAAACCGAATGGGGCGTCACCGTGCTGCAGGCCGAGGCCGAGATGGACGCCGGGCCGGTGTGGGCGGCGGAGACCTTCCCGATGCGCGCCGCGACCAAGTCGAGCCTGTATCGCGGCGAGGTGACCGAGGCCGCGGTGCGCGCCGTGCTGGCCGCCATCGAGCGCTTTGCCTCCGGCACCTTCACGCCGCAGCGGCTGGCCGCTGGAGAGCCCGGCATGCGCGGCCGCGCGCGGCCGCTGCTGCGGCAGGAAGCGCGCCGCATCGACTGGCACAACGACGACACCACCACGGTGCTACGCAAGATCGCCGCCGCCGATGGCGTGCCCGGTGTGCTCGACGCGCTGTTCGACGTGCCCTGTTTTCTCTATGACGCGCACGCTGCGCTGCTGCCCTTCGGGGCCGCGCCCGGCACTGCTGTCGCGCGCAGCGGCCGCGCCGTGCTGCGCGCGACCCGCGACGGCGCGGTGTGGATCGGCCACTGCAGGCGGGCCGACATCGATGGTGCGCTGAAGCTGCCGGTGGCGCTCGCCTTCCCCGAGGATTGGCGGCGCCTGCCGCCGGTGGACGGCTTCACCGAGATCAGCTACGACGAGCACGGTCCGGTCGGCGTGCTGCACTTCCCCTTCTACAACGGCGCGATGAGCGCGGCGCAGTGCGAGGAACTGCTCGCCGCCTATCGCGCTGCAATGGCGCGGCCGACGCGCGTGCTGCTGCTCGCCGGCGGGCCGGAGTTCTTCAGCAACGGCATCCATCTGAACGTCATCGAGGCGGCGGCGAGTCCGGCCGACGAGTCGTGGCGCAACATCAATGCCATCGACGACGTGTGCCGCGCGGTGCTCGAAACGACCGACCGCGTCACGGTGGCGGCGCTGCAGGGCAACGCCGGCGCCGGAGGCTGCTTCCTCGCCTTTGCCGGCGACCTCGTGTGGGCGCGCGCCGGCGTGATCCTCAACCCGCACTACAAGAACATGGGCAACCTGTACGGTTCCGAGTACTGGACCTACACGCTGCCGCGGCGGGTGAGGCGCGGCGAACCGCGCGCGGTGATGGAGAACCGGCTGCCGGTCGGCACCGGACAGGCGGCCGACCTCGGCCTCGTCGATCGGGTGATCGACCGCGGACGCGATGCCTTCCTGATGAAGGCGATCGAGCAGGCGCGCGCCCTTGCCGAAGCCGCCGACTTCGGTGCCGTGCTCGCCGCCAAGCAAGCGCGGCGGGCGGCGGACGAGGCGCAGCGGCCGCTCGCCGCCTATCGCGACGACGAACTGGCGCACATGCGGCGCAACTTCTACGGCTTCGACCCCAGCTACCACTACGCGCGGGCGCACTTCGTCGGCAAGGTGCCGCACGCCTGGACGCCGCTGCACCTGGCGCTGCACCGGCGCAAGGCGGCGGTGTAGCCTGCCGCCATGCTTCGACGGAGAACGGCATGGAACGCTTCACGATCTCGCTATCCGAGGACCTTGCCCGCGAGTTCGACGCACTGATCGCCGAGCGCGGCTACGAGAACCGCTCGGAGGCGGTGCGCGACCTGCTGCGCTCGCATCTGGATCGCTTGCGCGAGTCGCGCGACGGCGACGGCCACTGTGTCGGCAACCTGTCCTATGTCTACAACCACCACGAGCGCGAGTTGGCCGAGCGGCTGATGAGCATCCAGCACGCGCACCACGACCTGGTCGTGTCGACCATGCACGCCCACCTCGACCACGACCACTGCATCGAGAGCGCGATCCTCAAGGGCCCGGTGCGCGAAGTACGCCGCTTTGCCGACGCCATCAGTGCCGAGCGCGGCGTCCGGCACGGCAAACTGAACATCGTCATGGTCGACCTCGGCCCGTCCCATTCGCACGGGCACGGCCACGCGCACGTGCACGTCCGGCCGCAGCGCTGAGGACTGCCAGCTTCACACGTTAGGCGGCAGCGGTAAGAACCCCTTGCCGAGCGTCGCCGGCGCAGGTTACGTTGTGTCCTCGACCTTCGCCATCCGGAGCCCGCTATGCCGCACGACAAGGCCGTCGACGCCGCCGGCCACGCGCACGACCATCTTCATCAGCACGCGCACGCGCACGAGCACGGCCACGAGCACTGGCACTGGCACGGCGACCTGCACCATTCGCACCCGCATACGCATGTCCACGCACACGAGCATGCGCATTCGCACGCGCATGAGCACGGTCACGGCGCCCGCGACGGCGAGCACCGGCACGGCGCCAACGATCTGCACGCCGGCCGGCACGCGCACGACCACGACCATCCCGACCACGATCGGGCAGTGCACGACGATCACTCGCACTGAGCCGACCGGGTGCCGGCCGCGCCCGCACCGCGACGCTGCCCGTCCCGCCTGAGCGCAATGCCCCGCCATTGCGTTCGCTCAAGTCCTCGGTATGATCTTTTTGCCATATTTCATACCTCGACCCGCCTGAGGCTTGGCCGCGGGCGTGATCGAGGCGATCGCTGCCCGCGGCGATCAGGCAACGGCAACTTCCATCGTCCGACGGAGAGCCCCATGCACATGGCCGATGCGCTGCTGTCCCCCACTGTCGGAGCGACGATGTGGCTGGCAAGTGGCGCGGCGCTGGCTGTCGGCGCGCGGCGCGTGCGCGTGGCGGGCGACGACCGTCTGGTGCCGCTGATGGGCGTGCTCGGCGCGTTCGTCTTCGCCGCGCAGATGATCAATTTCGCGATTCCCGCGACGGGTTCCAGCGGCCACCTCGGGGGCGGCCTGCTGCTGTCGATCCTGCTCGGGCCGCACGCGGCGCTGATCGTCATCGCCTCCGTGCTGACGGTGCAGGCGCTGTTCTTCGCCGATGGCGGCCTGCTGGCACTCGGCGCGAACATCTTCAATCTCGGCGTGCTTCCCTGCTTCGTTGCCTATCCGCTGCTGTACCGGCCGATTGCCGGCGACGGTGCGTCCCCGTCCAGGGTCGCGGTCGGTGCCGTCGTGGCGGCCGTCGTCGGCCTTCAACTCGGCGCGCTCGGCGTGGTGCTGCAGACCGTCGCCTCCGGGGTCTCCAGCCTGCCGTTCTCGACCTTCCTGCTGCTGATGCTGCCGATCCACCTGGCCATCGGCCTCGTCGAAGGGCTAGCCACGGTGGCGATCGTGCTGTTCATCCGGCGCGCGCGGCCCGATCTCCTCGCCCCCGGCGGCACGCCGTCATCGCGCGCAACGCTGCAACCGCTGCTGGCCGCGCTCGGGGTGGCGGCTGTCGTCACCGGCGGCGCGCTGTCCTGGTTTGCGTCGACGCAGCCCGACGGGCTCGAATGGTCGATCGAACGGGCGGCCGGTAGCGCCGAACTCGCGGCACCCGAGGCAGGCGTGCACGGCATGCTGGCCCGCGTGCAGCAGGCGCTTTCCTTCCTGCCCGATTACAGCCTGCCGAAGGCTGCGCACGCCGCTGAAGCGGAGACGAACGAGGAGCCCGCCTGGCCGGACATCGACGGCGGTACGTCGCTCGCCGGCGTGGTCGGCGGCGCGGTGACGCTGGCGCTGGTCTGGGGGCTGGCGCTGCTGCTCAAGCGCTGGCGTCGCTGAGTCTCACCTCGCCGCCGGGCCCTGCGCCGCATGAGCCGGATCGACGCCGCGCTGCGCGACCTGCGCTCGCTCGATGCGCTGGCCGTGCGCGACACGCCGTTGACGCGGCTCGACGCCCGCGCCAAGGTCGTCACCACGCTGGCGTTCATCGTCGTCGTCGTTTCCTTCGACCGCTATGCGGTCGCCGCGCTGCTGCCGCTGGCCGCCTACCCGGTCGTGCTGGCGGTGCTCGGCGACGTGCCGGCGGCGCCGCTGGTGCGCAAGCTGCTGCTGGCCGCACCCTTCGCCGTGCTGGTCGGCATGTTCAATCCGCTGCTCGACCGCACGCCGATGCTGGCCTTCGGCGAGGCCACGGTGGCGGGCGGCTGGGTGTCGTTCGCCTCGATCCTGGTGCGCTTTGCGCTGACCGTCGGCGCCTCGCTGGTGCTGGTCGCCGGCACCGGCATGCACGCGCTGTGCGCGGCGCTGGCGCAGCTCGGCGTGCCGCAGGTGCTGACCGCGCAGCTGCTGTTCCTGTTCCGCTACGCCTTCGTGCTCGGCGCCGAGGCGGCGCGGATGGCCACCGCGCGCGAACTTCGCTCGGGCGGGCGCGCGCTGGCGCTGTCGGCCTACGGGCCGCTCGCCGGCCATCTGCTGCTGCGCGCGTTCGAACGCGCGCAGCGGGTCCACCTGGCGATGGTGGCGCGCGGCTTCGATGGCGAGCTGCGCACTCTGCGCGCTCAGCGCTGGTCGTCGGGCGACACCGCCTTCGTGCTCGGCTGGTGCGCCTTCTTTGTGCTGGCGCGTGCGGTCGACCTGCCGCAGGCGCTCGGCCGCTTGCTGTTGGGGGTATCCCCTTGAGCCACCACCTCGTCGAGGCGCGCGAGCTGTCGTTCGCCTACCCGGACGGCACGCCGGCACTGCGCGGCGTGAGTTGCCGCTTTACCCACGGCGAGGCGGTCGGCATCGTCGGTGCCAACGGCGCCGGCAAGTCGACGCTGCTGCTGCATTTCAACGGGTTGCTGCTGCCGCACTCGGGCGAGGTACGGGTCGGCGAGCTGCCGGTCACCGCCGGCACGCGCGCGCAGATCCACCGCACGGTCGGCTACGTGTTCCAGGACGCCGACGATCAGCTTTTCATGCCGACGGTGGAAGAGGACGTCGCCTTCGGGCCGCTGAACATGGGCCTGCCGTTGGAGGACGTGCGGGCGAGGGTGCGGGACGCGCTGGTGGCGGTCGGCGCCGCCCACCTCGCCGGGCGCGCGCCTTACCGGTTGTCGGGTGGCGAGAAGCGTGCGGTGGCGATCGCCGGCGTGCTGGCGATGTCGCCGTCGATCCTGGTGCTCGACGAGCCGTCGGCCGGGCTCGACCCGGCGGCGCGGCGGCGGCTGATCGGACTGCTGCGGTCGTTCTCGCACACCAAGATCATCGCCACGCATGACCTCGACCTCGTGCTCGACGTCTGCTCGCGTGTGCTGGTGATGCGCGAGGGCACCGTCGAGGCCGACGGCCCGCCGACGGCGATTTTCGCCGACGTCGAACTGCTGCGCCGCTGCCATCTCGAGGCCCCGCTGTCGGCGGCGCTCACTCCGCAGTGATTCTTCTTTGCCGTGAGTTATGAAGAAAGACCAGAATTTCTTACGCCGACGCACCGATCGATGGGGGAACCAATGACGCAAGGAATGCAACATGGGTACAGGGTGGCGCGCCGTGCCGTCGCCGCTGCGCTGGTCGCCGCACCGGCGCTGGTCGCCGGCCAGCAGACGATGGCGCCGGTCGAGGTGACCGGCCACTATGACAACCGCGTCGGCACTTCGGATGCGGCCAGCGCGGGCTTCATCACGCCGCAACTGATCGAGCACCGGCCGCTGCCGCGGCCGGGCAGCCTGCTCGAGTACGTGCCGGGCCTCGTGGTCACCCAGCACAGCGGCGTGGGCAAGGCCAACCAGTATTTCCTTCGCGGCTTCAATCTCGACCACGGCACCGACTTCGCCACCTGGGTGGCCGGCATGCCGGTCAACCTGCGCACGCACGCCCATGGTCAGGGCTACACGGACCTGAACTTCGTCATTCCCGAGCTGATCTCGGGCGTGCGCTACTACAAGGGTCCGTATCACGCGCAGATCGGCGACTTCGGCTCGGCCGGCGCGGCGTTCATGTCCTACTCGGAAGCGTTGAGCGAGGGCCTCGCGCTCGGCACTGCCGGTGACTACGGCTACCAGAGAGCCTTGCTGGCGGGATCGGCGGCAGCCGGTCCGGGCACCGTCACCTACGGACTCGAATACATGCATAGCGATGGGCCGTGGGAGGTTCCGAACGACTACCGGAAGCTCAACGCGGTGTTGCGGTACTTCGTTCCCGTCGGCGAAGGCCGCCTCGGCCTGACGGCGATGGCCTATGACGGGCGCTGGAATTCGACCGACCAGGTTCCATTGCGGGCCGTCGACAGTGGCCTGATCGGTCGCTTCGGCACCCTCGACGCGACCGACGGCGGCACGTCGAAGCGGTACAGCCTGTCGGCTGACTACCGCGCGTCGCTCGCCGGCGGGCAACTGGCGAGCACCGCCTACTGGTTCAGGTACGACCTCAATCTGTTCTCCAACTTCACCTTCTTCCTGGACGACCCGGTCAACGGCGACCAGTTCGAGCAGGCGGACCGCCGCAATGTCTACGGCTGGACCGGCGAGTGGTCGCGTGTCCACTCGTGGGGCGGGCGGACGATGCGCAACAGCGTCGGCTTCGAGCTGCGGCAGGACCGGATCGACCCGGTCGGCCTGTATGCGACACGGGCGCGCGAGCGGCTGTCGACGACGCGTGAGGACGACGTGGTCCAGGGCAGCGGCGGTATCTACGCGGCCAACGAGATGCAGTGGACCGACTGGCTGAGGTCGGTGACCGGCCTGCGCTACGACCGCTATCGATTCGACGTCACCAGTTCGACGGCCGAGAACTCCGGCGACGTATCGGCCGGCATCACCTCGCCGAAGCTGTCAGTGATCTTCGGCCCCTGGCAGCGCACCGAACTGTTCGTCAACGCCGGCTACGGATTCCACAGCAACGACGCGCGCGGGGTGACGATCAGGATCGATCCGGCGACCGGCGAGGCGGTCGATTCCGCGACGCCTCTGGTCCGCAGCAAGGGGGCCGAACTCGGCCTGCGCACCGAAGCGATCGCCAACGCGCAGTCGTCGCTCGCCCTCTGGTATCTGACGCTCGATAGCGAACTGGCGTTCGTCGGCGACGCCGGCACCACCGAGGCCGGGCGACCGTCGCGCCGCTACGGCATCGAGTGGAACAGCCGCTGGCGACCGTACTCATGGATGTTCGTCGACCTCGACGTCGCCTGGAATCACGCGCGCTTCTCGGAAAGCGCGCCGGAGGGGGACTACGTTCCCGGCGCGCCGGAGACGGTCGTCTCGGCCGGCATCGCGGTCGACCGCTACGGGCCGTGGTCCGGCGCCGTGTTCCTGCGCTACATCGGCGCCTACCCGCTGGTCGAGGACAACAGCGTTCGCGCCGAGGCGTCGACCGTCGTCGATGGGCAGATCGCCTACGAGATCCTGCCACGCCTGCGGCTGCGTCTCGACGTCTTCAACGTCCTCGACGCGAAGACCAGCGACATCACCTACTTCTACACATCACGTCTGGCCGGCGAGCCCGCCGAGGGAGTGGACGACGTCCACTTCCATCCGGGCGAGCCGCGCAGTTTCCGGGTGTCGCTGTCTTACCGGTTCTGAATCCCTGCCTTAGCTGCGTCCGTAGCCGGGTCCGCGCCCGCCGCCGGGTCCCGGGCCGTAGCCCGGGCCCATGCCACCCGGCTTGCCGGCGTCGGCGCCCGGCCCGCGACTGCCCATGCGCGGCCCCATCGAATACTGGTCGAACGTCGCCTTCTGCTCGGGCGTCAGCGTTGCGACCAACGCCTTGCGCAGGCCGCTGATCTCCTCGGCCGCCTGTGCCTTGTGCTTCATCATCGCCACGCGCTGGTCGGCTATCGCCTGCGCATCACCCTGCTGCTGGTGCATCGCCTGGCGCATCTCGAAGCGCACCTGCCCTTCGGACTTCACCTTCGCTTCATAGGCGTTCCAGGCGTCAATCTGGTTCGGTTGCAGCTTCAGCGCTTCCTTCAGGGTGCCGAGCCGCGCCTGCATGCGCTCCGCGTGTTCGGCAGCGGTGGTCGGCGGTCCGCCCATGCCCATGCCGCCGCCCTGCGGCCCGGGGCCGTAGGCCAGCGCCGCTCCCGCAGCGGCAAACAGGCTGACGATGGCCAGTGAAAGGATCGACTTCTTCGCTTGCATGGTGTTCTCCTTCTGCCTTCGACCGGTTGACTTCCAGTCGTCAATGCAATCGTGCGCCCGTCACGCCGACACGTGGGCCGGCAGATGTAACCCGCTATTGCTTCGCCAGCCGCCGGTCACAGACCGAAACGAAAGTCGCCGCCGAGTTGCCGGGACGCGACAGCCGCGCGGGGGCAAAAAAACGGGCTGCTTGGTGCAGCCCGGGGAGGAAGCGGCGCCGGGAGGAGGGTACGGCGCCTGTTGCGGAGTCTTCACTCGCCGCGACCTGCGCAGGAAGCGGCGAGGACGCAAAGGTACCCGAGCGGTGACGGCCTCGCCGGAGGCTCTTGTAACCTCACGTTGCACCGGCGGCCAATGGAAACACTTGGTCACCGTGCGGCTGGCGGCGGGCCCGTCGCATCGGGGAAAACGTGGGCCTCCGATGCCCGATCGGCACGCTCGGATGTTGACGCCGCGCAGGCTTTTCGCGCCTGCCTTCCTGTAAATTCGCTTCTTGCGTGCTTGTCTGGCTCACCGCCGGCATGCAGCGGCAATGGCCGCCCGGGCCATTTCGAAGTGCAAACTTTCCTGACAGGAGAACTACTGATGAAGTCGTTTGTGATCGCCGCGCTGACCGCGACCAGCCTGATGCTCGGTGGTGTCGCGCACGCGCAGGCCGACAAAGCCAACGCCGCCGGCTGCATGAAGTGCCACGACGTCGAGAAGAAGAAAATGGGCTCGGCGTTCAAGGACATCGCCGCCAAGAACAAGGCCAACAAGGACTACGCCGCCGCGGCGACGAAGAAGATCACGTCGGGCAGCGGGCACCCGAAGTCGGCCGCCAGCGAAGCCGACATCAAGGCGGTCATGGACTGGGTGATGACGCTCTAGGCGACAACGTCGCGCCAGAAGAACGAGGCCGGCAATTCGCCGGCCTTTTTGTTGTTACGGTGTGCGTAACGCCGGCGTTGGATTGTGGCGCTGATGTCATGGCAACCTTGTCTCTGCGCAGGCCTTTGCCGATGAGCCGTCCATCGCGCCGAGCCGGTTGATCCACGTCAACCTGATCGGCGGGGCCCCATGTCATTTTCGCGGCATCGCCCATCGCGACAAGCGCCGGCGGTTGCGCGCGGTCAAGAGCTCGCGCGAATCCCGGCCGCCCCTGGGCACAACTGACGAGCCCCGATGAAACCCGCCGCACTGCTTCGCGCGCTGTTCCTCGTCCTGGCCTTCGGCCTGGCGAGCGCGACAAGCGCCAAGACGGCTGCCGCGCCAAAGAAAGAGGCGCCGCCGGCCGACCCCAACGAAGCCTGCATGATGTGCCATGCCGATGCCTCGGCCAAGGGCGCCGGCGGCAAGTCGATCGGCGTCGACCTGGCGGTGTTCGGCAAGTCGGTGCACGGCGAGATGCAGTTGAAGTGCGTCGACTGCCACGCCGACGTGTCGGCCGACAAGCTGCCGCATCCGGAGAAGCTCAAGCCGGCGGCCTGCAGCAATTGCCACGAGGATGCGGTCAAGCACTACACAACCACGGCGCACGGCAAAGCGGTGAAGGACGGCAAGACCGCAGCGGCCACCTGCCACGACTGCCACGGCACGCACGACATCAAGCGTTCGAAGGACCCGGCGTCGAAGACGAACTTCGTCAACATCGAATCCACCTGCGGCGCCTGCCACGGCAACGACAAGATCGTCGAGCAGGCGCACCTTCCCGGCGGCAACATCCAGGCCAAGTATCACGACAGCATCCACAACCAGCTGGTCGAGGGCAAGACCGCCTACAACCGCGCGGCGCCGACCTGCACGTCGTGCCACGGCACGCACAACATCCAGCCGAAGTCGGAGCCCGACAGCCGCGTGGCGCGTGCACACGTGCCCGACACCTGCGGCGGCTGCCACCAGCGCGAGAAGACGGTGTTCGACAAGGGCAAACATGGCCAGTTGCGGCAAGCGGGCAACGGGGCGGCACCGGTGTGCATCGACTGCCATGGCGCGCACACCATCAAGCGCGCCAGCACAGCAGGTTGGCAGAACGCGGTGGTCGGCGCCTGCGGCAACTGCCACGACGACAAGATCACCAGCTTCCGCCTGACCTATCACGGCAAGGTGACCACGCTGGGCCCGGCCTCGGTTGCCACCTGTGCCTCGTGCCACGGCGCGCACGACGTGCGGCCGGCGTCGGACCCCCTGTCGACGGTCAACTCGGCGAACCTGCTGGCGACCTGCCGCAACTGCCACGCCGATGCCGGGCCGAAGCTCGTCAGCTGGGATCCGCATCCGCAGCCGAAGGATCGCGAGCGCAGCGTCGTCCTCTACTACACGTACATCTTCATGGAGATCCTGCTGGCCGGCGTGTTCCTGTTCTTCGGCCTGCATACGGTCCTGTGGGCCTACCGGTCGTTCCGCAACATGGCGCAGCGCCGTCAGGGCGGCGGCCATTAGGAGAAACTGAGCCATGCCAAGTTCCGTGACCATGCCGATGGGCCAGGCAGCGAGCCGGCCGCAGACGGCTGCCAATCGCTATTACCGCCGCTTCGGACTGTTCGAGCGCGTGCAGCATGCCGGGCTGATGTTCAGCTTCATCGGCTGTGCGCTCAGCGGCCTGCCGCTGCTGTTTCCCTACACCGGCTGGGCCAAGACGATCGCCGGTTTCATGGGCGGCTTCCATGGCGCAGCGCTGGTGCACCGGGTCTGCGCAACCATCATGGGCGTGGTGTTCGTCATCCACATCCTGCAGTTCCTGTGGCGCGGTTTGGCCACCGGCACACTGCTGTCGGTCCTATGGGGCCCGAACTCGCTGATGCCGCAGCCGAAGGACATCGTCGACATCTGGCAGCACATGAAATTCTTCCTCGGCAAGGGCCCGCGGCCGCAGTTCGACCGCTACACCTACTGGGAGAAGTTCGACTACATGGCGGTCTTCTGGGGGATGTTCATCATCGGCGGCTCGGGGCTGCTGCTGTGGTTCGCCATGCCGCTGAGCGCGTGGCTGCCCGGATGGGTCTTCAACATCGCCACGCTGATCCACGGCGAGGAAGCGCTGCTGGCGGTCGGCTTCATCTTCACCATCCACTTCTTCAACGGCCACGTGCGCCCGGAGAAGTTTCCGATGGACATGGTGATCTTCACCGGCCGCATATCCGACCATGAACTGCGCGAGGAGCGGCCGCTCGAGTTCGAGCGCCTGAAGCGCGAAGGCCGGCTGGCGTCGATCGAGGCCACGCCGCCGGCGCCCGGGGCGGTGATGTTCGGACGTATCGTCGGTGGCACGGCGCTGGTGCTGGGCATCCTCACCGTGATCCTGATCATCTACGGCGTCGTCATGCGGTAATGCGCTAAATTGCCTGACGCCTCGCCAGCAATCGGGCTCGATCGGCGGCGACCGACCGAGCCCGCTTCGTTAAGCGACATGCGACAAGCGGCACCTAGTAGGGGACAGCGATGCGATTGAACCTGAAGCGGCACGGCCTCATCGGCGCAGCCACGTTGTTCGTGCTGGGCGGGCTGGCGCTGGCGGTGCTGGCCGCCGGCGGCATCGTCGCCTGGGAGTTCAGCAACAGCAACCGGTTCTGCGCGACGATGTGCCACTCGGTGCACCCGGAGGAGACGCGCGCGCACGGCACCGGGCCGCATGCGCGGGTGAACTGCGTCGAGTGCCACATGGGCCGGCTGTCGACCCTGCACATGATGGCGCTGAAGCCCACCCACGCCAAGGAACTGTGGGGAATGATCGCCGGCTACGAGCGGCCGCTGACCTCGTCGACCCTGCGCCCGGGCCGCGACCACTGCGAGAGCTGCCACTGGCCCGAGGCCGAGCACCACGACAGCATCGCCATCAACAAGCGCTACGACACCGACGCCAAGAGCAGCGAGACCACCTACCGCCTGGTGCTGCACACCGGCATGGGCACCATCCGCGATTCCTCGGCCAAGGGCATCCACTGGCACATCGCCAACGAGGTCAAGTTCATCGCCACCGACCCGCAGCGGCGGAACATTCCCTGGGTGCAGGTCACGGGCGCCGACGGCAAGGTCGTCACCTACGTCGACCCGACAGCCAATCTGTCGGAGGCCGACCTGAAGAAGTTCGAACCGCGCCGGATGGAGTGCTTCGACTGCCACAACGCGGTCGGCCATCCGTTCCGCAACCCGGCCGATCTCGTTGACGATGCGATCGCCTCGGGCAAGATCGACCGTTCGTTGCCGAACGCCAAGGCGCGCGCGGTGGCGCTGATCGAACAGACGACCAAGCTCGTCGGCCCGCACAAGGAAATGGGGCCGAAGATCGAGAAGCTGATCGCCGAGTCGGCGCCGAAGGGCGAGATGAAGCCCGAGATGCAGGCGAAGGAGAAGCAGTTCCAGGCGGCGATGAAGCAGATCCTGGTCGACAGCACCTTCTCCCACGAGAGCCTTTCCTGGCAGTCGTTCCCGAACCACGCCGGCCACAAGGACACGCCGGGCTGCTTCCGCTGCCACGACGGCAAGCACGTCAACGAGAAGGGCGAGGCGATCCGCCTGCAGTGCACGCTGTGCCACAACCTGCCGCAGGTCGAGCGCGAGAAGGGCAAGGGCTCGGTGCCGTCGACGGTTTCGGCGGGCCTGACGCCCCCGCCGAGCCACGAAGAGCCGAACTTCATGCACGACCACCGCACCAAGCTCGACGACACCTGCACCATGTGCCACGGCAAGATCGAGTGGGGCGCCGACGGCGGCAGCTTCTGCTCCAACCCGGCCTGCCATGGCCGCAAGTGGCCGGGGATGAGTCTCGACCCGCAGGCGAAGAAGTAGCGCCGGCGGGCTGAACAGCAGCACAGTCAACGCCCGGCCATGCCGGGCGTTATCCTTTCCGTGCCGGGCCGGGTGGTCGGGCAAGAAATGCCGGGCTCCGATGGGTCGAGACCGGGTCAACCAACCAGAGGAGGATCAATGAAGAAACTACTGATCGCGGCGGTTGCCGTCGCTTCCGTGGCGTTTGCCGGTGCTGCCCAGGCCCAAGAGGCCCTGGCCAAGGACAAGGGCTGCCTCGGCTGCCATGCCGTGGATGCCAAGAAGATGGGTCCGGCGCTCAAGGAAGTGTCGGCCAAGTTGAAGGGCAAGGCCGATGCCGAGGCCACCATCGTCGGCGTGCTGAAGTCGGGCAAGTCGACGTCCGGCAAGACCCACCCGGTGGCCAAGGCCAGCGACGACGAAATGAAGGGGCTGGCCAAGTGGGTGCTGTCGCTCTGATCGCGGCTTGAAGTGCTGATCGGGAAAGCCGGCGCAAGCCGGCTTTTCTGTTTCTTGCCCCCCGGGCCGCGGTGCACCCGACTCTCGGACTGTTGATCCAGCGCAGACTTGGCTGCCGTTGCGCCCGATTTCCGGTCGCAGGCGGCAGAAAAACGCTAATCTGCGAACAAGAATCATTCTTGTTTGAGCAGCGATGTCGAATCTGGCCCTGGCCGCTTTGGAGCCGCAGCAACACGCGGTCGTGACCGCGCTCAATTTCGAGTTCGCGGTGCGCGAACGCCTCGCGGCGCTGGGCGTGCGCATCGGCCGCAAGCTGCATGTCGTGCGTCGGGTCGGTACTTCCGGACCGATGCAGGTGCGGATCGACCACACCGACCTGATCCTGCGCCGGTCCGAGGCCAATCGGATCGAGGTCCGTTTGCTGTCCGAGGCATCGTCGTGACGATGCGGCAGCGCCTGCGCCGGCCCAGGACACCGCGGCGGGTGGACGGGCAGGCGCGATGAGCACGCCGGCGAAACAACGGATTCGCTTCGCGCTGGTCGGCATGCCCAACACCGGCAAATCGACGCTGTTCAATCGACTGACCGGCGTGCAGGCCAAGGTCGCCAACTGGCCGGGCATGACGGTCGACCTGCTCAGCGCGCGGGTGATCCTCGGCGGCCGCACGGTCGAGCTGGTCGATCTGCCGGGGCTCTATTCGCTGCACGGCTTCGGCGAGGACGAGCGGCTGGTCCGGCACTTCCTAGAGCAGGAACAGGTCACCGCGCTGGTGGCGGTCGTCAACGCCGTGCAACTGGAGCGGCAGCTGCCGCTCGTGCTGCAGCTGCAGGCGCTCGGCCGGGCGATGGTGGTCGTGCTGAACATGGCCGACGAGGCCCGGCGGCTCGGCATCCGCATCGATGCGGCCCGCCTCGCCGAAAGGCTTTCCGCGCCGGTGCTGCTGGCCGACGCGAAGCACGGCAACGGCATCGCCGCCGTGCGGCAGGCGTTGCAGCAGCTCGCGGCCAGTGCGCCGCCGGCCGAGACCGTCGCGCGGAACACGGCGCCGCCCGAGGCCGAGCGGCTGCGCGCCGACGACCGCTACGAGGCGCAGGCCGCAGCACTGGCGGCGGCGGCGGTAGACATGCCGCATGTGCTGCCGGCGCGGCTCACCGATCGCATCGATCGCGTGCTGCTTCACCCGGTGGCCGGCGTGCCCTTGTTCTTCGGCTTGATGCTGCTGCTGTTCGAAGTCGTCTACGGCATCGGCCTGCCGCTGCAGGACGGCCTGCAGTGGCTGATCGACCAGGCCAAGGAGGGGTGGCTGGCACCGGCACTGGTGGACGCCTCGCCGGCGATGAAGAGCTTCGTCCTCGAAGGACTGGTCGACGGCGTCGGCACCGTGCTCACTTTCCTGCCGGTGATCCTGGTCTTCTTCGTCGCCATGGCGCTGGTCGAGGACAGCGGCTATCTCGTGCGGGTGGCCTTCCTGATGGACCGCTGGATGGCGCGGCTCGGCCTCGATGGCCGCGCCTTCGTGATGCAACTGATGGGCATGGGCTGCAACGTGCCGGCGATCATGGGCACCCGCGTTTTGCGCTCGCGCGGCTCCCGCCTGCTGGCGATGCTCGCCATTCCGTTCTCGCTTTGCTCGGCACGGCTGCAGGTGCTGGTGTTCATCGCCGCCGCGTTCTTCTCGCGCCAGGTCGCGCCGCTGGTGTTGGCCAGCCTGTACGCGGTGAGCTTCGCCGTCGCTTTTGGAACTGCGCTCGTGTGGCGGCGACGCTTCGCCGGTGACGAGCCGTTGCTGCTCGAGTTGCCGCCTTACCGGCTGCCGACGCTGCGCGCGCTGTTCGCGCAGGGCTGGCAGTCGTCGCGGCATTTCCTCGAGAACGCCGGCGGGTTCATCGTCGCCGGGGTGCTGCTGATCTGGTGGCTGGCCCACTATCCGTTCGACGCGGCGCCGGCCAGCCCGCAGACGCTGGCGGGGCAACTGGCGGCGATCGCAGCGCCGGTTTTCGCGCCGATCGGCATCGACTCGATCCTGTCGATCGCGCTGATCTTCGGCTTCGTCGCCAAGGAGATCGTGCTCGGCGGGCTCGCCGTGATCTACGGCGCCGGCCAGGACGAACTCGGCCGCGTGCTCGCCGAGCGTCTCACCTGGGTGCAGGCCTACAGCTTCATGCTGTTCACCCTCGTCTACACGCCTTGCCTGTCGACGGTGGCCATGATCTGGCGCGAGTCGCGCAGCGCCGCCTTCACGATGCTGTCGATCGTCTGGCCGCTCGCGGTGGCCTGGCTGGTGAGCTTCGTCTTCTACGCCGTCGCCAGTCGCCTGCTGGCGTAGCACAGTCAAACAGCGGCGGCGCTGACCGCGCGGCGCAGGAAGCCGGCCTCGTCCTGTTCCAGCTCCTCGAGGCTCGTCTCGACCTCGTGCAGCGTCTGCTCGATTTCCGGCAGCAGCACATCCTGCAGCGCGCGCACGCGGCGCACCGTCTTGCGGTACTCGGCGTTAAGGCGGGCGAGGTTGCCGCTGACGGCAGCCAGCTCGGCGAGCCTGGCGGCCAGCGCCGCGAAGGCCGCGCCGCAGGCCAGCGCTTCGGGCGAGGCGGCGACCGCCGCCGGCGGCTCACCGGGCTCGCCATCGAGCACCGCGTCGCGCATCGGCACCCCGAGCAGTGCGCGGCGGTCGATGCGCAGCCGCTGCTCTCCCGGCGGCGCCGGGTAGACCTGCAGGCCGTTCAGTCCGTGCCGCAGCAGGGCGGCCGCCAGGGCCCGGTCGGCCTTCAGTTGCAGTGGCACCGTCTGCTCGACGATCGCCCGGTGCCGGCGCACCTCGCGCAGCATCTCGCCGGCCAGCAGCAGGCACTTCTCGTCGAGGAACGC
>CAZSYX010000005.1:0-87769 GCA_964610575.1 uncultured Burkholderiaceae bacterium
GAATACCGGCCTGTCACGCCGGGGGTCGCGGGTTCGAGTCCCGTCCACTCCGCCAGCATCTCCAAAGGCGAACGCAAGTTCGCCTTTTTGTTTTCTTGAGCGCCGCATGCGCCGGCGACCTGATCTCGGAACAACACGATGTTCGACACCGTCCGCTCCCATCGCCGCTGGCTGATGATCTTCCTGACGCTGCTGGTTTTTCCGTCGTTTGTTGTGACTGGCATATACCAGTACAACCGAATCATGTCCGACGAGCAGGCGGTGGCCAAGGTCGGCGGCGAAGCGATCACGTCGCAGCAGTTCGAGGCCGCGCATCGCGAGCGGCTGGACCAGGTCCGCCAGGCGCTGGGTGAGAACTTCGATCCGGCCGTGTTCGACACGCCCGCCGCGCGCGAGGCGAGCCTGAACTCGCTGCTAGGCGATCGCGCTTTGCGCAAGGAGGCCGCCGAATCGCACTTGATGGTCAGCGAGAACCGTCTGCGGCAGGTGATCGCGTCGGTTCCTGCCTTCCAGGACGAGGGCAAGTTCTCCTACGACCGCTACAAGACGCTGCTGGCCGCCCAGGGGATGAACGAAGCGATGTTCGAGCAGCGCGTGCGCGAGGATCTGGCGCGGCAGACGCTGCTCGACGGCGTGGCGCGCTCGGCCATCGTGCCGGCCGAACTGACCGACCGCCTGGCGGGCCTGCTGCAGGAGATCCGAACGGTCCGCGAGCGGCGCTTCCGGCCGGAAGACTTCATCGCACAGGTGACCGTCGGCGACGATGCGATCAGGGCCTACTACGAAGCCAACCGGGCGCAGTTCGAGACCAAGGAAAGCATTGACGCGCAAGTGCTGGCCCTGACGCTCGACGACCTCGCGCGGCAGGTCAGCGTGCCGCCGGCGGAACTGCAGTCCTACTACGAGCAGAACAAGTCGAGCTTTTCCGAACCCGAACAGCGGCGCGTCAGTCACATCCTGCTGACGGTCGGCGAGGGTGGATCGGCAAAGGACAAGGAGGGGGCGCGCAAGCTTGCGCTGGACCTGCTGGCCAAGGTCCGGGCGCGGCCTGACGACTTCGCGAAGCTGGCGCAGGAATACTCGAAGGATCCCGGCTCGGCAACCAAGGGCGGCGACCTTGGCTTCTTCGGACGCGGCATGATGGTCAAGCCGTTCGAGGAGGCTGCGTTCAGCCTCAAGGCGGGCGAGATCAGCGACATCGTGGAGACCGAATTCGGCCTGCACGTGATCCGCCTGACCGAGATCAAGGGCGGGGCCGTCGCGCCGTTCGAACAGGTCAAAGGCAAGATCGAATCGACCTTCCGCCAGCGGCAGGCGCAGAAGAAGTTCGCCGAGGCCGCCGAGCAGTTCACCAATATCGTCTACGAGCAATCCGACAGCCTGCAGCCCGCTGCCGACAAACTGGGACTGAAGATCCAGACGGTCGCCAACCTGACTCGCGACGGCGTGCCCCGCGGTGCGCCGGGTGCAGCCCTGTTGCCGAGCGCCGCGGTGCAGGCGCTTTTTGCCGACGATGCGCTGAACAAGAAGCGGAACATCGCCGCGGTCGAGGTCGGCGGCAACACGCTTGTCTCGGCCCGGGTCGTCGAGCACCGCCCGGCGCGGCTGCGCCCCATCGAGGAAGTCAGTGCGCAGATCCGCGAGCGGCTGGTGCGCGAGCAGGCGGTCCGCCTGGCCCAAGAAGCTGCGAACAGGACGGCCGACGCCTTGCGCAAGGCGCCGGCCGAGGCAGGTTTCTCGCCGCCGAGGACCGTTTCGCGCGGGCAGGCTGAAGGCATGAGCCCGGACGCGTTGAAGGAAGTGATGCGGATACCCGCCGACAAGCTGCCGGCGTTTGTCGTCGCCGGCTCGGCCATGGGCGTCCAGGCGGTCTTCTGGGTCCTCGACTCGAAGCGGCCCGAGAAGGCGGATCCGCAGGCGCTGAGCCAGTTGCGCCGCGGAGTGGAACAGCAGCAGGCTGCGGCTGACGACCAGGCCTACTTGGCCGAACTCAAGCGCAAGCACAAGGCGCAGGTCGTCGACGCCCAGCGCACTGCCGCCGGCAAGAAGTAGCCGCGCCTTCGCGGCGTTGGGGCGGGCGCCGGCTCTTCAGTCCGCGGCAAGCGCGGCGGCAGCGCGCGCGAAGTCGGCCTCGCTGTCGAGCGTCACCTGAACCGCGCTGCCGGCGCGCTGGAAATTGCGGTTGATCGACCGGTGGTACGCCGGGTCGTAGTGCTCTTCCAGCAACCGTCGCACCATCTCGTCCCAGCGATGCTCGGCGGCCAGTGCCTTCCATGCCTCGACGCGCTCGCGCCCGTGCAGTGCCACCAGGCAATCGAGCTGCCGGATCAGCGCCTGCCCGTCGGCCTCGAAGTGCGCATACTCGTCGCGTAGCAGCCGCACCCTTGCGTCGGTCGGCAGCTGCAGTTGCACGCACTCCGACGAGCGCATGTGCTCGATCAGCGCATCGGGCAGGCGCAGCTGCCCCACCTTGCGGCTTTCTGACTCGGCAAACACGGGGCGTCTTGGATCGAAGGCGTGCAACGCCGACCACAGCTGCGTCTCGAAGCTCTTCTGGGACGGCTGCGGCGCCTGTGGCAGGGCGCCCAGCACCGAGCCGCGGTGCCGGGCGATCTCCTCCAGGTCGAGCACCTGCGCGCCGCACTTCGCCAGGTGGCGCAGCAGGCGGCTCTTGCCGCTGCCGGTGGGGCCGCAAACGATGCGCAGCCGAAAGCGCTGTGGCAGTTGTTCCAGTTCGGCGACGACGTGGCGCCTGAATGCGCGGTAACCGCCTTCGAGTTGGCGGGCCGGCCAGCCGATCGCCGACAGGACATGAACCATGGCGCCGCTGCGTTGGCCGCCGCGCCAGCAGTAGACCAGCGGCCGCCACTGGCGCGGCCTGTCGGCGAACTGTTGCTCCAGGTGGCGGGCGATGTTGCGTGCGACCAGCGCCGCGCCGTGTCGCTTGGCCGCGAAGGCCGAGTCGACCTTGTGCATCGTTCCCACGCGGGCGCGTTCCTCGTCGTCGAGAACCGGGCAGTTGATCGCCGCGGGCAGGTGATCGAGTGCGAACTCCGAGGGACTGCGCACGTCGATGATCGTGTCGAACGTGTGCAGATGCGCGACGGCTTCAGCGCAGGAAATCGCCGTGCGCAGCATGTCAGCGCTTTCTTGCGCGCAGCAGCGGCGCCAGCTGTGGCCAGACCGTCTCGAGCATGCGCGGCTGGGCGCGCTCGCTCGGGTGGATGCGATCGGCCTGGAAGTACTCGAGATTGTCGGCAAAGCCGTCGAGCAGGAACGGCACCAGCGCCACCTTCTCGTCGCCCGCCAGCTGCGCGTAGATGCCAGCGAAACGCTCGGAGTATTCGCGGCCGTAGTTGGGTGGAATGCGCATGCCGATCAGCAGAACGCGCGCACCCGTGCCGCGACTGGCACGGATCATTGCGGCCAGGTTCTCGCGCATCGAGGGCAGGGAGAGCCCGCGCAAGCCGTCGTTGGCGCCGAGTTGCAGCACGACGATCGAAGGCTGGTGCTGCTGCAACAGCTGCGGCAGCCGCGTCCGGCCGCCGCTGGTGGTCTCTCCGCTGATGCTCGCATTCACGACGCTATACTGCGCCGCCTCCTTGGCGAGACGGTCGGAGAGCAACTTCACCCAGCCCGTGCCACGCGACAGGCCGTACTCGGCGGACAGGCTGTCGCCGAAGACCACGATCGTGGCCGGCTTGCCGCTGGCTGCCCCGCCCGTGACGAGCGTGGCGGCGAGCAGCGCGATGCGCAGCCACGCAGCAGTCAGGTTCAGCACAGCAGATGAGAGCAGGACAACGTGCCAACGATGCGCCGACAGCGGCGCTCCAGGCCAAAGGACTTACGAAGATCGTGCAGGATGCCACCGGCAGCCTGACGATCCTGGATGATATCAACCTCGAAATCGCCAGCGGCGAAACGGTGGCGATCATCGGCGCCTCCGGCTCGGGCAAATCGACGCTGCTTGGCCTGCTTGCCGGGCTTGACGTACCCACCCGTGGCGAAGTAAAGCTGTTCGGCTCCGATCTGTTTGCCAACGACGAAGACGGCCGCGCACGCCTGCGCGCGCAGAGCATCGGCTTCGTGTTCCAGTCGTTCCAGTTGCTGCCGCACCTGAGCGCGCTGGAGAACGTACTGCTGCCGATGGAACTGTCCGGCCGGACCCCCGATGGCGTGCCCGCCTCCACCGCTGCTCGTGAGATGCTCGCGCGCGTCGGGTTGGGCGAACGGCTGTCGCACTACCCGAAGACGCTGTCCGGCGGCGAGCAGCAGCGGGTCGCGCTGGCACGCGCCTTCGTGCTACGGCCGCCACTGCTGCTGGCGGACGAGCCGACCGGAAGCCTCGATGCACGCACCGGCGACGCCGTCATCGAGCTGATGTTCGAGCTGAACCGCGAGCGCGGCTCGACGCTGGTGCTGGTGACACACGATCCACAGATCGCCGCCCGCTGCGGGCGCCGAATCGAAATTCAGGCCGGTCGCATCGTCGGCAGCTGACGCGCAAGCCGGCGCTTCAGCGTGAAGCGCGCAGTTCGGCGAGTCGGCGCGCGGCCAGCGGCGCCAGATCGGTGGCCACGAGGCCGATGTCGGCGCCAAACTCGGCGGCCGCGGCTCCGTGCAGCCAGACCGCCGCATGAACGGCTTGGCGCGAATCGTCGCACTGACCGAGCAGGGCACCGATCATTCCGGCGAGGACATCGCCGGTGCCGGCGCTGGCAAGCGCCGGCGAGCCGGTCGGATTGATTGCATAGCGGCCGTCGGCTCCGGCGACCACGGTGCCGGCGCCCTTGAGCACGACCAGCGCCTTGAACCGGCGCGCCAGTTCGAGCGCATGACCCACTCGATCGCCCTGGACATCCGCCGCGCCGGTGCGCAGCAAGCGTGCGGCCTCGAGCGGGTGCGGTGTCAGAACCGTATCCGCCGCTCGATTGATGCATGCCTTCGCCAGCGAGTCATCGGCGGCGAGCAGGTTCAGCGCGTCGGCGTCGATGACGACCGGGCGCCGGCTTTCGAGCGCGGCCGCAAGGGCTTCACGTGCCGTCGCATCTTCGCCGAGCCCGCAGCCGACGACACATGAGGTCAGGCCCTCGAGACCTGCCAGCGGGCGGAACATCAGTTCCGGCTGCAGCGGGTCGAGGCGCATCTCGGGGGCGCCGATGCAATCGACGTAGACGCGGCCGGCGCCGAGACGCAGCGCGGCGCGCGCTGCCAGCAATGGCGCGCCAACCATGCCGAGGTTGCCGCCGACGACCGCCACGCTGCCGTAAGTGCCTTTGTGCGTGTTGCGCGCTCGTGGCAGGAGCAGGGCATTGAAGTCAGCTGGCGCCAGCAGCATTCCGTCACAAGCGCCGGGCGCCACACCGATCGGCTCGACGTCCACCGTCCCGGCCGCATCGCAGCCTTCGCCGGTGAACAACCCCGGTTTGGCGCCGATGAATGTGACCGTTGCCGCGGCCCGCACGCCGGCGACGTCGCCGACCCAGCAGCCCCTGTCGGCATCCAGCCCGCTCGGCACGTCGATCGCCAGCACCGGCGCACGTTGGCGATTGATCCACTCGACGGCGGCCAGGTACGGCCCGCCGAGCGGGCGCGCCATGCCGATGCCGAACATGGCATCGATCACGGCGTCGCAGTGGTCGTCGGCAGGCAGCTCCGTGAGCGTGACTCCGCCGGCCGCGGCCCAGCGCGCGAACGCCGCACGCGCATCGTCGGCTGAAGCCGCGCCAAGAGCCACGCATTGCACGTCGACTCCGTGCCGCGCAAGTTCGAGGGCGCAGACGTAGCCGTCGCCGCCGTTGTTGCCGGGGCCGCATATCACCCGCACGTGCCCGCGTCCCTCGGGCAGGCGCCTGGCAATGAGCGTCGCCGCTGCGGCGCCTGCCCGCTGCATCAGCGTGCCGGGCGGCAGCGCGGCCTGCGCCGCCTGCTCGAGCACGCGCAGCTCAGCCACCCGGTAAAGAGGTTCGCCCATGGACGAATGCTAAGCCTTGCGGCCTCGTTCGAAGCGCTCGAGCGTCAGGCCTTCGAGGTCGATCTGCGGCTTCGCGCCAGCCAAGATGTCGGCGACGACGCGCGCCGAGCCGCAGGCCATCGCCCAGCCGGTCGAGCCGTGGCCGAGATTGAGAAAGAGGTTGGGCACCGGCGTGGCGCCCAGCACCGGCGGTCCGTCCGGCAGCATTGGCCGGGCGCCGACCCAGGGCCGCGCCTGCACGTAGTCCGCAGCGCCCGGAAACCAGTCGCGCACGACCCTAAACAGCGTGCCGAGCGCGGCGTCGCGCAGCGCCAGCTTGCGATTACCGAGTTCGGCCGTGCCGGCGATGCGCAGCCGGTTGCCCATCCGAGTGATGGCGACCTTGTATGCCTCGTCCATCACCGACATCGTCGGCGCGAACTCGTGGCGGGTGACGCGCGCGGTCAGCGAGTAGCCCTTGACCGGATAAAGCGGCACGCGGACGCCGGTGCGCCGAAACAGCAGGTTGCTGTCGGCACCTGCGGCGATGACCAGCGCGTCGGCGGCGATCGGACCGGCGGAGGTGCGCGCCTCCTTGAAGCGCCCGCCCTCGATGGCCAGCCCGGTGACTGCCGTATCGAAACGGAAGTCGACGCCGTTCGCCGCCGCGATGTCCTTGATGCGGCGGGTGAAATAGGCGCAGTTGCCGGTTTCCTCCTCGGGCAGATGCAGTCCGCCGGCCAGTGGGGTGCCGTCCACCAGTGCCGGTTCGAGCGCACGACACTCGTCGGCGCCGAGCAGACGGTGCGCCATCCCCGCCTGCGCCAGCAGTTCGATCGACGGTCGGGCGCGCGTGATATCAACCTCGGTGCGGAACAGCTGCAGCCATCCCTGCGTCTGCTCGTAATCGATCGCGTGGCGGCTTCGAAGCTCGTGCAGCACCGTGCGGCTGTATTCGGCCAGACGCTGCATGCGCTGCTTGTTGGTGCGGAAGCGCTGCAGCCGGCATTCGCCGAGCCAGCGAAGGAGCCAGCGCCACTGGGCGGGATCGACACTGGGGCGGAAGACCACCGGCGAGGCGCTCTTCAGCATGTAGCCGAGGATCTTGGTCGGCATCCCCGGCTGCGCCCACGGGCCGGCGTACGCAGTCGAAATCACGCCGGCGTTGCCGTAGCTGGCTTCCTGCGCAACACCGGCGTGGCGCTCAAGGACCGTGACCTCGAAGCCCCGCTCGCGCAGCTCGAATGCGGTGGTGACGCCGATGATGCCGGCGCCGATGACGATCGCGTGCATGAGAAGTGGGGAACCGCCGATCGGCGCAGGCGCATAGCGCTGCGCAGCAAGTGCGGGATTCTACTGAGCCGACGTGCGGCCCATCACGAGGTCGGGCAGCCAGGTCACGGTCTGTGGCCAGAGAGTGATGATCGCGATGCAAACCACCAGCATGAGGAAGAAAGGCAGCGCCGAGCGCGCGATCAGCATGCTGTCGCGGCCGCTCATGGCTTGCAGCACGAACAGGTTGAAGCCCACGGGCGGGGTAACTTCGGCGATCTCCACCAGCAGGATCACGAAGATCCCGAACCAGACGAGATCGAACCCGGCCTGCTGCACCATCGGCAGTACCACGGCCGCAGTCAGCACGATCATGGATATTCCATCAAGCGCGGTGCCGAGCACGATGTAGAAGAGCGTCAGGATCGCAATCAGCTCGAATGGCGAAAGGCCAAGACCGTTGACCCACATCGCAAGTTCGCGCGGCACGCCGGTGAACGCCATCGCCAGCTTAAGGAAGGAGGCGCCGGCGAGAATGAACATGATCATGCAAGACAGGCGCATCGTGCCGAGCAGGCCGTCCCAAAACGTCTGCCACGTCAGCATCCGGCTCCACGCGGCGATCGCGAGGGAACCAAGCACCCCATAGGCGGCACACTCGGTGGCTGTGGCCCATCCGGCCAGCAGCACCCACACGATGAAGACGATCAGCAGCGTGACCGGAATCAGGTTGCCGGACCGGCGCACTTTCTCCCGGAAGCTCACGGCCGGCTCGGCGGCCGGCATTTTCTCCCTGCGGATGAGGGACCACGCAGCGATGTAGCCGGAAAAGAGGGCCATCAGGATGGCCGCCGGAATGAACCCGGCGAGGAAGATGCGGATGATCGATACGTCTGCGGCCACCGCGTACACGACCATGATGATCGACGGCGGAATCAGGATTCCAAGCGTGCCCGCCGTGGCCAGCGAGCCGATGGCGATACCCTCGTCATAGCCGCGGCGCATCAGTTCCGGCAGGGCGACCTTTGCGATGGTCGCGCAGGTGGCTGCCGACGAGCCGGACACGGAGCCGAAAACGCCGCAGCCGAGGATGTTGACGTGCAGCAGCCGGCCGGGAATGCGGTTGAGCCAGGGCGCAAGCCCCTCGAACATCTGCTCCGACAGCTTGGTCCGGAACAGTATCTCGCCCATCCAGATGAACAGCGGCAGCGCCGCCAGTTCCCACGACGCGCTCGAGCCCCACATCGCGGTGAACAGGTTGGGTCCGGGGTCGCGCGTGGTGAACAGCGCCAGGCCCGCGTAGCCGACGATCGCCAGGGCGATCGCGATCCACACGCCACCGCACAGCAGTACCGCCATCAGCGCGAGCAGCACCAGGCCGATCTCGACGATGTTCATCGCGTCCCGCTAGATTTCCTGCGAGTAGTCGCCGCGTGCACGGCGCTCCTCGACGGCGTCGACATAGCTCGGCGTGCCACCACGCACGACATTGACGAACTCGTCGGCGAGTGCGATGAATAGCAGCACGGTGCCAATCGCGAAGCTGATCTGCGGGATCCACAGCGGCATGACGAGCAGCCCCGAGGTCATCTCCTGGTAGATCCAGCTTTCGTAGACCGAGCGAACAATCCAGTAGGCGGCGTACGCAGTGCCGATCAGGGCGATGGCGAGTGCGGCGACCTCCACAAGGCGGCGAGGGCGCGACGGCAGCCGATCGATTACCAGCGTCATGCGGACAAAGTCGCCGTTGCGGAACGAGTGCGCCATGCCCAGCGATGCCGCGGCGGCCGTGAGCCAAGAGACGACATCATCGACGCCCGCCACCGCGACTCCCAGTTGCCGCACTGCGCTCGCGCCGATCATCGCGGCGAAGATCAGCACGATGCAGATCGCTGCGGCGTAGCCCGCCCAGTCGTAAAGGCGACTCAGAAGTGGTCGCAAGGTGACGCCGGGAGGATGGGGTCAGTGGGCGGGCGGGCCGCTGTCAGGTGCCAGAGCGGCCCGACCCATCGGGTCCCGCTCAGGGCGGTGCGCTACTTCCTGGCGGGGGCTGTGCGCGCGCCGCGGTTGTAGGCGTCGATGATCTCCTTGCCGTCGGCGCCTGCTTGCTTCAGCCAGTCGCCCAGCATCTCGTCGCCGATCTTCTTCATGTCGGCCATCAGTTGGGGCGCCGGCTTCAGTACGGTCATCCTGTTCTTGGCCAGGATGCCAAGCGACTCGTCGGTGTATGAGCGCATGCGCTCCCAGCCGCGCTTCTCGGCTTCGGCCGCCAGGCGCACCACGACATCCTGCGTGGCCTTGTCGAGCTTGTCGAACTCCTTGCGGTTGACGATCAGCATGTTCTTCGGCAGCCACGCGTCGACGGCATGAAAGTGGGTCAGGCTTTCCCACACCTTGCTGTCCACCCCGGTGGCGCCCGACGACATGAAGGAGTCCACCGCGCCCGTGGCCAGCGCCTGCGACAGCTCGGCGGCCTGGATGGTCAGCGGAGTTGCGCCGACCACTTGAGCAATCTTGGCAGTCGCCGGGTTGTAGGAGCGCCACTTCAGACCCTTCATGTCGGCCGCCGAGCGAATCTCCTTCTTGGCGTAGATGCCTTGCGGCGGCCACGCGACCGCGTACAGGAGCTTCACGCCGCGCCGGTCGAGGTTCCTTTCCAACACCGGCCGCTGCGCCTGCCATAGCCGGTAGGCATCATCGAAGCCGGTTGCGAGAAACGGCAGCGAATCGAGGCCAAAGAGCGGATTCTGGTTAACCAGCAGGCTCATCAGCACTTCGCCGGTCTGTACCTGACCGCTTTCGACGCCGCGCATGATCTCCGGGGCCTTCAGCAGCGAGCCGTTCGGATGCACGACGATCTTCAGCTTGCCCTTCGTCTCGAATTCGATGTCCTTGGCCAGCTGGGTCAGCGTCACCGTGTGCGGGTTGCCGATCGGATAGCCGGTCGGCATGTCCCACTTGGCCTGCGCCGAAACCGCCAGCGCGGCGCCCGCCAGCAGCACGGCGGCGAGCGAACGAACGAATTTCATGAAGCCTCCTTGATCGGTGTCTGGGTAAAGCGTGCGCACTGTACCGCGAGCCGCCGGCGCCTGCAGCGTCGCCCCGCGGCCGTTGCAGGCAGCCGTCGCGTCGGCGCAAAGCGGGCATACTGCGGTCCGCTTCCGACCCGCCACCCGAAGATGAAGACCCCCGCCCAAGTCGCCGGCAACTGGCAGTTCTGGATCGATCGCGGCGGCACCTTCACCGACATTGTCGCCCGCCGGCCCGACGGTACGCTTGCCACGCACAAGCTGCTGTCCGAGAACCCGGAGCAGTACACCGACGCCGCTATCGCCGGCATCCGCAGCCTCCTCGGCGTCGGCGCGGATGCGCCGCTGCCGGCGGCGGCGATCGACGCGGTGAAGATGGGCACCACGGTCGCCACCAACGCGCTGCTCGAGCGCAAGGGCGAGCCGACCGCGCTGGTGATCACGCGCGGCTTTCGCGACGCGCTGCGGATCGCCTACCAGAACCGGCCGAGGCTGTTCGACCGGCACATCGTGCTGCCGGAACTGCTTTACTCGAGGGTGATCGAGGCCGACGAACGCATCGGCGCACGCGGCGAGATCGTCTCGCCGCTGGACGAGACGAAGCTCGCCGGCGAACTCGGGGCCGCCTTCGCCGAGGGCTTCCGCTCCTGCGCGATCGTGCTGATGCACGGCTACCGCTTCACGCAGCACGAGGCGCGTGCAGGCGAACTGGCGCGCGCGGCCGGCTTCACGCAGGTGTCGGTGTCGCACGAGGCCAGCCCGATGATGAAGCTGGTGGCGCGCGGCGACACCACGGTCGTCGACGCCTATCTGTCGCCGATCCTGCGCCGCTACGTCGCGCAGGTGGCCGGCGAGCTGCCGGACACGCGGCTGCTGTTCATGCAATCCAGTGGCGGGCTGACCGACGCGCACCGGTTCCAGGGCAAGGACGCGATCCTGTCCGGCCCGGCCGGCGGCATCGTCGGCATGGTGCGCACCAGCCGCATGGCGGGCTTCGATCACGTGATCGGCTTCGACATGGGTGGCACGTCGACCGACGTCTCCCACTACGCCGGCGAGTACGAGCGCGAGTTCGACACGCTGGTGGCCGGCGTGCGCATGCGGGCGCCGATGATGAGCATCCACACCGTGGCGGCCGGCGGCGGCTCGATCCTGCACTTCGACGGCGCGCGGCTGCGCGTCGGCCCGGATTCGGCGGGCGCCAACCCGGGTCCGGCCTGCTACCGCCGCGGCGGCCCGCTGGCGGTGACCGATGCCAACGTGATGCTCGGCCGCATCCAGCCGGACTTCTTCCCGCACGTCTTCGGGCCGCATGCCGACCAGCCACTCGACCGCGACGTCGTCGTGCAACGGTTCAGCAAGCTGGCGGCGGAGATCGAGGCCGCCACCGGTATGCGCAAGACGCCGGAGGAGGTCGCTGCCGGTTTCCTCGACATCGCCGTGCGCAACATGGCCGAGGCAATCAAGAAGATCTCGGTGCAGCGCGGCCACGACGTCACCAGGTACACCCTGACCGTCTTCGGTGGCGCAGCCGGCCAGCACGCCTGCGCTGTCGCCGATCAGCTGGCGATGACGCGCATCTTCGCCCACCCGCTCGCCGGTGTTCTGTCCGCCTATGGCATGGGCCTGGCGGACCAGGCGGCGATGCGCGAAACCACGATCGAACTGCCCTTGGCCGATGCGGCGATGGCCCAGGTGTCGGGCACGGTCGAGCGGCTCGGTGAGGCGGCGAGCGCAGAACTGGTGCGCCAGGGCGTGCCAGCGGAGCGCGTGCGCCGCGTGGCCCGCGCACACCTGAAGTACGAAGGCACGGACACGTCGCTGGCAGTCGACTTCGGCAGCGTCGATTCGATGCGCGCCGCCTTCGAATCCACCTACCGCGGCCGCTTCTCGTTCCTGATGCCCGACCGAAGGCTGATCATCGAGGCGGCTTCGGTGGAGGCGATCGGCGCCGGCGACGCGAGCGACGAGCGGCCCGCTGCACCGGCGACGCGCGCAGGAAGCCTGCAATCGGCACGGCGCGTGCGGGCGTACTTCGACGGCGCCTGGCACGACACGCCGCTATACGTGCGCGAGGACACGCGGCCGGGCGACACGGTCGACGGCCCGGCGATCATCGCCGAGCGCAATGCCACCACGCTCGTCGAGCCAGGCTGGCGGGCGGTGATCACGCCGCTCGACCACGTCGTGCTGACCCGCGTCGCGGCGCGGCCGAAGCGCACCGCGATCGGCACCGCGGTCGATCCCGTGCTGCTGGAGATCTTCAACAACCTGTTCATGTCCATCGCCGAGCAGATGGGCATGCGACTGCAGAACACCGCCTACTCGGTCAACATCAAGGAGCGGCTGGACTTCTCCTGCGCGCTGTTCGACGCGGAAGGCAACCTGATCGCCAACGCGCCGCACATGCCGGTGCACCTCGGCTCGATGAGCGAGTCGATCAAGACGGTCATGCGCGAGAACGAGGGCCGGATGGTCCCCGGCGACGCCTACGTGATCAACGACCCGTACCACGGCGGCACGCACCTGCCCGACGTGACGGTGATCACTCCCGTGTTCGACCGGGCCGGGCGCGAGATCCTGTTCTACGTCGGCTCACGCGGCCACCACGCCGACATCGGCGGCATCACGCCCGGATCGATGCCGCCCTTCTCCACATCGCTCGACGAGGAGGGGGTTCTGTTCACCAACTTCCAGCTGGTCGAGGGACAGGGCGTCGAGCGCACCGGGCGGCTGCGCGAGGCGGAGTGCCTTGCCGTCCTCGCCGGCGGCCCGCACCCGACGCGCAACCCGCAGCAGAACATGGCGGATCTCAAGGCGCAGATCGCGGCCAACGAAAAGGGGCGCGAGGAACTGCTTCGCATGGTCGAGCAGTTCGGGCTGGACGTGGTGCAGGCCTACATGCGGCACGTGCAGGACAACGCCGAGGAATCGGTGCGGCGCGTGATCACCGTGCTGCGCGACGGCAACTTCGACTACCGGCTCGACAACGGCGCGCTGATCCGCGTGCACATCACGGTCGATCGCGCGAGGCGCGAGGCGACGATCGACTTCACCGGCACCTCGGCGCAACTGCCGAACAACTTCAATGCGCCGTCGGCGATCTGCGTCGCCGCCGTGCTGTACGTGTTCCGCACCCTGGTCGACGACGAGATCCCGCTGAACGCGGGATGCCTGAAGCCGCTCGCGATCGTCATTCCCGACGGCTCGATGCTCAACCCGGGCTATCCGGCGGCGGTGGTGGCCGGCAACGTGGAGACCTCGAGCTGCATCACCAACGCGCTGTTCGGTGCGCTCGGCGTGCTTGCCTCGAGCCAGGGCACGATGAACAACTTCACTTTCGGTAACGATCGCCACCAATACTACGAGACGATCTCCGGCGGCTCGGGGGCCGGCATCCGCGACCTGGCGGCGGGCAGCGCCTCGAAGGAAGGCTTCGACGGCACCGACGTCGTGCAGACGCACATGACCAACTCGCGCCTGACCGACCCGGAGGTGCTCGAGTTCCGCTTCCCGGTTCGGCTCGACAGCTATTCGATTCGGCACGGCTCCGGCGGCCGTGGCCACTGGCACGGCGGCAACGGCGGCATACGCCGGGTGCGCTTCCTCGAGCCGATGACCGCAAGCATCCTTTCGAACAATCGGGCCATTGCGCCGTTCAGCCTGGCCGGCGGCGAGCCGGGACAGCCGGGCCACAACACTGTCGAACGGGCCGACGGCAGCGTCGAGACGCTGACTCACATCGGCAGCGTGCAGATGGCCGCCGGCGACGTGTTCGTCATCGAAACGCCGGGTGGCGGCGGCTTCGGCAAGGCCGAGAACTGACGGTACGAGAGGGGCGCGCGGCTATACTTCGCGCCGCGCTCCCGCTGCCACTTTCTTCCGCCGGGGGCGATCCGCGGCCCCATGTCCTCCGACGAATTCTTCTTCGCGCTCGACGGTCCGAGTGCGCTGTCGACGTTGCGCGCCGGCGGCCTGCTGGCGCGTATCCAGGCGATCGAGCCGGCGGCGACGCAGCTGCAGGCGCAGCACGTGCACTTCGTCCATACCCGGGGCGAACTCGACGAGCACCAGCGCGCGCGCCTGACGGCGCTGCTCGAATACGGCGAACCCGCAGCTGCGCTCGATGGCAAGGGCGCGCAGCGGTGGCTCGTCGTGCCGCGGCTGGGAACGATCTCGCCGTGGGCGAGCAAGGCGACCGACATCGCGCGCAACTGCGGCCTGGACCGCGTTGCGCGGATCGAGCGCGGCACCCGTTACAGCCTGCTGCTGAAAGGGGGTCTGTTCGGCGGCCGCGATCTCGACGCCGACAGAGCACAGCGCATCGCGTCCCTGCTGCACGACCGGATGACGGAAAGCCTGGTGGAGGTCGACGTCGACTGCGCGAAACTGTTCCGCGAACTGCCCGGCAGGCCGATGGCACGCGTCGCGGTGGGCACGGGCGGCCGCGAGGCGCTGGTCCGGGCCAATGTCGAGATGGGCCTGGCGCTGTCCGACGACGAGATCGACTACCTGCTCGACGCCTATTCGACGATGCGGCGCGACCCGACCGACGTCGAATTGATGATGTTCGCGCAGGCGAATTCAGAGCACTGCCGGCACAAGATCTTCAATGCGCGCTGGACCATCGACGGCGAGGCGCAGGCGACCAGCCTGTTCGGCATGATCCGCGCCACGCACGAGGCGGCGCCGCAGGCCACCGTGGTGGCCTACTCGGACAACGCCGCCGTCATCGAAGGCAAGATCGCGCGGCGTTTCCATCCGCGCAGCAGCGCTGACAACGCGATCGGTACCGAGTTCACCGCCCGCGACGAACTGACCCACACCGTCTTCAAGGTCGAGACGCACAACCACCCGACGGCGATCTCGCCCTTCGCAGGGGCAGCCACCGGCGCCGGCGGCGAGATCCGGGACGAGGGCGCGACCGGGCGCGGAGCGAAGCCGAAGGCGGGCCTGTGCGGGTTCTCGGTTTCCGGCCTGCGCCTGCCCGAGTTCCGCATGCGCTGGGAGAACGACAGCGATGTCGCCGGCGGCCCGCACAGCGAACGAGACTACGGTTTTCCCTCGCGGATCGCCAACGCCTTGTCGATCATGATCGAAGGGCCGATCGGCGCGGCGGCGTTCAACAACGAGTTCGGCCGGCCGAACCTGGTCGGCTATTTCCGTTCGTTCGAAGCGAACATCGGCGGCAAACGCTACGGCTACCACAAGCCGATCATGATCGCCGGCGGCTTAGGCAGCATCCGCGACGACCTGACGCACAAGCTCGACCTTCCGCCCGGCACGCTGCTGATCCAGCTCGGCGGACCGGGCATGCGCATCGGTCTCGGTGGCGGCGCGGCCTCCAGCATGGGCGCCGGCGCCAACACCGAGCAGCTCGACTTCGACTCCGTGCAACGCGGCAACGCGGAGATGCAGCGTCGCGCGCAGGAGGTGATCGACCGCTGCTGGATGCTGGGTGCGGAGAACCCGATCCTGTCGATCCACGATGTCGGCGCCGGAGGGTTGTCCAACGCCATGCCGGAGCTGGCCGACGCTGCGCGCCGCGGCGCCCGCTTCGAACTGCCGAGGGTGCCGGTCGAGGAAAGCGGCATGAGCCCGCTGGAGATCTGGTGCAACGAATCGCAGGAGCGCTACGCGCTGGCGGTGGCGCCGGAGAAGCTCGCCGCCTTCGACTGGATCTGCAAGCGCGAGCGCGCGCCCTACGCGGTGGTGGGTCGCATCAGCGACGATCGGCAACTGGTGGTCGAAAGCGATCGCGTCGAGCCGGCGGTCGACATGCCGATGGAAGTGCTGCTCGGCAAGCCGCCGAAGATGCATCGCGACGTCAAGCGCCTGCCGAGCGCGTTGCCGCCGATCGAGACCGCCGGCCTGAACCTGCGCGACGTGCTGCTCGACGTGCTGCGCCATCCGACGGTGGCAAGCAAGAGTTTCCTGATCACCATCGGCGACCGCAGCGTGGGCGGGCTCAACAGCCGTGACCCGATGGTGGGACCCTGGCAGGTGCCGGTGGCCGACTGCGCGGTGACGTTGGCCGACTTCGAGGGCTACGCCGGCGAAGCGATGGCGATGGGCGAGCGCACGCCGGTGGCGGTGATCGACGCCGCTGCCGCCTCGCGGCTGGCGATCGGCGAGGCGCTGACCAACATCGCGGCGGCGGACATCGAACTCGCGCGGGTGAAGCTGTCGGCGAACTGGATGGCCGCCTGCGGGCTGCCGGGCGAGGACGCGAAGCTATTCGACGCCGTGCGGGCGGCGAGCGAGTTCTGCCAGCGGCTCGGCATCAGCATCCCGGTGGGCAAGGATTCGCTGTCGATGCGCACCGTCTGGCGCGACGGCGACGAGGACAAGCGGGTGGCGGCGCCGGTGTCGCTGATCGTTTCCAGCGCCGCGGTGATCGACGACGTGCGCCTGAGCCTGACGCCGCAGCTGCGCACCGACTGCGGCGACACGGTGCTGATTTTGGTCGACCTCGGCAGTGGGCGGCAGCGGCTCGGCGGCTCGATCTTCGCGCAGGTGACGCAGCAGATCGGCAACGACGCGCCGGATGTCGAGAAGCCGTCGCAACTGGCCGCTGCGATCCGCGCGCTGCGTCGGCTGGCGGCGAAGGGCCGCGTGCTGGCCTATCACGATCGCTCCGACGGCGGCCTGTTTGCGGCGGTGTGCGAAATGGCCTTCGCCGGCCACTGCGGCGTGACGCTGAACATCGACGTGCTGGCGATGGACCCGGTGGCCAGCGACTGGGGCGACTTCAAGATCCGCCCCGAGCAGGTCTCGGTACGACGCGACGAGCAGACCCTGCGCGCGCTGCTGAACGAGGAACTCGGCCTGATCGTGCAGGCGCGCGCTGCCGAGCGCAGCGAGGTGATGGATGCCCTGCGTGCCGAGGGGCTCGGTGCGATCAGCCACATCGTTGCCAAGGTGCAGAGCGGCAGCCAGGCGCGCGACACGATCGAAGTCTGGCGCGACGCCAAGTCGATCTTCGCGATGCCGCGCGCCGAACTGCAGCAGGCATGGAGCGAAGTGTCCTGGCGCATTGCCCGCCTGCGCGACAACCCCGAATGCGCCGACGCCGAGTTCGCCCGCGCCATCGACGCCGAAGACAGCGGATTGTCGATGGCATTGACCTTCGATCCGGCCGACGACGTGGCGGCCCCGATGATCGCGACCGCCGTTCGCCCGCGCATCGCCATCCTGCGCGAGCAGGGCGTGAACAGCCACTACGAGATGGCCTCTGCCTTCGACCGCGGCGGCTTCACCGCGGTCGACGTGCACATGACCGACCTGCTCGCCGGCCGGGCGAGCCTCGCCGACTTCAAGGGCTTTGCGGCGTGCGGCGGCTTTTCCTACGGCGACGTGCTCGGCGGCGGCGGCGGCTGGGCCAAGACGATCCTGCACAACCCGCGGCTGGCCGACGAGTTCGCCGCCTTCTTCCTGCGCGGCGACTCGTTCGCGCTTGGCGTGTGCAACGGCTGCCAGATGATGAGCCAGTTGTCGATGCTGATCCCCGGCGCGCAGTGCTGGCCGCGCTTCACCCGCAACCGCTCGGAGCAGTTCGAAGGCCGGCTGGTGATGGTCGAGGTGCTCGACTCGCTGTCGCTGTTCTTCGCTGGCATGGCCGGCAGCCGGATGCCGATCGCCAACGCGCACGGCGAAGGCTTCGCATCGTTCGCCCAGCCCGAGCACCGGGCGCAGGCCGAACGCAACGGCCTGGTGGCCGCGCGCTATGTCGACTCACAGGGCAGGGCGACCGAGCGCTACCCGTACAACCCGAACAGCTCGCCGGGCGGCATCACCGGGCTGACCACGCCCGACGGCCGCTTCACCATCCTGATGCCGCATCCGGAGCGGGTTCGCCGCACGGTGCAGATGTCGTGGCAGCCGCCGGGGCTCGCCGAGGACTCGCCGTGGATGCGGATGTTCCGCAACGCGCGGCGCTGGCTGGGCTAGGCAGGCCGCGCGGGGGAAAAGGAGAGGGCGCCGCGGCGCCCTCTCCTTTCCTGGACTGCGACCGCGCTTACTGGATCTTGGCGGCCTTGCGCAGCTGATCGGCGTAGGCAGCCATCTTCTGCTGCTGCAGGGCTTCGCGGATCTGCGGCGCGACCTGCTCCAGCGGCGGGAACTGCGCGTCGCGCGTGTCGTCGACCTTGATCACGTGCCAGCCGAACTGCGACTGCACCGGCGCGTCGGTCATCTGGCCCTTGTCGAGCTTGACCATCGCATCCGAGAACGGCTTGACATAGGCGCCAGCGCCGGCCCAATCGAGCTCGCCGCCGCGCTGCGCCGATCCGGGATCCTTCGACTTCTTGGCCAGATCCTCCCACTTGGCGCCTTTCTTCAGCTGCGCCGTGATGTCCTTGGCGTCGGCTTCGGAGTCGACCAGGATGTGGCGAACCTTGTATTCCTTGGCGCCGGTGGCCTTCTTTTGCTCTTCGTAGGCTGCCTTGATGTCGGCGTCGGTGACCGGGTTCTTCGCCAGTTCGTCGCGCATCAGCGCCTGGATCAGCGCGTTCTGCCGCTGCACGTCGAGTTGGAACTTGACGTCCGGCTTCTCCGCGAGGCCGCGCTTGGCCACTTCCTGCATGAAGACCTCGCGCTGGATCAGCTGGTCCTTGACCTGCTGGCGCAGCTGCGGGTTCTCCTGCTGGCCCTGCTTCTTCAGCTGCTCGACCCAGGCGTCTTCGCGCGCCTTCGGGATCGGCTTGCCGTTCACCGTCGCAATGTTCTGCGCGAACACTGCGGTGCTCGCGACCAGGGCTGCCGAAAGGGCAAAGACTCGCAACATGACTTTACTTTCCTGAAATGGGAGGGGGAGTGACGCCTGCTTCTTCCGGCGTCTGCAGAACCAGGGACAGCGCGTGCACCTCGCGCTGCATCATCGGACCGAGCGAATCATACACAAGGCGATGCCGGGCCAGCCGCGGCAGGCCCGCGAAACGGTGGCTCACGATGCGCAGGCGGTAGTGCCCGCCACCGCGCTTCGCGCCCTCGTGGCCGGCGTGCATGACACTGTCGTCGTCGATCGCCAATGACAGCGGCTGCAGCGCCTGCAACCGCTCGCGCAGCCGCTCGACGGTGCCCTCAGGCATCCGGGGCTTCCTTGATGTGCTGCGACAGCCAGATGCCGATGCCGATGACGAAGGTGAGCGTCAGGCCCATCAGGCCGAACAGCTTGAAGTTGACCCAGGTGTCGGTCGAGAAGTTGTAGGCGACGAACAGGTTGGCGACGGCGAGCAGCGCGAAGAAGCCGCTCCATACCCAGAGCAGTCGTTCCCAGATCGGGCCGGGCAGCTCGATCTGCTGGCCGAGCAGGGTACGGACGAAATTGCGCTGCCAGAACACACGGCCGGCAACCAGGCTGCCTGCGAACAGCAGGTAGAGGATCGACGGCTTCCACTTGATGAACGTCTCGTCGTTGAGCCAGATCGTCGCGCCGCCGAAGACGACGATCACCCCGAGCGACACCCACAGCATCGGCTCGACCCGCCGGCCACGCGCCAGCAGCCAGCCCACCTGGGCGAGCGAGGCGACGATTGCCACCGCGGTGGCGAGCAGGATCGGCGCCTGCGCCTCCGAGACCTTGCCGCTGGCAATCAGCGCACCGAGCCAGGTCGCGGCAAGTTGCGCAGCCTCGTGCGGAAACGAATTGCCAAGTTTGTAGGCGACGAAGAACAGGATGACCGGAAACAGGTCGAACAGCAGCTTCATCGGGCCTTCCCCGCCTCGACCGGCTCGAAGACCAGCGAGGCCGAGTTGATGCAGTAGCGCAGGCCGGTCGGCGGCGGGCCGTCGTCGAAGACGTGGCCGAGGTGTGCGTCGCAGACATTGCACAGAATCTCGGTGCGCACCATGCCGAGGCTGTGATCGGGTTCCTCGCGAACGTTGGCCGGGTCGATCGGTTCGAAGTAGCTTGGCCAGCCGCAACCCGAATCGAACTTGGTGTCGGAGGCGAAGAGCCGCGTGCCGCAGCACACGCAGCGGTAGATGCCGGCCGCCTTGTGGCTCCAGTAGCGGCCGGTGAACGGCGGCTCGGTCGCCTTGTGCCGCGTGACGGCATAGGAGATCGTCGACAGGCGGTCGCGCCACTCGGCGTCGGTCTTGCTGACCTTCTTCATCGTCGTCAGGACGAGCACGACAGGCTCAGGCTGCCGGCCCACTGAGGCGGTGCCTTGGCGTAATCGTCGAACTCGGGTTGTTCGTCGTAGGGCCGCGCCAGCACGCGCAGCACCCGTTCGACCTCCGAAAAGTCGCGCGGTTCACCGCCATCGCCGCGCGCCTTGCGGATGGCGACCTCGGCGAGGTGGTTGCGCAGCACGTACTTCGGGTTGATGCGGTTCATCCGCTCGGCGCGCTCGGCATCGATGCTGCCTTCGCGGCGGAGCCTGGCGCGGTAGTCGACGGCCCACGCATCGAAGGCGGAGCGATCGGCGAACAGATCACGCACGGCGGCATCCTCCGCGTCGGATCCTGCTTCGCCCGGCAGCGTTCCGAGCTTGCGCCAGAACTGCGTCCAGTCGACCCGATTGGCGTGCAGCACGCCGATCAGCTGCTCGATCAGTGCCTCGTCGCCGGACTCAGAGGTGAGCAGGCCGAGCTTGGCGCGCATTACCTCGTCGATCGCCTGCGCGTACTCGTCCTTGTAGGTCTCCAGCGCCGCCTGGGTCGCCTCGACGTCGACGGTCAGCGGGATCATTGCCTGGCCCAGGCAGTACAGGTTCCAGTGCGCCACCGCCGGCTGCTGGTTGTAGGCGTAGCGGCCGTGCTCGTCGGAATGATTGCAGATGTGCCCAACGTCGAAGGCATCGATGAAACCGAACGGGCCGTAGTCGATCGTCAGCCCAAGGATCGACATGTTGTCCGAGTTCAGCACGCCGTGGCAGAAGCCCACGCCCTGCCACTGCGCGATCAGCCGCGCTGTGCGCCGTGCCACCTCGCGCAGCAGCGCCAGGTAGGCCGCCGGGCCGTCGCCTGCCTCACGGCACTGCGGGAAGAAGCGGTCGATCACGTAGTCGGCCAGCTGCCTGAGCGCCTCGTGCTCGCCTCGCCAGAAGAAGAACTCGAAGGAGCCGAAGCGCACGAAGCTCGGCGCCATGCGGGTGACCACCGCCGCCGTCTCGACGGTCTCGCGGAACACCGGCTGGTCCGAGCCCATGACCGCCAGCGCCCGCGTGGTCGGGATGCCGAGCGCGTTCATCGCCTCCGAGCAGAGGAACTCGCGGATCGACGAGCGCAGCACGGCGCGGCCGTCGCCCATGCGCGAATAGGGTGTCTTGCCCGAACCCTTCAGCTGTAGTTCCCACAAGTTACCGTCGGCTCCTTGAACGCCGCCGAGCAGCAGGGCGCGGCCGTCACCGAGTTGTGGCACGTAGACGCCGAACTGGTGGCCCGAGTAGACGGCGGCGAGTGGATCGGTGCCGGCGATGACTGCCGAGCCTGCCAGCGGCTCGATCACGTCGGCGCTGCGCAGCGCCCCGGCATCCAGCCCGATCAGCGTTGCCGCCTCCGGCGCGGCGGCGACGAAGTACGGGTCCGGCAGCGGGGTGGGGGCGAGCCGCGTGTAGAAGTGCCCGGTCAGCCGTCCGAAGGTGTTGTCCCAGGCCAGTTCGGCCAGGGGCGACGGCGAGAGCAGGGGTAGTGGGCGTTCGGGGGCGTTCAAGCAGGGCTCCGCGGCAGGGGGTAATTGTACCGGCCGCTTGTACACTGCCGCCGCCAAAAAACCATCGAGAACGCGAGGAGACCGGGATGCTGCATGGCCTGATGATGGATGTGCCCCTGTTGATCAGTTCGCTGATCGAGCACGCCGACCGACATCATGGGGACGCGGAAATCGTTTCGCGCCGGGTCGAGGGCGACGTTCACCGCTGCAACTACCGTCAGCTGCACCGGCGCGCGCGGCAGATGGCCAATGCACTTGCCGCCCTGGAAGTGGGCCAGTCCGACCGTGTCGCCACCCTCGCATGGAACGGCTACCGGCACCTCGAGCTTTACTTCGCCGTCTCCGGCAGCGGCGCCGTGCTGCACACGATCAACCCGCGGCTGCATCCCGAGCAGATCGCCTGGATCGTCAATCATGCCGACAACAAGCTGTTGTTCTTCGACCTGACGTTCCTGCCGATCATCGAGGCGATCGCGCCGCATTGCCGCGGGGTGCGCAAGTTCATCGCGATGATCGACCGGGCCAGGATGCCCGCCAGCAGCAAGGTCGACCTGGTCTGCTACGAGGACCTCATCGATACGCACTCGGACCGGTTCGTCTGGCCCGTCTTCGACGAACGGCAGGCCTCATCGCTGTGCTACACGTCGGGCACGACCGGCAACCCGAAGGGCGTGCTGTACAGCCACCGCTCGACACTGCTGCATGCCTACGCAGCGGTCGCACCCGATGCATTGAACCTGTCGAGCAAGGACACCGTGCTGCCGGTGGTGCCGATGTTCCATGTCAACGCCTGGGGCTTGCCTTACGCGTCGCCGATGGTGGGCGCGAAGCTGGTGATGCCCGGCCCGAATCTCGATGGCAGGTCGCTGCACGACCTCTTCGAGGCGGAGCAGGTCACCGTTTCCGCCGGTGTGCCGACGGTCTGGCAGGGGCTGCTGGCGCACACGGAGTCGAATGGGCTGAAGTTTTCGTCGATGAAGCGCACGGTGATCGGCGGCTCCGCCTGCCCGCCTGCGATGACGAAGCTGTTCGAGGAGAAGTACGGGGTTCAAGTGCTGCATGCCTGGGGCATGACGGAAATGAGCCCGCTCGGCACGGTCTGTTCGTTCAAGGCGAAGCACGAGGCGCTGAGCAGCGAGAACAGGCGCACCCTGCAGAACAAGCAGGGCCGGGTGATATTTGGCGTCGACATGCGGGTCGTCGGCGAGGACGGCGGCGAGCTGCCGTGGGACGGCAAGGCGTACGGCAGCCTGCTGGTGCGCGGGCCGTGGGTGCTGCGCGAGTACTTCAAGGGCGAGGGCGGCAACCCGCTGCAGACGGATGGCGCTGGCCGCGGCTGGTTTCCCACCGGCGACGTGGTCACCATCGATACCGACGGCTACATGCTCATCACCGACCGCACCAAGGACGTGATCAAGTCGGGCGGCGAATGGATCAGCTCGATCGAGATCGAGAACATCGCCGTCGCGCATCCCGCAGTGGCGATGGCCGCCTGCATCTCTGCGCGGCATCCGAAATGGGACGAGCGGCCGTTGCTGGTGGTGATGCGCAAGCCGGGTGCCGAGGTCACGCGCGAGCAACTGATCGCCTTCTACGAGGGCAAGGTCGCCAAGTGGCAGGTGCCTGACGACGTCGTCTTCGTCGAGTCGATCCCGCTCGGCGCCACCGGCAAGATGCTGAAGAACCGGCTGCGCGAGCAGTTCAAGGACTACCGGCTGCCCGGCGCGTAGCGCCGCCGCGCCGCAGGCTTGCGCGGCAGGGTGCTTTCTGTATTCTCCCCGCAGCCTTGAAGAGCCACCTGGGAGACAGACGATGATGCGCACAGCACGGGCTCTCGCGCTGGCCGTTGCAGCGGTCGCGGCATGCGGGACGGTCGTGGCACAGAGCAAGGGGGGCGCGCCGTCGGCGCAGACGGTGAAGATCGCCTACCTCGACCCGCTGTCGGGTCCGTTCGCAGCGGTCGGCCAGAACATCCTCAAGCACTTCCAGGTCGCTGCCGAGATGGCCAGCACCAAGCAGCTGGCCGGGGCCGGGATCAGGTTCGAGATCATTCCGTTCGACAGCAAGGGTTCGCCGCAGGAGGCGCTGACGCTGCTGCGAGCGATCGCCGACCAGGGCATCCACTACGTGGTACAGGGACAGGGCTCGCACGTGGCGATCCCGCTGTCCGAGGCCATCGCCCGCAACAACGAGCGCAACCCGAAGCAGTCGATCGTCTTCCTGAACTATGCGGCGATTGACCCGGATCTGACCAACAGCAAGTGCAACTTCTGGCACTTCGCCTTCGACGCCAACACGGAAATGAAGATGGAGGCGCTGACGGATTACATGAAGGGCAAGCCGGAGATCAAGACGGTCTACCTGCTGAACCAGAACTACTCGCACGGCCAGCAGACGGCGCGCTTCGCCAGGGAACTGCTGGCGCGCAAGCGGCCGGACGCGAAGATCGTCGGCGAGGATTTCGTGCCGCTCGGCCAGGTACGCGACTTCTCGCCGTACATCGCCAAGATCCGCGCCTCGGGCGCCGACACCGTCATCACCGGCAACTGGGGCACCGACCTGGTGCTGTTCGTGCGCGCCGCGCGCGACGCCGGCCTGACCGCGAATTTCTACACCTACTACGCCGGCGTGATCGGCACGCCGACCGCGATGGGCGCCTCCGGCGCCGACCGGGTGCGGATGGTGTCCTACTGGCACCCGAACATCGAAAACAACCCGGCCGAGCCAATCTACGTCGACTTCAAGAAGCGCTTCAACGAGGAGTGGTACGTGCTTGCCTCGCAGACCTCGGTCACCATGCTGGCCGAGGCGATCAAGCGCGCCGGCAGCAGCGATCCGCTGAAGGTCGCGCACACGATGTCGGGCATGAAGATGAACGGCCTGATGGGCGAGATCGAGATGCGCGCCACCGACCATCAGCTGCAGCAGCCGCTGTACATCTCGACCTTCACCAAGGCCGGCGGGCCGGTCAAGTTCGACGCCGAGAAGACCGGCTTCGGCTTTCGCACAGAGAAGGCGATCCCGACCTACGTCGCCTCGACGCCGACCTCGTGCAACATGCAGCGGCCAGCGAAGCCGTAGCGGCAGGGTCTGGCTTTCAATCAAAGGGGATAGGCCGGCAGCAGGGCCCGTCCGCCTGAATCGACCGGCCCGGATGAAGGGCCGGTTTCACATCCGGGCATGAATCTCGAACTGTTCCTGGTGCAGCTGCTCAACGGCGTCAGCTACGGGCTGCTGCTGTTCATGCTCGCCGCCGGCCTGACGCTGATCTTCTCGATGATGGGCGTGCTCAATTTCGCGCACACCAGCTTCTACATGATCGGCGCCTACTTCGCCTACCAGCTGTCGGTGTGGATCGGCTTCTGGGCCGCGCTGCTGGTGGCGCCGCTGCTCGTGGGTGTCGTCGGCGCGGCGGTGGAGCAGTGGGGGCTGCGGCGCGTGCACAAATGGGGCCACGTGCCGGAACTGCTGTTCACTTTCGGACTTTCGTACATCGTCTTCGAACTGGTGCAGGTGATCTGGGGCCGGGCGCCGGTGCCCTACCAGGTGCCGAGCGAGCTGGACCGGCCGGTTGCCTGGCTGCAGGCAGCCGGCATCACCTTCCCGCAGTACCGGATGTTCATGATGGCGGTGGCGATCCTGATGCTCGGCGCGCTGTGGCTGCTGCTGAAGCGCACGCGCATCGGGCTGGTGATCCAGGCGGCGCTGACCCATCCGGAAATGGTCGAGGCGCTCGGCCACAACGTGCCGCGCGTGTTCATGCTGGTCTTCGGCGCCGGCTGCGCGCTGGCGGGGCTGGCCGGCGTGATCGGCGGCAACGCCTTCGTCACCGAACCGGGCATGGCCGGCAGCGTCGGGGCGATCGTATTCGTGGTGATCGTCTTCGGCGGGCTCGGTTCAGTGGCCGGCGCCTTCATCGCCTCGCTGCTGCTCGGCCTGGTCGATGCCTTCGGCAAGACCAGCAGCGCGTCGCTCGCCGGGCTGCTTTCCTCCGCCGGAGTCGAGCTGGCGCCGCAGACCTTCGGTTACCCGGTGCTCAGCATGACGGTGGCGCAGGTCGCGCCGGTGCTGCCATACCTGATGCTGGTGCTGATCCTGATCTTCCGTCCGCGCGGCCTGATGGGCACCCGGGAGAGCTGAGGTTCCGACGTGACGGTGCTTGGCGAACTGCACTTCAAGCCGCTGAACTTCGGCCGCTGGGTGATCTGGGGCTTAACGGCGATCGTCTTCATCGCCGCGCCGCAACTGTTCGCGAGCGGCTTCGCCCGCGCGCTGCTGTCGCAGATGGCCATCATGATCATCTTTGCGTTGTCCTACAACATGCTGCTCGGGCAGACCGGGCTGCTGTCGTTCGGCCATGCGGTGTATTCGGGCCTTGGCGCTTATTTCGCGATCCACGCGCTGGCGCTGATCGGCAAGGGGTCGCTGGTCTTCCCGGTCTCCCTGCTGCCGTTGATCGGCGGCGCGGCGGGCCTGCTGTTCGGCGTCGTGTTTGGCTGGCTGACGACCAAGCGCGCCGGCACGACCTTCGCGATGATCTCGCTGGGGTTAGGCGAAATGGTCTTCGCCGCCTCGCTGATGTTCCCGGGCTTCTTCGGCGGCGAAGCGGGCATCAGCGGCAACCGCACCGCCGGCGGCCGCTTTCTCGGCATCGATGGATTGAGCTTCGGCCCGGACATCCAGGTCTACTACCTGATCGCCACCTGGACCTTCCTGTGCATGATCGCCATGTACGCGCTGACACACACGCCGCTCGGCCGCATCGCCAACGCCGTGCGCGACAACCCGGAGCGCGCCGAGTTCATCGGCTACGACGCGCAGCGGGTGCGCTGGATCATGATGATGCTGGCAGGCTTCTTCGCCGGCGTTTCGGGAGGGCTGTCGGCCGTCAACCTCGAGAGCGTCGGCAGCGGGGCGGTGCACGCGGCGGTTTCCGGCGGCGTGCTGCTGGCGGCGTTCATCGGCGGCGTGCTGTTCTTCTTCGGGCCGATCCTCGGTGCCGTCGTGTTCGTGTTCTTCGCCTTCGCGCTGTCGGAATACACGCCGGCGTGGCACCTGTACCTCGGCGTGTTCTTCGTGGCTCTGGTGATGTTCGCACCGGGCGGGCTGTCGAGCCTGCTCCTGCTCAACCTGCGGGTGGCCAGGTTGGGCAAGTTCCGCCGACTGCGCGATCCCTATGTCGGCGTGCTCGGCACCGGCGGGCTGCTTGCCGCCGGCATCGCGCTGCTGATCGAGATGACCTACCACCTGACGCTCGGCATCGGCACCGGCTCGAGCGTGAAGGTTTTCGGCTTTCCCTTCGACACGACGCGCGGCGAAAGCTGGGTGTTCGGCTCCGCGCTGGTGGCTGCCAGCGGCATGGCCTTCGAATACATGCGGCGCCGCTTCAAGCGCGAGTGGGACGCCATCGCCATCGAGATCGAGGACTGGCGGCGCGACAACCCGGAGCAGGACCAGTGAGCGGCACGCCGGCCGTGCCTGCGGCCCTGCAACTCGTCGACGTGCGCAAGCGCTTCGGCCGCACCGAGATCATCCGCGGCGTGAGCCTGGCGATCGGAACCGGGGAAAGGCACGCGATCATCGGCCCGAACGGCGCCGGCAAGTCGACGCTTTTCAACCTGATCAGCGGCCGCTTCCATGCCGACTCGGGCGAGATCCTGCTCGATGGCAAGGCGATCACGCGGCGCAAGCCCTTCGAGATCAACCGCATGGGCCTGGCGCGAAGCTTCCAGATCACCAACATCTTTCCGCGCCTGTCGGTGTTCGAGAACCTGCGCTGCGCGGTGCTTTGGTCGCTCGGCTACCGCTATTCCTTCTGGCACAACCTGAACAATCTCGCCGACGCCGAGGCCCGCGCCGAGGAACTGCTGGAGCGCATCGGCCTGCGACGGCGCCGCAACATCCAGGCCGGGCTGCTCACCTATGCCGAGCAGCGCGCGCTGGAGATCGGCATCACGATCGCCGGCGGCGCGCAGGTGATCCTGCTCGACGAGCCAACCGCCGGCATGAGCCGCAGCGAGACCTCGCGGGCGGTGGCGCTGATCCGCGAGATCTCGCAGGGCAAGACGCTGGTGATGGTCGAGCACGACATGAGCGTCGTCTTCGGCCTGGCGGACCGCATCTCAGTGGTGGTCTACGGCGAGGTGATCGCCAGCGGCCGGCCCGAAGAGATCCGCGCCGACCCGAAGGTCAAGGAGGCCTACCTCGGCCAGCCGGCGGAGGCCGCGTGATGTTGGAAGTCGACAACCTGCAGGCGGCAGCGATCGCAGGGCGCTCGCGCCGCCGTGCGGCAAGGTCGGGCTCCCCCCTCCCTGTCCCTCCCCTGCAGGGGAGGGGACCCGGATCTGATCAATCCACGGGCGACGGACAGTCCTGATGCTCACCGTTGACAACCTGCAGGCCTTCTACGGCAAGAGCCACGTGCTGCACGGCGTCGACCTGTCGGTGGGGCGGGGCGAAATCGTCAGCCTGCTCGGCCGCAATGGCGTCGGCCGGTCGACCACGGCCAAGGCGATCATGGGGCTGGTGGACTGCACCGGCCGCGTCGTCTTCAAGGGGCGCGAGATCACCGGCCTGCCGACCTACCGGATCGCCCACGCTGGTCTCGGCTATGTTCCTGAAAGTAGAGATATTTTTCCGGCGCTCTCGGTGGCCGAGAACCTCGCGCTGGGGCTGAAGGGCCGCCGGCCGGGGCGGTGGAGCTTCGACGACATGTACCGGCTCTTCCCGCGCCTTCGCGAGCGAGAGCGGACCTTGGCCGGCGTTCTTTCGGGCGGAGAGCAGCAAATGCTGACGCTTGCCCGTACGATGATGGGCGACCCGGACCTGGTGATCATCGACGAACCGACCGAGGGCCTCGCACCGAAGCTTGTTGCGCTGGTGGCGGACTTCCTGAAGGCGCTGCAGGCGCGCGGCATCTCGGTACTGCTGATCGAGCAGAAGCTGACCATCGCGCTCGACATCTCGCAGCGGCTGTACGTGATGGGACACGGGCACATGGTCTTTGCAGGCACGCCTGACGAACTGCGCGGCAACCGGCTGATCCGGCAGGAGTGGCTCGAAGTCTGAGGATGCAGGGGAGAAGAAGACAATGAAGGTGTACTTCGAGCGGCGCGGCGAGGTCGCGGTGCTGCAGATCGACAACCCGCCGGTCAATGGACTGAACCTGGCGATGCGACGCGGCATCGTCGCCGGCCTGCAGCGTGCGCGCAACGACCCGAAGGTCAAGGTGGTGGTGATCACCGGCACCGACAAGGTGTTCTCCGGCGGCGCCGACATCCGCGAGTTCAACACTCCCGCCGCAGTCACCGAGCCGCACCTGCTGCAGGTGCTCGATGCGGTCGAGTCGAGCAGCAAGCCGGTGATCGCCGCCATCAACGGCGTCTGCATGGGCGGCGGACTCGAGCTTTCGCTCGCCTGCCACTACCGGATCGCCACGCCGAACGCGACCATGGGCCTGCCCGAGGTGAAGATCGGGCTGCTGCCGGGTGCCGGCGGCACGCAGCGCCTGCCGCGTGCCGTGGGCGCCGAACTGGCGCTGCAGATGATCGTTTCCGGTGATCCGATCGGCGCCGAGACTGCGCTGAAGACGGTACTGATCGACCGCATCGTGCCCGCCGACACTCTCCAGGGGGTGCTCGACTTCGCTCAGGAACTGGTCGGCCGGCGCACGCACCCGCGGCTGCGCGCGGCACGCGCCCTGCTGCCGAGAGGAGTCGACGCCGATTCCTTCTTCAGGGCGGCACGCGCGCGCGTGGCCAAGCAGGCGCGCGGGCAGATCTCGCCGTTGAAGTGCGTCGACGCGGTCGAGGCGGCCGTGCTGCGGCCGTTCGAGGAGGGTGTGCAGATCGAGCGGGCGATGTTCCTTGAACTGGTGGCCTCCGAGCAGTCGAAGGCGCTCCGCCACGCGTTCTTCGCCGAGCGGGCGGCAGCGAAGATCGCCGGCCTGCCGGAGGACACGCCGACGCGGCGCATCGCGGGTGCGGCGGTGATCGGTTTCGGAACGATGGGCGGCGGCATCGCGATGAGCTTCGCCAACGCCGGCATCCCGGTCACCGTGCTCGAGATGACGCAGGAAGCGCTCGACAAGGGCCTGGCCCTGTGCCGGCGCAACTGGGAGGCCAGCGCGCAGAAAGGAAAGATGGCGCCGCAGCAGGTCGAGCAACGGATGGCGCTGCTCGCGCCGACGCTGCGTTACGAGGACCTGGGCTCGGCGGACATCGTCATCGAGGCGGTGTTCGAGGACCTGGCGGTGAAGCAGAAGGTCTTCCGCGAACTGGACCGCGTGGCCAAGGCCGGCGCGATCCTTGCCACCAACACCTCGACGCTCGACATCAACCAGGTCGCTGCCGTCAGCAGGCGGCCGGCCGACGTGCTCGGCACGCATTTCTTCAGCCCCGCCAACGTGATGCGCCTGCTCGAGGTGGTGCGCGGCGCCGCCACCGCGCCGGACGTGCTGGCCACGGTGATGAAGCTGGCCCGGCCGCTGAAGAAGGTGGCGGTCGTCTCGGGTGTCTGCGACGGCTTCATCGGCAACCGGATGCTCGAGCATTACGTGCGCCAGTCGCTGTTCCTGCTGGAGGAAGGGGCCAGCCCGCAGCAGGTCGACAGAGCGCTGACCGACTTCGGCATGGCGATGGGCATCTTCGCGGTGGGCGACCTCGCCGGGCTGGACATCGGCTATGCGATCCGCCAGCGTCGCTACAAGGAGAAGCCCGACGTGCGCTACCCGCGGATCGCCGATCGCGTGGTTGAGCTGGGCCGCCTCGGGCAGAAGACCGGCAGGGGCTGGTATCGCTACGAAGCCGGCAACCGCACGCCGCAGGTCGATCCGGAAGTCGAGCTGCTCATCGACGCCTACCGCAAGGAACTCGGCATCACGCCGCGGGCGATCTCCGACGAGGAAATCGTGCAGCGCTGCATCTTCGCGCTGGTCAACGAGGGCGCGCGAATCCTGGCCGAAGGCATTGCGCAGCGGGCGAGCGACATCGACGTCGTCTACCTGACGGGCTACGGTTTCCCGGCCTGGCGCGGCGGGCCGATGTACTTTGCCGAGAGCTTCGGCCTGGCCAAGGTGGTCGAGGCAATACGCCGCTTCGCCGCGCTGCCCGGCGCGGACGCGGCGTTCTGGCAGCCGGCGCCGCTGCTGGCCCAGTGCGCCGCCAGCGGCCGCCGCTTCGACGCCCGCTGAACGGCACGGCTGCCGCTCGCGCGGCCCAGGACCCTTCCCACAGGAGATCCCGATGGCGACCAACCGCCGAATCGTGCTCGCCAGCCGCCCGAGCGGCTGGGTCACGCCTGAAAACTTCCGCCTTGAAGCGGTGCCGCTGCCCCCGCTGGCCGACGGGCAACTGCTGGTGCGCAACCGCTGGCTGTCGCTCGACCCGTACATGCGCGGGCGGATGAACGAGGGCCGCAGCTACGCGGCCGCGCAACCGTTGAACGAAGCCATGGTCGGTGGCACTGCCGGCGAGGTCGTCGAGTCACGCCATCCGAAGTTCGCCGTCGGTGACCAGGTCGTCGGCCATCTCGGCTGGCAGGAGTACGGCATCTCCGACGGCAACCAGCTGATGAAGGTCGACACCACGCATGTGCCGCTGTCGGCCTATCTGGGCGCGGTCGGCATGCCCGGCGTGACTGCCTGGGTCGGGCTGAACCGCATCATCGAGCCCAAGGCCGGCGAAACCGTCGTGGTGTCCGCCGCCAGCGGCGCAGTGGGTAGCGTCGTCGGCCAGCTGGCGAAGCTCGCGAGCTGCCGTGCCGTTGGCATTGCCGGCGGCGAGGAGAAGTGCCGCTACGTGGTCGAGGAACTGGGATTCGACGCCTGCATCGACTACAAGCGCGACGACGTCGGCAAGGCATTGAAGGCGGCAGCACCGGACGGCGTCGACGGCTATTTCGAGAACGTCGGCGGCGAGATCATGGACGCGGTGCTGCCGCGCATGAACGCCTTCGGCCGCATCGCCCTGTGCGGGCTGATCGCCGGCTACAACGGCGAGCCGATTCCGATCCGCAACCCGACCTGGTTCCTCGTCAGCCGGCTGACGCTGCAGGGCTTCATCGTCTCCGAGCACATGCAGCTTTGGCCGCAGGCGCTCAAGGAACTCGGTTCGCACGTCGCCGCCGGTCGCATCAAGTATCGCGAGACGATCGCGCAAGGCCTCGAAGACGCGCCGGCCGCCTTCATCGGCCTGCTCAAGGGCCGGAACTTCGGCAAGCAACTGGTCAGACTGGACTGACGATGAAGAGCTTCGCAGGCAAGGTGGCCGTCATCACCGGCGGCGGCAGCGGCTTCGGCACCGCCTTTGCGAAGCAGGCGCACTCGCTCGGCATGCGGATCGTGCTCGCCGACGTGCAGGCCGATGCGCTCGATCAGCAGGTCAATGCGCTGCGCGACGGTGGTGCCGAGGTCATCGGCGTGCGCTGCGATGTCTCCTCCGATGCCGACGTGGCCCGCCTGGCGCAGGCGGCCCACGAGCAATTCGGCGCGGTCAACCTGCTGTTCAACAACGCCGGAGTCGCCGGCACCGGCGGCTACCTGTGGGAAAACAGCGAGGCCGACTGGCGCTGGACGCTCGGGGTGAACCTGATCGGCGTGGCCAACGGCATCCGCCATTTCGTGCCGCGGATGCTGGCGGCCGGGCTCGATGAGGAAGGCGGCCACATCGTCAACTCGGCGTCGATCGCCGGCTGGCTGTGCGCGCCGCTGCTCGGCATCTACAACGCCAGCAAGGCGGCGGTGGTGTCGGCGAGCGAGACGCTGTATCACGACCTGCGTCTGGCCGGTAGCCGCATCGGCGTGTCCGTGCTGTGTCCCGCCTTCGTGCCGACGGCGATCTTCGCCTCGGAGCGCAACCGGCCGGCGGAACTGGCCAATGCCGCCGCGCCGACGGCATCGCAGCGGCTGGCGCGCGCCGCGGGCGAAAAGGCAGTGGCCGGCGGCAAGCTGAGCGCCGAGGAGATCGCCGTGCAGACCTTCGACGCGATCCGCGCCAACCGCTTCTACGTCTTCACTCACCCGCAGATCATGCCGACGGTGCGCGCGCGGCTCGATGCGGCGCTCGCCGGAGCGCAGCCGGCCGATCCTTACGCGGGTCGGCCCGCCGCGCGTCCGCCTCCGGCGGATTAGCGGCCTTCGCAGGGCGGCACGATCAGGAACCACCACGACCCGGCGCGGTCTTATCCGCGCCGGCAACTGCACTGCTTCGGCCTGCGCCGAGGGTTGCCGCGAGCCGGGAGCAGCGGTGCTTTGAGGCAAAATCCGCCGCCTCGCGGCGCTGCCGCCATCCAGTACATCAGTTCCAGGGATCGCTCATGAGTTTCTTGCGTCAACTGTCTCTCGGGCTTGCCGTGGTCGGCCTGCTCGGCCTCGCACCGGCGGGCGCGAAGACCGAACCGGCCTACACCAAGGTCGCCACCGTCGAAGGCGTGACCGAGTATCGGCTGGCCAACGGCATGCAGGTGCTGCTGTATCCAGACCCGTCGAAGCCGACGGTGACCGTGAACGTCACCTACAAGGTCGGCTCGCGGCACGAGAACTACGGCGAGACCGGCATGGCGCACCTGCTCGAGCACCTGATCTTCAAGGGCAGCAAGAAGCATCCGAGCCCGGAGAAGGAGTTCAACCGTCGCGGCTTCCGCAACAACGGCACCACCTGGTTCGACCGCACCAACTACTTCTCGACCTTCCAGGCGACCGACGACAACCTGCGCTGGGCGCTCGACTGGAAGGCCGATGCGATGACCAACTCGTTCATCGCCAGGAAGGATCTCGATTCAGAGATGACGGTGGTGCGCAACGAGTATGAGAGGGGCGAGAACGAGCCGTTCCAGGTGATGTTCAAGCGCCTGTTCGCGACCGCGTTTCACTGGCACAACTACGGCAATTCGTCGATCGGCAACCGCAGCGACATCGAGAACGTCCGCATCGAGAACCTGCAGGCGTTCTACCGGATGTACTACCAGCCCGACAACGCCGTGCTCACCGTTGCCGGCAAGTTCGATGTCGAGGCGACGCTGTCGCTGATCACGCAGACCTTCGGCAAGATCCCGCGACCGAAGCGCACGCTGCCGGTGCTGTGGACGGTGGAGCCGATCCAGGACGGCGAGCGCAATTACGTCGTGCGGCGCAAGGGCGACGTGCAGGTGGTGATGGTCGGCTACCGGATTCCGTCACTGCTGTCGGAGAGCACTGCGGCAATCAGCGCGGCCGCCGACATCCTCGGCGACACGCCGAACGGGCGCCTGCACAAGGAACTGGTGGCCACGGGGATGGCGGCGCAGATCTTCTCCTGGGCAATGCAGGTTCGCGATCCGGGGCTGGCCATCTTCGGCGCGGTGGTCAAGAAGGGCGAGCCAGTCGAGCGCGTGCGCGACAAGCTGATCGAGATCGTCGAAACGAGCTTCGCACGGCAGGCGCCGACCGAGGCCGAGATGACACGCATGCGGCAGGACAACGAAACCAGCTACGAGCGCGCGCTGGCCGATCCGCAGCAGTTCGGGGTCTCGCTGTCGGAGTACATCGCCGTCGGCGACTGGCGGCTGTCCTTCCTCGCCCGCGAGCGCACCGCCAAGGTCTCCGCCGAAGAAGTGGCGCGCGAGTCGGCGCGGTTCTTCCGTCGCGACAATCGCACCGTCGGGCTGTTCCTGCCCGAGGACGAACCGCAGCGCGCCGAGATTCCTGCGCCCCTGCCGGCGGCTGCCATGCTGGCCGAGTTCAAACCGAGGCAAGCAACTGCTGCCGGCGAGGCCTTCGACCCGTCGCAGAAGAACATCGACGCGCGCACGCGCCGCTTCGCCGTCGGCGAGCTGAACGTCGCGCTGCTGCCGAAGAAGAACCGCGGCGAGACGGTCAACGTGGTGATCCGGCCGCGCTGGGGCGACGAGCGAAGCCTCAACGGCAGGACGGTGATCGCCTCGCTCACCGAAGCCATGGTCCCTCGCGGGACGGGCAAGTTCACGCGCCAGCAGATCGCCGACGAGATGACTCGGCTGAAGATGCAGGGATCGCTGCGCAGCTTCCAGACCGATCGCGGCAACCTGGGCGATGCGCTGCGGCTGTCGGCGCACGTGCTGCGCGAGGCGAACTTCCCAGCCGACGAGTTCGCGCAGCTCAAGCGCGAGACGGTCACCGGGCTGCAGTCGCAGCTGTCCGACCCCGAGGCGCGTTCGCGCGACACGCTGGCGCGCCACTTCGACACCTATCCGGTCGGCGACCCGCGCGCCTACATCCCGCTCGAGGAGCGCGTCAGGCAGATCGAGGCAGCGACGCTGGACGAGGTCAGGAAGTTCCACGCCGACTTCTGGGGCACGGCACGCGCCGACATCGCGATCGTCGGCGATTTCGACGACAAGGCCACCGAAGCGCTGATCAAGGAACTCTTTCCGGGCTGGGCGTCGAAGTCGCCTTACGCGCCGATCCTCTCGGAGCCGCGCGACGTGAAGGCGCAGCGCATCGCCATCGACACTCCCGACAAGGAGAACGCCTACTACCGCGCGCGGATCAACCTGACCCTGCGCGACGACGATCCGGACTATGCGCCGCTGGTGCTGGGCAACTACATCTTCGGCGGCGGCTCGGGCCTGTCGAGCCGGCTGATGGACCGCGTGCGCCAGCGCGACGGCATCTCTTACGGCGCCGGCTCGGGGCTGCTGGTCAGCAGCCGCGACCGCGCCGCGGGCTGGCAGATCGCCGGCCTGGTCGCGCCGCAGAACAGTGCCCGCTTCGAGCAGGCGGTGCGCGAGGAACTGGACCGCATGTTGAAGGACGGCCTGACCGACAAGGAGATCGCCGACGCCAAGAACGGCCTGCTCCAGGAGCGCGTGCTGAACCGTTCCAGCGACGGCATCGTCGCCTCGACGTGGAGCAGCTATCTCGACCTCGGCCGGACCTTCACCTCGTACAGCCTCGCCTTCGACGAGCGGATCAAGTCGCTGACCACGGCCGAGGTCAACGCCGCGCTGCGGCGGCACCTCGACCCGGCGAAGATGACCGTGGTCATCGCCGGCGACGCGGCCAAGGGGGCGAAGTAGGTGGCGATCGAGTCGTTCCGCCATCGCCTGCCGCTGCGCGTTCGCTGGGCCGAGGTCGACATGCAGGCAGTGGTGTTCAACGGCCACTACCTGACCTACGCCGATGTCTGTGCCACCGAGTACTGGCGGGCCATCGGCGTGCCTTACCCGTCGGGCTTCGCCGATCTTGGCATCGATGCGTTCGTGCGCAAGGCGACGGTCGAATACCACGCGGCGGCGCGCTACGACGACGAGTTGCTCGTCTGCGGCCGCATCGCGCGGCTCGGGCGCAGCAGCGCCGAGTTCGCCGTGTCGATGTTCCGCGCCGACGACACGTCGCGCTCGCTGGTCGATGCCGAGGTGGTCTACGTCTGCGTCGATCGCAGCAGCGCGCCCGTCGCCTGGCCACCGCAGATGCGCGAGCGCATGCGCGCCTACGAGGCCGTCACGCCCGCGGAGGGACACACCGGTGGCTGAGGCAGTCCGCGTCGAACTCGGCGAGTGGACGGCGATGCGGACGCACGCCGAGCCGGTGCGCCATGCGGTGTTCGTCGAGGAGCAGAAGGTCCCGGCGGAGATCGAACTGGACGGCTTCGACCCGGTGAGCGTGCATGCGCTGGCCTTCGACCGCGAGGGCAGGGTGCTCGGCACGGGCCGGCTGCTGCCCGACGGTCACATCGGCCGCATGGCGGTGCTGCGGCGCTCGCGGGGCACCGGCGTGGGCAGCGCGCTGCTGCAGGCGCTGCTGCAGGAGGCGCGGGCGCGCGGCGATCGCAAGGTGCTGCTCAGTGCGCAGGCGCATGCGATCCCGTTCTACGAACGCTTCGGCTTCGTCGCCGAGGGCGAGGAATACGACGATGCGGGCATTGCCCATCGGATGATGCGGCTCGTCTTCTGAACGCGGCCAGACGCTGGCGGCTCAGCCCGCCCTGCGGGTGCCCGACAAGCGCGTCGCCGACGCGGAGGCTCCGTCGACCGTGAACTCGAAGTGGCGGTCCCGATGGACCGCCGGCGCCCCGGGCTCGAAGCTGCGTTCGAGAAAGTTGACCACGCCGTCGCGCCGCACGGTCACCACGGTCGTCGAGCGCGTCCCGTAGCCGTGGGCGCGGATCTGGATCGGCGCCAGCGCGCGCTCCCAGTCCAGCGGCACGCCGGTCGAGGGAAGCTCGGAGTCGTGCACGGCTCGCCGGTCGGCCATCAGCGCCAGCAGCGAGTCGGGCTCGACACGGCTGGCCAGCGCGCAGGCAAACGCGCCGACCGCGCGCATGACTTTCGGCCACGGCGTGTCGAGGAAGGCATTCGACAGCCCGTAGATACCGGGCGATAGCGCCCGCGCACCGTGGTCGCGACGGTTGGTGTAGTACACCAGCCGCGATGCGCCGCCTCGCGAGGCCGCCGGCTCGGCGACCAGCAGATTGAAGCCGTTGTATGCAGCCATGCGCGGCGCCTGCTCACGCAGCCATTCGCCGGCCGACTGCGTGCTCTGCAGCGCGCCGACAGCGATCGCGCCGCGCGACGGCGCATGCGGGTTGCGCTCGCTCGGCGCCCGAACATTGGTCAGCAGCGCCACCCGGCCGCTGCGCGTGACGCCGAGCCAGGTACCGCCGGCTTCCTCGTCGCGGCCGGCAAGCAGCGCCACGCTCTGTCCCCACCAGGAGGCCGGCCGCGTGCTGCGCGTGTAGAACTCGTCGCGATTGGCCGCCAGCACCAGCGGATAGTCCGGGTGCACATGCCAGGCGATCACGGCCAGGCACATGGCTCAGAGGTCCTCGAACCGTTCGGTGCGCCGCTGCGCAACGAGCGAGGCCGGCAGGCCGGCGCGCGCCACGGCACCGGATAGCGCGTCCCCGAATGCCGCCGGCTCTTCGATGCCGTCGTAGACCTCGAGCAGCGTGACCGGCCCGTCCGGGACGTCGGCGCGGCGCATCAGTCGGGCATGCACGCCGCGCGACGTGGCAATTTCCCGCTGCATGCCGCGCAGGCGGGGCTCGAGTTCCCGTGCTGCCGGCGGATCGAGCTTGTAGTAGACGAACCAATGCTGCATCGCTGCGACCCGCCTCAGGCGGTGATGTCGACCAGGTCGTAGGGCAGCGCGCGCAGTTCGAGCAGCGGACCGTCGGGCGCGCCGAGGTGCAGTGGCGCCTCGGTCTTCTCCAGCGGGCACTCGAACAGCAGTTCGAAGCCGCCGCCCGGCGCACTCGCTGCCATCACCACGGTGCCAGCGGCCTCGGCCTCGCCGGCGGCGAAGACGTCGGATCCGGCCGGCGCGGCGACCGCGCATTGCGCCAGTTGCATGCGCCGCTTCAGCTTGCCGCGGTACTGGCTGCGGGCCACCACTTCCTGGCCCGGATAGCAACCCTTGCTGAAGCTGACGCCACCGACCACCTCGAAGTTGATCATCTGCGGCACGAACTTTTCCTGCGTGGCGGCGAACACCGTCGGCACGCCGGCGTCGATCTCGCTCCACCAGAAAGCGCCGTTGCCCACGGCGGGCAATTCGGCGAGCCCCGCCAGAACCTTCTCCGTTTCCGACGCCGGAGCAAGAAGGAGGAAGCGCTCGGGCACGCGCGCCGAGCCATGCAGTCGGGCGATCCGCGCGCCGTCGAACCGGGCGCACTCTCCCGGCGCGGCAGGCACCGTGCACCCGAGGGCACGCAGCTTCGACGCGGCGCCTGCGCCGAACACCGCCCAGGCACGCCAGGCCTCGGATTGGTCGGCGAGCCTGACCTTGGCGCGCAGCACGAACATCGACAGGCGCTTGATCACGCCCGGTAGCAGTTCGCGCGGCAACAGCAGATGAATCGCCTGTTCGTCGCGCCAGACGCGGAAGGTCGCCAGCAGGCGGCCCTTGGCGGTGCAGTAGCCGGCGAGTGCCAGTCGATCGGCGCCGAGATGCTCGATATCGTTGCTCAACTGGCCGTGCAGGAAGCGCGCCGCGTCTTCGCCGGTCACGGTGATCACGCCGAGGTCGGCGAGTTGCGCGCGCACGGCGCCTCGCCGCGGCGCGTCGGCCTCGGCCGGCTCGAACTGCCAGCAACCCGCCGCCGTCACGGACGGTGTTTCATTCAACAAGGAACCGCGGACATCCATCGATACGTTCGAAGCAGCGAAGCTGCCGTGCGCGCGAAAGTATCATAGGAGCGCATGAGTTGGCCGAGCCGCCGCAGGGGCGAATCTTTCGAACGGCGCGCTGGGTTCTTGCCATGAGCGCGGTCATCCGTTCGCCCTCATCGCAGCAGGGTCGCATCCTGCTCATTGCCATCGCACTGATCCTGCTGGCTGCCCTGGGCGCGGCCGCAGCCGTGTGGCATCTGTACCAGCGGCCGCTTCCGCTGCGTGACGAGCGGGTCGAGATCGTGGTTCCCGCAGGCGTTTCCGCGCGGGCGATCGCGCAGGCACTGCGCGAGAAGGGCGTCGACGTCAATGTCGACCTGTTCGTGGCGGCGGCGCGCTGGACGGAGGCCACGCAGCGGCTGCGCGCCGGGCGCTACGAGATCACGCGCGGCATGCGCATCGCCGACATCCTCGACCGCCTGATTCGCGGCGAGACGCTGAAGGAACGACTGACCATCGTCGAAGGCTGGACCTTCCGCGAGATGCGCGCCGCGCTCGCCGCCCATCCGCTCCTGAAGCGCGACAGCGGGACGATGACCGATGCGCAGGTGCTCGCCGCGGTGGGCAGCACCGAGTCGCATCCCGAGGGCCTGTTCGCGCCCGACACCTACGTCTTCGATGCCGGCTCCAGCGACCTCGAAGTCCTGCGCCAGGCGTACCGTGCGCAACAGACGCGGCTGTCGCGGGCCTGGCAGGAAAGGGCGGCCGACCTGCCGTTGAAGTCGCCGTACGAGGCGCTGATCCTCGCCTCGATCGTCGAGAAGGAGACCGGGCAGTCGGCGGAGCGCGGCCGGATAGCCGGGGTGTTCATCAACCGACTGCGCACCGGGATGCTGCTGCAGACCGACCCGACCGTGATCTATGGCCTCGGCGATAAGTTCGACGGCAACCTGCGCAAGCGCGACCTGACCGCCGACACGCCATACAACACCTACACGCGAGGCGGCCTGCCGCCGACGCCGATCGCCCTGCCGGGACAGGCGTCGATCGAGGCGGCGCTCAAGCCCGAGCAGACGCGCGCCCTGTACTTTGTCGCCCGCGGCGACGGCACCTCGCAGTTCTCGGACTCGCTGGCCGAGCACAATCGCGCCGTGGCCAAGCATCAACTGGGAGGAAAGAAATGAGCGCGTGCCTGCCGCGGACGACGTGCGCAGCCGAGGGGGTGTGGTGACCGCGCGCGGCCGCTTCGTGACGTTCGAGGGCATCGACGGTGCCGGCAAGAGCACGCAGATCGCCTTCATCGACAGCTGGCTGCGGGGCCGCGGCGTCGACGTGCTGCTGACGCGCGAGCCGGGCGGCACGCCGATCGGCGAGACCCTGCGAGAGATGATCCTGCACCGACCGATGCGGCCGCGCACCGAAACCCTGCTGATGTTTGCCGCCCGCTGCGAGCACGTCCTCACCGTGATCGAGCCGGCGCTGGCCGCTGGCCGCTGGGTGCTGTGTGACCGCTTCACCGACGCGACCTACGCCTACCAGTCCGGCGGCCGCGGCCTGCCGCAGGCCGACGTGGCCACCCTGGAGCGCTGGGTGCACCCGGGACTGCAGCCCGACCTCACCCTGCTGTTCGACCTCGAACCGGCGATCGCCGCCGAGCGCCTGGCCCGGGCACAACGCAGCGACCGTTTCGAGGCGGAGCAGCGTGATTTCTTCGCCCGCGTGCGGGAGCACTACCTGGCGCGGGCACGCGCCGAGCCGCAGCGGTTCTTCGTCGTCGACACGTCGCAGGACAAGCCCGTGGTGCAGGCAAGACTGATCGACGCGGTCGGCCGTCTGCTATGACGCGGCGTCGGCTGACCTGGCTCGAGCCGGTGTGGCCGATGCTGCCGCCACTGGCCGCGCGCGGCGTGCACGCCGTGCTGCTGCACGGCCTGCGCGGCGTCGGCAAGAAGAGCCTGGCGCTCGATTTCGCCGAGGCGCTTCTCTGTTCGACACCGCAGGCGGACGGACACAGCTGCGGCCAGTGCGACGAGTGCAAGCTCACCGCCGCGTTCAGCCATCCCGACCTGCGCTGGGTGCTGCCGCCGGCACTGGCAGAAAGGCTGCTGCCGCAGGCGCAGGACGAGGACCAGGCGACGGCCGTCACCGCGGCAGCGGAGCCGGGCGAGGGCGACGGCAAGCCAACGAAAGCCAGTCGCGAGATTCGCGTCGACCAGGTGCGCGGGCTGTCCGACTTCCTCGGCATTGCCGCGTATCGGGGCGGGCAACGGGTGGTCGTGCTGGCGCCGGCCGAGGCGATGAACGCCATTGCGGCCAACACGCTGCTCAAGATGCTCGAGGAACCTCCGCCGGCGACGATGTTCGTGCTGGTTTCCGATGCGCTCGACGACGTGCTGCCGACGATTCGGTCGCGCTGCGTGCTGGTGCAGGTGCCGGTGCCCGACGCGCGGGCTTGCCTGCCCTGGCTGGCGGAGCAGGGCGTCGCCGAGCCGGCGGCGGCGCTGGCGCTGGCATCAGGCGCGCCACTGGCTGCGCTCGCTGAGGCCTCCGAGGAGTCCATCGCGCCCGAGGCGTCGGCGGCGCTGTACCGGATGCTTGAGCGAGGGCCAGCGCTGACGCCGGCACAGGTCGCTGTAAGTATTAGCCGCGACCCCCCTGTGCCGGCCTGCGTGCGGCTGATGCAGTGCTGGGCATTCGACCTGATTCAGTACCGTGCGCGCGGGTCCGTCCGTTATCATCCGCAGCGCGAAGCGTGCATCAGGCAGTTGGCGGCGTCGGCGCGCAGCGAGGGACTCTGGCGCTGGGCCGATGCGCTGAAGAGTGCCAGCGCGGCGCGTGAGCATCCGCTGAACGCACGTCTTGTCATCGAATCGCTGCTCGCCAGGTACATCGAAGTCTTTTGACGATCGCAGATGAGCGACACACCGAACACCCGATTCGGCGGCGGGGCGCCCGACCTGCTGGGTCCCAACACGGTCAGCGCGCCCGTGGCGGGCGGCCGGCCGGCGATCCTGTCGCTGGCGATCAAGGAAAAGGCGGCCCTGTATGGCGCCTACATGCCGTACCTGAAGAACGGCGGCATCTTCGTGCCCACCAACCGCCCGTACAAGCTCGGCGACGAGGTCTACCTGATCCTGACGCTGATGGACGATCCGACGAAGTATCCGATCGCCGGCCGGGTGGTCTGGATCAGCCCCGCCGGCGGCACCGCGCGCACGCCCGGAATCGGCGTCCACTTCCCGAGTGACGAGACCGGCGTTGCGGCGCGGCGGCGCATCGAGGAACTGCTGGGCGCGGCGATCAAGTCGGGCCGGCCGACGCACACGATCTAGCAATCCGCCGGGTCCGCGAGCGGCGGCGCCGTGTTCGTCGATTCGCACTGCCATCTTGCCTTTCCCGAGCTAGCCGACGACATCGACGGTGTGCTGGCGCGCATGGCCACGGCCGGGGTCGGCCGCGCGCTGAGCGTCTGCACGCGGCTGGACGAGTTCGAGCGGATTCACGCGCTGGCGATGCGCGACGAGCGCATCTTCGCCTCTGTCGGCGTCCACCCGGACACCACCGGGGCCGAGGAGCCGACGGTTCAGCGACTGGTCGAACTGGCCGCCCGCCCGCGGGTGATCGCCATCGGCGAGACCGGGCTGGACTACTACCGGCTGCCGGAGCCGCTCGAATGGCAGCGCGACCGCTTCCGCGTACACATTCGGGCGGCGCGCGGGGCCGGCAAGCCGCTGATCATCCACACCCGGTCCGCCTCGGCTGACACCCTGCGGATCATGCGCGAGGAGCGGGCGGACGAGGCGGGCGGCGTCATGCACTGCTTCACCGAGTCGCTCGAAGTCGCCCAGGCGGCGATCGACCTGGGCTTCTTCATCTCGTTCTCCGGCATCGTGACCTTCAAGAACGCCCGCGAACTGCAGGCGGTCGCCAGGGCGCTGCCGCTGGATCGGTTGCTGATCGAAACGGATGCGCCATACCTGGCGCCGGTGCCGTTTAGGGGTCGGACCAACGAGCCCGGCTTCGTTCCGCACGTGGCGTGCAAGCTCGCCGAACTGCACGGGACTTCAGCAGACGCGATTGAGGCGATCACAGCGGACAATTTCTCGCGCTGTTTTAAATGTTTATGAGCGGAACCTCGCGTTACCTGTGAGGAAAGTCTCGCGAGGTTTGGTGGCAAGTAAACTCAATTAATACAGAAGCGTATGAGCAAGTCCTCAGGTGGTTTCTTTGTTCGGCTCTTTGTGTCCCCTCAGTTCGCATAATGTATATTATGTTAACTAACGGAGCGTGATTGCCGCCCGCCTGCCTATCTTGACCGCGCCCGGCCAGGCGACGCGCCCCCCTACGAGATAATGCGCACCGATCTGTCCCTCCGCCTGCGCCGTTCCGGCGCGACCGAAGCAGATGTCTCCCGCACCCGCCGCCCACATCGTCGACGACGACAGCGCGATTCGTGATTCCTTGTCGCTTTGGCTGGGCATGCGCGGCATTCGCTGTCTGGCCTACGCATCGGCCGAGAGCTTCCTGGATGTGGTCCAGCCCGACTGGCGCGGCTGCGTGCTGATCGACCTGCAACTCGAGGGAATCGACGGCCTGCAACTGCAGGCGCGCCTGGTCGAACGGAGGGTCACGATGCCCGTGATCTTCGTCACCGGACACGGCGACGTCGCCACGGCCCGCGACGCGCTGAAAGCCGGTGCGCTGGACTTCATCGAAAAGCCCGTCGACAACGATCGTCTCGTCGAACTGGTCGGCATGGCAATGGCCAAGGACGCCGCGCAGGCGCACCGACAAGCTCAGGCCGAGCAGTTGGCGAGCCGGATGCAGCGGCTGACGCAGCGCGAGCGCGAAGTCATGGACCAGGTGGTCGCCGGGCGCCACAACCGCGAGATCGCCGCCGACCTCGGCATCAGCCCCCGCACGGTGGAGGTCTACAAGGCGCGCCTGATGGACAAGCTCGATGTGCAGCGTGTCGCGGATCTCGTGAAACTGGCGCTCGAAGCGCAGGTCGAATCCAGACAATGACCCTCGCGGCAGCCTGGCAAGACCTCCCGCCTGCGTCAAGGTCGCCACAGGGGCGCTAGCTTGGGGTCGTTTTAGCTGCGGTGCCGCTCCATGCGCAGGCGATGAAATGTCCGCAGTGGCGCGCTCCTTGCCTTGCGGCTCATGGGACTCATGTTCACCAATCCTGACCCAGCGCAACCGGCTGTACGCAGGGCGAATAACATGACCCGCATGTGCCCCTGCAACAGCGCAGTACTCACAAGCGAGCCGACGCGAGCCGAAGCGGGCTCTCGCGTAGTCAAGGCTGCGTGGCGCCTTCTTGGCGCAATCGGCTTGCTGCTGATCCTGTTGCAGGCTGCGGGTTCTGTGCAAGCGGCGGCTGTCGCGGTGTTGCAGGTCGACGGCGCCATCAGCCCGGCCTCGGCCGACTACATCGAGCGCGGCATCGGCAAGGCGCAGTCTCAGGGCGCGTCACTGGTTGTCCTGCAGCTCGACACGCCCGGGGGGCTGGACACCTCAATGCGGCAGATCGTCAAGGCCATCCTCGCCTCGCCGGTGCCGGTAGCCACGTTTGTCTCGCCCGAGGGCGCGCGCGCGGCAAGTGCAGGAACCTACATCCTGTACGCCAGCCACATCGCTGCGATGGCCCCCGCGACCAACCTCGGCGCGGCCACGCCGGTGCCACTGGGTGTGCCCGGAACCGCGCCTGGCGACGGTCAGCCGATGCGCAAGCCACCGCACGCCGAAGAGAAAACCGGCGAAAAGAAGGCATCCGAGGCGCCCGCCCCTACTGCCCCTGCTGATGCGATGCGCGCCAAGCAGGTCAACGACGCGGTCGCCTACATCCGCAGCCTGGCTGAACTGCGCGGGCGCAACGCCGACTGGGCGGAACGCGCGGTGCGCGAGGGCATCAGCCTCTCGTCCGAGCAGGCGCTCAAGGAAAAGGTGATCGACCTGGTCGCGCAGGACGTGCCGGCGCTGCTCAAGGCGCTGCACGGGCGCGAGATCAAGGTACTAGAGCGAACCGTCAAGCTGGACACCGAGGCGGCGACGCTGCTTACGATCGCCCCCGATGCCCGCAACCGTTTCCTGGCGGTGATCACCAACCCGAGCGTGGCGCTGATCCTGATGCTGATCGGCGTCTACGGGCTGTTCTTCGAGTTCTCTTCACCCGGTTTTGGCGTGGCCGGCGTCGCCGGCGGCATCTGCCTGCTGCTCGGCCTGTATGCGCTGCAACTGCTGCCGATCAACTACGCCGGATTAGGGCTGATATTGCTGGGCCTGGCCTTGATGATCGCCGAGACCTTCCTGCCCAGCTTCGGCGTACTGGGCATCGGCGGCATCGTCGCTTTCGTGCTCGGCGCCACGCTGCTGATCGACACCGAGGTGCCCGGCTTCGGTATTCCGCTGCCGGTGATCGTCGCCACGGCGCTGATGAGCGCCGCCCTGCTCGTTCTGGTCGGCGGCTTGGCGCTGCGCTCGCGTCGCGCACCGGTGGTCAGCGGCCGTGAAGAAATGATCGGCGCCTACGGCGAAGTGTTCGATGCGGAAGGATGGGCCAGCGTGCACGGCGAGCGCTGGCGGGTACGCAGCACGGCGCCGCTCGCCCCCGGCCAGACAGTGCGGGTCACCGCAATCGACGGATTGACGCTGACCGTCGAACCGGCGTCCGACCGTATCGCCAAGGAAAAGGAGTAGATCATGCTGGCCAACCTCCCTATCGGACTCGGTAGCGTCCTGCTGCTGCTGATCGTCCTGCTCGTCTCGTCGTTGCGCATCCTGCGCGAGTACGAACGCGGCGTCGTGTTCCAGCTGGGGCGGTTCTGGAAGGTCAAGGGCCCCGGGCTGGTGATCGTGATCCCCGGCATCCAGCAGATGGTGCGGGTGGACCTGCGCGTGGTGACGATGGACGTGCCGCCGCAGGACGTGATCTCGCGCGACAACGTGTCGGTCAAGGTCAACGCGGTCGTTTTCTTCCGCGTGGTCGATCCGGAAAAGGCCATCATCCAGGTGGAGAAGTACCTGATGGCCACCAGCCAGCTGGCGCAGACGACGTTGCGCGTCGTGCTTGGCAAGCACGAGCTGGACGAGATGCTGGCCGAACGGGAACGGCTGAACCTGGACGTGCAGCGCATCCTCGATTCGCAGACTGATGCCTGGGGCATCAAGGTGACCAACGTCGAGATCAAGCACATCGATCTGAACGAGTCGATGGTGCGCGCGATCGCCCGCCAGGCCGAGGCCGAGCGGGAGCGGCGCGCCAAGGTGATCCACGCCGACGGCGAGAAGCAGGCTGCTGCGGCGTTGCTCGAAGCGGCGCAGATGCTGTCGCGGCAACCGGAGGCGATGCAGCTTCGCTACCTTCAGACGATGACCCAGGTGGCCGGCGATCGCGCCTCGACTATCGTGTTCCCGCTGCCGCTTGACCTGCTGACCAAGCTCATCGGCAACAAGGAGAAATGAGTGGGTGCACCCGTGCCGGGCTATTCGACCGCTTCGCCCCTGAGCGAGCACGACGTCTACCTGTTCCGCGAAGGCACGCACACGCGCCTGCACGGCAAGCTGGGTTGCCGGCTTCAGGCCGACGGTGCTCATTTCGCCGTCTGGGCTCCGAATGCCCGGGCGGTTTCGCTGATCGGCGATTTCAACGGCTGGGACGCGGCCGCGAACCCGATGAACCCGCGCTGGGATTCGTCCGGCATCTGGGAGTGCCAAGTGGCCGGCGTGCGGCACGGGGCAGCGTACAAGTTCCGCATCAGTGCGCAAAGCGGAGGCGCCTTCGACAAGGCCGATCCCTTCGCCTTCTATGCGCAGGTGCCGCCGGAGACCGCCTCGCGCGCATGGTCGCTCGACTACGACTGGAACGACGCCGAGTGGATGGCTTCGCGCGCCGGCCGCAACGGGCTCGCCGCGCCGATGTCCGTCTACGAAGTGCACCTCGGCTCATGGCGGCGCCGCGACGGCCGCTCGCTCACCTACCGCGAGGCGGCGCACGAACTGGCCGAGTATGTGACGACGATGGGATTCACCCACGTCGAGCTGATGCCGATCGCCGAGCACCCGTTCTACGGCTCGTGGGGCTACCAGTGCACCGGCTTCTTTGCGCCGAGCGCCCGCTACGGCACGCCGCAGGACCTGAAGTACCTCGTCGACCACCTGCACCAGCGCGGCATCGGCGTGCTGCTCGACTGGGTGCCGTCGCACTTCCCGGACGACCCGCACGGCCTGTCGCGCTTTGACGGCACCAATCTGTTCGAGCACGCCGATCCCCGGCAGGGCTACCACCCGGACTGGCACTCGTCGATCTTCAACTATGGCCGCCACGAGGTGCGCGCCTTCCTGCTCTCCTCGGCGCACTACTGGCTCGACGAGTATCACTTCGACGGCCTGCGCGTCGATGCGGTGGCGTCGATGCTCTATCTCGACTACGGCCGCCGGGAGGGCGAGTGGATCCCGAACCGCTACGGCGGCCGCGAGAACCTCGACGCGATCGAGTTCCTGCGCATGCTCAACGAGTCCGTCTACCGCGACTTTCCGGACGTGCAGACGATCGCCGAGGAGTCGACGGCCTGGCCGATGGTCTCGCGCCCGGTCTACCTCGGCGGGCTCGGTTTCGGCATGAAGTGGAATATGGGCTGGATGCACGACACGCTTTCCTACTTCAAGCAGGACCCGCTGTTCCGCCGTTACCACCACAACACGATCACCTTCTCGATGATCTACGCGTTCAACGAGAACTTCGTGCTGCCGCTGTCGCACGACGAGGTCGTGCACGGCAAGGGCTCGCTGATCGGCAAGCAGCCAGGCGATTCGTGGCAGCAGTTCGCCGGCATGCGGCTGATGTACGGCTACATGTGGACCCACCCGGGCAAGAAGCTGCTGTTCATGGGCGGCGAGTTCGGCCAGCGGCGCGAGTGGACGCACGAAGGCGAACTCGAGTGGTGGGTGCTGCAGTTTCCGGAGCACGCCGGGCTGCAGCGTTGGGTGGCGGATCTGAATCACCTCTATCGCCGCGAGCCGGCCCTGCACGAGGTCGACTTCGATTCGTCCGGCTTCGAGTGGATCGACGCCTCCGACCACGAGGCGAGCACGCTCGCTTACGTCCGGCGCTCGCGCAGCGGCGAGGCCGTGCTGGTGGTCTGCAACTTCACGCCGGTGCCCCGCCTCGGCTACCGCGTCGGCGTGCCGCAGGAAGGCTACTGGCGCGAACTGGCCAACAGCGACGCGCTCGCCTATGGCGGCAGCGGCATGGGCAATCTCGGTGGCGTCGGCAGCCAGCCGGTGGCGGCGCACGGGCGGCCGCACAGCCTGCTGCTGACGCTGCCGCCGCTGGCGACGGTGATCTTCAAGTGCGAGCCGCACTGACGCACCGGGTCGCCATGCTGCCGTCGGCCGAACCGGGCGACCTTCGATCGCCGCCGAGCGACGATCGATGATCCTGACCGGCGACATCGGCGGCACCAAGACACTGCTCGCCCTGCACGACGACGACGGCGCGATCGTCGTCAACCGCCGTTATCCGTCGCGCGACGCGGCCACCTTCGACGCGCTGGTGGCGCGCTTCCTCGACGAGACTGCGGCGAAACCGCGGCTGGCCTGCTTCGGCGTCGCCGGGCCGGTGCTCGGAGCGCGGGTCAAGGTGACGCACCTGCCGTGGGAGATCGATGCTGCCTCGCTGGCAACGCGCTTCGGCCTGGAGCGGGTGCACCTGCTGAACGATTTCGCGGCGGCAGCGCATGGCATCGGTGCACTGTCGTCGTCCGACCTCGTGACGTTGCAGGAAGGCGAACCGCTGGGCGAGCGGCCGAAGCTCGTCATCGGCGCCGGCACCGGACTGGGCATCGCCTATGTCATGGGCGATACCGTGCTGTCCGGCGAAGGTGGGCACGCCGCCTTCGCGCCCGCTGACGCCGCCCAGGACGCGCTCTGGCGGTGGCTGCAAGCGCGCGTCGGGCGCGTGCAGGTCGAGCACGTGGCCAGTGGCCGCGGCCTGGCCCACATCTACGAGTTCCTGCTCGAGCAGGCACCGGAGAAGGCGGTGCCGGGCGCCCGCGGCGTTCTGGCTGCCGAGGATGCCGCCGCCGCCATCGGCCGTCAGGCGCTTGAGGCAGGAGATGCGCTGTCGCTGGCGTCCCTCGACCTCTTCATCTCCTGCTACGGCGCGCTGGCCGGCGACCAGGCGCTGACGGTGCTGGCGCGCGGCGGCGTGTACGTCGCCGGCGGCATCGCGCCGAAGCTGCTGCCGCGCTTTAGGACGGGCGGCTTCCTTGCAGCCTTCAACGACAAGGGCCCCTACGCTGACCTCACGCGCACCTGTCCGGTGCACGTGGTGACCAACCCTGACCTGCCGTTGCTCGGCGCCGCTCGTCATGCGGCGAGGTCATCAACCACGGTATAAGGGTGTGGTGAGCGTTCGTGCTTCAATCAAGGCGACACCGATGGAGGAAGTAATGGCCACCCGCAAGACTGCGAGCAAGACCCCCGCCGCCAAGGCGACCAAGACCGCCGCCAAGGCTGAAAGCAAGCCTGCAGCCGCGCCAGCCAAGCGCGCTGCTCCCGCCGCACCGAAAAGACCGCCTGCGGCCGCCACTAGCAGGCCCGCCGCTGCCGCACCGGCACCACGCGAGACGCCGAGGCCACAGGCGCGCCCTGTCGAAGCGCCCACCGGGGAAGCCCGCTATCGCTGGATCGCTCACGCGGCCTACCTGCGCGCCGAGAAGCGAGGCTTCGCGCCCGGGCAGGAAATCGACGACTGGCTCGCCGCCGAGGCGGAGTTCCTCGCCACCCACGGCGCGAGGTAGATCTCGACGCCGCTGTCGTCGCTCAACGAAGCAGCCGCTCGTCCCAGGGCGGCACTTCTGCCGCCACCTGGAAATAGAAGTAGATCTCGCGCCGGTCTGCGACGCCGATCGTGACTTGTTGCTCCGACGTTTCCCCCTGCAGGCTGGCGCGCACCGCATATCGGCCCGGCGGCAGATCGATCAGCAGCCACGGCCCGGCGACCTCGCGATCGAACACGCCGCGCCCGCTCGCATCTGCAATCCGTATCCGCACGCCCGACAGATAGGCGCCGCTGCCGCGCGCGGCTGTCGTCACCCGCAGGCGGAAGTCCCTGCGCGCCTGCTCGAGTTCCTCGCGCTCCTCGATGCCGAAGCCGCCGGCAAGATAAGGCCAGCCGTCCAGCGTCAGCCCGCGCTCGAACGCAACGGCCGGCGTTCCGCCGGCAAGCAGAGCCAAGCCCAGTGCGGTGATCGCTGCGGCCAGGCAGGATCTCATTGCCTCTCCTTGCGAGCCCGTGTGTTCATTTGTACGTCGATCGGCGCCATGTCGAGTTCCCGTTGAGACTCGCGTTCTTGCGCTGGATCAGTTATTTCGCTTGCGATCGCCGGCGCGCGGCGATCGGTGAAACCCTGACGCCGGCGCATCGAGGCTTGCAGCGACCGCCACGTCTGCATGTCGGTTTGCGCGTACGGCCTGCGCGCAGGGACGCAGCGGGTCGAGTCACTAAGATTCGCGTGTTCGCGTTGGTTGCAGCCGCAGGCGGCGCGACATTCCATGCAGGCGCGGGCGCCTGCACTGTGGTCGCCCGAGGGCGACTCTCCCCCACGAGGCCAGTTCGGCGAGCGTCCTGATGGATCCGCTTCACTTTCTTCCCGCGTGGCCTCCCGACGCCACACCGCTCGGCTGGGTCGCCGTGCTGCTGCTGGCGGCAATCGTTGCCGGCGAGAGCGTTCGCCGCTTTCTGCGCATCTCGCGTGTCATCGGCTATCTCGCAGTGGGCGTCCTGCTCGGCCCGGCCGCCGGCGGCGTGATCGACAACGGCACCGCCGGCCATCTGCGCATCTTCGTCGACATTGCGGTCGGCATGCTGCTGTTCGAACTCGGCCAGCGTGTCGACCTTGGCTGGCTGCGGCGCAATCCATCGCTGCTCGCCGCCAGCGTGCTCGAGGCGGCGCTGACTTTCATGCTGGTGTACGTGGCGATGACCAGGTTCGGCATCCGCCCGGTGACCGCGGCGGCCGCCGCGCTGCTGGCCGTGGCCACCTCGCCCGCCGTGGTGATGACGGTGATCAAGGACCTGCGTGCCCAGGGTCAGGTCACCGAGCGGGTGATGCTGTTCACTGCGCTGAACACCGCCTACGCCGTGGTCGGCTTGACGCTGATCGTCGGCTGGCTCGACTACGAGCGTGAACGACCGCTGTCGACGATGATCCTGCACCCGCTGTACCTGGTCCTTGGGTCGCTGCTGCTTGCCGGTGTGCTGGCGATGGTGATGCTCAGCCTGTTGCGCCTGTTCGGCCGCCGGCCCGCGTTCCAGTTCTCGGCCACCGCCTCGCTGGTGCTGCTGACGGTGGCGGCGGCCACCATGCTGAAACTCTCGGTGCCGCTGGCGCTGCTGCTGCTCGGCATGTTCGCCCGGTTGTTCGACCACGAGCGGCACTTCGTGTCGCTGAAGTTCGGCGAAGCGGCGATGCTGTTCATCGTCCTGCTGTTTGCGCTCGCCGGCGCCAGCCTGGAATTCGGCGGCTGGTCGACGGCGGTGCCGCTGGCGCTCGCCTTCGCCGGAGCGCGGCTGCTCGGCAAGGCGGTGCCGATCCTGCTGCTGTCGCATGCCAGCGGCCTGGCGCTGCGCAAGTCGTCGCTGGTGAGCCTAGGCCTGATGCCGATGTCCGCGCTTTCGCTGCTGATGCTGCACGAGCTGATGCGGCAGTCGCCTTCGCTGGCGAGCGAGATCGGCCCGCCCGTGTTCCTTGCCATTGCCGTGCTGGCCTTCGCCGGCCCGCTGGCGCTCGAGTTCGCGCTGCGCCGCGCCGGCGAGGCGGCGGAGGAAACACGATGAGCGCCGCATGGCCGCTCCAAAGGCGCTTGGCCTTGCAGGCCGCGCTCGTGCAGGCATGCGCTCGCCCGCTCGCAGGCACGGGTCATGCCGCAGGGCATGACGCCGTGTCCGGCTCGCGCCCCCTCGGGGGGCGGAGCGCGGACATGAGCTCGTGCCTGCGCACGAGCGAGTGCCTCGCGACGCGGCCGCGCCTGCAAGCGCGGCCGTGGGATGCCCGCAGGGCGAAGGGGGCAACATGAGCGACATGGACTTCGGCGCCTCGAAGGCGCTCACCATGGGCATCGAGCTGGAACTTCAGATCCTGAACCGGCGCGACTGCGACCTGACGCATGGCGCCGCCGACCTGATCCGCGTGGTTGAACGCAGCGGGCATCCCGGCGACATCAAGCCCGAGATCACCGAGAGCATGATCGAGATCAGCACCGGCATCCACGAGCGCCACGACACGGCGCTCGCAGAGTTGCGTGCGATACGCGATGCGCTGGTGGCGGCAGCGAAGAAGCTGAACCTGCTGGTGGCCGGCGGCGGCGCCCATCCGTTCCAGCGCTGGAACGAGCGGCAGATCTTCGACAAGCCGCGCTTCCGCCAGATCAGCGCGCTGTACGGCTACCTCGCGAAGCAGTTCACCATCTTCGGCCAGCACGTGCACATCGGCTGCCCCGACGGCGACACCGCGATGTACCTGACGCACGCGATGAGCCGCTACATCCCGCACTTCATCGCGCTGGCCGCCTCGTCCCCCTACCACCAGGGCACCGACACTTCGTTCGACTCGTCGCGCCTGAACGCCGTCTACGCCTTTCCGCTGTCGGGCCGGGCGCCGGTGCTCGACCGCTGGGACGCCTTCGTCGCCTACTTCGAGAAGATGCGCGCGGCGAAGGTGGTGGAGAGCATGAAGGACTTCTACTGGGACATCCGCCCCAAGCCCGAGTACGGGACGATCGAAGTGCGCGTGTTCGACACGCCGCTGACGGTCGACAAGGCGGCGGCGCTGGCTGCCTACGTGCAGGCGCTGGCGCGCTATCTGTTGCTCGAGCGACCGGTCGTCGTGCACGAGGACATGTACCTCGCCTACACCTACAACCGTTTCCAGGCCTGTCGCTTCGGGCTCGAGGGGCTGATGATCGACCCGGCCTCGCACGAGCACCGGCCGATCAACGAGGACATCGTGGCCACCGTCGAGGCACTGGCGCTACACGCCGAGGCGCTGCAATCGACCGCCGCGATGCGCCTGATCCGCGGCTGGGCCGGCACCGGCACCAACGATGCCGCCTGGATGCGCGAGCACTTCAAGCGCAGCGACTCGCTTGCCGACCTGATGTGGCAGACGAGCCAGCTATGGGAAGGAGCGCCTTAAGTGTCGGCAGCCGACAAACGCGCCATGCGACGATTGGCGGGAATTGCGCACGATCAAGGCTCGGCAATGACGACAGCCGCACCGTTTCCGCCGCAGCGCGAGCAGCGCTGGTTCGAGGACTACCGGCCCGGCCTGGTGCTGGAGTTCGGCGCGATCCCCGTTGACGAAGGGGAAGTCATCGAGTTCGCCCGCCGCTACGACCCGCAGCCCTTCCACATCGATGCCGAGGCCGCCGCGCAGGGCGCCTACGGAGGGCTGATCGCCAGCGGCTGGCACACCGGCAGCCTGATGATGCGGCTGCTGGTCGAGCACTACCTGTCGCCGGTGGCCAGCCTCGGCTCGCCGGGGCTCGACGAGCTGCGCTGGCTGGCGCCGGTGCGGCCGGGCGACACGCTGTCCGTGCGGGTGACCATCCTCGAGGCGCGGCGCTCGCAGTCGAAGCCCGACCGCGGCCTGGTTCGGGCGAAAATCGAGGTGCTGAACCAGCGCGGCGAGGTGGTGATGAGCGTGAAGGCGATCAACTTCATTCTCTGCCGCACCCCGGTCGCGGGCTGAGCGGACCTCCCCGAGGCGCGCCTGTAAACTCTCGCGCCAACTTCCGCCTCGGGGCCTGGCCCTGCTTGTCGACGAGCCCGCGACCGGGCGCAACGGCGCGAAGCGCCGATCGGAAAGCCACGTGAACCGCCGCCACTTCCTCACCGCCGCAAACACGCTCGGCGCAAGCCTGATCGCGCTGATCGTGCCGTTCGGCACCGCCGGCGCGCAGGAGTACCCGGACAAGCCGGTCCACCTGATCGTGCCCTTCCCGCCCGGCGGCGGCGCCGACATCCTGGCGCGGACGGTTGCGCCGCGGCTGGCGCAGGCCCTCGGCAAGCCGATCGTGATCGAGAACAAGCCCGGTGCCGGCGGCAACGTCGGCGCCGAGTACGTGGCCAAGGCGGCGCCCGACGGCTACACGCTGCTGTACGGCACCAACGGCACGCACGGCATCAACGCCAGCCTGTACCGCAACCTGCGCTTCGACCCGATCAAGGACTTCATCCCGGTGTCGCGGATGACGACGATCGCCGCCATGCTGATCGTCAACAACCAGTTCCCGGTCACCACGGTCGATGAACTGATCCGCTACGCCAAGGCCAATCCCGGCAAGGTCAACTTCGCCTCCGCCGGCAACGGCACCACCTCGCACCTGGCCGGTGAACTGTTCAAGACCATGGCCGGCATCGACATCGTGCACGTGCCCTACCGCGGCGGCGCACTGGCGGTGACCGACCTCGTCGGCGGGCAGGTGCAGATGATGATCGACGTCATGCCCAACGCCCTGCCGCTGGCGCGGGACGGCCGCGCGCGCGGCATCGCGGTGTCGACCGCCACACGCTATCCCGGCGCGCCCGAGTACCCGACCATCGCCGAGTCCGGCCTGCCCGGCTTCGAGGCCAGCGCCTGGGACGGCATCTTCGTGCCGGCCGGCACGCCGGCGCCGATCGTCGCGCGGCTGAACGCCGCCATCCGCGAGACGGTCGAGGATCCGCAGGTCGCCGAGGCGTTGAAGGCGCGCGGCGCGCAGCCGATGCCCAACTCGCCGGAGGCGTTCGCGCGCCACATCGCCGACAGTTCCGAGAAGTGGGCTCGGGCCGTGCGCGCATCCGGAGCCAAGATCGACTGACCCAGGCCGCTGCCCTGCGGGCGCGGCGGCCTTCGCAATGCATCCCCGGAGAATTCGATGAATGCTGTGCCACCGCCGGTGCCCGAGTGGAAGGTCGTGCCCGGCTTCCAGGACATCATCTACGCCAAGGCCGACGAAGGCATCGCCAAGATCACCATCAACCGCCCCGAGGTGCGCAACGCCTTCCGCCCGGAGACGGTCAAGGAGATGCAGGCGGCCTTCGATGACGCGCGCGACGACGCCGACATCGGCGTGATCATCCTCACCGGCCAGGGCAAGGAGGCGTTCTGCTCCGGCGGCGACCAGCGCGTGCGCGGCAAGGGCGGCTACGTCGGCGGTGACATGATCCCGCGACTGAACGTGCTCGACCTGCAGCGGCAGATCCGCACGCTGCCCAAGCCGGTGGTGGCGATGGTGGCGGGCTACGCGATCGGCGGCGGCCATGTGCTGCACATGATCTGCGACCTGACCATCGCCGCCGACAACGCCCGCTTCGGCCAGACGGGCCCCCGCGTCGGCAGCTTCGACGGCGGCTACGGTGCCTCGTACATGGCGCGCATCGTCGGCCAGAAGAAGGCGCGCGAGATCTGGTTCCTCTGCCGGCAGTACGACGCCAGGCAGGCGCTCGACATGGGCCTCGTCAACTGCGTCGTCCCCTACGAGCGGCTGGAAGCGGAGACGGTGCAGTGGTGCCGCGAGATGCTGGCCAACAGCCCGATCGCGCTGCGCTGCCTGAAGGCGGCGCTGAACGCCGACTGCGACGGCCAGGCCGGGCTGCAGGAACTGGCCGGCAACGCGACGCTGCTCTTCTACCTGTCGGAAGAAGGCCAGGAAGGCAAGAACGCCTACCTGGAGAAGCGCAAGCCGGACTTCCGCAAGTTCCCGCGCCTGCCCTGACGGGCTGCGCCGGGCCGCATCGCCCTGCCCCACCGCGTGAACGACGAGCTTTCCATCTTTGCCGCCGCTCGGGCAGCGCCGCGGGCGGTCGGCCTGCGCACCGATGAACACACGTTTACGTTTTCGCAGCTCGCGCAACTCACCGAGCAGCGACTGCGCTCGGCAGAACTGCAGCGGTCCGACACCACGCCCTTCGTGCTCGACGGCACGAGTTCGGTCGACACGGTCATCGCGCTGTATGCGCTGCTCGAGCAGCGGCGGCCGGTGCTGCTGCTGCATCCGAAGCTCACTGAGTCCGAGCGCAATGCGGCGCTGGGTGCCGTCGAGCGGGGCGCAGGCACCCTGCCGCGCGACGCCGCGGTGATCGTCCTGACCTCCGGCACCACCGGCGAGCCGCGCGCGGCAGTGCTGGCGCGCGATGCCCTGCTCGCCTCGGCGGCCGCCAGCGCCGCCAACCTCGGCTGGCAGGACGACGATTGCTGGCTGCTGGCAATGCCGATCGCGCGCGTCGGCGGCCTGTCGATCCTCAACCGCTGCCTCATCGCGCGGCGCGCCGTGGCACTGGCATCGGCCTTCGACTCCGCGCAGTTGCCCGGCCTCATGCAGCGGCATCGTGTCACGCTGGCGTCGCTGGTGCCGACGATGCTGGCCAAGGTCCTCGACGCGCATCCGCAATGGGCGCCGCCGGCGCACCTGCGCGCCGTGCTTATCGGCGGCGCGGCGGCACCGGCGAAGCTGCTCGAACGCGCCGCGTTGCGCGGCGTGCCGATCGTCATCACCTACGGCTGCACCGAGACCTGCTCGCAGGTCGTCGCCACGCCCTACGAGTTTCGCTTCGATGCCGCGCGCTGCGGTGCCGGGCGGCCGCTGCCGGGAGCGCAGGTGCGTGTGGTCGACGGGCACATCCAGGTCAGGGGACCGATGCGGATGACCGGCTACGCCGGCGAGCCGCCGCTCGATCCGCAGGCGTGGTTCGACACCGGCGACCTCGGAAACTTCGACGCCGACGGCCTCCTGCACGTCAAGTCGCGCGCCGGCGACGTCATCATCACCGGCGGCGAGAACGTCTACCCGGCCGAGGTCGAGCGCGTGCTGGAGGCGTTTACCGACATCACCGCCGCCGGCGTGTTCGGCGTGCCCGACGAGACCTGGGGACAGGTCGTCGCCGCCGCCGTCGTGGCGCACGGCCGGCCGATCGACGAGCAGGCACTCGCCGCCTTCCTCAGCTCGCGGCTGTCGCCGCACAAGCTGCCGCGTCGTATCTGCGTAGTGCCGGCATTGCCGCATACCGGCGCCGGCAAGCTCGACCGTGCGGCGCTGCCAACCGTGGCGACGGCCTTGCGCGAATTGCAGTTCAAGCCGGAAGTCAGGCGCTGAGCGTTGCTGCCTTCGGCGTCGGATAGGCATGCCGGCGGCCGCGAGTTTGCGGCACAGGGTCCTCGCAATTCGGTGCGAAGCTGTCGAAGGAGGTTCGGCTGAAACGCCAGGAACGCGCGTGGACGTCGCCGATCTGGCATTCGCCGTGGATCTGAATCAAACTAGCCGACAGGAGGTACACCGCATGAAGAAAGCCCTACTGTCCATTCTCGCGCTGTCCGTTGCCAGTCTTGCGCTACCGGCATTCGCTGCAGGGCAAAGTGACGTCGGCGTGGCCGGCACGGCGAACAAGGCGCAGCTCGAGAAGGTGTTCCCGGCCAGGCCCGGCTATTCGCCCTACGCCGGGCGCAATTTCCCGACGATGCCGCTGTTCGGCGATACCCACCTGCATACCGGGTTCTCGATGGACGCCGGCGCGTTCGGGGCACGTCTCACGCCGAAGGACGCGTATCGATTCGCGCGAGGCGAGGAGATCACGTCCAACTCCGGTCAGCCGGTGAAGCTTTCCCGCCCACTTGACTTTCTGGTCGTGGCCGATCACTCCGACGGCATGGGGTTCTTCCCGCAGCTGATGGGCGGCGATCCGACGTTGCTGGCGACCCCGCAGGGTCGGAAGTGGTACGACCAGATTCGCGGCGGAAAGGGCGCCGAGGCAGCGATGGACATCATCGTCAGCTTCGGCAAGGGCCAGCTGCCGAACGGGTTCCCGACCCCGGGCACAAGCGCCTATCGGAATGCCTGGCAGGAAACCATCAAGGCGGCGGAGGCCTACAACGAGCCCAGTCGGTTTACGGCGTTCATCGGCTACGAGTGGACCTCGAACACCGGCGGTAACAACCTGCACCGCAACGTGATCTTCCGCGGCAACGGCGCGCAGGCCAGCCTGGTCGAACCCTTCACGACCCTGCCGCCGCTGGGAAGCGACAACCCCGTGGATCTGTGGAAGTGGATGGCGGCCACGGAGCAGAAGACCGGAAGCGAAGTGCTCGCCATCGCCCACAACGGCAACCTGAGCAACGGGCTCATGTTCCCCATGGTCGAGGCGTTCGGCAAGAAAATCGACCGCGAGTACGTCCAGACGCGCGCCAAGTGGGAGCCGCTGTACGAGATGACGCAGACCAAGGGTACCGGCGAGGCGCATCCGTTCCTGTCACCCAACGACGAGTTCGCGAATTTCGAGATCTGGGACAAGGGCAATCTCGACGGCAGCGTGGCGAAGACGAAGGACATGCTCGGGTACGAGTACGCACGTTCGGCCCTGAAGAACGGCCTGAAGCTCGAAGCGCAACTGGGCACCAACCCGTTCAAGTTCGGCATGGTCGGCAGCAGCGACGCGCACACCGGACTCTCCGCCATGGAGGAAGACAACTTCTTCGGCAAGACCGCGCCGCAGGAGCCCAGCCCTGAACGGCTGACCAAGACGTTCGTCGATAACCCGAAGACGGGCGTGAAGATCATGGACTGGGAAGTCGGTGCTTCCGGCTACGCCGCCGTGTGGGCGACCGAGAACACGCGCGAGGCGATCTTCGACGCGATGAAGCGCCGGGAGACCTATGCCACCACGGGCCCGCGCATGATCGTGCGCTTCTTCGGCGGCTGGGACTTCGCGCCGGCGGACGCCAACAATCGTTTGCCCGCGGCTGTCGGCTACGCCAAGGGCGTGCCGATGGGTGGCGATCTCGGCAAGGCGCCGAACGGCAAGTCGCCCACGTTCCTCGTTGCCGCGCTGAAGGACCCCATCGGCGCCAACCTCGACCGCATCCAGATCGTCAAAGGCTGGCTCGATGCCAAGGGCGAAGTTCACGAGCAGGTCTATGACGTTGTCTGGGGCGACCGCGACAAACGCAAGCCGGGCGCAAACGGCAAGCTTCCGCCTGTTGGCGACACCGTGGACGTTGAAAACGCCACCTGGTCCAACAGCATCGGCGATCCGGAACTGATCGCCGTCTGGAGAGATCCGCAGTTCGACGCCCGGCAGCGCGCCTTCTACTACGCCCGCGTAATCGAGATCCCCACCCCGCGCTGGACTGCTTACGACGCCAGGCGCTTCGGCATCAAGCCGCTGCCCGGCACCACGATGAAATTCCAGGAGCGCGCCTACACGTCGCCCATCTGGTATTCGCCGTCGTGAGAATCGCAATTCATCGCTGCCGCGGCCTGCTGCAGGTCGCCCTAGGTGCGGCGCTGCTTGCCGTTGCGGCGGCAGCATCTGCGTGCGGCTTCGAGGACCCCAATTCGATCGGGCTCCGCCGAGGCGCGCTGAACCTCTCGTTTCCCGAGTCGCTGTACGTCGGCACGGCGGTGTGGCAGGCGCAACTCGCCGGCAGGCTGCCGCGCGATCCACTGGCGCAGCGCGGCGACCTCTCGCCGGAAGCCCGCGCGACCCTACGGCTCATCAACGCGAACGCGTCGCTCGGCCAGCTGGCCCTGAGGATGAGTCAGCCCTCGACGGTAACGGCACGGCCGAACCTTGCGGTCGTGCTGCTCGGCCCCGTGCTCTGGAGCCGGTTCGAGGCCGGCAGCGGTTCGATCCGCCCGAGCGTGCACGTCCAGGGACCGGAGCGCGGTGACGTGGTCGTCGTCACCGACATCGCCGTCGTCGAGGCGATTGCCGGCGGCAACCTGGGCTTTGCCGAGGCCATCGACCTGGGCGTCGTGCGGCTCTATGGGCCGGCGCAAGACGTGGCCGCGGCGCGCAACTGGCTCGTGGACATCGCGCCCGGCTGAACGCGGTACGCTGCGCGCCCGCCGATCGGGCCGATCCACGATGCTGAAGCTCCTGCTGCGCGAACCGCTCGTTCAATTCCTGCTGCTCGGCGCGGTGCTTTTCGTGCTCGACGCCTGGCTGCGGCCGGCGGCGGTGCCCGTTGCGTCGACGGAGATCGTGGTCAGCGAGACACGGATCGACAACCTGGCGCAGAACTTCCGCCGCACCTGGCAGCGGCCGCCGACCAGGCAGGAACTCGACGGGCTGATCGAGTCCTTCGTCAAGGAGGAGGTCATGGTGCGCGAGGCGCTGGCACTTGGCCTGGATCGCGACGACGCGATCATCCGCCGCCGGCTGCAGCAGAAGATGGAGTTCGTCTCCGAGGAAGCCGCGGCGAGCGTGCAGCCCACCGACGAGGACCTCGCCAAGTACCTGGCGGCGAACGCAGATGCCTTCCGCGTCGAGGGCCGCGTCAGCTTCACGCAGATCTATCTCGATCCGCGCCGGCGCGTGGCAACTCTGGCGGCCGACGCGAAGCGGATGCTCGACGCCTTGAACAGCGCTCGCTCCCCCGACCCCGCGCAGCTGGGCGACCGGCTGCTGCTGCTCGATTCGACTTACGAGAATGCGCCGCAGGCGGAAGTCGCCCGGCTGTTCGGCGCCGAATTTGCCGAGGCGCTGGTGAAGCAGCCGGTGGGCCAATGGATCGGTCCGATCGCCTCCGGATATGGCGCTCACCTCGTGCGGGTCGCTGCGCTCGTGCCGGGCGGCACGCCGACGCTGGACGAAGTCCGGCCGCTGGTCGAGCGCGAGTGGGCGAACTCCAGGCGGCAGGAGCTTGGCAAGGCCTTCTACGACAGGTTGCGCGCCAACTACACGATCAAGGTGCCAATGCCGGCGGCGGCCAAGCCATGACGCGTTTGCTCCGCTTGCTGCTTGCGTGCCTGGCGACACTGCTGCTCGTCGCGGCGCCGCTCGCGGCACACGAACTGCAGCCTGGCTTCCTCGAACTGCGGGAAACGTCGCCGGGGCAGGTCGACGTGCTGTGGAAGCTGCCGTCGCTGGGCAGCTCCGACGCGCGCATGCCGCTCGTGCCGGTCTTCCCCGAAAGCTGCCGCCAGCTGGGCGAAGCGCGCAGCGATCGCGCCGGCACCGCCTGGGTCTTCACCGCCCACCTCGAGTGCAAGGGCGGGCTGGCCGGGCAGAAGCTCGCCATCGAGGGGCTGCAAGCATTCGTCACCGACGTGCTGGTGCGCGTGCAGCACGCCGACGGCAGTGTCGAGACGCACGTGCTCAAGCCGGTGCAGCCGTCAGTGACGCTGCGCAGCGCGGGCGACTCGCGGCGCGGGGTGGGCGCTTATCTGTATCTCGGCATCGAGCACATCCTGCTCGGAGTCGATCATCTGCTGTTCGTGCTCGGCCTGCTGCTGATCGTGCGCGACCGCTGGATGCTGCTGAAGACGGTGACCGCGTTCACGGTCGCGCATAGCATCACGCTGGCGATCGCCACCTTCGGCATCGCCTCGATCGCCCCGGCGCCGCTGAACGCGGCGATCGCGCTGTCGATCCTGTTCCTCGGGCCGGAGATCGTGCGGCGCTGGCGCGGGCAGACCAGCTTCACCATCCGCCACCCCTGGGTGGTCGCCTTCGCCTTCGGGCTGCTGCACGGCTTCGGCTTCGCCAGCGGGCTAGCCCAGCTCGGTCTGCCGAAGGGCGAGATTCCGCTGGCGCTGCTGCTGTTCAACGTCGGCGTGGAGATCGGCCAACTCGCCTTCGTGCTGCTGATCCTGCTGCTCGAACGCGCTTTCCGCCTCCTGCAGATCCACTGGCCGAGGCTGGTCGAGCGGCTGCCCGGTTACCTGGTCGGCTCGCTCGGCGCGTTCTGGACCATCCAGCGGGTAGCGATTCTCTTGCGGGGTATGGCATGAAGAGCAAGGTGATTGCATCGAACTGCAGCGCGCTGCGGCGCGCGGCGTCACTTGCGCTCGCCGTCGTGCCCGCCGTTGCGCTGGCGCACGAGGAAACCGGCCAGGCGGCGGGATTCCTCGCCGGGCTCGTGCACCCGGTCTCGGGGCTGGACCACGTGCTGGCGATGATCGCGGTCGGCCTGTGGGGGGCAGTTCTCGGGCTACCTGCGATCTGGGTGCTGCCGGTGGCCTTTCCGCTGGTGATGGCGGTGGGCGGGCTGATGGGCCTGCTGGGTGTTCCGCTGCCGGGTGTGGAGGTCGGCATTGCGGTCTCCGCCATCGTGCTCGGCGTGATGGTGCTGGCCGAAGTGCGGCCGCCGCTCTGGCTGGCGGCGGCGATCGTGGCTTTCTTCGCGATCTTTCACGGCCACGCGCACGGCCGCGAGCTGCCCGAGGGCACGAGCGCCCTGCTCTACAGCCTGGGCTTCGTCGTCGCCACCGGGCTGCTGCACGCAGTCGGCATCGCGCTCGGTGTGGCGCACCGCTGGGCATTGGGGCGGCAGGCAGTGCGCGTTGCGGGCGGCGGCGTCGCCGCGGCGGGCTGCTTCTTCCTGTGGCGGGCAATCGCTTGAAGCCGAATCGGGCCGCTGCATTGCACGTCGCCGGCGCGTTGCTGGCACTCGCCGCAGCACCGGCGCACGCGCATCTTGTCGAGACCGGCTTCGGTGCGTTCTACGACGGCCTTGCGCACGTCGCGATGACGCCTGCCGATCTGCTCGTGGTGGTCGCGATCGCGCTGCTCGCGGGCCAGCGCGGCACGCAGGCCGCGCGCTGGGCGTTGCTGGCGCTGCCCGCCGCCTGGCTGCTCGGTGCCACGATCGGTACGCGCTTTCCATCGGCGGCGGCGCTGCCGTTGCTGACGACGCTGACCTTCGCCGCGGTGGGTGCGCTGGTCGTGTTCGACGCGAAACTGCGCGCGACCTCGGTGGCGCTGCTCGCCGCCGCGGCGGGGCTCGTCCATGGCTTCGTCAACGGCGCGACGATGCGGCCCGGCGGCGCCGGCACGCTCGCACTGGCCGGCGCGGTGGCGGCGGTGTTCTGCCTGCTCGTCATCGTCGCTGCCGAGGTGACGACCCTGCGCGCCGGCTGGACGCGTATCGCAGTGCGGGTGGCCGGCAGTTGGATCGCCGCCGCCGGCGTGTTGATGCTCGGCTGGCTGGCGCGGCCGTTGTTGACGGCCTGAGGACAGATCAGGCGGCGGATCGCGTCGCACGCGGCCGCCATGCGGGACAATGCGCCGACTCCGGACTGTCCGGGAGCGACTTCCCGTGGAGGAGGACACGTGAACACGACGCGCAAAGGAAAAGGCAAGGGCTCGGCGGCACGGGTGCAGAAGGCGCAGCGCGCTGCCGCCAGCGAAGCGCTGCCGATCGCCGCGATCGCCCGCCAGTTGCGCGGCTGGGCCGACACGGTACTCGGCATCGCTGTGCCCGCGGCGGATCTCGCCATCGGCCTGGCGACGGCCACGGCCAGGACCCGCGGGCAGAAGTCGGCGGTCGCCAGGGCGGGCGCGGTGCTGCGCAAGATGCGCGAGACCGCCGGGCTGACGCTGGAGGAACTGGCCCACGCAGTCGACCTCACCGACCCGGAACTCATCGCCAATGCCGAGCGCGGCATCATCGCCCTGCCCTTCGAGCTGATCCTGCGCGTGGCCGGCGTCGTCGGCCGCGGCGACCCGCTGACGTCGGTGATGAGGCTCACCCGCGCCTACAACCCCGACCTGTGGAAGGCGCTGGAAGGCCTCGGCCTCGGCAAGCTGGTCGTGCAGGCGGGACGCGAGCGGGAACTGGCCAACGTCTACCGCGGCAACGATGCGGCGCGGCGGCTGTCGGACGAGGAGTTCGCCGCCGTGCTCGCTTTCACCAGGCAGGCCTTCGACATGGCGGTGGCCTTCCGCGCGCCGCCGACGGCAGGCAGGCAATGAACGCGTTCCGGCTGCAGGCAGATTGCGAAGGCTGACACGATGACCTCGGTTCGATTGAACCCGCTCGACGCCGCCTGGCTCTTCACCGAGTCGCGCGCCACGCCCAACCACGTCGGCGGCCTGCTGCAGTTCCGCCTGCCCAAGAACGCGCCGCGCGACTACATGCGCCGGCTGATGAAGGAATTCCGCAACCACCGCAAGTTCCGGGCGCCTTGGAACCGCCGCCTGAAGAGCGGCATCGCCAGCAGCCCGTGGCCGGTGTGGGTGGAGGACGACGAGATCGACCTCGAGTACCACGTGCGGCACGCGGCGCTGCCGTGGCCGGGCGGCGAGCGCGAACTGGGCGAACTCGTCGGCCGGCTGCAGAGCACGCCGCTCGACCTGACCCGCCCGCCGTGGGAGTGCACGATCATCGAGGGGCTGGAAGGCGGCCGCTTCGCCCTGTTCATCAAGATGCACCACTCGCTGATCGACGGCGTCAGCGGGATGAAGCTGCTGCAGCGGAGCATGGCGGCCGACCCGGCGCGGAGCCAGAAGATGCCGCCGTTCTGGGCCTCCGGGTCCGTCGAAACGGCGCGACCGAAGCGCGCCGTTTCAACGCCGACACTCGCCGATGCGGCGGCGGCGGCCGTTGCCGCCCTGCGCGGCCAGGTGCAGTCGGTGCCACAACTGGCCACGGCGCTCGGCAGGATGCTCATGCGCATCGGCGATCGCGGCGATGGCATGGCGCTGCCGTTCGATTCGCCGCTGTCGGTGCTCAACGGGCGGGTGCGCGAGAAGCGGCGCTTCGCCACGCAGCACTTCCCCATGCAGCGGCTGCGCACGCTGGCCACCGCCGCGCACTGCACGCTCAACGACGTCGTGCTGGCGCTGTGCGGCGGCGCGCTGCGGCGCTTCCTGCTCGAGCGCGACAGCGTGCCCGAAAAATCGCTGACCGCCGGCATCCCGGTGTCGGTGCGACCGAAGGACGACCAGGGCACCGGCAACGCGATCAGCTTCATCGTCGCGACGCTGGGCACCGACATCACCGACCCGGTCGAGCGACTGGAGGCGATCAAGCGCTCGGTGCAGCACGCCAAGGCGCACGTGCAGAGCCTGCCGCGCGAAGCGATGATGAACTACACGATGCTGCTGATGGCGCCGACCGTGCTCACGCTGCTCACCGGCATCGGCGGGCGCACGCGGCCGATGTTCAACATCACCATCTCCAACGTGCCGGGGCCGGACAAGCCGCTGTACTTTCGCGGCGCCGAGTTGCTGGCCATCTATCCGGCGTCGATCGTCACCCACGGCCAGGCGCTGAACATCACCTGCCAGAGCTACGCCGGCTCGATGAACTTCGGCTTCACCGGCTGCCACTCCTCCGTGCCGAGCCTGCAGAAGCTGGCGGTATACGCGGCCGACGCGCTCAAGGAACTCGAGGCCACGCTGCTTCCCCGGGCCGGGCGCGCGCGCAAGCCGCTCAAACCGACCCGTCGCCGGCAGCCAGCCACTCGCTGACTGCCCGGTTGAACTCCTCCGGTTCGGCCACCATGACCCAGTGGCCCGTATCGAAGGCCAGCACACGGTTGCCCGGCACCGCCGCCACCGCCGCTGCCCAGCCGGAGGAATGAAACATGAACGGCTTGCGCTTGCCGTAGATGAACAGCATCGGGCACGCGGGACTGAACGATCGCGACCGGCGGAAGCCGCGCTGCACCCACTGCACGTAGTACGGGTAGCCCATCTGCGAACCGATCGAGGCGGGATCGCCCGGCGCGCCCGCTCGCTGCGCCATGGAGCGCGCCATCCAGTCGCCGATCCGGCCGCCGATGCGCCATGCAATGGCCAGCCAGAGCTGGTAGGCGACGATCATCGCCTTGGCCTTCAGGCGGAGTTCCTCCAGGTTGCGGCGTGAACCGGCATCACCGACGTCGACGCCGATGACGCGCCCGACGAGCTGCGGGTGGCGCAGCGCGAACTGGTAGCCGAAGAAGCAGCCCCAGTCGTGCAGCAGCAGCGTCACCGGCCGGCCACTGCACGAGGCCTCGACCACCTTCCGGATCACCTCGACCACGTCGTCCAGCGCGTAGGCGTGCCGGGGATGTCCCGCCTCGAAGCCGGGCAAGGTGAAACGCACACAGCGGTAGCGCCGGCGTAGCGCCTCGACCTGCCGGTCCCACAGGCGCAGCGTGTCCGGCCAGCCGTGGACGAAGACGATCGTCTCCGGCCCCTCACCCTCGGTGACGACCTCGACCCCGGCAAGCCGACCGTGCATCGCGGGCTGCGTCACGTCGGGGCCCTCAGCGCGGCTGCATTTCGGATGAGGCGAGGATGCGCACGCCCGGCGACGCCTCGAGGGCCGCACGCAGCATCGCGTCCGCCACGTCCTGCGCCCGGATCGGCCGCACGCGCGCCGGCACCCAGCCGAGCACCGGCCGCAGCAGCCGTTGCGCCAATTCCTCGGCCGCGCGCTTCGGCTGGCCGATCGATGCGCGGTCGCCGAGCAGCAGCGACGGCTGGGCGATGACGACGCTGTCGTAGCCCAGCTCGACGATCGCCTGCTGCATTTCGCCCTTGACCCTGTTGTAGAACACCGGCGACGCGGCATCGGCGCCGAGCGCGGAGACGACCACCAGCCGCCTCGCGCCGGCCGCCCTGCCCGCCCGCGCCGTGGCGATCACCGCATCGAAGTCGACCCTGCGGAAGGCCTCCTGCGAGCCGGCGGCCCTGATCGTCGTGCCGAGCGCGATGAACACGTCGTCGACGGGCGGCAACGGCGGCAGGGCAGCGAAATGGACGACGGTAGCGGCCAGCTTCGGGTCGGTCGCAAGATCCGGCACCGGCCGCCGCAGAAGGATCTGCACCCGGTAATAGCGCGGCGAGTCGAGCAGCAGCGAAAGCAGCGAGCGGCCGACCAGGCCGCTGGCGCCGGCCAGCAGCGCGCTGCGCGGGTCGATCGGGGGATTTGCCGTGGCCATCGCCCACTATAAGCGCGGCGTCCTACACTGCCGACGGTGCCGACGGGAGCGTAGGCGCGCAGCGAAGAGCAGAGAACGCGGGTGAACACGGCTGAAATCCGCAAGGCGGTGCTGCAGACGATCGCGTCGATCGCGCCGGAAACGGACGTGCAGCAGATCAGGCCGGAGCAGCCGCTGCGCCGGCAGGTCGACCTCGACTCGATGGACTGGCTCAACGTGCTGGCCGGCTTGCAGGAGCGGCTGTCGGTCGCCGTCCCGGATTCGGACATCGGCCATCTGGCGACGCTCGACTCGATCGTTGCCTACCTGGCATCGCGGCAGGCGCAGTCCGCAGCGCCGCCGACGGCGACGGCCACGGCGGGGCAACTGCGGTCCACCGAGCACGTCGTCAACGGCGTCGCGGTCACGGTGCGTCCGATCTGCCCCGACGATCTGCCGCTGGAGGCGGACTTCGTCCGCCACCTGTCGACGGAGACCCGCTACAAGCGGTTCCTGGTGACCGTGAGCGAGCTGTCGGATGCGAAATTGCACTACTTCACCGAGGTCGACCAGGTCCGTCACGTGGCGATTGCGGCGACCGTCGAACGCGAGGGGCAGCCGGCGATGGTCGGCGTGGCGCGCTACATCGTCGAGCCCGCCGGCAGCGGCTGCGAATTCGCGATCGCGGTCGATGACGCGTGGCAGGGCTCCGGGCTGGCCGGCATCCTGATGCACGCCTTGATCGACGTGGCGCGCTCGCGCAGCCTGGCCACGATGGAAGGCACGGTGCTGACGACCAACACGCGGATGCTGAAGTTCACCCGCCAGCTGGGTTTCGTCCAGCAGCGCGACCCGGAGGATCGCGACACGGTGCGCGTGGCGCGCAGCCTCTGAGCGGATGTTCAGGCGGGGCCGTGCCAGCGGCCGGCGGCTATGCGCCCGTCCCCTTGCCCCGTTCCTTCGGCAGTGCCGGCCGTGCGCTCGGGTCGAGCACCAGCGCCGCCTTGACCAGCAGGTGGGCCGAGATCGGCGCGGTGAGGAAGACAAACAGCGTAATCAGCAGCTCGTGCAGGCTGGCGCCGTCGGATCCCGGGCGGAAGGTGAAGAACAGCATCGAGCCGATCAGCACGCAGCCGACGCCGAGCGTGCTCGCCTTGGTCGGGCCGTGCAGGCGCTTGAAGAAGTCGCCCAGCCTGGCCAGGCCCCACGAGCCGATCAGGGCGAAAGCGGTGCCGATCACCAGCAGCACCGCGACGACGACGTCGAGCAGAAGCGGCAGCGGCATCGCCTTACTCCACGATGTCGCCGCGCACGACGAACTTCGACAGCACCACCGTGCCGACGAAGCCCAGCGCCGCGATCACCAGCGCCGCCTCGAAGAACACCGCGGTGCGGAAGTGGATGCCTATCAGGATCAGCAGCGCCAGCGAGTTGATGTACAGCGTGTCGAGCGCGAGGATGCGGTCGGCCAGTCCCGGCCCGCGCAGCAGCCGGTACAGGTTCAGCAGCAGCGCCAGCGTGAAGGCGCCGATCGCGAACGGCAGCAGGGTCGCAACGATCATTCGAAGATCTCCTTCAGCGGCGCCTCGTAGCGGGACTTGATCTGGGCGATGAGCGCCGCCTCGTCGTCGACGTTGAATGCGTGCACGAGCAGGTAGCGGCGGTCCGGCGAGAGTTCGGCCGACAGCGTGCCCGGCGTCATGGTGATGATCCCGGCCAGCGACAGGATCGCGTGCGGATCGGCGATGTCGAGCGGCACCCAGACGAAGGCCGGCTTGATTGCGCCTTCCGGCCCGAGGATCCGCCGCGCCACCTCGATGTTCGACAGCACGATGTCCCACAGCACGACCAGGCCGAGCCTGAGGATCAGGAGCGGCCTGCGGACCCGCGGCCGCTCGGGGCGCAGCCTTTCGGTGAACCACGGCACCACGACGGCCAGCAGCGCCGCCAGCACGATGTGCGCCGGATCGAGCGTGTTGGCGAGCAGCAGCCAGACCACGAAGAGCAGGGCCGACAGCAGCGGCGCAGGCAGCAGGCGATTCACGGCTTGTCCTTCCCCGGCTTGCCGCCGAGGATCTCCCGGATCGGCAGCGCCGCAGGCACCGGCCTGGCACCGAGCACCGCGTCGATGTACGGGCGGCGCTCGAACAGTTGCTGCGCGGCGGCGCCGGTGAAGCGCGCCAGCGGTCCGGCAGCCGCGGTATTCAGCAGCAGGGCCGCAAACAGCCAGCCGAGCGCCATCACCTGCACCGACGAGGTGGCGATCGCGGTTGCGGGTGTGGGTGGCTCGTACGGCTTCCAGAAGATGCGGCTGCCGGCACGCACGAGGCTGATGATGATCGCCAGGCCGGAGGCCAGCACGATCGCCCACACCCACGCCGCGTAGGCCGTGTCGCGCGCAGCGGCGAGCAGCAGCGACTTGCCGAGGAAACCGGCCAGCGGCGGCAGGCCGCACACCGCGATGGCAGCAACGAAATAGGCGGCGCCAAGCAGGCTGCGCTCGGACCCGAACGGCCCCGGCGCCAGCAGGTCGCCGTGCTCGCCGCGCTGCGCGCCGATGCGATCGGCCAGCAGGTAGAGCACGGCGACCACCAGCGTGCTGTTGACGAGGTAAAACAGCGCGGCGGCCACGGTCTCGCGGCTGCCGAGGCCGAGTGCCATCAGCAGTGTGCCCGCCGAGGCGATGACGAGGTAACCGATCATGCCGCGCATGTCGCGCGCGGCCAGCGCGCCCACCGCGGCCAGCGCGATCGTGCCCAGCCCCACTATCGGCAGCCAGGGCTGCGCCAGGTCGGCCGCCACGCCGCCGTCGGCGCCGAAGGCCAGCGTGAACATCCGTGCCACCGCGTAGACGCCGACCTTGGTCATGATCGCGAACAGCGCCGCCACCGGCGCCGTCGCCGCGCTGTAGGTGGTCGGCAGCCAGAAATACAGCGGCAACAGCGCCGCCTTGACGCAGAAGACGACCAGCAGCAGCAGGCCGGCGCTGCGCGCCAGCGACGCGCTCTCCGGCGGCAGCTGCGCCACGCGCTGCGCCAGGTCGGCCATGTTCAGCGTCCCGGTGATGCCGTACAGCGCCGACACCGCGATCAGGAACAGCGCCGAGCCGGTCAGGTTGAAGCTGACGTAATGGATCGCCGCGCGCAGGCGCGCGGCGCCGCCGGCGTGCAGCAGCAGGCCGTACGAAGCAATCAGCAGCACCTCGAAAAAGACGAACAGGTTGAACAGGTCCGCCGTCAGGAACGCGCCGGCGAGCCCCATCAGCTGGAACTGGAACAATGCATGAAAGTGCGGCCCGAGCTTGTCGATGCGGGTCTTCGCGTCACCCGCCACGGCATAGGCGACGGCGGCCAGCGCGATCACACCGGTCAGCACCAGCAGCAGCGCCGAGAGCCTGTCGAGCGCCAGCGCGATGCCGAACGGCGCACTCCAGTTGCCGAGCAGGTAGGCGCGCACGGTGCCGTCGGCGGCCTGCGCGGCCAGGCCGATCGCCACCAGCAGGTGTGCCGCCGTGGCAAGAAGGGACAGCCGCGCCGCCAGTGCGGGACGTGAGCGCTCGATCAGCAGCAGCGCCGCCCCTGAAACGAGCGGCAGCACGACCGGCACGATGATCCAGTGCGCCCAGTTCATCGGTCACGCTCCGCGGCGGTCGCCCCGGAAGGCTCGGCGCCGTCGACGTGATCGGAGCCGGTCTCGGCATGAGCGCGCAGGGCGATCACCAGGATCAGCGCGGTCATCGCGAAGCTGATCACGATGGCGGTCAGCACGAGCGCCTGCGGCAGCGGGTCGGCGTAGCTGGCCAGCGTCGGCGCCAGCTTGTCGCTGACGATCGGCGGGCTGCCGATGCGCACGCGGCCGGTCAGGAAGATGAACACGTTCACCGCATACGACAGCAGCGTCAGGCCGACGATGAGGTCGAAGACGCGGGCGCGCAGCAGCAGCCACACGCCAGCGGCCGTCAGCACGCCCAGCCCGATGGCCAGCAGCAGCTCGATCGTCACGGCCCGGCCTCCTCGCCCGCTGCGGTCAGGCGGCCGATCGACACCAGCGCGATCATCGTCGCGCCGACCACGGTGAGATAGACGCCGAGGTCGAACACCACCGCGCTGGCCAGCGGCACCGTGCCGAGCACGGGCAGCGTCCAGTAGGCGTAGCTGCTGGTCAGGAACGGCGCGCCGAGGAACCAGCTGCCGATGCCGGCGGCGCCGGCAATCAGCAGGCCGGCGCCGATCCAGACGCGGAAGTCGGTCCGCAGCCGCTGCTCGACCCAGTGCCGGCCGTTGGCCACGTACTGCAGGATCAGTGCCAGTGCCAGCACCAGCCCGGCGATGAAGCCGCCGCCGGGCGCGTTGTGACCGCGCAGGAACAGGTGCAGCGACACCAGCACTGCCAGCGGCAGCAGCAGGCGCGCGATCAGCGGCAGGAACTGCGAGCGCGGCTCGCTCGACGGAGGCCTCGGCCGGTGAGCCGGCAGGAAGCCGGCCAGCAGCGCATAGATCACCACGCCGGCGATGCCCAGCACGGTGATCTCGCCCATCGTGTCGTAGCCGCGGTAGTCGACCAGGATCACGTTGACGACGTTGGCGCCGCCGCCCTCGGGCACGGCGGTGCGCAGGAAATACGGCGAGATCGAGTCGAAGCTGCTGGTGAGCAGCGCGTACGACAGCGCGGCGATGCCGGCGCCGGCACCGAGCGAAAGCAGCAGGTCGCGCAGCATGCGGGCGCGGCCCGGCTCACGCGGGCTCTCCGCTGGCAGCCAGTACAGCGCCAGCATCATCAGGATGATCGTCACCATCTCGACCAGCAGCTGGGTCAGGGCCAGGTCAGGGGCGGAGAAGTAGACGAAGGTCAGGCTCACCACTAGTCCCACCGCGCCGAGCAGCAGCAGCGCCAGCAGGCGTTGTCGGTACACCATCGTGGTGCCCATGGCCGCCGCAATGCCGACCAGCCAGACCGCGAGCACGCTGAAGTTCAGCGGCGTGCCGGCCGCAGCAGGAGCCGAAGCGCCGCTGCCGCCCGCAAGGTACGGCGACAGGCCGGCCAGCAGGGCGACGGCGACGAGCAGGAACAGGTAACGCTGCAGGCTGCCGTTCTCCAGGGTGTCGGTGACCAGCCGCGCCGTGCCCAGCTTGAACTCGGTGAAGAGGTGAAACGCCTCGCGGCCGCCGCTGCGGATCCAGCCGGGCAGTCGCACCAGCCGATGCAGGTTGACCCGTCGCTGCAGAACGAAATACAGCAGCACGCCGCCCACCGTCGCCACCATGCTCATCGCCAGCGGCACGTTGAAACCGTGCCAGATGGCGAGCTTGTACGCTGGCAACGGCGCGTACGGGCCGCCGAACAGCGCCGCCTGCGCGCCGACGGCGAGCACCGGTCCGATGATCAACGCCGGGAACAGGCCGACCAGCACGCACAGCACGACCAGCACCTCGACCGGCAGGCGCATGAAATGCGGCGGTTCGTGCGGTGTCCTCGGCAAGCCGACCGGCTCGCCGTTGAAGAACACGTCGTGGATGAAGCGGACGCTGTAAGCGACCGAGAAGATGCCCGCCGCCACCGCACCGAACGGCAGCAGCACGTTCATCACCGCGTTGTCGTGCCCGCCGACGGCTTCGGTGAAGAACATCTCCTTCGACAGGAAGCCGTTGAGCAACGGCACGCCGGCCATGGCGCCCGCCGCCACCGTGCCGAGCACAGCGGTGATGGGCATGTACTTCCACAAGCCGTTGAGCTTGCGCATGTCGCGCGAGCCCGCCTCGTGGTCGATGATGCCGGCGGCCATGAACAGCGACGCCTTGAAGGTGGCATGGTTGAGGATGTGGAACACGCCCGCCACCACCGCCAGCCGGGTGTCGATGCCGAACAGCAGCGTGATCAGCCCGAGGTGGCTGATCGTCGAGTACGCCAGCAGTCCCTTCAGGTCGTGCTGGAAGATGGCGATGTAGGCGCCGACGAGCAGCGTGGCCAGGCCGACCGGGGCCACGGTCCAGAACCACAGGTCGGTGCCGCCGAGCGCCGGATACATGCGCGCCAGCAGGAACACGCCCGCCTTGACCATCGTCGCCGAGTGCAGATAAGCCGAGACAGGCGTCGGCGCCGCCATCGCGTGCGGCAGCCAGAAGTGGAACGGGAACTGCGCGCTCTTGGTGAAGGCACCGGCCAGCACCAGCGCGAGCGCCACCGGATACACGGGGTGCGCGCGGATCAGGTCGCCGGAGGCGAGCACTGTCTCGAGGTCGAAGCTGCCGACGATGTCGCCGAGCAGCAGCACGCCGCCAAGCAGCGCCAGGCCGCCGGCACCGGTGATGGTCAGCGCCATTCGTGCGCCCTGCCGCGCATCGGCACTGTGGCTCCAGTAGCCGATCAGCAGGAAGCTCGACAGGCTGGTGAGTTCCCAGAACACCACCAGCAGCAGCAGGTTGTCAGCGAGCACGACGCCCAGCATCGCGCCCATGAAGAGCAGCAGGAAGCCGAAGAAGCGCGCCGCCGGATCGCCGGGATCGAGGTAGTAGGCGGCATACAGCACGATCAGCATGCCGATGCCGCTGATCAGCAGCGCAAACAGCCACGCGAGCCCGTCCATGCGGAAGCCGAAGGCCAGCCCGAGCTGTGGCAGCCAGTCGATCCGCCAGCGAACGACCTCGCCGACGAACACCGCCGGCGCAGCCGCCAGCACCAGCGCGGTCGCTGCCACGGTCACCGCAGCGGCGAGCGACACCGCGCGCATCCGCTGCGCGTTGGGTGACGACAGCACCAGCATGCTGCCTGCGAACGGCAGCAGCGCAAGCACCGGCAGCAGCAACGCGGCCTGCATGGGCGATCAGTGTCCGCTGCGCTGCGTGCGCAGCACGGACACCAGCAGCGTGACGATCGTCAGCGGCGCCACGAACGACAGCATCGCCGCCGAATAGGCCGGCAGCGCCTGGTGCTGCCGCGCCGCCAGCACGAGAAAGGCGGCGTAGGCGAAGTAGTAGCCGATGAACAGGCCGCCCTCCCAGCGGGCGATTTCCCGCCCGGTGAGGAACACCGGCAGGCAGGCAAACGCCGCTGCGAGCAGCACCCACAGGTCGAAGGCGAGCGCGGCGGCCGGCACCGGCAGCCCGCCGCCGGCGACCAGTCCCGATGCGCCGAGGCAGCCGAGGATGTTGAAGGTGTTGCTGCCGACCACGTTGCCGACCGCGATGTCGCGCTCGCCCTTCAGCGCCGCGGTCACCGAGGTCGCCACCTCGGGCATCGACGTACCGGCGGCGACGATCGTAAGCGCGATCACCAGTTCGCTGACGCCGAGTGCACGCGCAAAGGCGATCGCTGCGTCGACCAGCCAGTTCGATCCGACCACCAGCAGCACCAGCCCAACGGCCACCAGAGCGAGCTGCACCGCCCAGTGCCGATCCCAGTCGCGGTCCGGCGGCAGCGCCTCGGTGTATTCATCTCGCGTCGCCTTCGTCTCGCGGCGCGACTGGATGATCAGGAACGCGGTGTAGGCGACAAGCAGCGCCAGCAACAGCACCGACTCGAGGCGGCCGATGCGCCCATCGACCGCGAGCACGATCAGCAGCAGCGAGGCGCCGATCATGATCGGCACTTCCTGGCGGATCAACTGCGCGTTGACGAACAGCGGCGCGATCAGCGCGGAGAGCCCGAGGATGAACAGCACGTTGAAGATGTTGCTGCCGACGACGTTGCCCACCGCCATGTCCATGCGGCCATCGAGCACGGCGCCGACCGAGACGGCGACCTCGGGGGCGCTGGTGCCGAAGGCGACGACGGTCAACCCGACCACCAGCGGAGAAACCCCGAGCGACAGCGCCAGCTTCGAGGCGCCCCGCACGAGCGAGCGAGCGCCGACGATGAGTGCGATCAGTCCGAGCGTGAAGTAGGTCAGCTGCGTAAGCATCTGGCGGGGCGGTCCGCAGCGCGGACCGGCGCGCAGTATAGGTGCAGCGGCGATGCGGCAGGCCCTGCGACGCGCCGCGCAGCGGCCAAGAAGATCCACATCAGGCTGACCCGATGAGGACCCCAGATCGTGATCTCGATGCCGCCGCGCCGGCGGGGCGGCGGCGGGCGGCTCAGGACAGTGCCCGCTCCGCCTGCGCAGGCGTCGGTGCGCCGTCGAGCTCGAAGCGCAGCCGGAACAGGTCGGCGACCCGCCGCGCCTGCAGCTTCTCCATCACCCGCGCGCGATGGACTTCGACTGTGCGCTGGCTGATGCCGAACTCCTCGGCAATCTCGCGGTTGTGATAACCGCTGGTGACCCGGTCGAAGACCTCGAGTTCGCGTTCGGTCAGCCGCTGCATGCGGCCGAGCACTGTCTCGCGATTGCGCGCCCGCTCGAACTGCTCGTGATCGCTGCGCAGGGCGACCGTGATGGCGTCGATCAGGTCCTGCTCGTCGATCGGCTTCTCGAGGAAGTCGACCGCGCCCTCGCGCAGCGCCGCCCGCGCGGTGGCAACGTCGCCGTGCGCGGTCATCACCACGAACGGCAGCGTCGACCGCTGCGCGGCAAGCTTGCGTTGCAGTTCGAGACCCGACATGCCCGGCAGGCGCACATCGGCGAGCACGCATGCCGGGCGCTCGAGCGCGTCGTTCTCGAGGAAGGCCTCCGCGCTGTCGAAGGCGGCGGTGGAAAAACCGCGCAGCTGCAGCAGCAGCGAGAGCGAGTCGCGCACGGACGGATCGTCCTCGACGACGTATACCCAGCTTCCGGCGACGTTCACATCACTCTGGTCGGTGTTCATCGGTGGGCAGGTCCAGGTGGAAGGTGGTGATGCTGGCGGCAGCATCGTAGGAAAGCCCGCCGCCCAGCCGCTCGGTGATGGACCGAGACAGAGCAAGGCCAAGGCCCATGCCGTGCGGTTTGCTGGTGGCGAGCGGCTTGAAAAGCTGAGGGCGAAGCTCGGCGGCGACGCCGGGGCCGTTGTCCTGCACGCTGATCCGTATCGTCGGCGGCGACCGGTCCGCCAGCTGCGTCGCCGTCACCCGGATGCGTCGCGGCTGTGACGCATCGGCCAGCGCATCGCAGGCGTTACCGAGCAGGTTGTCGAGCACCGCGCCGACCTGCACCGCGTCGGTCCGCAGCGGCGGCAGGCCGGGCTGGATCGAGGTCTCGAACAGGACGCCAGAGCGCTCGAGGCGGTCGCGCAAGTGGGCGCGGCCGCGCTCGATCAGTTCCTCGACCCGGACCTCCTCGCTGTGCATGGCGCCGGTGCGGAAGAAGTCGCGCATCCGCCGCACGTACTGCCCGGCGCGCGCGCTCTCGGACGAGATCTGGTCGAGCGTGCGGAACAGCGTGGCGCGGTCAGCGTCGTCGCGCTCGGCGATCAGGCGCGCCGCGCGTGCATAGGTTCCGATGGCCGACAGCGGCTGGTTCAGGTCGTGCGCCAGCGCCGCCGACAACTCGGCGGTGGCGGCGGTACGCTGGGTTTCGCTCAGCGCATCGCGCTGCTCGCGCAACTCGCGCTCTCGCACCGCCAGTCGCTGCGCCGCCCGCTCGCGCTCGGAAGACAGCAGGCCGAGGTACATGGCAGTGAGCGCCAGGGCCAGGGTCAGCATCTGGTACTCGACCGCGGTGGCGACGTGCGCGGAGAACACCGACACCGCGGAAATCATTCCGGCCTGCACCAGCGGCACGCCGATCGCGGCACCGAACAGTCCATGCCGGGCCGCGAATACGATCATCGGCACGAACAGCAGGTACGACATGCGGAACTGATCGAACGGCCGCCGCCAGAAGATCGCCAGCAGCAGCGTTGTCACCACGATCGCAAACAGCAGCAGATCACGGCCAAGCTTTCCGCGGCCGATGGTGTTAACGGCTTCGATGCGCCAGGCGCCGGAGGCAAGCAGCAGCAGCGCCGGCGCCGCGACGATCAGCCCCAGCGCCTCGCCGACCACGACCTGCAGCGACACCACGTGCAGCAGGCGCAGCGACACCGTGCCTGCGAGCGCATGCGTCAGGCCGAGCAGCACCGCGACGGCCAGCGACGTGGCAAAGGCGATCAGCACCAGCGCCGACAGGTCGCGCACAGTCACCTCGGCCCGCGTCCAACGGGTGAAACGCTGCACGACGTGGCCGGCGGCGCTGTAGGTCAGGCCGACCGCGAGCGCGGAGAACAGCGACCCGAAGCCCGCCGGCGCATCGCGAACCACGATCTCGGCCAGCAGCACCGCAATGACCACCACGGGCGCGAAGCGCACTCCGGCGGTGGCGACCAGCGTCAGCGCCAGCGCGGCTTGCGGGTTCCACGGCGTCCACTTGGTCGGTTCCACGGCGAACACCGCGGTTCCCGCGTCGACGCCGAGATACAGGGCGCAGAAAAACACCGCCAGCACCAGCGGCCGGTCATACAGCCGCTGCAGCGGCTGTGCCGCCGCCCGCGCCTTGTTGCCGGACGGCGCCTTGGAGTCGTGCGCCCGCGCTGCCGTCGCGGCAACCGGGCCCGCCGCGTGGGCGCGCATCGCCTCAAGCCAACGCGGTCGGTTCTGATCGGGCGCGGCGTCGGCCCCGCTCACGCCGGAGGCTCCTGAGGGTCGCTGGACTGCGCCGTCGGCCTGAACAGCCACCACGCGGCGGCGCCGGCTGCCGCGGCGACCAGCAGAACGATCGGCCGCCGACGCACGACGCGCCAGGCCAAGGTGGCCGCCGTCGAACTGAGCCACGGGTGGCCGATGCCGAACTTGGCCAACTTGCCGATCGTTCCGCCCGCGGCGCCACCTGGAGACAATGCATGCACCGCCATGCCGATGACACCGGCGGCCGACTTCAACGGCGCAAGCTGGTCGCGCGCCTCGAAGATGGCGAGCTGGGCAGCCAGCCGTTGCACGTGGGCCTGCGCTTGCAGCTGGGCGATCCGTTCCTCGACGGGAAGCCTGCTCATCGACGCCTTCCTTCAGAAGCCGTGCGCGACACCCACGAGCCGGCAGGCTGCGGCAGGACGCGGATGCTCATTCGCGCGACCCCGTGTCGCGCTCGTGCGCGACCGCGCTCGCCAGCACTTCGTAGTCTTCGCGCAGTGCGGCCCGCGTCTGTGCCAGCGGCGAGGCGGCCGCGCCGGCGGATTGCAGCAGCCCGCGCAGGACAAGCGCGGCTGCCAGCCCGAACAGCAGCGCCAGGATTCCCGGCGTTACCGCGCCGAACCGGTCCCACAGCAGCAACGTCAGCCACGCCCCCGCGGCAATCAGCGCGACCACCATCAGTGCGAAGGCGGCCAGCGCCATGCCAAGCCAGCCGACCCACTGCCGCCGCGCCAGCGCGAGTTCCTCCGCAGCCAGGTCGGCGCGCAGCAGCAGCAGCTGGCCCACATGCTGCAGCAAGCGACGGGCAGCCTCGAACGACAGTGCCATCGGGCTCGAACCTAGCGGCGCGACACGAGCATGCCAATCAGGAAACCGACGCCCGCCGCCGCGCCGACCGCGGCCCACGGATTGCCGTGCACCCAGTCATCAGCCCGCCGCGCAGCGGCACGGCTCTTCTCGGCGGCAGCGATGCGGGCCTCGGACAACCTCAGGCTGGCGCGATGCAGGTTTTCCGCTGCGCGCTCGCGCAGTTCAACCGCCTGCTGCCCGGTGCTGCTGGCCGCCTGCTTAAGCAGCGCCTCGACATCCGCGAGCACCACCTTGAAGTCGGCGCCCAGCTTATCGCCGGAAACGCGAACAGAACCTTGGCTTTCATCCATCGTGCGTTCTCCTTAGTGATCATTCGTAGCGCGGTCCGTATCAGCACCGCCGCGACCCCCACAGACAACATGTAGCAGAACAAACCACCGGCGACTGCCTGCGTTCTGCCTACGCGCCCTGCTTACGTGGTTTCCATCGCAGGCAGCATAGGCCAACCACGCGCGCACCGTCTTGCGGTGCCGCAAGCCCGAGGGCGCGAAAACTGGCCTCTGGATCCCGTACTGCTAGATTCCGCGCCAGCCTCGACTCCGCCCGCCTGCCGCCATGCCCCAGCCCCCTGCCCCAGCGTCCGCATCGGTGGTCCGTCTCGGCACCCCGCTTTCGCCCAGCGCCACCCGCGTGCTCCTGCTCGGCGCCGGCGAACTGGGCAAGGAAGTGATCATTGCCCTGCAGCGGCTGGGCGTCGAGGTGATCGCGGCCGACCGCTACCCGAACGCGCCCGGACACCAGGTGGCGCACCGCGCCCACGTGCTGAACATGGCCGACCCCGCCGCGCTGCGCGCCCTGGTCGAGAAGGAGAGGCCGCATCTGGTCGTGCCGGAGATCGAGGCGATCGCCACCCAGGCGTTGCTGCAGATCGAGAGCGACGGCCTGGCGACGGTCATTCCGACCGCACGGGCGGCGCACCTGACGATGAACCGGGAAGGTATCCGCCGCCTGGCCGCCGAGGAACTCGGCCTGCCGACCTCGCCGTACCGTTTCGCCGACTCGCTGGCCGACGTCGAGGCGGCGGTCGATGCGGTCGGCCTGCCGTGCTTGGTCAAGCCGGTGATGTCGTCTTCCGGCAAGGGTCAGAGCAAGGTCGACCGGCGCGAGGACCTGGCGGCGGCATGGGAGTACGCCAACGCCGGCGGCCGCGTCAGCCTCGGCCGCGTCATCGTCGAGGGCTTCATCGACTTCGAATACGAGATCACCCAGCTGACAGTGCGCGCCCGCGGCGCCGTCGGTGCGATCGAGACGCACTTCTGCGAGCCGATCGGCCACGTGCAGGTGCACGGCGACTACGTCGAGAGCTGGCAGCCGCAGCCGATGAGCGCGGCTGCGCTGGCCGCCGCACGCGACTATGCGGGCAAGGTGACCGCCAGCCTTGGCGGATTGGGCATTTTCGGCGTCGAGCTGTTCGTCAAGGGTGACCGCGTCTGGTTCTCGGAGGTCAGCCCGCGGCCGCACGACACTGGCCTGGTGACCCTGGCCACGCAATGGCAGAGCGAGTTCGAGCTGCATGCTCGTGCCCTGCTCGGCCTGCCGGTCGACACGAGCCTGCGCAACCCCGGGGCCAGCCGCGTGATCTACGGCGGCGTCGAGGCAGCGGGCATCGTCTTCGACGGCGTCGACGCAGCGCTGCGAGTTGAGGGCACGGACCTGCGTCTGTTCGGCAAACCGGAATCTTTCGTCAAGAGGCGGATGGGCGTGGCGCTGGCGCGCGGCGCCGACATCGCCCAGGCGCGCAATCGGGCCACCGCCGCAGCGGCCGCCGTGCGGCCGGGCCCGGCCACCTGACTGTTGCCGGGTCTGGATGCCGATAGAATGCAGCAGCTTGGAGAGGAAAGTGCCGATCAGAGGCACAACGACATTGGGGGAGCAGGCAGAGCAATGAAAATCCTTCTGGTTGACGATCATTCGCTGATCACCGATGCGCTGAAGGTCCTGCTGCTCGATCTCGATCCGCAGGCGCAGATCTTCACGGCGGTCGATGCGCCCGGTGCTGAACAGCTTGCCGCGCAGCATCAGGACGCGGACCTGATGCTGCTCGACCTGGGCCTGCCCGGCGCCACTGGCACCAGCCTGCTGGAGAAGCTCACCGGCCTGTATCCCGACCTGAAGATCCTCGTGCTGTCGGGTGTGCAGGACCAGCGCAGCGTGATGCGCGTGCTGCAGCTCGGTGCAGCCGGCTTCGTGCCGAAGTCGATGGCGACCGAGAACCTCGTCTCGGCGATCCGCTTCGTTCTCTCGGGCGGCGTCTACATCCCGGCCGACCTGCTGGAAGACGCGACCCGCGGCGCGCAGATGCTGGGTCTGCCGGAGCGGGGCCGCGACATGCTCGGCCGCCCTGCGGCCGGCCGCGTGCAGCTGACCGAGCGGCAGGAACAGGTGCTGAAGCTGCTGGCGCGCGGTGCGCCGATCAAGATCATCTGCCGCGAACTGAACCTCAGCGAAGGCACGGTCAAGACGCACGTCACCGCCATCTACCGCGCCTTTGGTGCCTCCAATCGGACCGAAGCGCTGCTCGCTGCGCGCCGCAACGGCTACGACGTCGGCTGAGGCCGGCCTCCCCGATAAGCTCGACCGAAGTCCGTCTAGGGACGGGCGATCGTCGTCGCGCCCGCGGTCAGGCCGACGTCCACAGCCGCCGGTCGCTCCCGTTCGATCAGTCCGAGCGACTGCGCGATCCGGTTGTTGAGCCGGATCGCGTTGGCGGGCTTCTGCAGCACCACAGGCTCCTCGACACGGCTGCGCGCGATCACGCCGGCCAGATCGGGGCGTACCTCCAGCGTCCGCTTGACCGCGCGCTGGAACTCGCCGATCACCTCGCCCATCGACACCGCCGTCAGCATAACCACCGGCACCGGGCCGCCGACCGACTCGCGGATCTTCAGCGCCACCTCCACGCCACTGGTGTCGTCGTGCAGGTTCTGGTCGGCGACGACCAGGTCCACGCGCCGCTGCGGTCCCAGTTGCGCCTGTAGCTCAGCCGTGTAGCCGGCGTCGGCGATGACCTCGGCCCCCCACGAGCGCAGCAGGTGGCCGAGGCTGTTGCGGATCTCCTCGTTGTCCTCGATCAGCACCAGCGTGTGGCCGGTCAGCGAGCAGATGTTCGATTCGTTCAGCGTCGCGGGCGGCCGCGGGCCGCGGTGCGGCAGCGCCGACAGCGGCGTCTCGACGCGGAACACGGTGCCCGAGCCCGGCCGCGTGGTGACGATCAGCGGATGGCCGAGCACGTTGCAGATGCGGCGCACGATCGACAGGCCGAGGCCGAAGCCGCCGACCGGCTCGCCCTTCGAGCTTTCGCCGCGGTAGAACTCGTCGAACACGCGCGACAGCTCGCTCTGCTTGATTCCCGGGCCGGTGTCCCACACCTCGATGCTGATCAACCCGCCGCGCGGCCGCGCCGCCAGCAGGACACCGCCCTTGGTCGTGTAGCGGATGGCGTTGCCAAGCAGGTTGCGCAGCACGCGCGCGAGCAGCACCGGATCGGACTCGACCGCCAGCCTCGGCTTGCGCACGCGCAGTTCGAGCCCCTTGCCGTGGGCCAGCGGCGTGAACTCCTGCGCGATCTGCCCGAGCATCTCGTCGAGCAGTACCTGCTGCAGCCGCGGCTGAATCGCACCGGCGTCCAGCCTGGAGATCTCCAGTAGTTCTTCGACCAGCTTCGACAGCGAATCGACGGCCGAGGCCAGGCTCTTGGCCAGCGGCTCGAGCGGCCCGGTCGCGCGCTTCTTCAGCAGCGAGCAGTAGATGCCGATCGCCTGCAGCGGCTGGCGCAGGTCGTGGCTGGCGGCAGCGAAGAACTTGGTCTTCGATCGCGTCGCCTCCTCGGCGGCGCGGCGCGCCTCGTCGGCGACGCGCTTCTCGTTCAGCAGCTGACCGACCAGCACCTCGTTCTCGAAGTTGTTCCTCACCGACTCGAACATCGTCGTGCCGAAGCTGCGGCCGAAGAACATCGTGAAGGCCAGCATCGCCAGCATGACGACCGCGGCCGTCACGTAGGCCGGGTCCTGCTCGGCCAGCATGCGCACGATCAGCGGCAGCAGTGCCACCGGCAGGAAGGCGATGAGCGCCGGCCGGTAGGCGGCGTACAGCGTCAGCGAGCCGAAGGCGACGCCGAGCACGACCGTGACCAGCACCAGTTGCTTCAGCGGGTCCGCCGGCAGGAAGAACAGCCACCCCGCCGCGCCCCACAGCGCGCCGGCGACGGCCGCCTGCACGACCCAGCGGGTCGACCAGGACTGCACGTTGTCGGCGTCGATTCGCGCATGGCTGAACGATTGCGTCATGCGCAGCCGGACCAGCGACTCGATCACCATGGCGATGAACCAGCCGAGCAGCAGCGTCTTGTCCTGGGTTCGCCAGTACACCGCCAGCACGGCCGTGGCGCCGACGATGCTGCCCAGCACCGAGCGTGGCACCTGCCGGTGGACCGACGCAATGACGCCGGCGAGGATGCGTTCGTGCCGCTGCGCGCGTTGCTCGCTGGCGTTGGCGAAGCGGGTTAGCGGACCGGCCATGAGGCGCGATGATAGGCAAGCGGCGCCTTCCTGTCGCCACCTGACGCTCGACGTTGCGTGGACAAAGGCTTCAAGGACCGCGCACCGTCACGCGCGCAGCGTCGGATGGCCGCTGAAGGACAACTCGATCCGCCCCGACCGCGCGCGCAGCCGCGCGCTGGCACCGACCGGCAAGGTCAGTTTGCGCGGCACGTGCCCGAACGGGAGCCCGGTGAACACCGGGATGTCGAGGAGTGCACGCACCTGGGCAACGGCGGCTGCCAGGTCGTAGCCGTTATCGGTGGCCTGCACCGGCACCGGAGAGAAGTCGCCGAGCACGACGGCGCGGCAACGCGAGAAGACGCCGGCATGCAGTAACTGGTACAGCATCCGCTCGATCCGGTAGGCCGGCTCGTTGACGTCTTCGAGGAACAGGATGCCGCCACGCACCCGTGGGAAGTAAGGCGTGCCCAGAAGCGCCGTGACCAGCGCCAGGTTGCCTCCCCACAGCGTGCCCTTGATGTCGCAGTCGGGTCCGTCGCCGGCGAACTGCACCCGGTGTTCGCTGCTCGTCAGCGTGGCGAAGAACTGCTCCAACGTGAACGGGTCCGGCTCGGCGGCGGCGAAGTCTCCCGCCGATGGACCCTGGAAGCTGATGCCTCCGGCGCGCGCCAGGTAGGCGAGATTGAAGGCAGTGAAGTCGCTGATGCCGACGATGATGCGGCCGGCCCTGCCGATGGCCTCAAAGTCGATCCGCTCGAGCAGCCGCGACAGGCCGTAGCCGCCACGGGCGGACAGCACCATGTCGACTTTTCGGTCGCAGGCGAATCGCTGCAGGTCGTGCAGGCGAAGCTCGTCCGGACCGGCAAAGCGCATCTCGCGCGCAAAGCAACTCTCCCCCGCCTGCACCTGCCAGCCGCGCGCGGCGAAGAACTGCGCGGCCCGGTCGACCATCCCTTCGGGCAATGCGCCCGACGGGGCGATGATCCCCAGCATCGGCGCCCTAGCCTTCGTCGCCATCGCCGGCCTCGTCCTCGGACGGAAGTGCGCCGGAGCGGCGCATCGCCCTGCGCTCGGCGAAGAAGTCGGACAGTAGCTTGCCGCAGCGACCGGCCAGCACGCCGCCGTTGACCACGGTGTGGTGGTTCAGCTTCGCCTCCGAAAAGAGGTCGACGACGCTGCCGCAGGCGCCCGTCTTCGGATCGCGCGCGCCGTAGACGAGCCGGGCCATGCGCGCGTGCTGGATCGCACCGGCGCACATCGCGCAGGGCTCCAGCGTCACGTACAGCGTGCAGCCGGCCAGCCGGTAGTTGCCGAGCAGCGTGGCGGCAGCGCGCATGGCCTGGATCTCGGCGTGCGCGGTCGGGTCGTGGTTGGCGATCGGCTGGTTGAAGCCGGTGGCCAGCACCTGCCCGTCGCGCACGATCACGGCGCCGACCGGCACCTCGCCCATCGCCCAGGCGTTGTGCGCCTGGTCGAGCGCCATGGCCATGAACATCGCGTCCGGGTCGGCCGAAGTCTGCGGCGGCACGGCAACTTCCGCATGCCCTTCCTCTGTGACTTCGATCGCCGCCGCGGCGCGCGCCAGCCAGGCCTGCTTGCGCGCCTGCCGTTCGCTCTCGTGCGCCGCGCGCGCCCGCTGGACCGCCTCGACCAGTTGTTGCGCGTCGAGCTGCTCGGCCGCCGCCTGCAGCCAGGAAGGCAACGCGCCGCGTCGGTAGTCCGAGCCGCGGTCGCTGCGCTCGACGAAGCCTAGGTCGACCAGCCAGCGGCGCAGTTCCGCATGATCGGTGTCGAGCATCGCTCCCGTCGTTGCGAGGAAATGCCGGAAGCGCTCGCTCGCCTCGCGCTCGCCCAGTCCCTCGTCGGGCGGCAGATGCAGCGCCGCGGAGGCCAGCAGCAGGTCGAGGTCGCTGCGCGCGGCGCCGAGCATCGTGCCGATCGCCAGCCCCTGGCGCCGGCTCAGCTCGGTCAGTCGCTGAAGCCAATGCTCGACCGTGATCGCCCGCAGCGCATCCTCGGTCGGCGAACTCAGACTCACTCGATCATCTCCAGGATCGACAGCGACCTATCCCATGAATGGCTGTTCTGTCAACACGGCGAATTCTCCGCCATTCTTGTTGCGGTTCGGCGATGTGGCCCGCGCGTGGCGCGACACCGTCAGAACGCGTAGCCCACCGCCAGGCCGAAGGTGACCGGCGACAGCTTGACGGTGCCCTGCAGCACCCCGTCCTTGTATAGCTGGTTGCGCGTGAAGTTCACCGACAGGCCGCCGGTGAGCACCATTGCGTCGGTCAACCGGAAGTTGGCGCCGGCCTGCAGCACCGGGCTGACGCTGTCGCCCGACAGGCTGTAGCCCGGCATGTCCTGCTGCGTGATCCGGTTGTAGGCGATGCCGGCGCCCGCGTACATGCGGAACCCGTGATACGCCGGCACGTGGTACTGGGCCGTGACGCTGACCGGGATGAAATCGAAGTCGCCCAGCCGGGCGTTGTTCAGGTCGAGCGAGTGAGTCGACCGGGACACCGCGACGTCCATCGCCAGCCGGTCGGTGAAGAAGTGCCGGTAGCCGGCCACGGGCGCCCACGAATTGCCCGATGCCACGCTGTCGATTCCCGACGCATCGCTGTTGACCCAGCCGCCGCCGGCGTAGAAGAGGTTGGTGCGCGCGCTGCCGTCGCGCGCCGGCCCGGTGCCGAACGGCCCCACGGACTTCGCCCCGCCACCCACAGGAGCCGACCCCTCGTTCTGCGGCAGCGTGATCCGCGCGAAGAAGAACAGCACCTCCGTCGTCGGAATCCACGAGCCGTAGAACGTCACCCGGTCCGTGCCGATGCTGGCCAGCGGGAGGATGGCGGGGAACGGGAAGTAGTTGGCGTCGGCCCGTGCGGTCAGGAACGCCGTGTAGCCGAGCCCTCCCTTGACGCTGCCGAACAACGGCCAGCGCGCCAGCCAGGCCCAGCCGAGAATGGGCTGGATGTCGTAGTGCGAGTCGCTGAAGGCCATCGCAAAGACGAGGCGCTCGTTGTCCTTCTCGTCGAACACGGTGCGGGCGTAGCCGATGCCGTACGGATAGTTGTTGTTGTCGAAGCGGTTCGGGTACTTGTAGGCGGGATGAAAGGTGAAGAACGGCAACATCAGCCCGGCATCGCCGCTCTTGAAGTTGCGCTGAGAGCCTTCCCAGAAATCGCCGAACCACCCTTTCCATCCCGGATGCCGCTCGCCGGGCGCAAGCAGGCCCACCGGCGTGGTCTCGTTCAGCGCGCCCAGGGCGCGCGACATGAACGACGGCGCTTCCTCCTCGGCGTTCGCAGCGGCAGGAATCAGGAAGGACAGCGCCAGCGCAGCGGCCCGAAGGCCGCGGACGAAGCGATTGCTCAAGGTCGCGTGGCCGCGGGTTGGCGGCATAGGAGATGGGAAACGGAACAACGTGGTTGGAAGTGTGGCTTACGCAGAGCCGCCCTCGGCGGCGGAACATATCACGCGGTGGCCGTATGGCACCCTCGAAGAGCGAAGACGCCGGGCAGGGCATAGGCGCGCCCCTTGCCCTACTCCCACTCGATCATCAACGAGCCTTCTAAGCCGTTGATCTGCATTGCGCTCCACGCCGTATCGCGGAGCTTTACCGTCACTACTACCGTCAACTTGTCAGGCACCAGCATTGGCGCGGGTTTGCGGGCGATTCGGCCAAATCTGACCTTTCGAGATCTATCGGCATCTATCGACTCCCGCGACCATCTCCGGCACCACCGACGCGCGTCCGTGTCTGTTGGGGAACCGCCCGAGGAGGGCCGGCATCGAACGCCTTAAGCCATTGTCGCGACTCAGTTTTTCGCCAGATTTCTTACCGTCAAGGTCCGGCTCGTGCGGTGCCTGCGCCCAGCGCTTCGGATGGGCTCTCAGCCTCCAACCCTCTCCGCCCGATCATCGATCCTGGGTGCGCGCGATGAGCCCGACAGGCGCCGGGGGACACGCAAGCTCGCCCGCAACTGTCGCGAGCTATGCAGGAGCGGCCTCACGCGGCGATACCTTGCGAGCAATGTCGCCCCGAGTGGCCAGTGTCTTCAGGTCATAGTCGGCTTGCAGCGCCAGCCACGATGCGGCATCGCCCCCGAAGTAGCGCGCCAACCGCTCGGCCGTGTCAGCAGTGACGCCGCGGCGCTCCTTCACGATCTCGTGAATACGCGTGGCAGGCACCCCCAGCGCCATGGCGAGGGCGTTCACACTCAGACTTAACGGCACAAGATATTCCTCGCGCAACACTTCGCCAGGATGCACGGCGCGCATTCTGTTCACAACTCGCCCCATCGCCACACTCCTATCAGTGATAGTCCACGATCTCGACCTGGTCCGGGCTTGCCTCGGTCCACACGAAACACACCCTCCACTGGTCATTGATACGGACGCTCCACTGGCCGGCCCGGTCGCCCCTGAGCGCTTCAAGGCGATTGCCCGGCGGCGAACGCATGAAGTCCAGCGTCTTTGCTGCGTCCAGCATCGCCAGCTTGCGGGTCGCCGCCGTCTCGATGGCGCGGAAGCGCTTCGGATGTCCACCCTCGAACAAGGCCTGCGTATCCTTGCAGCGAAAGCTCCGAATCATGTGAGCATGATATTACGCTACGCGTAATACGGCAAGAGGGATAGCCTTCCGACGCGTCACGACGGCCCGCTGGTAGCCGCTTCGCGAAGAAGCTTCCTTGCCAACGGGCGTTCGAGGACGCGCTGCAGTCACGAAGCGAGCGTCGCCGGGCACATTGCGAACGTCGGCAACTTCGTAGTGACCGGTCGCTCGCCCGCTTCCCCTGGCCGGCAGCCCACGACCCGTTCCGGCTGTTCGCCCGGCGGCGTCGAATGCGTGCTTCGTGCTCCGAAGCTGTCAGTCCCGGCTGGCTCCAGCCTTCACTCGCCGCGCCTCAATCGCGGCCGACTGTAAATTTTTCCGACAGCCTCCCGGCACGATCCCCTGTCAAAGGACTTCGGCGGCAGCCGGCCAGATCCGGTTCTTCGTTCGCTCCTGACGCGCCATTCCGAACGACCGGTGATGAGGTGGAGCCGACGTCGCTCGGCGGCGAGAACCAACGGCGTCCATCACTCCCGATTGTTGGCGTTCGCGATTTCGATGCTCGAGTGCGCGCCCCCTGGCGTGAGCGTCAGCTTGTCAGCGTGACGAACTGGCGCAACCGACCCGTAGCGGACATCGCGGCCGCTCTGAAGCGGACATCCCGTAACGCTCAAG
>CAZSYX010000006.1:0-78725 GCA_964610575.1 uncultured Burkholderiaceae bacterium
CTGCAAATCCGTGTACGCCGGTTCGATTCCGACCCCCGCCTCCAGTACATTTCCTCCGCGCGCCTACTGATCGGTGCGCGGCTGCGTCCGATTGTTGCGCGCCGCGGTGGTGAAATCGGTAGACACAGCGGACTTAAAATCCGCCGGATGCTAATCCGTCCGTGCCGGTTCGAGTCCGGCCCGCGGCACCACAGGCCACTGAGCAGAGCATGAAGGTCTTCAACCTGCGCTGCGAGCAAGAGCACGCCTTCGAGGGCTGGTTTGCCTCGGCGGAGGCGTTCGACGCGCAGGTCGCCGGTGGCCAGGTGCAGTGCCCGGTCTGCGGTTCGACGTCGATCACCAAAGCGCTGTCGGCGCCACGGCTGAACCTCGGCGCCGAGTCGCCGCAGCAACGGCAGGCGACGGCGATGCCGACTGCCGAGCAGATGCAGGCGCTTTTCCTGAAGATGGCGCGCGAGATCGTCGCCAGCACCGAGGACGTCGGCGAGAAGTTCGCCGAGGAGGCGCGGCGCATCCACTACAAGGAGACACCCGAGCGCGGCATCCGCGGCGTGACCTCCAGGGAGGAGGCCGACGCGCTCGAAGAGGAGGGCATCAAGGTGATGCCGATGCCCTTCGCCAAACTGTTCAAGGGCCCGCTGCAGTAGCCCTGCGCGGGGTGCGCCGCTCAGCGGGGCGCAGCAGCAATCTCTAGCGCTTCTCGTACTGCGCGGCGCCGAACAGGTTCTGCCGCGACTTGTCGTCCATCTGCGCCACCGGCTTGCGGCGATCTGCAAGCACCTGCACGCCGCGCTGCACGGCCGGGCGCGCGCCGATCGCGCCGTACCAGCGCTTGACGTTCGGATAGTCCGCGAGGTCGATGCCCTGGTTGGCATGCGAGCGGGTCCAGGGGTAGATCGCCATGTCGGCGATGCCGTAGTCGCCGGCGAAATGGGGCACTTCGCCCAACCGCTTGTCCATCACGCCATAAAGCCGCTTGGCTTCATTGGTGTAGCGGTTGATCGCGTACTCGATCTTCTCCGGCGCATAGATGCGGAAATGGTGCGCCTGACCGAGCATCGGGCCGAGGCCGCCCATCTGGAACATCAGCCACTGCAGCGCGACATAGCGGCCGCGCACGTCGGCGGGCAGGAACCTGCCGGTCTTGCCGGCGAGATAGAGCAGGATCGCGCCCGATTCGAACAGCGCTATCGGTTTGCCGTCAGGACCGTCGGAATCGACGATTGCCGGGATCTTGTTGTTCGGGCTGATGGCCAGGAAATCCGGCTTGAACTGGTCGCCGGCGCCGATATCGACGGCGTGCACCTTGTACGGCAGACCGCACTCCTCAAGCATGATGTGGACCTTGTGGCCGTTGGGTGTCGGCCATGAGTAGACGTCGATCATCTGCTGGCTCCTTTGTTGTTCGCCGATCGGTCAGAGACGCTCTTGTTTCCTCTGGCGCGACAGAATAGCGCAGCGTTGTTACCTCTTCGCCTTCGGCGTAGATTCGCTCGCAGGAGAAGGGGCGATGAAGGCAATCCAGTGTGTCGAGTGGGCTGGCCCGGAGAAGCTGAGGCTGGCCGAGTGCCCGTTGCCGGAGCCGGCGACGGGTGAAGTTCGAATCCGTGTGGCGGCGGCCGGTGTCAATTTCCCGGACGCGCTGATCGTTCAGAAGAAGTACCAGGTGCAGCCCCCGCTGCCGTTCGTGCCCGGAGCGGAAGTCGCGGGGACTGTCGACGCGGTGGGCGAGGGCGTCACACGGATGAAGCCGGGTGACAGGGTCGTCGCGTTCGTCGGCATCGGCGGCTTTGCCGAATACGTTTGCGCGTCACAGCTGCAGGTGGCGCCTCTGCCGCCCGGCGTCGACATGGCAGTGGCGGCCGGCTTCACGCTGACCTACGCGACCTCGCAACACGCGCTTATCGAGCGTGGGCAACTGAGGAGCGGTGAGACGTTGCTGGTGCTCGGTGCGGGCGGCGGCGTGGGCCTTGCCGCCGTCGAACTGGGCAACCTCGCCGGGGCGCGTGTGATCGCCGCCGCGTCGTCCGGCGAGAAGCTCGAAGCGGCGCGCAAGCTGGGGGCTGACGAACTGATCGACTACTCAAGAGCCGACCTTCGAGAGGCGGTGAAGTCGATGACCGAGGGTCGGGGAGTCGACGTCGTCTACGACCCCGTCGGCGGCAGCTACACCGCGGCCGCGCTGCGCGCGATTGCCTGGCGCGGTCGCCTGCTGGTGATCGGTTTTGCCGCCGGCGAGATTCCGCAGATCCCGGCCAACCTGCTGTTGCTTAGAGAAATCTCCGCCGTTGGCGTCTACTGGGGCGAATCTTCCAAGCGCGATCCGGCCGGCAACCGCAGGTTGCTGGCGCAACTTTTTGGCTGGCTGGCAGAAGGCAAGTTGCGGCCGCTGGTGTCGAAGGAATACCCACTCGCCGACACGCCGCAGGCGCTGCAGGATCTTCTCGCCAGGCGTGCCGTGGGCAAGCTGGTGATCCGGCCATGATGGTCGAAGTCGGACAGGTGTCGTAGTCGGCGCCGGCATTGAATGGAGCAAGACTGAAGTGAGCAAGGAGTCCTTTCGACTGACCTATTCGACGATGTTCGATCCGCCGGCCGAGTTGCACGAGCGGTTCGATGCGTCGCTCGCGCGTGTGCGCGGACAGCTCGGCCGCGATTACCCGCAGTGGATCAACGGCGCGCCGCGCCCGGGGCACGCACTTTTCGAGGTCCGCTCGCCGATCGACCGCGACTGGCTGCTCGGCCGCTTTGCTCGCGGCTCGGCGCAGGATGCGGCCGATGCGGTGACCGCGGCGGTCAACGCATTCCGAGGCTGGGCGGCAACGCCCTGGCGCGAGCGCGTGCGGCTGCTGCGGCGGGTGGCGGCGCTGATCGAAGAGCGCGTCTATGACATCGGCGCCGCGGTGGCGCTGGAAGTCGGCAAGAACCGCATGGAGTCGCTTGGCGAGGTGCAGGAAACGGCGGACCTGTTCTCCTGGTACTGCGACCAGATGGAGGCCAACGCGGGTTTCGACCGCGCGCTGCCGAATGACCCGCTGGCTGGCTTCGTCAGCCGCAACCGCACGGTGCTGAAGCCCTACGGCGCGTGGGCGGTGATCGCGCCGTTCAACTTCCCGTTCGCGCTGGCGGGCGGGCCGATCGGCGCCGCGCTGGTGGCGGGCAACACCGTGGTCTTCAAGACGGCGACAGACACGACCTGGAGCGGCTGGCTGCTGCTCGAGGTGCTGCGCGACGCGGGCCTGCCGGCAGGCGTGGTCAATTACGTGTCGGGCGCGGGCAGCGAGGTCGGCGCGGCGCTGGTTGCCGATCCGCGCATTGCCGGTGTGACCTTCACCGGCTCGTACGAGGTCGGCATGCAGATGGTCCGCCAGTTCGCGCAGGGCGCCTGGCCGCGCCCGTGCATCGCCGAGATGGGCGGCAAGAATGCGGCAATCGTCAGCCGCCACGCCGACCTGGAGCGCGCCGCCACCGGGATCGTGCGCTCGGCTTTCGGCCTGCAGGGGCAGAAATGTTCGGCCTGTTCGCGCGTCTATGTCGAGAAGCCGGTGGCCGAGGCGCTGCGCGCGCTGTTGGTCGAGAAGACGCGGATGATCGCGGTCGGCGATCCGACGCTACGCCAGCACTGGATGGGGCCAGTCATCAACGAGTCTGCCTACCTGCGCTATCAGAAGTGCGCTGACAACCTGAGGGAGCACGGAACGATCTACGCAGGCGGCGAAACGCTCGACACAGGGGCACTGGGCAACGGCTGGTTCGTCGCGCCGACGGTGGCAACGGCGCCGCTCGACTATCGGCTGTGGCGCGAGGAGAAGTTCATCCCGCTGGTGCTGGTCGGCGAGGTTGATTCAGTCGCGCAGGCGATCGATCTGGCGAACGCGAGCGAGTACGGCCTGACCGCCGGCTTCTATGGGGCGCTGGACGAGATCCCGTTCTTCCTCGACCGAATCGAGGCGGGCGTCGCCTACGTAAACCGGCCGCAAGGTGCGACGACGGGGGCGTGGCCCGGATACCAGCCGTTCGGTGGGTGGAAGGCCAGCGGTACGACCGGCAAGGCGATCGGCTCGTTCTATTACCTGCCGCAGTACCTGCGCGAGCAGTCGCAGACGGTCGTCGATTGAACGAGGCGCTCCGCCTCAGCTGAGCATGTAGGAGGCGGAGCCGGTGGCGACGAGCACGTCCTCGTCGTTCACCAGCCGCATCTGCACCGAGCCGACCCGCCCGCCGAGCCGCAGCACCTCGGCGCTGGCGGTGAAGTGCTTGCCGATGCCGGGCCGCAGGTAGTCGACCCGCAGGTCGATCGTGCCGAGCCGGGAGAAGCGGTGCATCACCTGGTCGGCAGACTCCTCGGGGTGCTTGTCGCCGAGAGCGACCATGATGGCCAGGCCCGCCATGGCGTCCAGCGTGGCGGAGATCACGCCGCCGTGCAGCCGGCCGTGCTGGTAATGGCCGACGAGTTCGGGCCGCATCTCGAAGCGAAGCAGCGGCCCGCTGGGGCTGAGGCGCAGCACCTTCAGGCCGAGCGTCTGGTTGAAGGTGATCCTGCGTTCGAACAGGTCGGCGAGCGCGGCGTCGAGCTTGCGCTGCTCGGCGGCGCTACGACGCGATGCCGGGCTGTGGATGGTCATCAGGCTGAAATAGTGAGGCGGCGTTGCCGCCGCGCCGGCGCTACAGCGGCTTCTTGATGGCGTGCGCGATTTCGCCAATGATGCCGCGCCTGAATGCCAGCACGCAGACGACGAACACGATGCCCTGAACCACCGTCACCCACGCGCCCAGCTGCGCCAGGTAGTTCTGCATCGTGATGATAACGGCGGCGCCGACCACCGGGCCGAAGATCGTGCCCAATCCGCCGACCAGTGACATCAGCACGACTTCGCCGGACATCGTCCAGTGCACGTCGGTCAGCGAGGCGAGCTGGAACACAAGCGACTTGGTTCCGCCCGCCAGCCCGGCCAGCGTGGCCGACAGTACGAAGGCGAGCAGCTTGTAGCGCTCGACGTCGTAGCCCAGCGACACGGCGCGGCTCTCGTTCTCGCGGATCGCCTTCAGGACCTGCCCGAACGGCGAGTGGACGATACGGTAGATGAGAAGAAAGCCGCCCAGGAAGATTGCGAGAACGAACGGGTACATCGTGCTCGCCGACGTCAGGTCGATGAGGCCGAGCAGCTTGCCGCGGGGCACTGCCTGGATGCCGTCTTCGCCGCCGGTGAAGGGGGCCTGCAGGCAGAAGAAGAAGACCATCTGCGCCAGGGCCAGCGTGATCATTGCGAAATAGATGCCCAGACGCCGGATCGCCAGCAGTCCGACCAGCAAGCCGAGGACCCCTGCGGACGCGGTGCCGAACAGGATCGCCAATTCAGGGGTGAAACCCCACACTTTCGCCGAATGCGCGGTCGCGTAGCCGGCGATGCCGAAAAACATCGCGTGGCCGAAGGACAGCAGGCCGACATAGCCGATCAGCAGATTGAAGGCACACGCGAACAGCGCGAAGCACATCAATTTCATCAGGAACACCGGGTAGATGACCGCCGGCGCCAGGATGAAGAAACCGGCCATCACCAGGAAGGCGATCTGCTGGTGTCGCGTTGCGCCCGTGGCGCGTGCAATCGGAAGTCCAGGAGCGTTGCCAGTCATGCCGCACCTACTTCTGCGTGCCGAACAGCCCGGCGGGCCGGATCAGCAGCACGATGGCCATGATGATGAAAATGACGGTGTTCGATGCTTCCGGGTAGAAGACCTTGGTCAGGCCCTCGATGATGCCGAGGCCAAAGCCGGTGATGATGGCGCCCATGATCGAACCCATGCCGCCGATCACCACAACTGCGAAGACGACGATGATGAGGTCGGCGCCCATCTGCGGGCTGACCTGATAGATCGGCGCCGCCATCACACCGGCCAGCCCGGCCAGCCCGACGCCGAACCCGTAGGTCAGCGTGATCATCCGCGGCACGTTGATGCCGAAGGCCTGCACCAGCTGCGGATTCTCGGTGGCGGCGCGCAAATAGCTGCCGAGCTTGGTCTTCTCGATCACGTACCAGGTGCCCAGGCAGACGACCAGGGAGGCGACGATCACCCAGGCGCGGTAATTGGGCAGGAACATGAAGCCCAGGTTGCGCCCGCCGCTGAGCTGCTCAGGCATCGCGTAGGGCTGGCCGGCCGAGCCGTACTCGTTGCGGAACACGCCCTGGATGATCAGCGCCAGGCCGAAGGTCAGCAGCAGGCCATAAAGGTGGTCGAGCTTGTAAAGCTTCGACAGCATCAGCCGCTCGATGACGACGCCGGTTGCGCCAACGATGATCGGCGCCAGCAGCAGCGACCACCAGTAGCCGATGCCGAGCTTGTTCAGCAGCAGGTAGGCAACAAAGGCGCCGAGCATGTACTGGGCGCCGTGCGTGAAATTGATGATGTTCAGCAGCCCGAAGATCACCGCCAGGCCGAGCGACAGCAGCGCATAAAACGAGCCGTTGATCAGGCCGATCAACAACTGGCCGAACAGGGCCTGGGTCGGGATGCCGAAGATGTCCATGGCAGGCAGTCGTGGTCGGTGAGGTAACCGGCTGGGCCGGTCACCTCACCGACGGTCCAACCTATTTCACCAGCGAGCAGCCGCCTTCGGCGAGCGGGCGGAACGCCTGATCGGCCGGGATCGTCGCGCGGATCTTGTAGTAGTCGTACGGGCCCTTCGACTCGGACGGCTTCTTGACCTCGACCAGGTAGGCCGGGTGGATCTTGCGGCCGTCGGCGCGGATCGTGCCTTTGCCGAACAGCGGGTCGTCGGTCGGCGTCTTCTTCATCTGCTCGATGACCTTGGTGCCGTCATCGGTCTTGATCGCTTCGATTGCCTTCAGGTAGTGCAGCACGCCGGCGTACACACCCGCATGCACCATCGTCGGGTACTTGCCGTTGTTGCCGGCAGCAAACCGCTTGGCAAAGGCGCGGGTCTGGTCGTTCAGGTCCCAGTAGAAGGTCTCGGTGAAGACCAGCCCCTGCGCCTTGTCCAGCCCGAGCCCGTGCACGTCGGAGAGGAAGACCAGCATGCCCGCCAGGCTCTGCCCACCCTTGACGATGCCGAACTCGGCTGCCTGCTTGACCGAGTTGATCGTGTCGCCGCCGGCATTTGCCAGGCCGATGACCTTGGCCTTCGACGACTGCGCCTGCAGCAGGAAGGAGGAGAAGTCCTGCGTGTTCAGCGGGTGGCGGACCTTGCCGAGCACCTTGCCGCCGTTCTTGAGCACCGCGGCCTCGGTGTCGCGCTCGAGCGCATGGCCGAACGCATAGTCGGAGGTGAGGAAGAACCACGAATCACCGCCGGTCTTGACGATGGCGGTGCCGGTGCCGTTGGCCAGCATCCAGGTGTCGTAGGTCCAGTGGACCGTGTTCGGCGAGCAGGCCTTGCCGGTCAGGTCCGAGGAAGCCGCGCCGGAGTCGATGAACGCCTTGCCCTTTTCGCGCGTCAGCTGGTTGATGGCCAGCGCAACGGCCGAGTTCGGCACATCGAAGATCGCGTCGACCTTGTCGACGTCGTACCACTGGCGCGCGACGCTGGAGCCAACGTCGGCCTTGTTCTGGTGATCGGCCGAAACGACCTCGACCTTCATGCCTTTCTTGGCCGCGCCGAAGTCCTCGACCGCCATCTTCGCCGCAAGAGTCGAGCCCGGACCGCCGATGTCGGCATACAGGCTCGACATGTCGCTCATCACACCAATCTTGATCACGCCGTCCGAGATCTGTGCGTTGGCTGCACCGACGCCTACAGCGAGCGCAGCGCCCACCAGCGTTGAAATCAGTTTCCGTTTCATGAATCCTCCTTAGTTCGGCTTTCGCCCAAAAGACTGCGCGCCTGCTAGACGCCCAGATACTCGTGCAACAGGTCCGTCTTGGTTTCCAGTTCTGCCGCGGTGAACGTCTCGACGATGCGGCCATGCTCCATCACATAGAAGCGATCAGCCAGCGGTGCGGCAAAGCGGAAGTTCTGCTCGACCATCACCACCGTGAAGCCCTTCTCGCGCAGCATGCGGATCATGCGCGCCAGCGCCTGCACGATCACCGGCGCCAGACCCTCGGAGATCTCGTCGAGCAGCAGCAGCTTCGCCCCGGTGCGCAGGATGCGCGCCACCGCGAGCATCTGCTGTTCGCCGCCGGACAACCGCATGCCGGGGCTCGTGCGACGTTCCTTCAGGTTGGGGAACATCGCGTAGATCTCGTCGAGCGACATGCCGCCGCTGCCGACCGGCGGCGGCAGCAGCAGGTTCTCCTCGCACGACAGGCTGGCAAAGATGCCGCGTTCCTCGGGGCAGTAGCCAATGCCGAGCTGGGCGATCCGGTGCGGCGGCATCCTGACGGCCTCGCGGCCGTTGATCATGATCGAGCCGGACCGCCTGCCGACCAGACCGAGGATGGCCTTCAGCGTCGTCGTCCGCCCGGCGCCGTTGCGGCCGAGCAGGGTGACCACCTCGCCGCGGTTCACCGTCAGGTCGACGCCATGCAGGATGTGCGACTCGCCGTAGAAGGCGTGCACGTCGGTCAGGCGCAGGTACTCGACGCCGTCGTCCCTATCCATGGGCACCCTGCAGTTCCGTTTCCGCGCTGCCCATGTAGGCCTCGAGAACCTGCGGGTTCTTCGAGACGACCTCGTAAGGTCCCTCGGCGATCACCTGGCCACGCTGCAGCACGGTGATCGTGTCGGCGATCTTGGCCACCACGTTCATGTTGTGCTCGACCATCAGGATCGTGCGATTGGTGGCGACTTTCTTGATCAGTTGCGTGACGTGATCGACGTCCTCGTGACCCATGCCCTGCGTCGGTTCGTCGAGCAGCATCAGTTCGGGCTCCATCGCCAGCGTGGTGGCGATCTCCAGCGCGCGCTTGCGTCCGTAGGGCAGCTCCACCGTGACGTAGTCGGCGAACTCGCGCAGTCCTACGGTGTCGAGCAGTTCGAGCGCGCGGTCGTTGAGCACGTCTAGCGAACGCTCCGACTGCCAGAAGCGGAAGGTGTTGCCAACCTTCTGCTGCAGCGCAATGCGGACGTTTTCCAGCACCGTCAGGTGCGGGAAAGTCGCCGAGATCTGGAACGAGCGGATGACGCCGCGGCGGGCGATCTGCGCCGGCTTCTCAAAGGTGATGTCGTGGCCGTTGAACAGGATCGCGCCGCGGGTGGGGATCAGGAACTTGGTCAGCAGGTTGAAGCAGGTGGTCTTGCCGGCGCCGTTGGGCCCGATCAGCGCGTGGATGTGCCCGCGCTGCACGCGCAGGTTAACGTCGCTGACGGCGACGAACCCCTTGAACTCCTTGACGAGACCGCGGGTCTCGAGGATGCAGTCGGTGGCCAATCTGTCTCCGGCGGCGGGACGTGGCCGGCCTGGGCCGGATCCTCCCTCTCTTGTTGCCGCGCAATTATGGGGAAAGCGGTAACAACAAGCAATTGGGCGCCAGGCTGCCGGAACGCGGGCGCCGCCGCGGCACCCCGGGAGCCGCATGTCGAGGCTCGCCGACCTGGAGGTCGCCGCCGACTTCGCGCTCCAGCCGACGCGCTGCGGCGCGGAAGTCGCCTGATCGCCTGCGTATATTTGCTTGTCTCGCGCCGTCCTTCTAAGGGGGCCTGCTGCCGGGTCACCGGCGCGTGCCGCCGACGCGCATGCGCGCCATTGACGGCCGGTGAGACCAGCCCGATTGGGCAGGCCGCCGCTGAAGGCGCAGACGGTGCTTTGTGCCTGGATCAATGGAGCCCGAACGCAGCAGGCTGGAGACCGCGGAGTGATGTGGCTGAGGGAGCGGCGATTCCTTGCGCTTGGCGGCGTGCTTCTGCTTGCCGCCGTGGTGAGGTTGCAGCATGTCGACCAACCGTATGTCGACGCGTTCGCCTGGCGCGAAGCAGACACCGCGTCCATCGCGGAGGCGTTCGCCGCCGGCAACTGGAACATCTTCCTGCCCCAAGTAAGGTGGGGAGGATCGGGTCCCAATTACATCGGTGCGGAGTTCCAGCTGGTCAGCTACCTCGCGGCTCTCCTGTACCGCGTGGTCGGCGCCGAACCGTGGGTCGGCCGCGCTGTCTCCATTGCCTTTGGTATCTGGGGGGTCTTCGCCCTGTACCACCTCGTGCGGCGCGTCTGGGACCATCCACGCGCCATTGCCAGTGCCGCCGTGATGGCCGTTCTCCCAGGTGCGGTATTCATAGAGCGGTCGTTCCTGCCGGACGGCGCGATGACTGCGCTGATGACGACGAGTCTCTGGATGCTCGTTGCCTTCGGACAAACCGAAAGGAGCAGGTATCTATGGGCAGCGGCGCTATTTGGCGTGCTTGGCTGCCTTACGAAACTCCCAGGCGGAATCCTCGTAGTGCCGGCGCTGTATGTCGTCCTGGCTCTGCTTGGTCCGAAGAGGCTGGGAGAAAGGCAACTGCGATCGAAGCTCGTCACCGGTGCGATGGCCGTTGCCGTGCCGGTGGTGATGTATTACTTATGGGCAAGGCACATCGCCCTGAGCAATCCGCCATACCACTTCACGGGTGAAGGCAAGTTCCTGTGGCACGGCGACGTCGCCGCCTGGGTGGAGAAGGGCTACTTCCTGCCCGACCTTTGGCGCATTGTTGCCGCCAGGGACGCGTACTGGGGCCATGGATTCGTCGCCCTGGCGGCTGCCGGGCTTCTGATGTCGCGTCGACTGAGGGGCCTGTCCGGTGCACCGTGGCTCTTTCAGTTCTGGCTGCTCGCGATGGCCATCCGCTATGTCATCGAGGCCGAGCATCTCATCGCCGACCCCTACAACTTGCACCTTTTCCATGTTCCGGTCGCAGCATTCGCTGGTCATGCGCTGGTCTCGCTGGGCACCTTGCGAGCCGCTTGGTCCTTTCCGGGCACACTTCTGGCAGGTTTGATCTTCACGGCGTCGGTCATTGAAGCCCAGTGGCAATCGCGTCACCTGTACGAAGATAGCTATCGCGAGCATCAGGTTCTCGGACGAACCCTCGCAGCGATGTCCGCGCCCCGCGATCTGGTCGTCTCGGCGGGACCGGAGCCGGTGGTGCTCTACTTCAGTCAACGCAACGGCTGGCTGTTTCCAATGACGGACGCGCTGCCGCGGTCAGACTCGTCGGGCGCACGCGGCTGGGATCATGGCGCGGTTGATCTCGCTCAGCTGCACGAACTGCGCGCTCGGGGCGCCCGCTGGCTCGCGGTACCTGGATGGAATGCATACACGGGCGCATCCGGCGAGGAATTCCTGCGTCGGACCTACCCGGCTCTGTACGAAGGCATCCTGCGTGACTTCGAGGTCGTGCATTCTTCTGACGCTGGATTGATTCTTCGCGCGCGATGACCAGCATGCCGCGGTGTCAGGCGCGCCAGGGCCCGCGCCTTAGCGCAGGTCTCGCGAACGGCCAGTCCCGCGCCCGAACTCCTAGTCAGAGCGCGCCAGCGCCTGATGCGCGCCGCACGTGGCGCCGAGGTGCACCTTGGCAAACGAGCAGAGCTGTTCGCTCCTCGAGCGGCCGATGCGGACCTCGCCAGCTGCAACCTGCGGTCGAGAGCCTGGACCAAGGGCACCTATGCGCGCCGCTCGAACAGCGTGATCAACGCCTCGATTTCGGCGCCGTTCTTCACGCCGCGGAACACCGTGTCGTGCTGCACCACGAAGCCGGCATTGCGGAACAGATCGTGGTAGGTCCGGATGATCCAGGGGCGCAGCAGGTAGTCGTCGACTCCGCCGCAGGTGTTCGCGAGCAGCAGCCGGCCGCCAGGTCGGGCCCCTTCGTGGAGGCGATGTGCCAGCCAGGCGACGTCGAAAAAGGGATACAGCCAACCCAGGTAGCAGACGGTCTCGGCCAGCACGACGAGGTCCCAGTCGCCGTCCAGCTCGGCATCCCACTGCATGATGTTGCCGACCCGGTAGTCGATGTTAGTTGCCCTGGTGCGGGAGCGTGCGAGCGCGATGGCGGGCTCGGCGATGTCCAGTGCGACGACCGATTCGCAGCGCGTCGCCAGCCGCCGCGTGAATGCGCCGGCCGCGCAGCCGATCTCCAGCGCGCGGCCGTAGCGGCGGCCATCAGCGTTAAGCAGTGCGAGCTGGGCGTCGTACTTGGCGCGCTCAAATCCGCTTGTCTCCAGGTCCCACGTATCGCCGCAGGACCATAGCTCGTCGAAGTACTGACGGGCTCGAGCGTCGATGCTCTTCTCTTTGGTCAAGGCTGCACTATGTCCGCGAAAGCGGTTTGAAGCAGATCCGAGAGGACGGTTCGGGCGTCGAAGTGCTGATCGGCGATCTCTCGCGCGGCATGGCAATGCTGACGGTAGCGGGCGTCGACAGCCTCTACGCAGGCGACCGCGTCGTTGAGAGAGGTGAACGCGAGCAGGCCCTCGCCGGTGGGGAGATGGCGGCTGAAGCCCGTGTCCTGAACGATCACCGGTCGGCCGCTCGCGAGATAGCACGCGCTGCGCTCACTGAACCAGCCGCTCGCACTGCTCACGAATCCATGCTTGGCTACGCTGAACTCCGCCTTTGCACCACGGATGTACTCCTGGTAGGTCCATGGGTCCCGCGTTACTTCGAGCGGGTTGCGGAGCCGCCATCCCGCGCCGAGCAGTCGATCGGTCGGCGCGTTGACGCCACCCATCGCCAGTTCGAATCGGCGGCCACAGCGACTGGGCAGATCAAAGACCTTCTCCATCTCCTCTGCCTTCATTCCAAAGTGCCGGCCCTTCCACTCACGCCGCTCGTACGTATCCCACAGCATCACGGTGGTGAACAATCCATCGATCGGCCCAGGCGTGACCGGCCATGCGCGCAGCGATACAGGCTGCCGGGTAGGGTGCCAGCGGCGGCCGTCATCTGGAATAAGGCAGCCCGTTTGGCCGAAGGACTCGCCGAATGTGAAGAAGGCGTTGTGTGCCTCGGCAAGCTGATGCTTGTCGGAGTTGCTCAGGAAGTCGATCTGCGTGAACGCGGGGTCAGTGTCGATCATCACGCGCACCGGGATGTCCTGGAGCCAGGGCCGGACTGGATTGACGCCCGAGACGTTCAGCATCACATCGGCTGAGCGGCACAAGTCGAGCGCGTGGCCGGCCGCTGGGCCGAGCCAGCATGACGCGTGCGCGTCGTGGTACGCCCAACGATCTCCGAGGCCCACTCGGTCGAAGGCCAACTGCGCGAAGCGAAGTCCGTAACCGGGGTCAGTGCCCATTATCTGCTGCGATGGGTCGTAGCACGAGGCATAGTCCTCGCTATCCTCGATGAACCATACGTCGTGACCTAGGTCGGCGAGCCCCATCGCGTACTGCAGGTGGTGCCAAGCAAGGCCGCCAAGCGGCCCGCGGACGATGTAGCCAAGCACGATGACGCGCAGACGTGACGAAGCACTCATCACGGCAGTCCCGGTTCCTGGTCTATCTGTGCGTAGCTGCACAGCTTGATGCCGCGGCATTCGATCAGTTCGCGGACCCGCGCATCGCATAGTGCGGCAAGTTCCAGGTTGCGCTCGAGTCGGTACGTTGTTCCTCCGAGCGCTTCGCCAGCAACGACACGGCCCGGGTGGCAGCTGAGTTCTGTGTAGCCCGGAGGCAGGGCGTCGACAAGCCGCAGCAGCAGGTCGACGCTCACGCATTCTGGATACGGCGTACCCTTTTCGTCTTGGCCGTAGAAGTCGCCGACGTAACGTGCGCTGCCGTCACCTCGCAGCGGCAAGCGAAGTGAGCGGGCCAGCGCGGCGACGATGCTCGCGACCGGCGCGCGCTGATGAACGTGCTGGTGCGAATCCAGGTGGTCGGGATCGCGACCCACCAGGGTACGGAACCGCTCGAGCTGGCCGCGCACCTCCGCCTCGACCGCGGTGGCGTCGTCGGGCGGCACGCGCTCGTACAGAGCGAGCCACTGGCCGTTACGAAACGCCCATTCACCCAGATCGACATGCAGGCCGAGGCCGAGAGCCGGCCGACCGCGCGCATAAGCGGCCGCAGCCTCTGCCGCCGGCTGCCGCACCATCAGGCTGGCGCTGGTGACGATGCCGTGCTCGTGCGCCTGCACGATGCCGGCGTTGACCCCTGGCGAGAGGCCGAAGTCGTCGGCGTTGACGATCAGATGGCGCATGCTCAGAAGCCCAGGTCGGCAAGCAGCCTGGGCAGCACGACCTCCGCGCTGAACCAGTCCCGGGCGATCTGCCGGGCCGCCCGCGCGTGGCGGGCATAGTCGCCGTCGATCGCGCGGATCGCCTCGACCGCCTCCTCGGTGGTGCTGAAGGCAAACAGTCCCTCGCCCGTGGGCAGCACATCGGAGAAGCCTGTGTCCTGCGTGACCACCGGCCGCCCGGCGGCGAGGTAGCAGGCGCTGCGCTCGCTGAACCAGCCGCTGCGCGGCAGCACGTTGAACTCGCGGGCGACGGTGAACTCGCCTTTGGAAGACCGGATGTAATCGCGGTACTTCCACGGATCGAGCGACAGCGCCGGGCCGTCGGCCAGCCGCCAGCCGTTGTCGAGCAGCAGTCGGGCGTGGCGGCTGTCCAGGCTTTCCGCGCCGCGGATCTCGTTCGGGTCGACATCCGCCGGCGACGGTTCCGGCGCCGGCTGGGCGCGCGGGTCGCCGAGGTTGGTGGCCAGTTCGACGCTGCGGCCGGCCAGGCGCGGCACCTCGACGAACTTGAGGAACTCGTGGTGCTTGCTCCAGCGCAGGGGCCTGCCCTCGAACACAACGTCCTGCCCATCCTGTCGCCAGTTGCCGACGGTGGTGAAGAGGTCGCGCATCGGCGGGCTGTCGGGACCGCCTTCCCACATGTCCATGAGCACGGGCTGGCGCGTGTGCGCGCGCAGCCGCGGCAGGGGCGGCAACGGGCTGCGCGGCGTGCCGATGTTCTCGCCGTAGGTCACGACGTCCTGGTGTTCCTCGATCATCGCCGTTCGCCGCGCGTCGCCGGCGGCGTAGAGCAGCTCGTCGCCGACGGGGTCGGTGCCGAGGTACACCAGCCGCGAACAGCTCAGGAAGTCCTCCTTCAGCGAGGTGGAGCCAGAGATGTTCAGCACGATGTCGGCAGTCTTCAGCAGCATGTCGGCCTGTCCAGCGGCGGGACCCAGCCAGCGACCGTCCGACCAGCTGCAACGGTAGGCCCATCGCTCGCCGAGTCCGAACCTTGCCGTCGTGCGCGCCAGGTGCGCGGTCGGGTAGGTGGCGTTGGCTACGCGCATGCCCTGCGTCGGGTCGTACGGCCAGGCCGACGTGGTCTCGAGGTAGTGGACATCGCAGCCGATACGTAGCAGGCCGGCGGCGATCTGCATGTGCATCCACGCCATGCCGGCATAGGGATCGGCGCCCATGGTGCCGAGAACGACCACGCGGAGGCCTTTCACTGCGCCGACTCCATCTCCTCGGCAACGGGCGACCCCATAGCGAGGCCGCGGTTGGCCAGCAGCGGCGTCGAACTCTCGATGGTTGTCGGCACGAGCCGACCGTCCTGCACCGCATAAATCACGTCGCAGTGGCGCAGCGTGTCGAGCCGGTGGGCGACGATGAAGGTCGTGCGGCCCGCCATCAGTCGCTCCATCGCCTCGATGATCGCCGCCTCGGTCTTCAGGTCGACCGAGCTCGTCGGCTCGTCGAGGATCAGGATCGGCGCGTCCTTGAGGAAGGCACGGGCGAGCGCGATGCGCTGGCGCTGGCCCCCCGACAGCATCATGCCGCGCTCGCCGACCTGTGTCTGGTAGCCGTCCGGCAGCGCCTCGATGAACTCGTGCGCGTTGGCGGCGCGCGCCGCGGCGGCGATTTCCTCCGCGCTTGCCTCGGGCCGGCCGTAGGCGATGTTCTCGGCGATCGTGGTCGAGAACAGCACCGGCTCCTGCAGCACGATGGCGAACTGGCGGCGCAGGTCCTCCAGCTTCCAGTCGCGCATGTCAACGCCGTCCAGCAGCAGGGCGCCCTCATCCGGGTCGTGGAAGCGCGTCAGCAGGTTGACCAGCGTGGTCTTGCCCGCGCCGGTACGGCCGACGATGCCCACCCTGGTGCCGGCGGGGACGACCACGTTGGCGCCGCGCAGCACCGGGGCCTCGGGCACGTAGGCAAAGCCGATGTCGCGCAGCTCGATGTGGCCGCGCGCGTGTTCGAGTGGCCGCGCGCCGGGCCGGTCGACGACGTCGACCGCCTCGTCCAGCAGGGCGAAGGCGCGCTCGGCGCCGGCGAACGAGCCCTGCAACTCGCTCACCTTGTGGGTCAGCGCCTCCAGCGGCGCGTACAACTGAGCCAGGTAGGCCATCACGAGCGTCAGCCCGCCGAGCGTCAGCGCGCCGGCCTGCACGTTGCGCACGCCGACCCACAGCGCCGCCGCGGTTCCGGCAGCGAGCACCAGCGCAGTCAACGTGTAGAACGTGGCCTGCGCGCGGACGACGGCCAGGTTGGCGCGCACCTCGCGGCCGGCACGATCGAGATAGCGCGCTTCCTCGCGCCGTTCCTGGCCAAAGGCCTTGACGACACGCAGGCCGGTCAGCACCTCCTGCAACACCGAGTTGACCGAGCTCTCGATCTCCTTCTGCGCATGCCAGCGCGCGCGCACACTACGGCCGAAGCGCTGCGTCAGCAGCACCAGCAACGGGGCGACCGACAGCGCGATCAAGGCCAGCGCCGCGTCCAGCGACAGCAGAACGGCGAACATGCCCACCAGCGTTCCCGCCGCGGTGAGCAGCGGCGCAAGCCCATAGACGGCGATCCACTGGATCGCCGCCGCGTCGTACTGGATGCGGTACAGCGAGTCGCTCGTGCCCCGGGCGTCGTGGTAGGTCAGCGACAGGCGCTGCACCTGGCGGAACAGTTCGGCGCGAAAGGCCAGCACCACCCGCTCGCCGACCCACGACTGCAGCAGCCAGGCACCATTGCGCTGCAACTGCCCGAGCAACGCGATCAGCAGCACGAGCAAGACCGCCAGCACCAGCGCACCGGTCGGCGAGCCGGTCACGGCCGCCGGCAACCAAGCCGACGCCCAGCCGGGCAGGGGCTTGCCGGTGACCGCGTGATCGACCGCGATCGCCAGCGGCAGCGGTGTCAGCAGCGTGATCGGGATGGCGAGCAGATCGACGACGACGACCAGCACCAGCGGCAGGCGGAAAGGCCGCAGGTGGGCGAACATCCGCTGCAACAGGCGGCCCGCCGGCATCGTCGTCATGCAGGGCGCTCCTGCGCTGCGGCCAAACTTGCGACGGTCGTCCGTGGTCCGTACTCAGCGGAAACGCGCTGGCACGCAGCACTCCAAGCATCGCGCGCGTGCCCCTGATCTTTCCGCGTGCGCCAGGCAAGTGTCGCGGCGGCCGCCGCCAGCGCCGCCGCCGCAGCCCAGCCGCCCGACAGTGCGGCCGCGACCGCGAGACCCGCGGCGCCCCAGGTCGCGATGCGCGCGGTTGCCGAGACATGTTCCTCGGCATGCAGCCGCACGAGTTGTTTGCCTGCCCCGTGCTCCTCGACCGCGAAGCGCGCCCGCAACGAGCCTTGCAGGCCGCCGCGCACCTCGAGATCCCAGGGATCGGTGGCGCCGCCGCGCCGAACGCCGAACCCGCCGGCACGCAGGGCCGACTCGAAGGCCTCGACCCACGCCTCGGGGGCGCGCCAAGTCTCGCTCCACACCTGCGTCGGCGCCGGCCCGCCGCTTGAAACCGCGCCGCGCCGCCGCCACGGCGTGAGCCCGTGCCGACGGCGCCCGATCAGGCGGGCCAGCGGCTGCTGCAGGTGCATGAAGAAGACCAGCGCGCAGCGCTGCCAGCGCTCGCCGGTACCGCGCGCGGGAACTGGGAACGTCGCCCGCGCCGCTGCCAGCGCGGCCTGCGCCAGCGGCGCCGCCAGCGCCAGCAGTGCCAAGGGCGCGAAGAGGAACAGCGGCGGCCACGAGAAGCCGAGCGCGGTGAGCACGGTCAGCGCGCCGACCACGTACCACCACTCCGGCATCAGCGGCAGCGCCAGCAGCGTAATCGGCGCCGGCGCGTACAGCGACTGGTAGGCAGCCGAGCCCCAGACGCCGCCGTAGATGCGCGAGCGGCTGGCCGGCAGCGGCAGCGTGAAGCCGCGGCCGTAGAGTTGCCCGCCCCACGACAGGTGCCCCATGGCGTTGTAGCGCTCGGGCCACTTCTCCTCCAGCAGCGCCTCGGCCTTGCCGTAGCCCTTCTGCTGGTTCCAGTACATCGCGAGTGAGTTGCGGCGGTGGTGCCAGTCCATCGCGCCCGCGTGAAAACCGATCTTTCCGCCGCGCTGCTGCAGCCGCCAGCACAGGTCGACGTCGTCGCCGGCGGCGCGATAGCGCACGTCGAAGCCGTCGATCGCGGCGAGCGCTTCGACCCGAAATGCCATGTTGCAGCCGGGCACGTGCTCGGCTTCGATGTCGGAGACCAGCACCTGTACGGGGCCACCGGGAGCGTTGGCGACGCAGTCGGCGATCGGGCCGTCGCCCGGCGGAGCAATGTTCGGGCCGCCGACGCCGACCCAGTCGCCGGTCATGAAGCGGTAGGCGAGGTACTGCAACCAGTGCGGATCGGGATAGGCGTCGTCGTCGATGTAGGCAATGATCTCGCCGTCGGCCTCCTGCCAGCCGGTATTGCGCGCGGCCGAGAGGCCGCGGTTCTCGATGCTGATCAGCCGCACGTCTTCGTACTCGGCGACGATCTTCGGCGTGGCATCGGTCGAGCCGTCGTTGACGACGATCACCTCGAAGTTCGGATATTCGAGGCGCTTCAGTCCCTCCATCGTGTCGCGGATCGTGCGCGAACCGTTGTAGCTGCACACCGCCACCGAGATGCGCGGCCAACGGGTGTCGGCGGGGAAGGGCACTTCGCCGAACGCCCGCCGCACCGCGGCGAGCGCCGGCTTGGGCTTGCGGTCGCGCGTCAGCAGGCCGAAGTCCCAATCGTCGATGTCCTGTCCGCCGCGGTGCCACTCGTCGGTCCAGGCGAACGCGAATGCGCCGGCACAGCCGGCGGCAAACGCCGTGCGCACCTGCCACTCGAGGCTTTCGGCCTGCTTGTGCAGTCCGTTGCGGCGGCTGTCGAGGCCGATCTCCGCCATCAGCAGCGGCTTCTCGCCCGCCAGGTTCTGCAGCCGCGCCAGATAGGCCTCGAGCCGGTCGCGCGCTTCCAGGTAGACGTTGAAGCAGACCAGGTCGAGGAACGGCAGCTGAAGGTACTCGGTGGTCGGGAAGTTCACATAGGTGACCAGCGCCTCCGGATCCTCGGCCTTGGCGGCGAGGTACAGGCGCTTGAGGAAGCGCTCGACGCGCTTGCGCCGGTGCCAGCGAACGATCGAGGCGGGGATCTCGTTGCCGATCGCGTAGCACAGCACTGCCGGGTGGCCGGCGCAGCTGCGCACGCCCTCGCGCACGCGGCGCACGATGTCGTCGGCCCGGCCAGGGTCGTCGAGAAAGGCGACGTGCTGCTCCCACGGCAGGCCGACCATCACGCGCAGGCCGTTGCGCTGGGCCATGTCGAGCAGACGGCGCGGCGGCACAGTGTAGCAGCGCACCGCGTTGATCGCATTGGCGCGCATCGCCGCGAAGTCCTGCTCGATCTGCTCGTCGTCCGGGTAGTCCTCGCCGTTGCCCAGCGGGCCGAAGGTGCCGTAGGTCACGCCGCGCACCCACAGCTTCTGCTCGCCGGCGAGCAGGAATTTGCCGCCGATGCGGGGCCGAGCGTCGAAACCGGGCTCGGCCTTCAGCACGCTGACGAGCGTGCGGGCGGCGGCCGGGGTCACTTCGGCCAGGACGGCACTCATGCGGAAAACCTCAAGCGGCCGCGCGCTCGCTCGCGCCCGGCGCTTGTGCGCTGTGCCAGCGGTACGCGGTCTGCACGATCGTCTCCAGACTTGACCACCGCGGCTCCCAGCCCAGCAGTTCCTTCGCGCGGCCCGGCGCAGCGACCAGCGCCGGCGGGTCGCCGGCGCGCCGTGGCGCGTTGCGGGCGTTGACCTTGCGGCCGCTGACGCGCTCGACCATCGCCACCACCTCGCGCACCGAGTGGCCGCGTCCGGTGCCCAGGTTCAGCGCGCCGGAAGTGCCTTCCGCCTCAAGGTGGCGCAGGGCGCGCACATGGGCGTCGGCGAGGTCGGTGACGTGGATGTAGTCGCGAACGGCGGTGCCGTCCGGCGTCGGGTAGTCGGCGCCCATCACCTGCAGTTCGTGCCGCCGGCCGAGCGCGGTCTCGATCGCCAGCGGGATCAGGTGCGTCTCGGGGTCGTGGTCCTCGCCGATCTCGCCGTCCGGATCGGCACCGGCAGCGTTGAAATAGCGCAGCGCCATCCATCGCAGGCCGTGCGCCACGCCGTTCCAGTACAGCGCGCGCTCGATGAAGAGCTTCGACTCGCCATAGGGGTTGACCGGCCGCTGCGGGTGGTCCTCGGCGATCGGCACCGCGTCGGGCACGCCGTAGGTGGCGCAGGTGGAGGAGAAGACGATTCGTCCGACGCCCGCGGCGCGCATCGCCTCGAGCAGGTTCAGCGTGTTGGCGACGTTGTTGCGGAAATACTTGCCGGGGTCGGTCATCGACTCGCCGACGTACGCGTACGCGGCGAAGTGGATCACCGCGGCGATGTCGTGCTTGTGAAGCACGCGCTCGATGGCCTCGCGGTCGGCGAGGTCGGCCTGCTCGAGGGCGCCCCAGCGCACCGCCCAGCGGTGACCGTAAACCAGGTTGTCCAGGGCGACCGGCGAGTAGCCGGCCGCCGCCAGCGCCTTGCAGGTGTGGCTGCCGATGTAGCCCGCGCCTCCGGTGACGAGAACGCTGCGCGCGCTCCTGCCCATGAGCCGGTCAGACCACCTGCAGCCGCGGCGGCGCCTGCCGCTGTACCGCGGCCTCACCCTCGGCCACCGCGCGATCGAAAGTGAGCACGTCGTCGAAATAGGCCACCGTCGCCGCGATGCCCTTCTCGAGCTTCACCTTCGGCTCCCAGCCCAGCGCCGAGCGGGCGAGCGAGATGTCGGGCCTGCGCCGCTTCGGATCGTCCGGCGGCAGCGGTCTGCGCACCAGCTTCGACCGTGACCCCGTCACCCGCAGCACCATTTCGGCGAGTTCGATCATGGTGAACTCGTCCGGGTTGCCGAGATTCACCGGGCCGAGGAAGTCGTCGTCGGACTTCATCATTCGCATGAACCCGTCGACCATGTCGTCCACGTAGCAGAAGGAACGCGTCTGCGCTCCGTCGCCGTAGATGGTGATCGGCTCGCCGCGCAGGGCCTGCACGACGAAGTTCGACACCACGCGGCCGTCCTCCGGGTGCATCCGGGGCCCGTAGGTGTTGAAGATGCGCACCACCTTGATCGGCATCTGGTGCCGGCGGTTGTAGTCGAAGTACAGCGCCTCGGCGCTGCGCTTGCCTTCGTCGTAGCAGGAGCGGATGCCGTTCGGATTGACGTGACCCCAGTAGCTCTCCTTCTGCGGGTGCTCGTGCGGATCGCCGTAGACCTCGCTGGTCGAGGCCAGGAAACACTTCGCGCCGGTGCGCCGCGCCAGCCCGAGCATGTTGATCGCGCCCAGCACGCTTGTCTTCATCGTGTGGATCGGGTCGGCCTGGTAGTGCACGGGGGAGGCCGGGCAGGCCAGGTTGTAGATCTGGTCGACGTACAGGTATAGCGGCTCGGTGACGTCGTGCCGGATCACCTCGAAGCGGCGATCGTCCATCAAGTGGGCGATGTTGGCCTTGGTGCCGGTGAAGAAGTTGTCGACGCAGATGACGTCGTGCCCTTGCTTCAGCAGCCGCTCGCACAGGTGCGAGCCGAGGAAACCGGCGCCGCCGGTCACGAGGATCCGCTTGCTGTTCAACTTGTCTTCTCCACTCGGCTGGGCGCGCGAAGGGCCTGCCGATGATCGAAACTGCATTTTCCGTTAGCTGCCTGATAACCCCTAGGCACTAACGCGTATTTTCGCATTTGGATGACGTGAGGCGGGACATCTAGAGGCGCGGAACCTCACGTTCGCGGCGGACCATGCCGGGCGGCGCCAAGTACCGAGCCGAGCGCGATCCCCGTTCCCGCGACTGGCGTGATGCACGCCCTGTGATCTGTCGGAAGTAGGTATCGGCGGCACCGCGCGACGCAGGTTCCTCGCGGCTAGGCAGCGGGCGCCGGACTGTCGCCAAAAAACAACAGGAAAATCAGAGCCGTGTGGCCACTTCGACGGCACTTGCCGCGCCTTGCAGACCCGGGGCCCGCCGTGCAGTCCGCTCAGTGGTCGGCCTTTGTCGCGTAGCTCCATCCGATCTCCGCCAGCGCCTTGGCGTTGGCCCCGGCGGCGAGCGCGTTGTCGGCGCTGGCCATGCCTTCGAGGGCGCGCTTGTAGACGCCCTGCAGGATCGCTGCGATGCGGAACAGGTTGTAGGCAAGGTAGAAGTTCCAGTGATCGATCCTGCTGCGACCGGTCCGCTCGCAGTAGCAGCGGATGAACTCCGCCTCGGAAGGAATGCCGAGGGCAGCGAGGTCCAGCCCGGCAATGCCACGGAAGGCGCCCGGCGGGATGTGCCAGCCCATGCACAGATACGAGAAGTCGGCGAGCGGGTGGCCGAGCGTGGAGAGTTCCCAGTCGATGACCGCCAGCACCCGCGCTTCGGTGGGGTGGAAGATGAGGTTGTCCAGCCGGAAGTCGCCGTGCACGACCGTGGTCTCGTCGCCCGGCGGCACGTGTGTGGGAAGCCAGTCGATGAGCCGGTCCATGGCTTCGATCGGCTCGGTCTCGGAAGCCCGGTACTGCTTGCTCCAGCGGCCGATCTGGCGCGCGAAGTAGTTGCCGGCCTTGCCGTAATCCGCCAGGCCGGCGCGTTCGACATCGACCGAGTGCAACGTGGCGATCACGCGATTCATCTCGTCGTAGATCGCGCCGCGCTCGGCCGGCGCCAGTCCGGGCAGCGACTGTTCCCAGAAGATGCGCCCTTCGACGTGCTCCATGAGGAAGAAGGCACGGCCGATCACGGCTTCGTCCTCGCACAGCAGCAGCACTTCGGGCACCGGAACGCCCTGGGAGGCGAGCGTGCGCATCACGCGGAACTCGCGTTCGATCGCGTGCGCCGACGGCAGCAGCTTGGCAGCGGGCGCGGGCTTGCTGCGCATCACGTAGCGTCGATCAGGCGTGGTGAGCAGGTAGGTGGGATTGGATTGCCCACCCTGGAACTGCTTGACGGTCAGCGGGCCGACGAACCCCGGCAGCTGCCCGGCCAGGTACCCGGCGAGGCGGTCGAGGTCGAAGCGATGGCGTTCGGTGGCTTCCTGCAACTGGCTCATTCGTGCTCCGGAGTAATCAGGCCTCGCTGCGCGCGCGCAGCTTCAGGTACTTCTGCAGCAGTTCTTCCATGGTCGACAGCCGCGTCTCGGTGCGCAGCGTGTTCAGCGGGCAGAAGTTGACCACCCGCACCACGCTGGTGGCCGGCGTGGCGCCGACGTCGATCACGTTCAGGCACCCCGCATCCTGCGCCAGCCCGCCGAGGAACTCGTGCCGGCCGGTGAGGAACCACGACAGCACGGCGCGATTCACGCCGCCGTGCGCCACCAGCAGTGCGGTGTCCCAGCCGTCGTCGGCGAGCAGTCCCTGCAACGCCGGCAGCACACGGTCGATCAGTTCGCCAATCGTCTCGCCGCCGAGAAAGCGCTTTTCGCGCGGGACCGGCCCTTCGAAAGCGGCGATGAAGGCGTCGCGCAGGTCGTCGTCCCGGATGGCCGACAACCGCCCGCCACGGATCTCCTGCAGGTCGGGCCAGTGCTCGAGCGGTGGCGAAAGCTGCGCCGCCTGGAGCACGTGCTGCGCCGTCTCGCGCGTGCGCACGAGTCCGCTGGTCAGCGCGCGGTCGATGGTCACCCCGCTGGCGGCAAGTGCCGCACCGATCGCGCGTGCCTGCGTCACGCCCTGCACCGTCAAGGGCACGTCGTCGGGCGGGTAGGGGCGGCCCTGCGCGTCGAAATAATCGACTGCGCCATGGCGCATCAGCAGCAGGCGGCGGCGTTCGATCATTGCTCGGCCTGGCTGGCCGCGCGCGCGGCCAGCACGGCAGCGATGGCGTCTTCGTCGAGGCCCAGTTCGGACAGCAGTGTGCGCGTGTGTTCCCCGGAGCGTGGTGCCCGTCCCTCGGCAATGCCGAGTTCGTCGATCGCTGCCAGCGGGCCGACAGCGGTGACACTGCCGCGCCGGTGCACCAGGCCGCGCGCGTGATGGTGCGGATGCGCAAGCGCCTCGGCGGGTGTCAGGACCGGGGTCACGCAGGCGTCGACCTCGGCGAACACTTCCTCCCACTTGTGGCGGGTCTTCTGCCGAATCCTCGCGGCGACCGTCTTCGTGACTTCGTTGGATGCGTCGCTGCCCGGCGCTAGACCGAGTGCCCAGTGCTTCTCGCGCAGTTCACTGAGCCCGGCCGCATCGCAGAACGTCTGCCAGAACCTCAGTTCGAGCGCGCCGACGGCGAGGTGCTTGTCGTCTGCCGTCGGGTAGATCCGGTAGCACGGCGCGCCGCCCGTGAGCAGAGTCTTGCCCGCTACCGGCACCTGCCCGGCGTCGAGGTCGCCGTGCGGAAAGATGTGGTGCACCAGCAGGCCGTCGGTCATCGCAGCGTCGACGCGGCTGCCGCGGCCGGTTCGCTGCGCGCCGAGCAGGGCGGCGAGCAGCGCCGACAACGTTGTCAGCGTGCCGCCCAGCAGGTCGCCGATCTGCAGGTTGGGCATCGCCGGCCGTCCGTCGGCGCGGATCTGGTCGAGCACGCCGGTCATCGCGCAGTAGTTCAGGTCATGGCCGGCCTTCAACGCCAGCGGGCCGGTCTGGCCGTAGCCGGTCAGCGAGCAGAACACCAGCTTCGCATTGCGCGCGTGCAGGGCCCCCCAGCCGACGCCGAGCCGGTCCATCACGCCGGGGCGGAAGCCTTCGATCAGCGCATCGGCGGTATCCACGAGGCGCAACAGCAGGTCGCGTCCCTGCGCCTTCTTCAGGTCGAGGCAGATCGAGCGCTTGCCGCGATTGATGTTCTCGAACGCTGCATTGACCTGGGCACCCTCGGCGTTGCGCGACAGCGGCGGGAAGCTGCGCATGTAGTCGCCTTCGCCGGTGTCCTCGACCTTGATGACGTCGGCGCCGAGGTCTGCCAGGTGCATGCTCAGCGCCGGACCGGGAAGCAGCCGGGTCAGGTCGAGGATGCGGAAACCTTCCAGGGGCTTGTTCACGTGATCGCCTCCAGTTCGCTGTGCAGGCCGAGCCAGCGCGATTCGAGCTGGTCGAGCCGGGTCGCCAGCGTGCCGCGGGTCCGTAAGGTCCCGGCGACCTCGTCGCCCGCACCGTGATAGAAGTCCGGCGCGGCGAGCCGGGCATCGAGTTCGCGCAGTTCCGTCGTCAGCCTTGCGATCTCGTCTTCCAGCCTGTCGATCTTCTGCTGCACCGGCCGGCGCGCGTCGGTCAGGCGCTGTCGCGCGCGCGCCGCTTCCCGTCGCTCGTCGCGGCGGTTGACCCCCTCGGCAGAAGCCAGCCGCGGTTCGCCCTCGCGAGCGACCTTCCTGCTGGCCAGCACGAGCGCCGCGTATTCGTCGAGGTCGCCTTCGAAGGGCGCGACGCGCCCATCGTGCACCAGCCACAGCTGATCGGTGGCGGCGCGCAGCAGGTGGCGGTCGTGCGAAACGAGGACCAACGCGCCGCCGAAGGACGACAGCGCCATGGTCAAGGCCTCGCGCGTCTCCATGTCCAGGTGGTTGGTCGGCTCGTCGAGCAGCAGCAGGTTCGGCCGGCTCCAGGCGAGCAGCGCCAGCGCGCAGCGCGCCTTCTCGCCGCCGGACATCGGCCCGACCGGGCTCGACGCCATTTCGGCGCCGAAGCGAAACTGGCCGAGAAAGTTGCGCAGGTCCTGCTCGCGCGTCTGCGGATCCACCTGCAGCGCGATCCGGCGCAGGTGCTGCAGCGGCGACTCGTCCGGCCGCAGCTGGTCGAGCTGGTGCTGGGCGAAGTAGCCGATCGCCAGTCCGCTGCCGCGTCGCAGCTCGCCTGCGGCCGGTGCAAGCTCGCCGGCGATGCTCTTGACGAGCGTCGACTTGCCGGCGCCGTTCACCCCGAGGATGCCGATTCGGTCGCCCGAGCGGATCAGGAACTTCACCTCGTCGAGGATGGTGCGCGGCCCGTAGGCCAGCCGCAGGTCCTCGGCCTCCAGCAACCGCTCCGGCAGGCGGTGCGGCTCGGGAAACTCGAAGCGCCACTCACGGCTGGCCCGCGCCGGCTCGACGGCCACCAGCCGCTCGAGCATCTTGATCCGGCTCTGCGCCTGCTTGGCCTTGGTGGCCTGGGCGCGGAAGCGGTCGACGAAGCTCTGCAGGTGCGCGGCGGTGCGGGCATGAGCCTTGGCGGCTGCATCCTGCTGCCGTTGCTGCTCGGCCCACGCCAGCTCGAACGCGCTGTAGTTGCCGGCGTAGCGGCGGATGCCACCGTCGGCGATGTGCCAGGTGACGGTCGTGCAGCGATCGAGGAACTCGCGATCATGCGAAATCAGCAGCACCGTGGCCGGCTGCCGCTTCAGCCAGGCTTCGAGCCAGATCACCGAGTCCAGGTCGAGATGATTGGTCGGCTCGTCGAGCAGCAGCAGATCCGCCGGGCGCATCAGGGCGCGGGCCAGCGCAAGCCGGTTGCGCCATCCGCCCGAGAACTCGGAGACCGGACGCGTCAGGTCGGACTGTGCAAACCCGAGGCCAGTCAGCACGCTGGCTGCCTGCGCGGCGATCGCGCCTTCTTTCAATTCGGCCAGGTGGGCATGCGCATGCGACAGGCGAAGATCGTCGTCGGCCGCCTCGGCCGCCGCGAGCTCGGCACGGGCAGCGATCAGCGGGGCGTGGCCGGCGAGCACGTAATCAAGTGCCGCTTCGTCGCTCGCTTCGATGTCCTGCGCCACGTGCGCAATGCGCGGTGGTGGCGGCGCTTCGATGCGGCCGGCTTCCGCGGCCAACTCGCCCAGCAGCAGCGCGAACAGCGTCGACTTGCCGGAGCCGTTGGCGCCGGTCAGGCCGATCCGTTCGCCGGGCGGCGCTGCGAGGGAAACGTTCTTGTAGAGAGTGCGGACGCCGCGCGCGGCCGCCAAGTCAATCAGGCGCAGCATGCGCGCATGTTAAACGGCGCGTAATCCGGTGAGCGTGATCAGTTCGCGGAGCTTCGCTGCGAAAAGCGCCAGCGGATCACGGCAACTCTTCCTGCTTGGCCATGAACACGGTGTCGTCGCCGTCGCTGGTCGTCAGCCAGGTCAGTGGCACCTCCTTCAGTGCCTGCTCTGCGGCAGCACGGCCGCCGCCAACCTCGACGAACAGCAGGCCGCCGCGCTTGAGATACCCGCGCGCCCCACGGACGAGGCGGCGAACAATCGCCATGCCGTCGGCTCCGCCGGCGAGCGCGAGCTTCGGCTCCTGCTGGTATTCGCGCGGCAGGGCAGCCATCGATTCGTCGGTCACGTACGGCGGATTGCACAAGATGATGTCGTAGCGCCTGCTCGGCAGGTCGCCGTAGAGGTCAGACTGCACAGGGGTCACGCGCTTGGTCAGCTGGTAGTCGGCGATGTTGCGCTTGGCGACCGCCAGCGCGTCGGGGGAGACGTCGACCGCGTCGACATGCGCCGCATGGAAGATGTCCGCCGCCATGACTGCCAGGCAGCCCGAGCCGGTACACATGTCGAGCACGTCGGCGACCGCCTCCGGTTTCTGCACCCAGGGGGCGAGCCCGTCCTTCAGCAGTTCGGCCAGGAACGAGCGCGGAATGATCGCCCGCTCGTCGACGTAGAACTTGTAGCCCTGCAGCCAGGCCTCGCGCAGGATGTAGGCGGCCGGGATGCGCTTGCGCACGCGCTGATCGATCGTCTGGATCAAGGAGTTGATCTCGGCGTGGGTCAGGAAGGCATCAAGGAACAGGTCGGCGCGCTCCGGCGGCAGTTGAAGCGAGCGCAGGACCAGGAACAGCGCCTCGTCGACGGCATCGACCTGGCCGTGCCCGAAGAAGACGCCGCCTTCGTTCATCCGCGTGACGGCGTAGCGCAGGACATCGCGGATCGTGCGCAAATTGGCCTGGGCATCGATGCTCATTGGGATCCCTTCTCGCTTCGCTCGCACAATTCGCCCTTGCGGCGCCCCGACGAGCTCATGACTTCGGTTCCGTCAGCAGGAATTCGAGCGTGCGTCGGTAGACGTCCTTCAGCGGCTCGAGGTCAGCCACGTGGATGCACTCGTCGACCTTGTGAATCGTCGCATTTGGCGGGCCGAATTCCACCACTTGCTGGCACACCGTGGCAATGAAGCGACCGTCCGATGTGCCGCCGGTGGTCGACAGCTGTGGCCGCCGCCCGGTGGTCAGTTCGATCGCCGCCGACAGTGCCTCGCTGAGCCGCCCGGGTTCGGTCAGGAACGGCTGCGCGCCGACGGTCCAGGTGATGTCGTAATCGAGCCGGTGCCGGCGCAGGATCTCCTCGATGCGCTCGATCAGCGCCATCGCGGTCGACACTGGGGCAAAGCGGAGGTTGAACTCGACCTCGCAGCTGCCGGGAATCACGTTCAGCGCGCCGGTGCCGGCACGGATGTTGGAGATCTGGAAAGTCGTTGGCGGGAAGTGGGCGTTGCCGTGATCCCAGAGCTCGGCAGCCAGATCGGCGAGCGCAGGCGCTGCCTGATGAACCGGGTTGCGCGCCAGGTGCGGATAGGCAACGTGGCCCTGGATCCCGCGGACGATCAATCGGCCCGACAGTGAGCCGCGGCGGCCGTTCTTGATCACGTCGCCAAGGTGGTCGACCGACGTCGGCTCGCCGACGATGCAGTAGTCGATGGCCTCTTCGCGCGCGGTCAGTTGCTCGACGACGGCCACCGTGCCGTCGGTCGCCGGACCTTCCTCATCGGAGGTCAGCAGCAGGGCAATCGAGCCGACGTGTGCGGGATGGGCGCGTACGAACTCCTCGGCGGCGACGGCGAAGGCGGCCACCGAGCTCTTCATGTCGGAGGCGCCGCGGCCGAAAAGCACGCCGTCGCGGATCGTCGGCTCGAAGGGGTCGCTCGCCCACTGCTCGCGCGGGCCCGGCGGGACCACGTCGGTGTGACCGGCGAACACCACCGTCGGCCGGTGCCGGCCGCGGCGCAGCCAGAGGTTGGTGGTTCCGTTGCGTGCGATGGTCTCGGCGCGGAAACCGAGAGGCGCGAGGCGGGTGGCGATCAGTGGCTGGCAACCGCCGTCGTCAGGTGTCACCGACCGGCAGGCAATCAGCTGTTGCGCGAGTTCCAGTGTTGCGGACATCAGGGCGTGGCCGTCGGTGTGCGGCGCGTGGGCTGTACGACACGGAAGCCACCGTGCAACCTTTCTCGAGCAGTAAGAATACTTGCTGTTCCGGTATCAGATGTTCAGGGTGAACTCCGAGAACGACGCCGGCTCGGGCGCCTGCTTCGTTGCCGGCATCTGCGCAGCCGGCAGTTTGCCCGCATTGTTGATCATCCACAGCAGGTTGTTCTTCGAGTCGGCGGCGCCAAGCGCGTCATCGCGCGTGATGAGGTCCCGTTGCAGCAGAACGTAAAGGCTTTGCTCGAACGACTGGCTGCCAGGGGAGAGGCTTCGTTCCATTGCCTCCTTGATCGCCGGCACATCGCCGCGCTCGATCAGGTCGGCCATGTGGCCGTTGTTCATCAGGATCTCGACGGCGGGCGTCCGCCCGCTGCGCTTCGCGCGCACCAGCCGCTGCGAAACGATTGCTTTCAGCGAGGCGGCCAAATCCTGGAAAAGCGCCTGCCGCGTCTCTGGCGTGTAGAAGCTGATCACGCGGTTCAGCGCGTGCGCGCTGTTCGTTGCGTGAAGCGTGGCGACCACGAGGTGGCCGCTCATCGAATAGGCGAGCGCGGCCCCCATCGTCTCCCGGTCGCGGATCTCGCCGATGAACAGCACGTCCGGTGCCTGCCGCATCGCGTTCTTCATCGCGACCTGCAGGGTGACGGCGTCGTGGCCGATCTCGCGCTGGTTGACGATCGACTTCTTGTTGCGGAAAAGGAACTCGATCGGGTCCTCGAAGGTGAGGATATGCCCGCTCATCAGTTCGTTGCGATGGTCGAGCATCGAGGCGATGGTGGTCGACTTGCCCGAACCGGCTGCGCCGACGACCAGGACCAGACCGCGCCTCTCCACCACGAGGTCCTTCAGCATGTCGGGCAGCGTCAGGTCGTCGAGCTTCGGAATGTCGTGCGGGATGAAGCGGATGACCGCCGAGACCGTGCCGCGCTGCAGGAACGCGCTCAGGCGGAAGCTGCCCAGGCCGTGAACCGGCAGGCCGAGGTTCAGCTCCTTGACTTCTTCTAGCTCGCGGAACTGGGCGTCGTTCAGGCGCTCGGCCAGCAGGCCGATCACCTGTTCCGGCGTCAGCCGCTCCTGGTTGACCGGAACGCACACGCCGTTGATCTTGATCGTGACCGGTGAGCCGACCGAAATGAAGAGGTCCGAGGCATTCTTCTCGGCCATCAGGTGGAACAGCTTGTCGAGCGCCATGGATCCTTCCTGCGTCGTTCGTACAGTACCTGCCTAGCTTACGCAGCAGGCGCGTCCAACAGAAGCCGCGCGAATCCGTTGAACGGATGAATCCAAACTGCCCAGACGGCGGTCAGCCGCGGTCGGTGGCCTCGCGCAGCAGCTCGTTGATGCCGGTCTTGGCGCGGGTCTGTGCGTCGACCCGCTTGACGATCACCGCGCAGTACAGGCTGTAGCTGCCATCCTTCGATGGCAGCGAGCCGGGCACGACCACCGAGCCTGCCGGCACGCGGCCATAAAGGATCTTGCCGGTCTCGCGATCGTAGATCCGGGTGCTCTGGCCGATGTAAACGCCCATCGAAAGGACCGAGTTCTCCTCGACGATCACGCCTTCCACCACCTCGGAGCGGGCGCCGATGAAGCAGTTGTCCTCGATGATGGTCGGATTGGCCTGCAGCGGCTCCAGCACGCCGCCGATGCCGACGCCGCCGGAAAGGTGCACGTTCTTGCCGATCTGCGCGCAGGAGCCGACGGTTGCCCAGGTGTCGACCATCGTGCCCTCGTCCACAAAAGCGCCGATGTTGACGTAGGAGGGCATCAGCACGACGTTGCGAGCGATGTAGGCGCCGCGGCGGGCTACGGCCGGTGGCACCACGCGCACGCCTGCGTCGCGAAACTGCGCCTGCGTCCAGCCGGCGAACTTGGTGGGCACCTTGTCGTAGAAGCTGAACGGCTCGCCGCCGCCGAAGCCCATGGGAACGTTGTCCGACAGACGGAACGACAGCAGCACCGCCTTCTTGGCCCACTGGTGCACGACCCACTCGCTGTCGCGCTTCTCGGCGACCCGCAGCTGGCCCGCGTCCAGCCGCGCCAGCGTGTCCTCGACCGCGGCACGGACAGGTCCGCTCGTGGCGGGCCCAAGACTGGCGCGGTTTTCCCAAGCTTCGTTGATGATGTCCTGATGCGACATTTGGTCCTCAGAGTGAACGGCCGAATTCGGCGATGCGCCGCGCGGCTTCCATGACTTCGGCTTCCTCGGCGACGAGCGCAATGCGCACGAAGCCGGCGCCGGGATTGAAGCCGTCGCGCGTGCGCGACAGGTAGCTGCCGGGCAGCACGGTGACGTTGAACTGGGCATGCAGACGGCGGGCGAACTCGGCGTCGTCGATCGGTGTGCGCGCCCAAAGGTAGAACGCCGCGTCGGGCGTGTCGGTCTGCAGCGCCTGCTGAACGATCGGCGTGGCATGGAGGAACTTCGCCGCGTACTTGCGCCGGTTCTCGATCACGTGCGCCTCGTCGCGCCACGCGGCGACGCTGGCGGCCTGCAGCGCGGGGCTCAGCGCCGTGCCGTGATAGGTGCGGTAAAGAAGGAACTTCTTCAGCACTTCGGCGTCGCCGGCCACGAAGCCCGAGCGCAGGCCGGGCGCGTTGGAGCGCTTCGACAGGCTGCCGAAGGCGACCAAGCGCTCGAACCCGCTGCGGCCCAGCAGCGCCGCCGCCTGCAGCCCGCCCAGCGGCGGCGACGCCTCGTCGAAGTAGATCTCCGAGTAGCACTCGTCGCTGGCGATGATGAAACCGTGGCGGTCGGCCAGGTCGAACAGCTCGCGCCATTCGTCCAGGGAGATCACGCGCCCGTGCGGGTTGCCGGGCGAGCAGGCATAGACGAGCTGCACCTTCGACCAGGTGGCAGGATCGACAGTGCCGAAGTCCATCCGGAAACCGTTCTCCGGCGTGCAGGGAAGGAACAATGGCTCCGCGCCGGCAAGCAGCGCCGCGCCTTCGTAGATCTGATAGAAGGGGTTGGGCATCACCACGCGTGCGGCCCGCGTCCGGTCGACTACCGTTTGGGCGAAGGCAAACAGGGCCTCGCGCGACCCGGCCACCGGCATGACCTGCGTGGCCGGGTCGATCCGCGGCAGTGCATAGCGGCGCGCCAGCCAGGCGGCGATCGATTCGCGCAGGGCGTCGGTGCCGAGCGTGAGCGGATAGCTGGCGAGCGTCGGCAGGGCCGCCGTCAGCGCGTCGAAGATCAGCTGCGGGGTGGCGTGCTTGGGCTCGCCGATCGACAGGTTGATATGCGGCAGTGCCGCCGGCGGCTTGTTGCCGGCCAGCAGCTGGCGCAACCGCTCGAACGGGTATGGCTGAAGCTTTGCGAGATCCGGGTTCATCAGCGGATGCTCGAGGCCGGTTCGAAGCGCGGCAGCTCGACTGCTGGCTGCGCCTTCCAGCCGCGCTTGCGATGCTCGGCCACCACCGTGGTGAAGATCCCGCCGCGAACGTACCAGCGCGCAGTCAGGCGCATGAAGCGCGGCTTCAGCGCGCGCACCAGGTCGTCAAGGATCTTGTTGGTCACCGCCTCATGAAATGCGCCCTTGTCGCGGTACGACCAAGCGTAGAGCTTGAGGCTCTTCAGTTCCACGTTGCGCGCATCCGGCACATAGTCGAGCACCAGCGTCGCGAAATCCGGCTGCCCGGTCAGCGGGCAGAGGCAGGTGAACTCGGGAATCTCGATATGGACCAGGTAATCGCGCTCGGGACTCGGGTTGGGGAAAATGTCCAGCGAAGCGGCGGGACGGGTGGCCATCGGCGCGCCCTGATGTGAGAGGAGGGAGAGAGGTTGAAGGTATTATACGAAGCCATCGCAACACCCTCGGCGTGCCCTTCAACAACTCTGCGGGCGGCGTCGATTTCCCGGGAAAACTTACCGTGCATCTTCGGCAGATCAAGCTGGCCGGATTCAAGTCATTTGTCGATCCGACGCAGATCGAGGTGCCAGGCAGCCTGGTCGGCGTGGTCGGGCCCAACGGTTGCGGCAAGTCCAACGTGATTGACGCCGTGCGCTGGGTGCTCGGCGAGTCCAAGGCCGCCGAACTGCGCGGCGAGTCGATGCAGGACGTGATCTTCAACGGCTCGGTGAACCGCAAGCCCGGTGGCCGCGCCAGCGTCGAACTGGTGTTCGACAATTCCGATGGCCGTATCCAGGGCGAGTGGGGCCGCTTCGGCGAGATCGCGGTGAAGCGCGTGCTGACGCGCGACGGGGCCTCGAGCTACTACATCAACAACCAGAGCGTGCGTCGGCGCGACGTGCAGGACATGTTCCTCGGCACGGGGCTGGGGCCGCGTGCCTACGCCATCATTGGCCAGGGCATGATCTCGCGCATCATCGAGGCGCGTCCGGAGGAACTGCGCGTGTTCCTCGAAGAGGCGGCCGGCGTGTCGAAATACCGCGAACGCCGTCGCGAGACCGAGAACCGGCTCAACGACACGCGCGACAACCTGACGCGGGTCGAGGACATCCTGCGTGAACTCGAAGCGCAGATCGACAAGCTGGAGGGCCAGGCCGAGATCGCGCAGCGCTACCAGCAGCTGAAGTCGAGCCATGATGAGCAGCAGCGGCTGCTGTGGATGACGCGCAAGCGTGATGCGGCTGCCGAGCGGGAGAAGGTGGCGCGCGACATCGAGGTGCGCAGCGTTGCGCTGGAGGCGCATATCGCCGATCTGCGGGCAGCCGAGCGGCGCCTCGACGAGGCGCGCAGCGCGCATTACGCCGGATCCGACGCGCTGCATGCGGCCCAATCCGAACTGCTCAACGTCAACGCCGAGATTGGCAAACTCGAGGCGGAACTTCGCCTTGTCGCGGAAAGCCGCGAGCGGCTTGCCTCGCAGGTGGCCACACTCGCGGCCACCCGCGAAAGGCGGCTTGCCGAAGAGGCGGACCTGAAGGCGCGCGCCGAGGACCTGGAGCGTCAGATCTCTGAAGGCGAGGGGCGAGCCGAACAGGCCCGCGAGCGCCTGGCCGAGAAGGAGGCCGGTCTGCCGGAACTGGAAGCCGCCTACGCCGCGGCGCGCGACGCCCTCGGTGCTGCCCGTGCCGCTTCGGCGCTTGCCGAGCAGGCGATCGAAGGCGCCGGCGCCGAGCAGCGCAGCATCGATCGCCAGCTGGCCGCGCTGGCACAGCGACGCGAGCGACTGCAGGAAGAGCGCGGCCATCTCGGTGCTCCCGACGAGGAGCGGCTGTCTGCGCTGAGGGGCGAGGCGCAGCGACTCGAGGGCGAACTGGCTGCTGCCAGCCACCGACAGGAAGCCGCGCAGGGCCAAGTCGCGAAGGCGCAGGGCGACCGCCATGGCCTGCTCGAGGCGCGCACGCGCGAGACGGAAACGCTGGCACGGCTGGAAGCGCGTCTGCATGCGCTGCGCGAACTGCAGGCCAACGTGGAAGCCGACGAGAAGCTCGATCCCTGGCTGCGCAGCCAGGGGCTCGAATCGCTGCCGCGGCTGTTCCGCCGCATGCAGGTCGATGCCGGGTGGGAAGTTGCCTTCGAGGCGGTGCTGCGTGATCGCATCGAGGGGCTCGAGGTTGGCCGGCTCGATTCATTGGCCGCGCTGGCGGGCAATGCACCGCCGGCGCGCGTCGCGTTCTACACCACGGCCGGAGCCGTGGCGCGGGAACCGGCCGCGCTCGCCGGCTTTGCCCGCCTCAGCGACCGTGTGCGCGGGCACGATGCGGCGCTGGCCGCGGTGCTGGGCGACTGGCTTGCCGGCGTGTTCGTTGCCGACGACCTGGCTCAGGCGATGGCCGCGCGCGAACAACTACCGCCCGGCGGGCAGTTCGTCGTGCGCGGTGGGCACCTGGTGTCGCGCTACGGTCTGCGCTTCTATGCGCCGGACGATCGCAAGTCGGGCCTGCTGGCGCGCCGGCAGGAGATCGAGAACCTGGAGAAGGAGCAGCGGGCGCAGAAGCTGCTCGTCGAGCACGCCGTCAACGCGCTGGCGCGCTGCGAAGCTGATTTGCGCGAAGCCGCGGCGACCGAGCAGGCGCAGCGCAACGCCGTCGAGCAACTGCGGGGCCAGGCGCATGCCCGGCAGCTGGAAATCGTGCGACTGGCCGAGCTGGTCGAGCGGGTGCGCCACCGGGGCGGACAGATCGAGGCGGAGCTCGCCGAGGTCGATGCCCATGAAAAGGAGCTTCGCGGCCAGCGTGACGAAGCCGAGCGTCGCTTCTCCGAGGTCGACGAGGCGCTGGCCGAGAAGCAGCAGGCGCTGGAGTCGGCACGCGTCGCTTACGAGGATGCCGACCGCGCCTCACGCGAAGGGCGCGACGAGCGCAGCCGACTGGCGGCGGACCTGCAGCGGCACGAGTTCGAAGTTGGCGCAGCACGGCAGCGGCGTGCCGACGTGCTGCACGCGATCGAGTCGGCGGCCGAGGATGCGGGGCGCCTGCTGGTCGACCAGCAGGCGGCGCAGGCGCAGCTGGCCGGCCTCGACGACACCGCGGCGCGCACCGGGCTGGACGGCTGGCTGTCGCAGCGGGCGCAGGCCGAGGATCGGCTGCGCGAGGCGCGCAGCCGGCTCGACGAGCTGACGCAGCAGATGCGCAGCATCGACGAGCAACGCTTGCAGCTCGAGCGCGATATGCAGCCGCGACGCGACAAGATCACCGAACTGCAGCTCAAGGAGCAGGCCGCGCGGCTGTCGGTCGAGCAGTTCGCGCAGATGCTCGCCGACGTGCATGCCGATGAAGCGCATCTCGCCGAGCGGCTGCAGGCAGCACCCGCGCGCGCCTCGGCGCTGCAGGTCGAGATCGTGCGGCTGGCGGCCGAGATCGAGTCGCTCGGCGCGGTCAACCTCGCCGCACTGCAGGAGCTCGAGTCCAGCCGTGAGCGCAAGAGCTTCCTCGATGCGCAGTCGGCCGACTTGAGGGCGGCGATCGACACGCTCGAGGACGCGATCCGCAAGATCGACCGCGAAACGCGCGAACTGCTGCAGACGACCTTCGACCAGGTCAACGTCCAGTTCGGTCAGCTGTTCCCGAAGCTGTTCGGCGGCGGCGAGGCCAAGCTGCTGATGACGGGCGAGGAGATCCTCGACGCCGGGGTGCAGGTCATGGCCCAGCCGCCCGGCAAGCGCAACAGCACCATCCACCTGCTGTCGGGCGGCGAGAAGGCGCTGACTGCCACGGCGCTGGTGTTCGCGCTGTTCAAGCTCAATCCGGCGCCGTTCTGCCTGCTCGACGAGGTCGACGCGCCGCTCGACGATCCGAACACCGAGCGCTTCTGCGCCCTGGTCCGCTCGATGACCAGCCGCGAATCGACGCCGGGCACCCAGTTCCTCTTCATCACGCACAACAAGATCGCCATGGAGATGGCCGAGCAATTGGTCGGCGTGACGATGCAGGAGCAGGGGGTGTCGCGCATCGTCGCGGTGGACATCGACAGTGCGATGAGACTCACTGCCGAACCCGCCTGAGACAGCCCGGGGCATCGTCGAGGCAATGACCGAACTGCACTACGCCCTGATCGCCGCAGCAGTCGTGCTGCTGCTGCTGCTGCTCGTGTGGAGCAAGTGGCAGGAGCAGCGCCAGGTCCGGCGCCTGCGCGAGCGCCTCGGCGCGCCGGACCAGGATCCGCTGCAGGCGCCTGCGCAGGGCCGCGCGGCGGCCGCTACCGGCGAGCGCATCGAGCCGCGGCTCGGCGATCTGCCGGGCGAGGCGGCATCAGAGCAGCAACACCCGCGTCCGCAACTGCCGGGCTGGATCGAAGACCCGATGCTCGACTGCGTGCTTGAAGTGCGCTGTGCGCACGCGGTCGATGGCGTCGCGGTGATCGATGCGACCGGCCCGCTGCTTCGTCTCGACTGCGGCCTGCCGGTGCACGTGGTTGCCTGGGACGCGCGTGCCGAGCAGTGGGTGCTGCCCGACCGCTTCGGCTTCTACAGCGAGCTGCTGGCATCGATCCAGCTCGCCAACCGCAGCCGCAAGCTCGGCGACATCGAGGCGTCGCAGTTCATTGCCGCCGTCCAGCAGGTGGCCGTGGCGCTCGACGCCGACTTCGATCCGCCCGAAGTGCCCCTGCTGCGCCGGCGCGCTGCCGAACTGGAGGCGAAGATCGCGCAGTTCGACGTGCAGATCGGCCTGACTGTGCAGCCCGGCGATGGCGTCTTTAATCCAGCCGTGGTGACCAAGTCGGTGCTGGCGACCGGGCTGGAGCCGGACAGCGAACGCCGATGGCTTCGCCGCGGCGAGGACGGCCTGGTGTTGTTCACGGTTCGCCTGACCGCCGAGCACCTGCTGCTGCTCGAGCTAGACGTGCCGGTGGCGCCGCCGTCGGCGCAGCCGCTGCAGTCGATGTTCCTGACGGCCAGTGAGCTGGCGGCGCTGCTCAACGCCCGGGTGGTCGACGATCACGGCCGGCCGATCGCACCGGGCTCGATCGAGGCCATCGAGCCCGCCCTGCAGGCGCTGTACGACAAGATGCGCGCCGCGGATCTCGAGCCCGGCTCCGAGCGCGCGCGCCGCCTGTTCGCCTGACGCGTCGGCCGATGACGGTGCCTGCCAAAGTGCGAGCGCATGCGCAGGCGCTGCGCGAGGAAATCGCGCGCCACGATCACGCGTACTACGTCCTCGACGCGCCGACGATCCCGGACGCGGAGTACGACCGGCTGTTCCGCCAGCTGCAGGAACTGGAGGCGCAGCATCCCGAGCTGGTCACGCCGGACTCGCCGTCACAGCGCGTCGGCGGCGCGCCGCGGTCGGACCTGGCGGAGGTGCGGCACGCCGTGCCGATGCTGTCGCTGGCCAATGCGCTCGATGAGGCCGAGGCGGTCGCCTTCGACACCCGCGTGCGCGAGCAGCTGGAACGCGCCGGACTTGCCGCCGATGAAGTCGAATATGCCTGCGAGCCCAAGTTCGACGGACTGGCGGTCAATCTTCGTTACGAGCACGGCCAGCTCGTGCTGGCCGCCACGCGGGGCGACGGCCTCGTCGGCGAAGACGTCACGGCGAACGCGCGGACGATCCGCGTCCTGCCGCTGCGACTGAAGGGAGCCGCGCCGAAGGTGCTCGAGGTGCGCGGCGAAGTCCTGATGTACCGCCGCGATCTCGAACGACTGAACGAGCAGGCCCGCGAGACAGGAGAGAAGGAGTTTGCCAACCCGCGCAATGCGGCCGCGGGCAGCCTTCGCCAGCTCGATCCGAAAGTGACCGCGCGCCGCCGCCTGCACTTCTTTGCTTATGGCCTCGGCGAGATCGCGGGCGGGCACGAACCGGACACGCACTGCGCAACACTCGACTGGCTGGACGCGCTCGGGCTGCCGGTATGCGGACTGCGGAAGGTGGTGGCGGGCATCGACGGGCTGCTCGCCTATTACCGCGAGATCGGCGAGCAGCGGCCGCGGCTGCCCTACGACATCGACGGCGTCGTCTACAAGGTCAACGAGCGGCGCCTGCAGCAGGCGCTCGGGTTCGTGTCGCGCGCACCGCGCTTCGCGGTGGCGCACAAGTTCCCGGCGCAGGAGGCGACGACCCAGCTTGTCGGCATCGACGTGCAGGTGGGTCGTACCGGGGCGCTCACGCCGGTGGCTCGGCTGGCGCCGGTGCAGGTGGGGGGCGTGACGGTGACCAACGCCACCCTGCACAACGAGGACGAGATCCGGCGCAAGGACGTGCGCATTGGCGACACGGTGATCGTGCGCCGCGCTGGCGACGTGATTCCCGAGATCGTTGCCGTGGTTGCGGAGAAGCGGCCCGTGCACGCGCGTCCGTTCCACATGCCGTCGCATTGCCCGGTCTGCGGCTCGGCCGTCGAGAGGCCGGCCGACGAGGCGATCGCGCGCTGCACCGGCGGCCTGGTGTGCGCGGCACAGCGCAAGCAGGCGCTGCTGCACTTTGCCGGCCGGCGCGCGCTGGATATCGAGGGCCTCGGCGAGAAACTGGTCGAGCAGCTGGTCGACGGCGGCCTCGTCCGCTCGCCGGCCGATCTGTTCAAGCTCGGCCTCGGAACACTGGCCGCGCTGGAGCGCATGGCGGAAAAGTCTGCCGCCAACGTGCTGGCGGCGATCGAGAAGGCGAGGTCGACCACGTTGGCGCGCTTCATCTATGCGCTGGGCATCCGCCACGTCGGCGAGACGACGGCGCGTGACCTCGCCAATCACTTCGGTTCCCTCGATGGGCTGATGGCGGCCGACGAGGCGCAACTGCTCGAAGTGGCGGACATCGGGCCGGTGGTGGCGGCTTCGGTCGCGCGCTTCTTCGCCGAGCGGCACAACCGCGAAGTGATCGAGCAACTGCGCGCGTGCGGCCTGCGCTGGCCGGAGGGGAAGGGCAAGGCGGCGGCGCGCGGCCCGCTGGCCGGTGCCACCGTCGTGCTGACAGGCACGCTGCCGAACCTGACCCGCGAGCAGGCCAGCGAGCGGATCATTGCCGCCGGTGGCAAGGTATCGGGATCGGCGTCGAAGAAGACCAGCTTCGTCGTGGCCGGTGCAGATGCCGGGAGCAAGCTCGACAAGGCGAAGGCGCTCGGCGTGCGTGTGATCGACGAGCGCGAACTGCTGCAACTGCTGGGAGAGCCTTAAGCGATGTACGCAATCATCGGCGGCAGCGGCCTGGCCAAGCTGTCCGCGCTGCAGAACGCCCGCCGGCGGGTGATGCGCTCGCCCTACGGCGAACCCTCCGGGGCGCTGACCTTCGGCGAGCTGGCCGGCCGCGAGATAGTGTTCCTGGCCCGGCACGGCTACGGCCACACCATCGCGCCGCACGAGATCAACTACCGGGCCAACGTCTGGGCACTGAAGGAACTGGGGGTGCAGGGCGTGTTCTCGGTGGCCACGGTCGGCGGCGTGCGCGCTGATCTCGGCCCGGGCACGCTGGTGGTGCCCGACCAGATCATCGACTACACGCACAGCCGCAAGAGCACCTTCTTCGAGGGTGCCGAGGCGCGGGTGACCCACATCGACTTCACGCTGCCGTACTCGGCGCGGCTGCGTGCGACGCTGCTTGCGGCGGCGCGCGCGATCGGCGAGCCGATCGTCGACGGCGCCACCTATGCCTGCACGCAGGGGCCGCGGCTGGAGACGGCGGCGGAGATCGAGCGGATCGCCCGCGACGGCGGCGACCTCGTCGGCATGACCGGCATGCCGGAGGCGGCGCTGGCGCGCGAGGCGGGCCTCGACTACGCCGTGCTCGGCGTGGTGGTCAACCACGCGGCCGGGCGCGGCGAGAGCGAGCGCGAGATCAAGCTCGACGATCTCGAAGGCGTGATGCGGGAAACGGTAACGCGGGCCGTGCGCATCCTCGAGCAGGTGGTCCGGAGCGAGGCATGATCCGGCCGATCCTGAAGATGGGCGATCCGCGCCTGCTGCAGCGTTCGCAGGAGGTGACGGCCCTCGGCACGGCGGAACTGCGGCAGCTGATCGGGGACATGTTCGACACCATGGACGCCGCCGACGGCGCCGGTCTGGCAGCGCCGCAGATCGGCGTGCCGCTGCGGGTGGTGATCTTCGGCTCGGCCGACGGCACGCCGAACCCGCGCTATCCGAACGAGCCGCCCGTGCCGCAGACGATCCTTGTCAACCCGGTGCTGCAACCGCTCGGCGATGAGATGGAGGAAGGCTGGGAGGGCTGCCTGTCGGTGCCCGGGCTGCGTGGCGTCGTGCCGCGCTGGCGGCGGCTGCGCTACAGCGGCTTCGATCCGGACGGCCGGCCGATCGAACGCACGGCCGAAGGGTTCCACGCCCGCGTCGTGCAGCACGAGTGCGACCACCTCGACGGCATCCTGTACCCGATGCGGGTGCGCGACTTTTCGCGCTTCGGCTTCACCGAGGTGCTGTTTCCGGAACTTGCCGGCGCGCCGGCTGACGACTGAGGAGCCCCGCTGAGGCCGGCGGCGCGGGTCAGGGACTGATCGCTTCCAGCAGATCGCGCTCCAGGCGCGCCTGTTCGCGCTCGTCACTCAGCACGGCGCCGTCGATCAGGAACACGTCCTCGACGCGCTCGCCGAGCGTATTGATCTTCGCCGTGTGAACGTTGAGGTCGTGCGTGGCCAGCACGCGGGTGATCGAGTAGAGCAGGCCGATGCGGTCGGTGGTGGTGATCGACAGCAGGTACTGGTTGCCGCGCTCGCCGGCGGCGAGCGTGACATTCGGCGCCACCGGAAAGTGGCGCGAGTGGCGCGACAGCCGGCCCTTGACCGGCGGCGGCAGCGGCGTGATCGCCTCGATCCAGTCGGTCAGTTCCCGGTGGATCTGCGACAGCAGCTCGCGGTACTCGGTGCGCCCGTGGTCGGTGACCAGGAACGAGTCGAGCGCGTAGCCGTGCCGCGTGGTGTGGATCTTGGCGTCGAGGATCGACAGGCTGCGGCTGTCGAAGTAGCCGCAGACGCGGGCGAACAGGTCCTTCTGGTCGCGCACGTACAGCAGCACCTCGACCGCGTCGCCGGTCGCGGCCAGGCGCGTGCGCACGACGGCGCGACCGGTCCACAGGTGCGCCAGCAGCGTGCGGGTGTGCCAGGCGATCTCGCGCGCATTGTTGCGCATGAAGTAGACGACGTCGAGCTGCTGCCACAGCGGCTCGTGCGCCGCCGCCGAGAGGCCGTACAGGTCGAGGATGCGGCGCGCCCCTTCGGTGCGCCGCTGCAGCACGGCGGTCGCCGGCAGCGCCTCGCCGCCCAGCCGCCGGCGGGTCATGCGGAAAAGGTCCTCGAGCAGCTTGCCCTTCCAGCTGGTCCACACGCGCGGGCTGGTGCCGCGGATGTCGGCCACGGTCAGCAGGTAAAGCGCCGTCAGCCGCCGTTCGCTGCCCACCAGCTGGGCAAAGCGGCCGACCACCTCGGGATCGGCGATGTCCTGCTTCTGCGCCACCTGCGACATCGTCAGGTGCTGCGCTACCAGGAACTCGACCAGCGCGGCGTCCTCGCCGGCGATGCCGTGCTGGCGACAGAACACCCGCGCGTCGCGCGCGCCCAGCTCGCTGTGGTCGCCGCCGCGGCCCTTGGCGATGTCGTGGAACAGCGCCGCCGCGTACAGCAGCCAGTGGCGGTCGAACTCGGCGACCAGCTGGCTGCACAGCGGGTACTCGTGTGCGTACTCCGCCATCGTGAAGCGGCGCAGGTTGCGGATCACCTGCAGGATGTGCTGGTCGACCGTGTAGACGTGGAACAGGTCGTGCTGCATCTGGCCGACGATGCGACGGAACACCGGCAGGTAACGGCCGAGCACCGACCACTGGTTCATCAGCCGCAGCCCGTGCACGATGCCGCGCGGCTGCTGCAGCATGGTGATGAAGGTCCGGCGGTTGACGGCGCTGCGGCGGAAGCGGGCGTCGATCAGGAAGCGGGCGTGCCACAACGCCCTCAGCAGCCGTGCCGTCATGCCCTTGAGGTCCGGGCGCTGCTGCAGCACGAGGAAGCCGCGCAGCAGCGCATCGGGGTCGCGGTCGAAGGCGCCGTCGTCGACGATGTCGAGCATCTCGCCGCGGGCGACGAAGGCCGTGTCGATCGCCTCCGGCTGCACGTCCTCGTCGGGGAACAGGCGCTCCTCGACGTTCTGCAGGATGATGGTGTTCAGCTGGGTCACCAGCTTGGCGGCGCGGTAGTAGCGCTGCATCAGCACTTCGCTGGCCCGGCGGGTGGCGGTCGGCGCCAGGCCCTCGGCCGCGGCGATCGCTCCCTGGACGTCGAACAGCAGCCGGTCCTCGCGGCGGCCGGCGACGACGTGCAGGCGCGCGCGCAGCTGTTTGAGCGTGCGTTCGCAGCGGCGCAGCCAGCGGCCTTCCTCGGCGGTGAGTATGCCGCCGGCCGCCAGTTCAGCCCATGACTTGCCCAGTCCGGCGGCGCGCGCGACCCACAGCACGGTGTGCAGGTCGCGCAGGCCGCCGGGGCTTTCCTTGCAGTTCGGCTCGAGGCTGTAGGCGGCCTCCTGGTACTTCAGGTGCCGCTGCTGCTGTTCGAGCAGCTTCTCGCGGAAGAAGTGCTGCGGATCGACCGACGCCGACACGGCCGCGACGAACTGCGCGAACAGCGCGGCGGGGCCGGCCACGCGCCGCGACTCGAGCATCGAGGTCAGGACGGTCACGTCGTGGGCCGCGTGTTCGCCGCATTGGGTGACCGTGCGAACGCTGTGGCCGATCTCGAGGCCGAGGTCCCAAAGGCGGCCGACCAGGCTCTCGATTGCCGCCATGTCCTCGCCGCCGGCGTCGTCGGGAACGACGATCAGGACGTCGACGTCGGAGTGCGGGAACAGCTCGCCGCGGCCGTAGCCGCCGACCGCGACGATCGCCGCCCGGCGCTCCACGCCCTGGCTGTGCGCAAGCTTGGCCAGCGTGCCATCGACGCAGCGCGCCAGGCCGCGCAGCAGCCGCTCGACCGGTCCGCCGGCGTTGAAGGCAATGATCAGCCGTTCGCGCTCGGCGCGCAGCTCGCCGCGCAGCGCGAAGCCGATGTCGTTCATCGCGCCGCGCCGGTCAGGCGGCCACCGTGCTGCGGCCGTCGACGCGGGCGGTCCGTGCCGGAGCCGGCATCTGTGGCGAGACGGTCAGTACTTCGTAGCCGCTTTCCGTCACCAGCACCGTGTGCTCCCACTGCGCCGACAGGCTGTGGTCCTTGGTGACGATGGTCCAGCCGTCGGCCAGCTCGCGGATCTCGCGGCGGCCGGCGTTGATCATGGGCTCGACGGTGAAGATCATGCCGGGCGCCAGCCGGTCGAGCGTGCCCGGCTTGCCGTAGTGGAGCACCTGCGGCTCCTCATGGAAACGCCGGCCTATGCCGTGGCCGCAGAACTCGCGCACCACCGAAAAACCGTGTCTCTCGGCATGGGTCTGGATCGCGTGGCCGATGTCGCCGAGGAAGCCGTCCGGTCGAACCTGCGCGATCCCGGCCCACATGCACTCATAGGTGACCTCGCACAGCCGCCGTGCGGCCACCGAAGGCTCGCCGACATAGAACATGCGGCTGGTGTCGCCGTGGTAACCGTCCTTGATCACCGTGATGTCGATGTTCACGATGTCGCCGTTCTTCAGCACCCGCTCGCCCGGGATGCCATGGCAGACCTGATGGTTGACCGAGGTGCAGATCGACTTAGGGAAGGGACGGTAGCCCGGCGGGGCGTAGTCCAGCGGCGCCGGGACGGCACCCTGATGGCCGACCATGTGCTCGTGGCACAGCCGGTCGAGTTCGCCGGTGGTCACACCCGGTTTCACGTGCGGCGCGATGAAGTCGAGAACTTCGGCCGCCAGGCGGCCGGCGACCCGCATCCGCTCGATGTCATCCGGGGTCTTGATCGCTATTGCCATCGTCAGCGGGTCGGTTCAGGCGGGCTGGCACAAGCTCGTATAATAACGGGCTGCTTCGGCGTGGCCGGGGCAAATCGCACGCACCGCCACCAAGGTGCCTAACGGAAACGAGGTCTTTCCGTGACGGCCTCGGCGGTTGCGTTGGACCCAACCTTGGATTGAGGAACTGCAATGTCCGTGACCATGCGTCAGATGCTGGAGGCGGGTGTCCATTTCGGCCACCAGACCCGCTTCTGGAACCCGAAGATGGCGCCGTTCATCTTCGGCCACCGCAACAAGATACACATCGTCAACCTCGAGCGCACGCTGGAGAACTTCCAGGCGGCATCGAAGTTCGTCCGCCAGTTGACCGCCAACCGCGGCACGTGCCTCTTCGTTGGCACCAAGCGGCAGGCGCGCGAGATCATCGTCGAGGAGGCGCAGCGCGCCGGCCAGCCTTACGTCGACCAGCGCTGGCTCGGCGGCATGCTGACCAACTTCAAGACCATCAAGGCATCGATCAAGCGCCTGAAGGAAATGGAGCAGACGATGGAAGAAGGTGGGCTGGAGCGCATGTCCAAGAAGGAGGCGCTGACCTTCCAGCGCGAGGTGGACAAGCTGAACAAGTCGATCGGTGGGATCAAGGAAATGAACGCCCTACCCGATGCGATGTTCGTGATCGATGTCGGCTACCACAAGATCGCAGTGGCCGAGGCCAGCAAGCTCGGCATCCCGGTTGTCGGCGTGGTCGACACCAACCACTCGCCTGACGGCATCGCCTACGTGATCCCTGGCAATGACGACTCCAGCCGCGCAGTGCGGCTGTATGCGCGCGGCATCGCCGACGCGGCGCTCGAGGGAAAGGCGCAGTCGCTGCAGGGCGTGGTGCAGGCGGCCACCGGCGAGTTCGTCGAGATCGAGGAAGAAGAGGGCGCGGAAGGCTGACCCTTGGCCCCGCTTTGCCGTCTTCGAGAAGGGGCGCAAGCCCCTTTTTTCTAGCAGGTTAGAACAATTCAGGAGTGTGAAAGTGGCGGAAATCACCGCAAGCATGGTCAAGGAACTGCGCGAGCGCACCGACGCGCCGATGATGGAGTGCAAGAAGGCACTCGCCGAAGCAGGCGGCGACATGGCCAAGGCCGAGGAAATCCTCCGCGTCAAGCTGGGCAACAAGGCGAGCAAAGCGGCGAGCCGCATCGCCGCCGAGGGCATCGTCGGCATCAGCGTGGGCACTGACGGCAAGCTGGCGACGATGGTCGAGGTCAACTGCGAGACCGATTTCGTCGCCAAGAACGACGACTTCATCGCTTTCGCCCGCAGCCTGGCGCAGCTGGTTGCCGAAAGGACGCCCGCCGACGTGGCGGCGCTTTCGGCGCTGCCGCTGGGCGAAGGCACCGTCGAGTCGACGCGGATGGCGCTGGTCGGGCGCATCGGCGAGAACATGTCGATCCGCCGCTTCGCACGCCTGCAGGCCAGCGGCCGCATCGCCAGCTACGTGCACGGTGGCTCGAAGATCGGCGTGCTGGTCGACGTGACGGGTGGCGATGCCGACCTCGGCAAGGATCTGGCGATGCACATCGCGGCGAGCAAGCCCAAGGCGCTCGACGCCTCGGGCGTACCTGCCGAAAGCATCGAGACCGAGCGCCGCGTGGCAGCCGAGAAAGCCGCCGAGGACGCCGCCAAGTCGGGCAAGTCGATCCCGCCGGAGATCCTCGCCAAGCGCGTCGAAGGCACCGTGCAGAAGTTCCTCAAGGAGGTGACGCTGCTGGGTCAGCCGTTCGTCAAGGACGACAAGCTCAGCATCGAGCAGTTGCTCAAGAGCAAGGGCGCGAAGGTCGAGCAGTTCGTGCTGTACGTCGTCGGCGAGGGAATCGAGAAGAAGAGCAGCGACTTCGCTGCCGAGGTCGCCGCGCAGGCAGCGGCAGCGCGGGGCTAGGCGAGCGGAGGCGACATGTCAGCTCCGGCCTACCGACGCGTCCTGCTGAAGCTTTCGGGCGAGGCCCTAATGGGCAATGACGCCTTTGGCATCAACCGCGACACGCTGGAGCGCATGGTGGCGGAGATCGGCGAGGTGGTCCGCCTCGGCATCGAGATGGCCATCGTCATCGGCGGCGGCAACATCTTCCGCGGCGTCGCGCTCGGCGCCGCGGGCATGGACCGGGCCACTGCCGACTACATGGGCATGATGGCCACGGTGATGAACTCGATGGCGCTGCAGGATGCGATGCGCCGCGCCGGGGTCGAGGCGCGGGTGCAGTCGGCGCTGAACATCGAGCAGGTCGTCGAGCCTTACATCCGCCCGAAGGCGATGCGCTACCTGGAAGAGGGCAAGGTGGTGATCTTTGCTGCCGGCACCGGCAATCCCTTCTTCACCACCGACACCGCGGCAGCCCTGCGCGGCTCGGAAATGGGTGTCGAGATCGTCCTGAAGGCGACCAAGGTCGACGGCATCTACAGCGCCGACCCCAAGAAGGACCCCAAGGCAACGCGCTTTGCCAGCATCAGCTTCGACGAGGCGCTTTCGCGCAAGCTCCAGGTGATGGACGCGACCGCATTCGCCCTGTGCCGCGACCAGAAGCTGCCGATCAAGGTATTCGACATGACCAAGCCCGGCGCGCTGCGCCGGGTGGCAATGGGCGAGGACGAGGGCACGCTCGTCCACGTCTGAGACCCATGATGTAATCGAGGTCCGAAGGGAGGGCACGATGACGATCGCCGACATCCGCAAGTCAGCCGAACAGAAGATGAGCAAGACGGTCGAGGCACTGAAGCACGACCTGGCCAAGATCCGCACCGGGCGGGCGCACCCCGGCTTGCTCGACCACATCCACGTCGACTACTACGGCTCGATGGTGCCGCTGTCGCAGGTTGCGCAGATCGGCCTCGGCGATGCGCGCACGATCACCGTGCAGCCTTGGGAGAAGAAGATGGTCGGCGTGGTCGAGAAGGCGATCCGCGACTCCGACCTCGGTGTCAACCCCGCCTCGCATGGCGACGTGATCCGTGTGCCGATGCCGCCTCTGACCGAGGAGCGGCGCAAGGAACTGACGAAGGTGGTGCGCCACGAGGGCGAGAACGCTCGCGTGGCTGTGCGCAACACGCGCCGCGACGCGATCACCCACCTGAAGGACATGCTGAAGAAGAAGGACGTGTCCGAGGACGACGAGCGGCGGGCGCAGGAAGAGGTGCAGAAACTGACCGACCGCTATGTGGCCGAGATCGACAAGGTCGTCGCCGAGAAGGAAAAGGAAGTCCTGACGGTCTGACGTGACCTCGCCGACCGCCTGCTGCCGATGACCAGGAACCCGCGGCCCACCGTGCCCCGGCACGTGGCCATCATCATGGATGGCAACGGCCGCTGGGCCACCGCCCGCCACCTGCCGCGGGTGGCCGGCCATTCGCGTGGAGTCGATGCCGTGCGCGCCGTGATCGAGCAGGCGGGGCAGCGCGGCGTCGATTACCTGACCCTGTTTGCCTTCAGCTCCGAGAACTGGAAACGGCCGCGGGATGAGGTCAGCACGCTGATGCGGCTGTTCGTCTCCGCGCTGCAGAAGGAGGTCGGCAAGCTCAGCGAGAACGGCGTGCGCATGCGCGTGATCGGCGACCTGAACGCCTTCGATCGCCAGCTGCGGGCACTGATCCACGATGCCGAGCGCCAGACGATGCATAACACGCGACTGCAATTGACCATCTGCGCCAGCTATGGCGGCCGCTGGGACATCGTGCAGTCGGTGCGATCGCTGGTCGCCGCGGCGCCCGATCCGCAGGCACTGGCGAGCACGCTCACCGAGCAGCGACTTGCCGAGCATCTGGGCCTTTCCTTTGCGCCCGATCCCGATCTGCTGATCCGCACCGGCGGCGAACAGCGGATCAGCAACTTCCTGCTCTGGCAGTGCGCCTACAGCGAGCTGTATTTCACGCACACCTTGTGGCCGGACTTCGACTCCGCTGCCTTCGACGCCGCGCTGGCGTGGTTCGCCACGCGGGAGCGCCGCTTCGGCCAGACCAGCGCCCAGGTGTCGACTTCGGCCGCCGAAGAGCTGCGTGCTTAAGCAGCGCGTCATCACCGCAGTGGTGCTGCTGGCGGCATTGATTGCCGCTGCGGTTGCCGGTCGGATCGCGCTCGATGCGATGCTCGCTCTGGTGGTCGGTGCTGCTGCCTTCGAGTGGTTGCGGCTTGCCCAGCACCCGAGGCGTCTGTGCGTGGCGGCGGGGCTGGCAGTCGCCGGCGTGCTGCTGGGCGTGCAGGCGCTTGGCCACGGGCTGACGAGCGGTGCGCTGCAGATGCTGGTGGCGGCGGCGTGCGCGGCCTGGCTGCTGATCGCCGTGCTGGTGCTGCGAGGCGCACACCGCGGCGCACGAGTGCCCCAGGCGGTCTCGACACTGCTGGCGCTCTTCCTGCTGACGGCGGCCTGGTTCGCGCTGATGCGCCTGATGGATGACGGGTTCGTCTACCTGCTGTCGGTGCTGGCGATCGTCTGGCTGGCCGACATTGCTGCCTACTTCGCCGGCCGTCAGTGGGGACGGAGAAAGCTGGCGCCGGCGATCAGTCCCGGCAAGACCTGGGCGGGCGTCGGCGGAGCGGTTGCCGCCGTGCTGGCGGGGGCCCTGATGTTGGCCCGCTTCGCGCCGGATGTGCCAGCGTTCTCGACGCTGCTGCAGCAGCGGCTGGCGCCAGTAGCAGCGATGGCCGTGCTTGCCGCCCTCGTCGCGCTGTCGATCATCGGCGACCTGTTCGAGAGCCTGCTGAAGCGGCAGGTCAACGCCAAGGACAGCGGCCGGCTGTTGCCTGGCCACGGCGGCGTGCTCGACCGCATCGACGCCCTGATCGCCGTGCTGCCGGCGGCCGCGCTTCTCGACCTGTGGCTGCATCGATGAAGTCGATCACCCTGCTCGGCGCCACCGGCTCGATCGGTGCGAGCACGCTCGACGTGATCGCACGCCACCCGGACCGCTTTTCGCTGTTCGCGGTCGCCGCGGGCCGCAGCGTCGAGGCCTTGGTGAGCCTCTGCGCGCGGTTCAGGCCGCGATTCGCGGTGATCGCCGACGAGGCGAAGCTGCCGTCGCTGCGCGATGCCCTGCGCGTGGCGGGCCTGCCGACGAGCGCACGCGCCGGAGCCGAGGCAATGGCCGACGTCGCCTGTGCACCCGGGTGCGACACGGTGGTGGCGGCGATCGTCGGCGCCGCCGGCCTCGTGCCGACGATCGCCGCAGCGCGTGCCGGCAAGCGGGTCCTGCTTGCCAACAAGGAGTCGGTCGTCTGCGCGGGCCGTCTGCTGATCGACGCGGTGCGGGCGGGTGGCGGCGAACTGCTGCCGGTCGACAGCGAGCACAGCGCGATCCACCAGTGCCTGGCGGGCGCACGCGTCGCCGACCGTGACGTGCGCAAGCTCATCCTGACTGCCTCGGGCGGGCCGTTCCGGACGCGCAGCGACTTCGTCGGCATCACGCCCGAGGAGGCCTGCGCCCACCCGAACTGGGTGATGGGGCGCAAGATCTCGGTCGATTCGGCCACCCTGATGAACAAGGGCCTGGAGGTGATCGAGGCAAGCTGGCTGTTCGGCTTTCCCGCCGGTCGCATCGAGGTCGTCGTTCACCCGCAGAGCGTGATCCATTCGATGGTCGAGTTCGTCGACGGGTCGGTGGTGGCGCAACTCGGCACGCCGGACATGCGTACGCCGATTGCCTATGCGCTCTCCTACCCGGAGCGCATCGAAAGCGGTTCGGCAACGCTCGATTTCTCGCAACTGGGCGCGCTGAGCTTCGAGGCGCCCGACCTGCAGCGCTTCCGCTGCCTCGCGCTGGCCTTCGAGGCGCTCGCCGGCGGCACGGCGCGGACGGCGACATTGAACGCGGCCAATGAAATCGCTGTCGAAGCGTTCCTTGGGGGGCGGCTGCCGTTTGCCGAGATTGCCCGCGTGATCGAGGAGACGCTCGCCGCCGTGGATGCCGACGAACCCGATTCGATCGAAGACGTGCTGGAAATCGACGCACTCGCCCGTCGAACGGCGGCACAAGTGGTCGAAAGGCGGAGCGCCGCCGCCCTGACTGCTGCCGGCTCATGAGCGCTGTCACGACTTTGCTCGCTTTCGTCATCACGCTCGGCGTGCTGATCGTCGTCCACGAGTTCGGCCACTACTGGGTGGCGCGGCGCTGCGGCGTGCGCGTTCTGCGCTTCTCGATCGGCTTTGGCCGGCCACTGTGGAAGCGGGCTTACGGCGAGGACGGCACCGAGTGGGTCGTCGCGGCGATTCCCCTCGGCGGCTATGTGCGCATGCTCGACGAGCGCGACCCCGACACCGACCCGAAGATGCTGGCCGACCTGTCGCGCGCGTTCAACCGGCAGCCGTTGGCCAAGCGCATCGCCATCGTGCTTGCCGGACCGGTGGCCAATCTGCTGCTGGCCGTGGGTGTCTACTGGCTGCTGAACATCAGCGGCACGCTGGAGCCGCGCGCGGTGCTCGCCTCGCCGGCGGAGGAAACGATCGCGGCGCGCGCTGGCGTGCGCGACGGCGACGAGGTCACGCAGATCGACGGCCGGGCCGTGCGCGCATTCAGCGAATTGCGCTGGAAGCTGCTGGAGCACGCGGTCGATCGCTCGGCAGCCGAGTTGACAGTGCGCGGCGCCGGCGGCGCCGAACGGACGGTGTTGCTCGACCTTTCGCAGCTTGGGTCCGTCGAGATCGATCAGACGGTGTTCTCACGGGTGGGCATTGCGCTTGCCGAGCCGCCCCCCGTGGTGCGGCAGCTGTCGCCGGACAGCGTGGCCGCGAGTGCCGGACTTCAGCCGAGCGATCGCTTCATCAGCATCGACGGCCAGCCGATGGCACGATCGCGCGACGTCAGCCAGGTCGTGCGCGCAGCGCCGGGGCGCAACCTGCAGGTGGTGATCGAACGCGGCGGCGTACGGCAGTCACTGCAACTGCAGCCGGCAACAGTGCAGGTCGAGGGGCAGACGATCGGCCGCATCGGCGTCGACTTCCGCGACCTGGTCGAGGTGCGTTACGGGCCTGTCGAGAGCGTCGGTCTGGCGGTCGAGCGCACCTGGGACACGGCGATCTTCTCCTTGCGCATGCTCGGCAAGATGATCACCGGCGAGGCATCGTGGAAGAACCTTTCCGGACCGGTGACGATTGCCGACTATGCCGGGCAGACGGCCCGCATGGGCATCGTCGCCTACCTGAGCTTTCTCGCCCTCGTTTCCATCAGTCTCGGCGTGCTGAATCTGCTGCCGATTCCGATGCTCGATGGAGGGCACTTGCTGTACTATTTCGTCGAAATTCTCAAGGGCAGCCCGCCGGCCGACTGGGTTGTCGAGTGGGGGCAGCGCGCCGGCATTGGCGTGCTCGTGTTACTCACCGCGCTGGCGCTTTACAACGATTTGACCCGGCTGCTGGCGTAATCCTCCATCGTGTCCAAGGCTCCAACGTTCAAGCGCGGCATTGCGCGCAGGGCGCGCAATGCACGCTTCGCGCTGCGCCTTGCGGTTGCCGCGGCTCTGGGCGCCGTCGGTGCCGGCGCAATGGCGCAGGAGTTCGTGATCCGCGACATCCGCGTCGAGGGCATCCAGCGCACGGAGGCAGGCACGGTGTTCAGCTACCTGCCACTGCGCGTCGGCGACCGCTATGACCCGGAACGGGGCTCGGCAGCCATCCGAGCTCTGTTTGCCACCGGCCTGTTCAAGGACGTGCGCTTCCAGGCCGAGGGCGACGTCCTGGTGGTCATCGTCGAGGAGCGACCGGCGATCGCCGAAGTCAAGCTCGAGGGATCTAAGGAATTCGACAAGGACACTGTGCTGAAGTCGCTGCGCGAGGTCGGACTCGGCGAGGCGCGGGTCTTCGACCGTTCGGTGCTCGAGCGTGCCGAGCAGGAACTGAAGCGCCAGTACCTCGGTCGCGGCCTCTACGGCGTCGAGATCAAAAGCACCGTCACGCCGGTCGAGCGCAACCGGGTCAACGTCCTGATCGCGGTCGACGAAGGCGACGCCGCGCGGATCCGCTCGATTCGCTTCACCGGCAACAAGGCGTTCTCCGAGGGCACGCTGCGCGACCAGATCGACCTGACCACGAGCGGCTGGCTGACCTGGTACACGAAGCGCGACCAGTACGCGCGTCCCAAGCTGGCCGGTGACCTCGAGTCGTTGCGTTCGTTCTACCTGAACCGCGGCTACCTGGACTTCAACATCGAGTCCGCCCAGGTCTCGATCAGTCCGGACAAACGCGACATCCACATCACGATCAACGTCGTCGAAGGCGAGAAGTACACGATTTCGCAGGTGAAGCTGGCCGGGGAACTGCTCGGCCTGGACGAGGAGCTGCAGGCGCTGGTCGACGTGAAGCCGGGCGACACGTTCAACGCCGAGCGCGTCAACGCGGTGTCCAAGCGCATGACGGATCGACTCGGTGCGCTCGGCTACGCGTTCTCCACCGCCAACGCGGTGCCCGACACGAATCGCGAGAAGCGCGAGGTCGCCTTCACGTACTTCGTCGACCCCGGGCGCCGCGTCTACGTGCGCCGGGTGAACATCGCCGGCAACTCGCGCACGCGCGACGACGTGATCCGGCGTGAGGTCCGGCAGTTGGAGAACGCCTGGTTCGATGCCGAGAAGGTGCGTCTGTCGCGCGACCGGATCGACCGCCTGGGGTATTTCGAGAAGGTCGAGATCGAGACGCCGCCCGTGGCAGGCTCGTTCGACCAGGTCGACGTGAACGTCAAGATTGCCGAGCGGCCCACCGGGCAGATCCAGGCCGGCGCCGGGTATTCGAGCTCGGAAGGGCTGGTGCTGCAGGGCTCCTATTCGCAGCAGAACACGTTCGGAACCGGCCACGCGATTTCGTTCCAGGTGAACACCAGCCAGGTCGCGCGCACTTTCGGCATCACGCACACCGATCCCTACGTGACGATGTACGGGATCAGCCGCACCATCGAGTTGCTCGACCGCAAGTCCGACCTCGCCGAACTGGGTCTGGGCTCGGTGGACATCGACCAGCGGATCGCCGCGATCCGTTATGGCGTCCCGTTCACCGAGTTCGACACGGTCTTCTTCGGCCTGCGTTACGAGGCCACGAATATCGGGCTGACGGACTCCAGCCCGCAGGTCTACAAGGACTACGTCGAGGACTTCGGCGATTCGCCCGCCGCGCTGGAACTGACGCTGGGAACGGCGCGCGACAGCCGCGACAACCTGCTCGTGCCCACGCGGGGCCTTTACCAGCGCGTGTTCGCCGAGGGGGCGCTGCCGGTGCTCGACCTGCGCTACTACCGCCTCACCTACCAGCACCAGCGCTTCCTGCCGATCACCAACCGGTTCACGGTGGCGATGAACGCCGACTTTGGCTATGGCAATTCGTACGGTGGCAAGCCGTATCCGGTGTTCAAGAACTTCTATGCCGGCGGCATTGGCAGCGTGCGTGGCTACGACACGGCGTCACTGGGGCCGGTCGACGAGTTCGGCACGCCGCTCGGCGGAACGCGCAAGTTCGCGGCGCAGGTCGAAGCGCTGACGCCGCTGCCCGGCGGCGACCGGACGCTGCGCATCTTCGGCTTCTTCGACGCCGGCCAGGTGTGGGGCGAAGACCAGAAGGTGACGTTCAACTCGCTTCGCATGTCTGGCGGCCTCGGCATCGCCTGGATCTCGCCACTCGGGCCGATGAAGTTCAGTTACGCGTATCCGCTCAATAACGAGCCCAGCGACAAGATCCAGCGGTTCCAGTTCCAGATCGGAGCCGGTTTCTGACGCCGTCGGACACCGAGCCGCAACCCGCTATAGAATTTCCCGTCGCAACCCGGACGATTCCACGATGAAGCTTTTTCTGAAGGCCGCGATGCTGGCCGTAGCGCTTGCCTCCACGGCGACTTTGCTTCCCGCAGCGGCGCAGGAACTGAAGATCGGCTACGTCAGCTCGGAGCGCATCCTGCGCGATTCGGCGCCGGCGAAGGCCGCCACGCAGAAGCTGGAGGCGGAGTTCTCCAAGCGCGACCGCGAGTTGCAGGACCTGGGTGCCAAGCTGAAGGCCTCTGCTGACCGTTTCGAGAAGGATGCACCGGTGCTGAGCGAAACCGACCGCGCCCGCCGGCAGCGTGAACTCACCGAACTCGACCGCGACCTGCAGCGGCGACAGCGCGAGTTCCGCGAGGACCTGAACACCCGCCGCAACGAGGAACTGCAGGGCCTGCTGGAACGTGCACAGCGCATCGTGCGCCAGATCGCCGAGCAGGAAAAGTTCGACCTGATCGTGCAGGATGCCGTGTACTTCAGCCCGCGCGTCGACATCACCGAGAAGGTCCTGCGCGTCCTGAACACGCCGAAGTAGCCAGGCGCGCGTCCCGATGGCGGCCGGCTGCCGGATCGACGAACTGGCCGATGCCGTCAGTCGGGCTGCTGCCGGCCGGCTCGCGTTCTCGCTGCACGGCGATTCCTCGCGCCATATCAGCGGCGTCGCGCCGCTGCAGGCGGCGACCGGCGAGCAGCTGAGCTTCCTTGCCAACCCGCGCTACCGGGGCGCCGTGGCCGCGTCGGGGGCGGGCGCGATCGTTCTGACGGCCGCCGATCGACAGGCCTTGTTCCCGGACAGTGTCGCTGCCGGAGCGACGTTGATCGAGTGCGCCAATCCCTACGCGTGGTTTGCCTTTGCGGCGCAGCTGCTTGCGCCAAGCCAGGTACCAGTGCCGGGCGTGGCTGGCGGTGCTCATGTGGCTGCTGACGCTGCGCTGGACGCGACCGCGCGGATCGATGCAGGCGCGGTGGTCGAATCAGGCGCGGCCGTAGGACCACGCTGCTGGATCGGCGCCGGTGCTCATGTTGGAGCCGGCGCGCGTATCGGCGCTGATACGCGCCTGCAGCCGGGGGCGCGGCTGCTCTCCGGCTGCGTCATCGGCATGCGCGGCATCGTGCACAGCGGCGCGGTGATCGGTTCCGACGGCTTCGGCTTCGCCCCACTGGACGGCCGGTGGATCAAGATTCCGCAGACCGGCCGCGTCGTCATCGGCGACGACGTCGAGATCGGCGCCAATACGACCATCGACCGCGGCGCGATGGGCGACACGGTGATCGAGGATGGCGTGAAGCTGGACAACCTGATCCAGGTGGGCCACAACTGCCGCATCGGCGCCCATTCGGTACTGGCTGGCTGCGTGGGCATCGCCGGCAGCGCCCACATCGGCCGCGGCTGCCAGATCGGCGGCGCGGCGATGATCGCCGGCCACCTGTCGATCGCCGACGGCACGCTGATCGGGCCGGGCACGCTGGTGTCGCGTACGATCGCCACCGCCGGCTACTACACGGGCTTCTTCCCGCTGATGACCAACCGCGACTGGGAGCGCAACGCCGCGGCGCTTCGCCACCTGCAGGAACTGCGTAGCCGGGTGCGCTCGCTCGAGGCACGGCTGAAGCAAGACGGAGCCGAGGAAGATTGATGGACATCCACGAAATCCTGCGCCTTCTGCCGCACCGCTATCCGATCATCCTCGTCGATAGGGTGCTCGAGCTGGAGCCGGGCAAGCGGATCGCCGCGCTGAAGAACGTCAGCGTCAACGAGCCGGTTTTCATGGGGCACTTCCCGCACTATCCGGTGATGCCTGGCGTGCTGATCATCGAGGCGCTGGCGCAGGCGGCGGCGATCCTTTCGTTCGTCACCTTCGACAAGCGCGCCGACAAGAACTCCGTCTACTACTTCGCCGGTATCGACAACGCGCGATTCAAGCGACCGGTCGGTCCCGGGGACCAGCTTCGGCTGGAGGTCGAGCTGGTGCGCGAGATGCGCGGCATCGGCAAGTTCAATGCGCGGGCGCTGGTCGATGGGCAGGTGGCGGCCGAGGCCGAGCTGCTGTGCGCCTATCGGCAGATCCCGGCGACAGCGGCAGGCGGTAACGGAAATTCGATGCGCGTCGGCGAGTCCTGATGACCCGCGTTCATCCGACGGCGCTGGTCGATCCGCAGGCCGAGCTGGCCGACGATGTCGAGGTCGGTCCGTACACGATCGTCGGTCCACAGGTCCGAATCGGCGCCGGGTCTTCGGTCGGCGCGCACACCGTGCTGTCCGGTCGAACGACGATCGGCCGCAACAACCGCATCTTCCCGCACGCGGCCATCGGCGGCGTGCCGCAGGACATGAAGTACGCCGGCGAAGACACCGAACTGGTGATCGGTGACGGCAACACGATCCGCGAGTTCTGCACCTTCAACGTCGGCACCGCCCAGGGCGGCGGAATAACGCGAGTCGGCTCCGACAACTGGATCATGGCCTACGCACACGTGGCGCATGACTGCCGCGTCGGCGACCACTGCATCCTTGCCAATGCTGTCACGCTCGCCGGGCACGTCGAGCTCGGCGACTGGGTGATCCTCGGCGGGCTGTCGGCGGTGCACCAGTTCGTCCGTGTCGGCAGCCATGCGATGGCGGGCGGTGGCACGATCCTCGTCCAGGACCTTCCGCCGTTCGTGATCTGCAACGGCAACCCCGCCGCTGCGCATGGCCTGAACAGCGAGGGACTGAAGCGCCGCGGATTCTCTCCGGAAGCGATTGCGACGTTGCGCCGCGCCTACAAGGCGATCTACAAGGAAGGGTTGACGGTGGCCGCCGCCTGCGAGCAGTTGCTGCAAGTCGCCGAGGAAACACCTGAGTCCGCCGCCGATCTGCGCGCGCTCGCCGACTTCGTCCGCTCCTCGAGGCGCGGCATCGTGCGTTGAACTGACCGTGCTCATCGGTTTCGTCGCCGGCGAGGCCTCGGGCGACCTGCTCGCCGCGCCGGTGATCGCGGCGCTGCGCGAGCGACTGCCGGGCGTGCGGTGCGCCGGCATCGCCGGCGACAGGATGATCGAAGCGGGCGCGACGGCGTGGTGGCACGTGCGCGAGCTTTCGGTGCGCGGCTATGCCGAGGTGCTGCGCGAACTGCCGCGGCTGCTGCAGATGCGCTCGGCGCTGCGCGCCCGCCTGCTGGCCGGGCAGCCTGCGGTGGTGGTGGGCGTGGACTCGCCGGACTTCAACCTGCGCCTGGAGATGCAGCTGCGCACGGCGGGCGTGCCGACCGTGCACTACGTCAGCCCGTCGATCTGGGCCTGGCGACCGAGGCGGATCGAGAAGGTCCGTCGCGCCGCCGACCGCGTGCTGCTGGTTTTCCCCTTCGAGCAGAAGATCTACGACGACGCCGGCATCGCCGCCACCTACGTCGGTCATCCGCTGGCCTCGATCATTCCGCAGCAGGCGGACACTGCGGCCGCCCGCGCGCGGCTGGGCGTTGCGGCCGAAGACCCGGTCGTCGCGCTGCTGCCCGGCAGCCGGCGGGCCGAGGTGCAGTACATCGGCCCGACCTTCGTCGATGCGGCGGTGCTCATGCTTCGGCGCGAGCCGCGGCTTCGCTTCGTTCTGCCGGTGGCCGAGCCGAGGTTGCGCGAGCTTCTCGCGCCGGCACTCGCTGCGGCCGGTGCCGCGGCCGAGCGGATCACGCTCTTCGACGGCCGCTCGCACGACTGCCTCGAGGCGGCCGACGGCGTGCTCGTGGCCAGCGGCACCGCGACGCTGGAGACGGCGCTTTTCGGCAAACCGATGGTGATCGCCTACCGCATGCCGCCGACGTCTTACTGGATCATGCGGCAGATGGGCACACTGACTTTCGTCGGCCTGCCGAACATCCTGGCCGGCGAGTCGCTGGTGCCGGAACTGCTGCAGCACGATGCCACGCCACAGCAACTGGCCGACGCACTGCTCGCCGTCCTCGATGATCGCGAGCGCTGCGAGCGGCTGCGCGAACGATTCGCGGCGATGCATGAGAGCCTCAAACGCGACACGCCCCGCCTTGCCGCCGAGGCGATCATGGCAACGATGAAGCGATGAACGCAGCCAGGCGCGCACGGCCGTTGCACGGCGAGCTGTTTGCCGACACGTGGCAGGGGCGGCGCGTCTGCGGCGCCGATGAGGCCGGTCGCGGTCCGCTTGCGGGACCGGTGGTCGCGGCGGCGGTGATTCTCGATCCGCTGCAGTCCATCGAGGGGCTGCGCGATTCCAAGCAGCTCTCGCCCGTGCGCCGCGAGGAACTTGCGCGGACGATCCGCGGCCGGGCGATGGCATGGGCAGTGGCCGAGGCGAGCGTGCAGGAGATCGACCGGCTGAACATCCTGCAGGCCAGCCTGCTGGCGATGAAGCGGGCGATCGAACTGCTCGATCCGGCAGCCGAGATCGCGCTGATCGACGGCAACCAGCTACCGCGCCTGCGCATCGAGGCGCGCGCCATCATTGGCGGCGACGCGCTGGAGCCGGCGATATCCGCCGCGTCGATCCTTGCCAAGGAGCACCGCGACCGGCTGATGGCGGAGCTGGACGTCCATTTTCCCGGGTATGGCTTTGCCGAGCACGCCGGCTACCCGACACCGCGGCATCTGGAGCGACTGCGCGAACTCGGGCCATGCGCGGCGCATCGCCGGTCGTTCGCGCCGGTGCGCGCACTGATCAACGCTGTGGACGATCGATGAAGTCGATCACTTCGGCAGCAAACCCCGCCTTCACGGCCTGGCTGCGGTTGTCCCAGCACCCGCGCGAAGTCCGCGCCCAGAGTCGGTCGCTCGCCGAAGGAGTGCATCTGGCGCAGGCGGCGCTCGACGCGTCGATCAAGATCGAGGCCGTGCTGCTGCGCCACGGCACAGCCTCCGCCGAAGTGCAGCGGCTTGCTGAAGCGGCGATGGCGACGGGCGCTGCCGGCTATGAACTTGCAGCCTCGCTGTACGACCGCGTCTCGCCGGTCGAGCACGGGGCCGGGCTGATGCTGGTGGCGACGGTGCCGCAGCCCCCGCTGCCCGCAAAGGCGCGGCGCGACATGCTCTATCTGGATGGCGTGCAGGACCCCGGCAATGTCGGCACGCTGCTTCGCACTGCCGCGGCAGCCGGCATCGGTGACGTGTTGGCCAGTCCGGCGACCGCCGCCCTGTGGGCGCCGAAGACGCTGCGAGCGGGGCAGGGTGCTCAGTTCCGGTTGCGCCTGCACGAGCAGGTTGCCGCCGGATCGCTGCCTGGACTTCTGGCGGGAGTCTGGATCGGCGCCGATGCGCGCGGCGGCGAGCCGCTGTGGTCAACGCCGCTGCCGGCCGGCCCGGTGGGCTGGATCTTCGGCGGCGAGGGCGCGGGGCTATCGGAGGCGGCACGGACCGTCTGCCGGCGCCTGGTGTCGATCCCGATCGAAGCGGCGGTCGAATCGCTGAACGTGGCCGCCGCCGCCGCCGTGTGCCTGTTCGAACGCCGCCGGCGGCTCTGTTCCCCCGTATGACGGGTACGCGGTAACCCTATTGGCGCGGCCCGCGGCATTCGCAAGAATTACTGGGTTGCTGCCAAGGAGAGGGTTCTCATGTGGGGTGAAGCGCTGCTGAAGCGGGCCACCGACAAGGTGGTTGGGAAGGTGGCCGGCACGCAGCTCGCGACACTGGCCGAGCAAGTGCGCGCCGGCGGCGGACTTCCGCTGACGATAGTCCTGCCCGACGGTGCGCAGATGGACTTCGGCGATGCGCCCGAGCTCACGCTGACGGTCCGCGATCCGGCGGTGCTGAGTGGCTTCTCGCAGTTGACCCTCGGCGGCCTGGCGGAGGCCTACGTCGAGGGCAGGATCGATGTCGACGGCGATGTCGCCGAAGCGATCCGCGTCGCCTCGAAACTGGTCGAGGTCACCGGCGCATCCGTTGCGGCACGCCCCGACCTTGCGCCGGCGGCTCACGAGCCACACGCCGACCGCGCCAATATCAGCCACCACTACGACGTCGGCAACGGGTTCTATCGGCTCTGGCTGGACGAGCAGATGGTGTACTCGTGCGCCTACTTCGAGACCGGAGCCGAGGACATCGACGCCGCCCAGCGGGCCAAGCTCGACCACATCTGCCGCAAGTTGCGGTTGGCGTCGGGCGAGCGCTTCCTCGACATCGGCTGCGGCTGGGGCGCGCTCATCCTGCACGCCGCCCAGCACTATGGCGTGCACGCTGTCGGCATCACGCTGTCCGAGCAGCAGGCGCTGCTGGCGCGCGAGCGGATCGCCGCCGCCGGATTGCAGGACCGGGTCGAGGTGTTGCTGCTCGACTACCGCGACCTGCCGCAGCAGTTTGGCGAAGGCACCTTCGACAAGGTTGCCAGCATCGGCATGTTCGAGCATGTCGGGCTGCGCAACCTGCCCGTGTACTTCGCCACCGCCGCGCGCATGCTGCGCGACCGCGGCCTGATGCTCAACCACGGCATCACCAGCGCCGACGTGGAAAGCCGCCCGATTGGCTCCGGCGCCGGTGACTTCATCGACAGGCACGTCTTCCCCAACGGCGAGTTGCCGCACCTGGGCATCGCCGTGCGCGAGATGTCGGCGGCGGGCTTCGAGATCTTCGACGTCGAGAGCCTGCGCCCGCACTATGCGCTGACCCTGTCGCACTGGTCGCGCCGGCTGGAGCAACGCCTACAGGAGGCGGGGAAGCAGGTCTCGGGGCGCACGCTGCGTGTCTGGCGCGTCTACCTCGCCGGCTGCAGCCATGGCTTTGCGCAAGGGTGGATGAACCTCTACCAGGTCCTGGGCAGCCGGCAGGTCGCCGCCGGGGCGACTGAACTGCCGCTGACGCGCAACTGGATCTACCGCTGACCCGCCCGATCAAGGTACGGGTCCGCGGGGTAGGCTTCAGGCGCGGTCAACGCTCGCCCGCGACGGCGGCGGCGACTGCCTCCCACGTCGTATCGAAGGCCTCGGCAGTGAAGCCCGCGCCGGAGGGCAGCCAGTCGGCCGTCCGCCTGCCCGCGAGCGTGTAGTGACCGACCACGTCGAGGTGATCGGCGCGCGCGACGTGCAGGACTCTCCCGTGCAACTGGCTCAGCGTTGGCACCATGCCGTCGTTGACCGCCGGCGTAGCGCTGAAGCCGAGCGTGCGGTCCAGACGTCGCTGCGTGGAAGCGCTCGGCTTGGGATACGGGTAGCGGGGGTGCGGACGGCCCGTCAGCCCGTGCAGCAGCCTGAACAGGGCGCGCAGGGCGAGGTACTCGGGGTTCAGCAGCGACTTCGCCGTCAGCTCCACGCGCGGCTCGGGCACGGCCGCGACGACACAGCCGTAGTCGATCCCATCTCGATCCGCCACCGCGGCATCGAAGAGATCGATCCCCTCGGGGGTGAGTTGCAGCACCGCACCCTGGTCGCGCTCGACTTCGCCGAGGTACCTCCAGACCGGGTCGCGCCGGTCGAAGCGGATCCTGCGCAACAGCCCCGCGGCCAAGCGATCAAGCGCGCCCTGCTGCTGGCCGACCCAGTCGTCCAGTCGCGCGATCATGGCGACCGCCATGGCTGCTGCCATTATGGTGCGGCGTCCGTGCCCGGAGGTGGCCAGCGCACTGAGCACCAGCAGCAAGGTCTGTCCCTGGACCGTGACGAAGTGATTCGCAAGCGGCGTGCCGTGGTGGGGTGTGACCACGGAAATGGCGGTCTTCGTCAGTCGGGCGATGCGCTCCTCCGAGTTGCCGCGGGAAATCTTCACCCCGGGCGTAAGCAGCATGCGCACGTCGAGGCCACCGGTCGAGTGGCCGATGAAGTGCGGCTCGCACGCCTGCAGGCCACCGCGGCGGAGCACCTGGCGGCGGAGCTCGTCGGCACGCCGCGGAATGGAGGCGGTCGGCTGGGTCTTGCAGCGGATGATGCGGGCGTCGACGCCGCGACGGCGCAGCGAGACGCCAAGCACGTGCTCGACGCGCTCGAAATAGCTGACCGCGCCGACGGAGGTGAAGCCGAAGAACCCCGCTACCAGGAACACAAGTCGCGTCGCCATCGCTGCATTTTGCATGCGGCGGCCGCCATCGAACCAATTCCCTGGCTTCAAGTCTCGCCGCGCGGACCTTGTGGTGCCTTCGATCCCCAGGCTTGGGCTGGCGTTCCATGTGAATACCTGCGGGAGGCTGCCGGGGAACGCCCAAGTGGCGGGCACGCCGTTACCATGCGCCGCTTGCGCGGTCCAGCCGGAAAGGAGTAAGGAAGGTCGCAATGCCGAATTCGTTGTCGATTGGCTCGTTCGTCTCGCTTGTCCTTCTGCCGGCGGCTGTCGCCGCGGCATCGCCCTTGCCGGTGGCGCAGGTCCGTAACGTGCAGGAGACCTTCTTCGGCACCGCCGTCGATGACCCCTACCGGTATTTCGAGGACACCAAGGCGACCGAGGTGGCCGCCTGGATGAAGGCGCACAGCGATCACGCGCGTGCGACGCTGCGCGCGATTCCCGGCCGCGACGCCCTGCGCAAGCGCATCGAGCAGCTCGACGCCAGTGCACCGGCGCGGGTGCGCGACGTTACCCGTTCGGCCGGCGGCAGGTACTTCTACCAGCGTCGCGGCGTGAAGGACGACCAGTTCAGGCTCTATGTGCGCGACGGGCTGAGCGGCGCCGAACGGCTGCTCTTCGATCCCGAGAGCCTGCGCAAGGCGAGCGGCAAGCCCCACGCCATCAACTACTTCAGTCCGTCGCCGGACGGCCGCTTCGTGGCGCTGGGCGTGTCCGCCGCCGGCAGCGAGGACGCCGCACTGCGCGTGCTCGAGGTGGCCAGCGGCCGGCAGGTCGGGCCGCAGATCGATCGGGCGCGCTTTGGCGTCGTCAGCTGGGCGCCCGACGGCAGCGAGTTGTTCTTCCACCGGATGCAACGGCTCGACCCCGATATGCCGGCGACCGAGAAGTTCCAGCGCAGCAGCGCTGTCGCCATGAAGCCCGGCAGCACCGAAGACGGCGTTCGCACGCTGTTGACTGCCGGCAAGGACCTCGGCATCCCGCCGACCGAGTTCCCGTTCCTGTCGATCCAGCCCGACGGCCGCGCAATTGCCTACGTGATCGACGGCGTTTCTCCTGACTTTTCGGCTTGGCACAGCACGCTCGCGAAGCTGCGGGCGGGGGCACCGGACTGGAAGCCGCTGGTGCGTCGGGAGGACCGCGTCACCGACCTGGTGCTCAGCCGCGACCGCGTCTACGCGCTTACCTTCCGCGATGCGCCGCGTTACAAACTCATCGGCGGCACGATTGACGACTTCTCGCCATCGACTGCGCCCATCATCGTCCCGGAAAGCGATCGCGTGCTGATCGACATGGCCGCGGCGGCCGAGGGCATCTATCTCAAAGTGCGCGACGGCAACGTCAACCGGCTGCTGCGCCTCGACTACGGCGGCTCGCAGCCGGTCGAGTTGAAGCTGCCGCTGCTCGGCAGCTTCTCGATGCATGGCGGGCGGGCCGATCTGCCGGGCGTGATGCTCGACCTGCAGGGCTGGGCGCAGGCGCGGCAGATCTACGCCGTGTCGCCGCCGGGCGAGGTGACCAACACCGGCCTGCAGCCGGCTGGGCCGTTCGACCGGCCGACCGATGTCGTCACCACCGAGGTGATGGTCAAGAGCCACGACGGCGCAATGGTGCCGATGTCGATCATCCATCGCCGCGGCATCAAGCTCGACGGCAACAACCCGGTGCTGCTGTACGGCTACGCCTCCTACGGCATCACCGAGGAACCCTGGTTCAGCTATAGCCGGCTGGCGTGGATGGACGCTGGCGGCATCTTCGCGGTGGCCAATCCGCGCGGCAGCGGCGTGTTCGGCCGCCAGTGGCAGGAGGCCGGCAAGCAGGCGACCAAGCCGAACACGTGGAAGGACTTCATCGCCTGCGCCGACTGGCTGGTGCGCGAAGGCTGGAGCAGGCCGTCGAAGCTGGCCATCTGGGGCGGCAGTGCCGGCGGCATCCTGGTCGGCCGCGCGATGACCGAACGGCCCGACCTGTTCGCCGTCGTGATTCCGTCGGTCGGTGCGCTCGACATGGTGCGCGCGGAAACCACCGCCAACGGCGTGCCGAACATTCCCGAGTTCGGGACCCGGACCACCGAGCCAGGCTTCCGCGCGCTGTTTGCCATGAGCACCTACCATCAGGTTCGCGACGGTGTCGGCTACCCGGCGGTCCTGCTCACCCACGGCGTGAACGACCCGCGGGTCGATGTCTGGCACAGCACCAAGACCGCAGCACGACTGCTGGCGGCCAGCAAGTCCGGGCGGCCGGTGCTGGCCCGGCTCGATTACGAGTCTGGCCACGGCGTCGGAAACACCAAGCGCCAGACCTTCGACGAGGTGGCCGACGTCTACGCCTTCGCGCTGTGGCAGTTCGGCCTTCCCGCTTACCAGCCCAATGCAGGGCGCAAGCCCCTGTCCGGCGGCCGCTGAGAGGCAGGTCGGGACTCGGCCGGCAGCGCCTCGTTCGGCACACGAGGCCGCTTCACGGCGCAGGACGCTCGTGCGTCGTTGGCGTGGCGGCGCTATTCGCGCGTCTGGTGCAGCCCGTGCTCGTTCATGATCGTCGCCGCGATCTCCTCGATCGACTTGGTCGTCGACGAGAGCCAGCGGATGCCCTCGCGCCGCATCATGCGCTCCGCCGCCGCGACTTCCTGGCGGCAGTTTTCCAGCGACGCATAGCGGCTGTTCGGCCGCCGCTCGTAGCGCACCTCTGAAAGCCGCTCCGGCGAGATCGACAGCCCAAACAGCTTGCGCCGGTGCTGCGGCAGCGCCGACGGCAACTCATCGCGCTCGAAGTCTTCGGGGATCAACGGGTAGTTGGCAGCCTTCACGCCGAACTGCATCGCCAGGTACAGGCTGGTCGGCGTCTTGCCGCTGCGCGAGACGCCGACCAGGATCACGTCGGCCGTGGCCAGGCCCTTGGCCGACTGGCCGTCATCGTGCGCCAGCGCGAAGTTGATCGCCTCGATGCGGCGGTGATAGCTGCCGGTGTCGCTCATGGTGTGCGAACGGCCGATCGTGTGCGTCGACTGCAGCCCCAGTTCCTGCTCCAGCGGCACCACGAACGAATCGAGCAGGTCGAGCACCATCGCCCGGGCGTGGCGCAGCTCCGCGTTGGCCTCCTGGTTGACCAGGGTCGAGAAGACGATTGGCCGCCGGCCGTCGAGCACCGCGGTCTTGTTGATGCGGCTGACCAGCTCGTGCGCTTTCTCGACCGAGTCGATGAACGGCGCCCGCACTCGGCGGTAACGAAACGCTTCGAACTGGGTGAGCACGCTGTGGCCCAGCGTCTCAGCCGTGATGCCCGTGCCGTCGGAAACAAAGTAGACGGTGCGAGTCGCGCCGTCGATTGCATGATCGCTCGTTGGCATTGCGCAAGGGCCGCAGAAGGGTCAATCGCTAGAATCGGCATCGATTCTTGCATACGGCGGCGAGATGGCTCGCTGCGCACGGGAGCCCGAATGCAACGCGGCAGATATGTGATTCCTTTCAGCGAATTGCGGATGACCGATGTCGGATCGGTGGGCGGCAAGAACGCTTCGCTGGGAGAAATGCTCAGCCAACTGACCGAGGAGGGCATCCGCGTTCCGGACGGCTTTGCCACCAGCGCCGAGGCCTTCCGCGAGTTCCTGGGCGGCGCCAATCTGGTCGAGAAGATCAACGCCCGGCTCGATGCGCTCGATATCGACGACGTCAAGACGCTGGCGGCCACTGGCGCCGAGATTCGCCGCTGGGTCGAGGAAGCACCACTTCCGGCAGCGCTAGAGTCTGAGATACGTTTCTTTTATCAATGGCTTGCAGCCGAATCCTCACGTGAAATCTCGGTCGCTGTACGATCCAGCGCCACCGCCGAAGACCTGCCAGATGCTTCTTTCGCCGGCCAGCAGGAGACCTACCTGAACGTGGTCGGCATCGACGCGGTGCTGGCGCGAGTGAAGCAGGTGTTCGCCTCGCTGTACAACGACCGTGCCATCGCCTACCGGGTGCACAAGGGTTTCGTCCACGCCGACGTGGCGCTGTCCGCCGGTGTGCAGCGGATGGTGCGCAGCGACCTGGGAGCCGCCGGCGTGATGTTCACCATGGACACCGAGTCGGGCTTCCGCGACGTGGTCTTCATCACCTCGAGTTTCGGACTGGGCGAAACGGTGGTGCAGGGCGCAGTGAACCCGGACGAGTTCTACGTGCACAAGCCGATGCTGGCGGCCGGCAAGTTCCCGCTGATCCGCCGCTCGCTGGGCAGCAAGCTGCTCAAGATGGAGTTCGATCCGGCAGTGCCCAACGGCCGCACGGTGCGCACCGTCGATGTGCCCGTTGCCGACCGGCACCGCTTCTCGCTCGCCGACGAGGACGTGCTCGAACTGGCGCGCTACGCGGTGAAGATCGAAAAGCACTACGGCCGGCCGATGGACATCGAGTGGGGCAAGGACGGTATCGACGGCAGGCTGTACATCCTGCAGGCACGGCCGGAAACGGTGAAGTCGCAGGCGCACGTGCAGAGCCGCTACAAGCTGAAGAACAAGTCGGCCGTGCTGGCCAGCGGGCGGGCGATCGGGCAGAAGGTCGGTATCGGCAAGGTGGCGGTGATCCACAGCACCTCGCAGATGGAGCATGTGCAGCCTGGCGACGTGCTCGTCACCGACATGACCGACCCGAACTGGGAGCCGGTGATGAAGCGGGCGGCGGCGATCGTCACCAACCGCGGCGGCCGCACCTGCCATGCGGCCATCATCGCCCGCGAGCTCGGTATCCCGGCGGTGGTCGGCTGCGGCAATGCCACCGACACGCTGACTGACGGGGCGATGGTCACCGTCTCCTGCGCCGAGGGCGACACCGGCTACATCTACGAGGGCGAACTGGAGACCGAGGTCGAGACGGTCGAGCACGGCAGGCTGCCCGACTTGCCGGTGAAGATCATGATGAACGTCGGCAACCCGCAGCTGGCCTTCGAGTTCCAGTCGCTGCCGAATAACGGCGTCGGCCTGGCGCGGCTCGAGTTCATCATCAACAACAACATCGGCGTGCACCCGAAGGCCGTGCTCGATTACCCGCGCATCGACGCCGAACTGAAAAAGGCGGTCGAGGCACTGGCGCACGGCTATGCCAGCCCGCGGCAGTTCTTCGAATCGCGCCTTGCCGAGGGCATCGCCACCATCGCCGCCGCCTTCTGGCCGAAGCCGGTGATCGTGCGCATGTCGGACTTCAAGAGCAACGAATACAAGAAGCTGATCGGCGGCACCCGCTACGAGCCCGACGAGGAGAACCCGATGCTGGGCTTCCGCGGCGCGGCGCGCTACATCGCAGAGAGCTTCGTCGAGTGCTTCCGGATGGAGTGCGCGGCGCTCAAGTCGGTGCGCGAGACGATGGGCCTCACAAACGTCGAGATCATGGTTCCGTTCGTACGCACGCTGAAGGAGGCGAAGCGCGTCACCGAACTGCTGGCGGCCAACGGGCTGGCGCGCGGCGAGAAGGGTCTGCGGCTGATCATGATGTGTGAAGTGCCGTCGAACGCCTTGCTTGCCGATCGGTTCCTCGACTACTTCGACGGCTTCTCGATCGGCTCCAACGACCTGACCCAGCTCACGCTCGGGATCGACCGCGACTCCGGGCTGGTGGCCGAGGGCTTCGACGAGCGCGATCCCGCCGTCACCGCGCTGCTCGACATGGCGATCAAGGCCTGCCGCGCGCGCGGCAAGTACGTCGGCATCTGCGGCCAGGGGCCGTCGGACCACCCGGACTTCGCCCACTGGCTGATGGAGCGCGGCATCGAGTCGATATCGCTTAACCCGGACACGGTGATCGAGACCTGGCGCGGCCTCGCGAAGGCGGGCTGAGGCTCCGATGGGAGAGGCGATGAGCGCCTGGATCTGGTGGATGGTGCTGGCCTTCGGCCTGCTGATCCTCGAACTTGTCACCAGCACGTTCTACCTGCTGGTGATCGCGGTGGCGGCGGCGGCGGGCGGGTTGGCAAATCTGGCCGGAGCGCCCTTCACTGTGCAACTGGTGGTGGCAGCAGCGATCGGCTTCGGCGGTGCACTGTGGCTGCGCCGTTCCCGTTTCGGACGCCAGAAGACCGCAGGCGATGACCTGCAGAACCTCGACGTCGGCCAGATCGTCCGCATCGAAAGCTGGAGTGCCGGCAACACGGCCCGGGCCCAGTATCGCGGCGCGGAGTGGGACGTGCTGCTGGCCCCGGGCGAGTCCGCGGGCACGGGGGATTTTGTGATCCGGTCCGTGCAGGGCAGCCGGCTTGTAGTGGCACGCAGGCCAAACTGACAGGGGAACAGGAAATGGTGCTCGAAGGCACGGCAATCGTGATGCTGGTCGTCCTGGCGCTCGTCATCACCTTCATCGTCAAGTCGGTCACCATCGTGCCGCAGCAGCACGCCTGGGTGGTCGAGCGGCTCGGCAAGTTCCACGCCACGCTCGGCCCGGGGCTGAAGATCGTCATCCCCTTCATCGACCGCATCGCCTACAAGCACAGCCTGAAGGAGATTCCGCTCGACACCCCGAGCCAGGTCTGCATCACGAGGGACAACACGCAGCTGTCGGTCGACGGCGTGCTGTACTTCCAGGTGACCGATCCGCAGCGCGCCAGCTACGGCTCCAGCAACTACATCGTCGCCATCACCCAGCTGGCGCAGACGACGCTGCGCTCGGTGATCGGCAAGCTCGAGCTGGACAAGACCTTCGAGGAGCGCGAGTTCATCAACCACAGCGTCGTCTCATCGATCGACGAGGCGGCGATGAACTGGGGCGTCAAGGTGCTGCGCTACGAGATCAAGGACCTCACCCCGCCGCAGGTGATCCTGCATGCCATGCAGCAGCAGATCACCGCCGAGCGAGAGAAGCGCGCGCTGATCGCCTCATCCGAGGGCCGCAAGCAGGAGCAGATCAACATCGCCACTGGCGAGCGCGAAGGTGCGATCGCCCGCTCGGAGGGCCAGAAGCAGGCGCAGATCAACATCGCGCAGGGCGAGGCCGGCGCCGTGCTGGCCATCGCCGAGGCCACCGCCGAGGCGATCCGCAAGGTCGCCGCATCGATACAGGCGCCTGGCGGCATGGAGGCGGTGAACCTCAAAGTGGCCGAGCGCTACGTCGAGGCATTCGCCGGCCTGGCCAAGGCCGGCAATACGCTGATCCTGCCGGCCAACCTTGCCGACGTCGGCGGCCTCATCGCCTCGGCGATGAGCGTGGTTAAGAGCCAGCAGGCACAGAAGGGCTAGCGCGATGGAGTTCCTCCTTGCTGCCGTCGGCCTCGCCGTTGCTGTCTGGATGATTCTTTCAGCGGCCAAGCGTCACCGCGATGAACCGCCGGACAAACCGCCTGGCCAGTAGCCGTCAGCGGTGCCGGTCAGCTCACAGCTGGTAGTCCATGGCCAGGCGCGACTGAAGATCGCGCGATATCTTGAATGCTTCCTTGAGCGTGCGGCGGTCGAGTTCGTTCAGCTTCGCCGGATCGATGCGGTTCGCGCCGTCATTGGCGGCGAATGTGTCCAGCGTCGCCTGGTAGCCGAGGCGGATTCGCTGCAGCATGAAGAAGGCGGCGAGCATCGACTCCACCTCCGCAGCGGGCAGCTTGCCGGCAGCGCCAGCGGCGCGCAGTCGGTCGGCAGTGTTCGTCTGCGGCAGCGCGTGCGCCAACGAGTAGACCCGCGCCGCGTCGACGAACGGCCGCACACCGTACATCTTCAGGTTGATGGTGCCCGGCGCGCCTGGCGCGTCCTCGGTCACGAAATCCTTCCAGCGCGCCAGCGGCGGCTTGGCCTGCAGGGCCGTCTCGGCCAGCAGGCGCAGGAAGTTCGGCCGCTTTCGCGTCACGCCGAGGAACCACTGGCGCAGGTCGGCGGCCAGCCGCGAATCGCCGGAAACGGCGCGGAAGTCGAAGCAGATGGCGGCGTCGAGCAGCGCCTTGGGCTGGGAGTTGTCGAGCCAGCCGGAAAGCTTCGCCTGCCACTCCTCGAAGGAAAGGCACAGCTCCGGGTTGGAAGCCATGACGTTGCCCTTACACAGCGGGAAGCCGCAGGCATCGAGCGCCTCGTTGACCTCGCGGGCGAACGGCAGCAGCGACTCGCGCACGGTTGCCGCAGGCGCGCCGTCGTGGGCGACGAACAGAAGGCCATTGTCCTGGTCGGTGGCAAAGGTCTGCTCCAGGCGCCCTTCGCTGCCGAAGGCGAGCCAGCACCAGCCGATGCGGTCCCAGCTGTGGCGCTTGCGCACCAGTTCGATGATCCGTTCACTGACGCGGTCGTTGAGCACCGAGACGAACAGCGTAAGCCGCTCCGCGGCCACGCCTTCCTCGACCAGCATGCGCGTCAGCCGGCGCACACGGCCGGCCAGTGCGGCCAGCGTGTCGATGTCGCGCGCCAGGCGGATCTCCATGGTCAGTTCGCCGAGCCCCAGCCGCTGCAGCGAGAACAGGTCGCGCTCCGACACGACGCCGATCAGCCGCTCCTCCTCGGTCACCAGCACATGGCGGATGCGGTGCTCCATCATCAGCAGTGCCGCCTCGTACGACGGCGTGTGATCGGGCAGCGCCAGCGGCTCGCGCACCATCACATCGGTGATCGGCGCATCCAGCGGCGCGTCCGGCATGGCGCGCAGCAGGTCTCGCTCGGTGAAGATGCCGCTCGGCCGGTTCCGCGCGTCGACAACGACGATTGCACCGACATGCGCTTCGTGCATGCGTTGCAGGGCGGTGCGCAGCGTCTCGCCTTCGGCGCAGACGATGGGTTCGCGGCGCAGCAGGCTGCGCAGCGGTTGGGCAAGGGTCTGCTGCTCGGCGACCAGGCGACGCTCGAGCATGGCATCGGAGACAGCAGCAGGGCGGGACATCGGGTTGGGCCGGCTTGTCAGTACTGCAGACGCGAATGGTAGGTGGCGCGGGAGGCTTCGAGCGCCTGCCCGAGTGTGACGATGCCACGCTCGGCCAGCAGCGGAACCAGGCGCAGGAACACCTCGCCGGTGAGCAACGCATCGCCGAGGGCGGTATGGCGGCCAATCACGCGCACGCCCACGCGCTCGGCGATCATGTCGAGGTGATGGTTGTCGATGCTCGGGTGCACCACCGCCGACAGCAGCAGGGTGTCGAGCACCGGCTGGCCGAAGCGCACACCGGTGGCCGCTTCCTTCAGTTCGAGGAAGCGCATGTCAAAGGCCGCGTTGTGCGCCACCAGCACGGTGTCCTCGCAGAAGCGGTGAAAGCGCGGCAGCACCTGCTCGATGGTCGGCTCGTTGGCGAGCTGCTTGGCATCGATGCCATGCACGGCTGTCGATTCGCGGCTGATCGGCCGGCGCGGGTTGACCAGCTGTTCGAATACTTCCTGCTTGAGCGCGCGCCCGTTGACGATACGAACGGCGCCGATCGAGATGATCTCGTCGCCGGCAGACGGCTCCAGCCCCGTGGTCTCCGTATCGAACACCGTGTACGACAGTTCGGACAGCTTGCGTTCGGCCAGCGCACCGACCACTTCGATGCGCTCGAACAAGTCGAAGTCGTAGAACTCCGGCCGGCTTTCAGTGGCGGTGCCGCGGTAAGTTACCGGTGCAACCGCCTCGCCGCGCGGCAGCAGCAGGCGGAAGCGCGAGATCTGGCGGATCTTGTCGACCTGCAGCCAGGCCTCGGCACCGTGGCGCTCCAGCACGTCGCGCAACGTGAGCGGCGTCTCTTCCTTGCCGACGCGCATCGGTTCGCCTTCCCACAGCGATAACGCATCCGAGCCGACGATGGCGCCGGTCCAGATCAGATCGACCTCGCCGAGGTTGCCGCCGCCGCCGGCGCGCAGGCGGAAGCCGTGCAGTTCGTAGTCGCCGGCAAGGCGGGCGGCGAGGAAGGTCATCGCGTGCGCGATCGCGTAGCTGTCGACGCGCAGCCACAGCTCGGCGTCGGCGTCCTCGATCGCCACCGGCAACTGCAGCGCCTCGGCGATGCGCCGCTGGGCCACCGCCAGCAGATCGGCCGCGCGCATGTCCTCCAGCGTCAGGCTGCCCTTCAGCGCGTCGGCATAGGCGAGCAGGGCGGTGTTCAGCCTCTCGGTCAGCACCCGCGCCTCGGACGCGGCGATCTCGACGAACTGCTCGCGCCGGTCAGCCGGCATGTCGGGGAAAGAGACCAGGTTCTCCGTCGCCGCGCGCAGGTTGGCCACCGGAGCGCGCACGCCGGTTGCGAGCGACTGCAACAGGCGAAGCCGCTGGCTCTCGCGCCCCATGAGCTGGCCGACGTCGTCGAGCGTGAACACCAGCCCGGCGAGCTTGCGCCCGGCGCCGAGGAAAGGCGCGACCTGCACGCGCAGCAGGGCGCCGTTGGCCGCCGAGGCGACGAAGCGCGCCTGCGGCCGGTCGACGTGGCCGATCTGGTGCTGCAGCATGTCCAGCGCATGGGCGACCTGGTTGCGGTCGAGCAGCGCCAGCACCGAGCGGCCGAGGCCGAGCGGCGTGTAGTCGCCGTGGCGGTCGGGCCCGGAGGGGGCCAGCAGCCCCGCGGCGCGCGGGTTGTACAGTAGGATGCGGCCATCGGCGTTGCAGACCACGACGCCCTGCGACAGCTCCGACATCAGCGCCACGAAGCGGTCGCGCTCCTCCTCGACGCGGGCGCGCGTCTCGGCGCTGCGGGTCTCGAGGTCGTGCTCGATGCCGTGGTACGCGTCGGCGAGCTGATTGATCACGCCGGCGAGCTCCGCCAGCGGCGGCGCGCCGGCGGTGGAAACGCGGAACCCCTTTTCGGCGGCCAGCAGGCTGCGCGACTGCTCGGCGAGCTGCCGGGCCGCGTGCGGATGGCGGCGGAAAAGCCAGCTGGCCCCCATGCCGGCCGCGACCATCAGGATCGCCGTGCCGAAGAACACCGCCGGCAGGCCGTCGCTCACCACCTCGATCAAGTGCGGCCGGTTCTCGGATCCGGCGGCCACGTACTGCAACACCGCGCCGATGCCGATCACCAGCAGCACGCTGGCGCTGGCGGCGCCCACCCACAGCGCGATCCCCTTGGGTGCTCTCATTGCCTGCCTGCCGCGCCCGGCTGGAGCACCTGGTCGATGGTGGCCAGCAGTTCCTGCGTCGAGAACGGTTTAGTCACGTAGCGGTCGGCGCCGAGCGACAGACCCTTGCTGATCTCCGCCTCGCCGCCCTTGGCCGACAGCATGACGATCTTCATGGCCGCGAGCTCCGGCCTTTCTCGTACCGTCTGGCAGACCTCGTAGCCGTTCTTCACCGGCATCATGATGTCCAGCAGCATCACATCGGGCCGCCAGGCATCGACCTCCTTCAGCGCCTCGCCGCCGTCGCGTGCCAGCCGCACGTCGTAGCCGCTGCGCTTGAACAGGAACTCGAGCGCCATCAGGATGTTGGGCTCGTCGTCGACGATCAGCACCTTCCGCAGTCCGCTCATGCGTACTCCCCTTTTGGCGCCACGTTAAGTGCTTCCGACGGAGTCCTTCTTGCGCCAGATCGAATCGCCGGCACGCCCGCCCGCGGTCAGCGCCTCGACTGCTTCATCAGCCGCTGCTGCTCGCGCTTCCAGTCCTTCTCGCGCGTCGCATCGCGCTTCTCGAATTGCCGCTTGCCCTTGGCCAGGCCGATCTCCAGCTTGATGCGGCCCTTGCTGTAATGCAGGTCGATCGGCACCAGCGTGTATCCCGACCGCTCCACCTTGCCGATCAGCTTGCGGATCTCGGCGGCATTGAGCAGCAGCTTGCGCGTTCGCGTCGGCTCGGGCTGGATGTGCGTGGAAGCGGTCTTCAGCGGCGTGATGTGGGCGTTGAGCAGGAATATCGCGCCGCCGCGCACGATGACATAGGCTTCCTTGAGCTGCACCTGCCCGGCGCGAATGGCCTTGACCTCCCAACCCTCGAGCACCAGGCCGGCCTCGAAGCGCTCTTCGACCGTGTAGTCGAAGAAGGCCTTCTTGTTCTGGACGATGGACATCGGCGGCCCTGATGCAGATCCTGCGGCAGACCCGCCGCTATGATTTGATCTTATCAATCATGCATCGCGTCGAACGCAGCGTCCTCGTTCCGTACACCGCCGGGCAGATGTTCGAGCTCGTCGCCGCGGTCGCGGACTACCCGAGCTTCCTCCCCTGGTGCGCGGGCACGCATGTGCGCCCGCGGCGTGACGGCCTGATCGACGCGACGATCGAGATCCACTATCGCGGCGTGCGCAGCCGCTTCACCACCTGCAATGACAACCGGGCGCCGGAAAGCATCCACATGGCGCTGGTCGACGGGCCATTCAGGCGCCTGTCGGGCGACTGGCATTTCCGGCCGCTGCGCGAGGACGCGTGCAAGGTGCACCTAGACCTGCACTACGACTTCGCGCCGGGCCTGCTGGGCCGGGCGATTGCGCCGGTGTTCGAGGGCATTGCCGGCTCGCTGGTCGATTCGTTCACCCGGCGGGCCGAGGCGCTCTATGAAATCCGCTGAACCCACGCGCCTGCGAGTCAGCGTCGTCTACTTGCGGCCCGACCTTGCGTTCGAGCGGACGTTGCTGCTGCCCGCGCCGGCCACGCTGCGCGAGGCGATCGAGGCAAGCGAAGTCCGCCACCAGGTGCCCGAACTGGCGGGCGCGGAACTTGAGGTGGGATTGTTCAGCCAGCGACGGACCCTGGCCGATCTTCTGCACGACGGCGACCGCGTCGAGATCTACCGTCCGCTGACGATCGACCCGAAGGAGGCGCGCAGGCTCAGGGTGGCGGTACGGCGCCGGCGCAGGGAGGGCAGGGCAGCGGCGGCGTAGGCGCGCATCGGCTCAGCGGCATTGCTGCTCGATCTGCGACCGCGTGCGTTCCATTTCGGCCGCGCGCTGTGCGTCGCCGAGGATTTCCTTCTCGCCGGCGGCGTTGACGCGGGCGATGCGGTGGCCGGCTTCAAGCGCGCGCTGATAGGCGCGCAGCCGCTCGCAGTTCTCGGCAGACTGTGCCTGCCGCGCCTCTTCATCGGCGGCCTTCTTCTCGGCTTCGGCCAGCAGCTGCTGGCGCCGCTTCGACTCGATCTCGCGCTCGGCAACGGTCGGGGCGGCGGGCGGGGCGGGAGGACGCGAGGGCTCCGCCTTGGCCTTCGCCTCGGCGGGGGCTTCACCCTGCGCTTCGGCCGCGGCTCGCTGCCGGGAAGCAGACGGCGTTGCCGGCTGGCGAACGATGTCCTTGGCTGGAATCGACTTGGGCGGCGGCTGGTCTGAATAGACCATCTTGCCGGCTGCATCGCGCCACGCCCACTGCGCCGCAGCAGGCATCGAGCAGGTGAGCGCCGCGGCCGAAACGGCGGCCAGCAGCAGCGTGTGGGCCAGGTTCATCGCGAATCCTCCGGATGCAAGGGGGATTGTCATTGAGCACACGGTGCGCTGGCAATCGCATCGCGTTCGCCCATGCAGCCTAGGCCGGCCCGTAGGGTGCCTGCGTATAATCCGCTTTTGCGTCATGAGGATTTGCTATGCGGTTGAGCGAAAAAGCGCTGACCTTCGATGACGTTCTCCTCCTGCCGGCCTATTCGGCCGTCCTGCCCCGCGACACCCAGCTTGCCACCCGCCTCACGCGCAACATTGCGCTGAACCTGCCGCTCGTGTCCGCCGCCATGGACACGGTGACCGAAGCTGGGCTGGCCATCGCCCTGGCCCAGGAGGGCGGCATCGGCATCATCCACAAGAACCTCAGCCCGCAGAAGCAGGCCGCCGAGGTTGCCAGGGTCAAGCGCTTCGAGGCCGGCGTGCTGCGCGACCCGATCACCATTTCGCCCGAGATGAGCGTGCGCGAGGCGATCGAGCTGCAGCGGACGAACCGGATCTCCGGCCTGCCCGTGGTCCAGGGCAGGCGGGTGGTGGGCATCGTCACCAATCGCGACCTGCGCTTCGAGGATCGGCTCGACGCACGGGTGTCCGAGATCATGACTCCGCGCGAGAAGCTGGTCACCGTGCACGAGGGCGCCAGCCTGGAGGAGGCCAAGGCGCTGATGCATCGGCACCGGCTCGAACGCGTGCTGGTGGTCGACGACGGGTTCAATCTGCGCGGCCTGATCACCGTGAAGGACATCACCAAGGCCACCGAGCATCCGAACGCCGCCAAGGACGAACTGGGCAAGCTGCGTGTCGGCGCGGCGATCAGCACCGGCGCCGATTCCGAGGAGCGCGCCGAACTGCTGGTGAAGGCGGGTGTGGACGTGCTGGTGGTCGACACCGCGCACGGCCACAGCCAGGGCGTGCTCGACCGCGTGGCCTGGGTCAAGAAGAACTTCCCGCAGGTCGACGTGATCGGCGGCAACATCGCCACCGCCGCGGCGGCCAGGGCGCTGCTCGATGCCGGCGCCGACGGCGTCAAGGTCGGCATCGGCCCCGGCTCGATCTGCACCACGCGCGTGGTCACCGGTGTCGGCGTGCCGCAGATCACTGCGGTGGCCAATGTGTCGAAGGCGCTGGCCGGCACCGGTGTGCCGCTGGTCGCCGACGGCGGCATCCGCTACTCCGGCGATGTGGCCAAGGCGCTCGCCGCCGGCGCGTGGAGCGTCATGCTCGGCAGCATGTTTGCCGGCACAGAGGAGGCGCCCGGTGAGGTGATCCTGTACCAGGGCCGCTCGTACAAGAGCTATCGCGGCATGGGCAGCCTGGGGGCGATGCAGCAGGGTTCGGCCGAGCGTTACTTCCAGGACAACGACGCCAACGTCGACAAGTTCGTCCCCGAGGGCATCGAAGGCATGGTGCCGTACAAGGGCAGCATGCTGACGATCATCTTCCAGCTTGCCGGCGGCATTCGCTCGGCGCTCGGCTACTGTGGCTGCCGCAGCATCGACGAGATGCGCACGCGCGCCGAGTTCGTCGAGATCACGGCCGCCGGCGCGCGCGAGTCGCACGTGCACGACGTGAAGATCACCAAGGAGGCGCCGAATTACCGCGTCGAATGATTTCGGGACTCAGTCCCGCCGACCATTTCCCCTCTCCCCCTGCGGGAGAGGGGGAAGGGGAGAGGGGGCGGCTTCGTCGGCCGACGCAACGGCACCATAGATGAACCACGAAAAGATCCTCATCCTCGATTTCGGCTCGCAGGTGACGCAGCTGATCGCCCGCCGGGTGCGCGAAGCCGGCGTGTACTGCGAGATCCATCCCGGCGAGGTTTCCGGGCAGTTCATCCGCGACTTTGCGCCGAAGGGGGTGATCCTCTCCGGCAGCCACATGTCGGCATACGAGGAATCGACCGATCGGGCACCGGCCGATGTGTTCGCGCTCGGCGTGCCGGTGCTTGGCATCTGCTACGGCATGCAGACGATGGCGCAGCAGCTCGGCGGCCGGGTCGAGGGCGGTCACCATCGCGAGTTCGGCTACGCCGAGGTGCGGGCGCGCGGCCACACCAGGCTGCTCGGCGGGATCGAGGACTTCCGCACGCCGGAAGGCCACGGGATGCTCAAGGTATGGATGAGTCACGGCGACCGTGTCGTCGAACTGCCACCCGGCTTCAAGCTGATGGCTTCGACCGAGAGCTGCCCGATCGCCGGCATGGCCGACGAGGAGCGCCGCTTCTATGGCGTGCAGTTCCACCCGGAGGTCACGCACACGCTGCAGGGCCAGGCGATCCTGACCCGCTTCGTGCGCGAGATCTGCGGCTGCGCGGGCGACTGGAACATGCCCGACTACGTGCCCGAGGCGATCGCGAGGATCCGTGCCCAGGTGGGAGCCGAGGAGGTGATCCTCGGCCTGTCCGGCGGCGTCGACTCGTCGGTGGCGGCGGCGCTGATCCACCGCGCGATCGACTCGCAGCTGAGCTGCGTGTTCGTCGACACCGGATTGCTGCGGCTGAACGAGGGCGCGCAGGTGATCGACACCTTCGAGAAGCACATGGGCCTGCGGCTGGTGCACGTCGACGCCAGCGCACGCTTCATGGCGAGCCTCGCCGGCGTCGCCGATCCTGAGGCCAAACGCAAGATCATCGGCCGCGAGTTCGTGCACGTGTTCCAGGAGGAGGCGGCGAAGCTGCCGAACGCCAGGTGGCTGGCGCAGGGAACGATCTATCCCGACGTGATCGAATCAGCCGGCGCCAAGACCAAGAAGGCCACCACGATCAAGAGCCACCACAACGTCGGCGGCTTGCCTGAGACGCTGCACCTGAAGCTGCTCGAGCCGCTGCGCGAGCTATTCAAGGACGAGGTACGCAAGCTGGGCGACGCGCTCGGCCTGCCGCACCAGATGGTCTATCGGCACCCGTTCCCGGGCCCGGGTCTGGGCGTGCGCATCCTCGGCGAGGTGCGGCGCGAGCACGCCGAACTGCTGCGCCGGGCCGACGCCATCTTCATCGAAGAGCTGCGCGTCAGCGGCTGGTACGACAGGACGAGCCAGGCCTTTGCGGTCTTCCTGCCGGTCAAGAGCGTCGGCGTGATGGGCGACGGTCGCACTTACGAATACGTCGTCGCGCTGCGCGCGGTGCAGACGCAGGACTTCATGACCGCGCACTGGGCACACCTGCCACACGACCTGCTGGCCAGGGTGTCAAACCGCATCATCAACGAGGTGCGCGGCATCAATCGCGTCGTCTACGACATCAGCGGCAAACCGCCGGCGACGATCGAGTGGGA